>NZ_JOGX01000088.1 GCF_000719555.1 Streptomyces sp. NRRL F-5727
GGCGGGGGGAGCGGGTGGGGTGGGCGCATGACGTGTGCGGGCAGATCATCGGATTACTCCCGCTTCCGGGGGCGTCGGGGCGTTCGGGTCGGGGCCGGGCTGCTCGCCGGAGCGCTCGTGCTGCCCTGTCTCGTGCTCGCCGGGTCCGGGGCGGCGCGGGCCGGCGGGGCCGGGGACCGGGCGCTGCGGCTGAGCGTCACGGTCAACGACCGGGCGTCCGGCGGGGAGCGGCCGGTCGCCGTGCGGGCCGGGGGGCAGGTGGTGAAGCGGTACCGGCTGGTGAACCAGGGCGGGGCCGATCTGCACGGGGTGCGGGTGCGCGATCCCGGGAACCCGTCCGGCGTCGTCGTGCGGTGTCCGCGCCGGGTCCTCGTCGGGCTCACCTCCATGGAGTGCGTCGCCCGCTTCCGCGCCCTGCCCGGGACCCGTACCGCCACCGTCCGCGCCGAGGGCCGCGTCCCGTCCCTCGGGCTGACCGCCCGCGCGACCGACCGCGCCGGGTACACCGGCGTCCTCGGCGCCCTCGTCCTCGGCGAGCGGGTGCGCGTGGCCGTGGCGGCGGGCGGGGCCGCCGTCACGTACACCGTCGCCAACCGGGGCAACCGGGCCCTGTACGACGTGCGCCTCACCGATCCCGCGCTCCGGCTCTCCCCCGGGGCCTTGGACTGCGGTGGGCGGCCCGGCGTCGTCCCCGTGCTCCCGTCCGGCGCCTCCGTGCGCTGCACCGCGACCGTGCGGCGGCCGGCCGGTACGCATCGCAGCACCGGTGTCGCCACCGCGACCGACCGGGTCGGAACCTACGACAGCGCAGGGCGCCGGGTCCCGGCACCGCTGCTCACCGCGCGCGCCGGGGCCTCCTTCACCGTGCCGGAGGAGGAGGCGCAGGACGGCGAAGGGAGTTCGGGGGGTGTCGGGGTGGGCGGGGCGGCGCCCGGGGCGCCCGGGAGTGGCGTCGCCGCCGTGCCTCCGCCCGTGGGGGCGATGCCCGTCGGGCCTCCCGCGCCGGACGCCCCGCCGGCGACCGGGGCCGAGGCCGGGGCCGGTGCCGGTATCGGTGTCGGCGAGGCCGGGGTGGGGGCGCCGCCGGGCGTCGTGCCCGGGGGCGTGGGTGGTGAGGGGCTGGTCGAGGCGCCGCCCGCCGGGCCGGAGGGGGTACGGGAAGGGGGTGCCGTGGCCGCCGCCCCGCGCCCGGACCCACCGCGGCCGGCGTCCTCGCGCCCGGAGTCCTCGCGCCCGGAGTCTCCCGCAGCGGACGCCACGTCTCGGGCCGCCGGTCTCGACGACGAGGGGTTCCTCGGGCGGCTGCGGCGGCGCGGGCGGGAGGCGGACGAGATGGGGGTCGTCGTGATGCTGCTGCTCCTGCTCGTACCCGCGGCCCTCGCCGCCGCCCTCCTCGGCAACCGGAGGTCCTGACCCGTGGTCGTGCTCGAAACGCTCGTCGTCGTCTTCGGGATCGCCCTGCTCGGCGCGTTCGCCGTCTACGTGAAGACGCGGCTCTTCCCCCTCCCCGAGAGCGAGGAACCGCGCGAGGACGTCGCCGAGTACATCGCCATGATGGTGTCGGTCCTCTACGCGATCGTCCTCGGCCTCTGCCTGGTCTCCGTCTGGGACACCCGGACCGCCGCCTCCGACCACGCCCAGGCCGAGGCGAGCGCCCTGCACCAGACGTACCTGCTCGCCGACGCCCTCCCGGAGGACCGGCGCGAGCCGCTGCGGGCGGCGGCCCGGACGTACGCCGACCACGTCGTGGACGTGGAGTGGCCGCTGATGGCCGCCCGGCAGCCGCTCGCTCCCGAGGGCTGGCGGCTGCTCGAACAGCTCCGGCGGGCCGGCGAGGTCGGCGACACCGCCACCGTCTCGCAGCAGATCGCCGCGCAGGAGGTGCTCGCCCAGCTCGGGTACGTGGACGACGCGCGGCGCAGCCGGGAGGCGGCGGCGGAGGAGCGGTTGTCGCCGGTGCTGTGGGCCGGGCTGGTCCTCGGCGGTTTCCTCACGCTGGCCTTCATGTTCATCTTCGGGATCCATCACACCCGCACGCATGTGGTGATGGTGATGGGACTCGCCGGTTTCATCGCCTTCACCGCGCTGCTGGTCCATCAGCTCGACGAGCCCTTCGGCGAGACGCTGGGGACGGGCCCGGAGGCGTTCACCCGTTACTTCGAGTGACGGGTGCGTTGTTTCACGTGAAACAGCGCGCGGGAGGCATGGCGTATGAAATACCTCGTACGGGACAAGATCTTCGCGATCGGCGACGACTACTGGATCGAGGACGAGGACGGCCGGCACGCCTTCCTCGTCGACGGCAAGGCGCTGCGGCTGCGGGACACGCTGGAGCTGAAGGACCCCGGGGGGCGGGTGCTCGTCACCCTGCGGGAGAAGTTCTTCGCGCTGCGGGACGCGATGACGATCGAGCGGGACGACCGGCCGCTCGCGACGGTGCGCCGCAAGCGGCTCTCGCTGCTGCGCAACCACTACCGGGTGACGCTGGTCGACGGGACCGAACTGGACGTCAGCGGGCGGATCCTGGACCGGGAGTTCGCCGTCGAGTACGACGGCGAACTCCTGGCCCACATCTCCCGCCGGTGGCTGCGCGTCCGCGACACGTACGCCGTGGACGTGGTCCGCGAGGACGCCGACGCGGCCCTGCTGATCGCGGTGGCGGTGTGCGTGATCCGGATGGCCGAGCGAGAGGACTAGAGCGAGCGGGCTGGAGCGGAAGAGCTGGAGCCGGAGGGCTGGAGCGGGCGGCTGGCGCGGGAGGGCTAGAGCGCCTTCGCCAGGGCCTGTTCCAGGTCCGTCCACAGGTCCTCGACGTGCTCGATGCCGACCGCGAGGCGGACCGTGCCGGGGCCGATGCCGGCCGCCTCCAGGGCGGCGGCGTCGAGCTGGCGGTGCGAGGTGGACGCCGGGTGCATGACCAGGGTCTTCACGTCGCCGAGGGAGACCGAGAGGGAGGCCAGCCGGACCGCCTCGACGAAGGCCCGGCCGGCGTCCCGGCCGCCCGCGAGGTCCAGCGAGACCACCCCGCCCGCACCGTCCGGCAGCAGCCGCTCGGCGATCTCCCGGTCGGGGTGGCCGTCCAGGCCGGGGTAGCGGACGGCGGAGACCGCCGGGTGCGCCGCGAGCCGGGCGGCGAGGTCGGCGGCCGAGGCGCAGTGGCGTTCCATCCGCAGCGGCAGGGTCTGCATGCCGCGCAGGGTCAGCCAGGCCGCGAACGGGTCGGTGGTGGCTCCCAGTTCGACGGCGAAGTGGCGCAGCCGGGCGAGAAGCTCGGGGTCGCCGACGGCGACGACGCCGCCGAGGACGTCGGCGTGCCCGGCGAGGTACTTGGTGGCCGAGTGGATCGCGAGGTCGGCGCCGAGGGCGAGCGGGCGGCAGAGCAGCGGGGAGGCGAAGGTGTTGTCGACGGCGACGGGGACGCCGGCCTCGCGGGCGACGGCGGCGAGGGCCGGGATGTCGGCGACGCGGGTGGTGGGGTTGGCGATGGTCTCCAGGTAGAGGAGGCGGGTGGTGGGCCGCAGCGCGGCGGCGACCTCCGCCGGGTCCGTGCCGGAGACGTAGCTGACCTCGACGCCCCAGCGGGCGGCGAGGTCGGTGAGCATCGCGTACGTGCCGCCGTACAGGCAGCGCTGGGCGATGACGTGGCCGCCGCCGGAGAGCAGTCCGAGGAGGACGGTGTTGATGGCGCCCATGCCGGAGGCGAAGGAGAGCGCGCCGGCCGCGCCCTCCAGGCGGGCGACGGCGTCCTCCAGGGTGCGGACGGTGGGGTTGCCCATGCGGCTGTAGAGGAAGGAGTCGCCGGAGTGCATGGAGTCGGCGAGGGCGTCGGCGGACTCGAAGGCGAAGACGTGGCCCTGGTGGAGGGGGACGCCGAGCGGCGTGCTGCCGGTGATCTCGACGCGGGGCGGGTGCACGGCGAGGGTCTCGGGGCGGACACCGTGGTCCGGGGTGGCGGTGCTCTCGGTGATCATGGCCACAGTGTGGGAACCGCGGAGGGCCGTTCCCAGGTCCAATCCCGAAGAAGTGGCGCCGTGCGCCCGCTCCCGGGACGGGTGAGGGTCATGTGAGGCCCGGGCCACGCGCCTTGTGTCCGGGCCGGTGAAAGGGAACCATACGGGTGCAGTTGCAAAGTGCTGTCCGTCGTACTGCCATGGGGGCTCCGCGAGATGGGTTTTGACGAGGAATGGGCCGGCCTTCGGTCCACCACACCGGCACAGGAACCGGCGGCCATGCGGCTGAACCAGCTGGACGACGGCACCGGTGGCCGCGGCGGCGTCGGCGGCGCCCCGGACCTGCGTACGGCGCCCGAGAAGAAGCGGGCGGCGGCGAACACCATCGAGACCGAGCTGGAGCCGAACACCGGCAAGGCCGCCAAGTGGGCCGACGAGGCCACCACGAGCGCCGTGTCCGCGTTCGGCGGCTGGGCCGTCGCCGCCGGTCTGAAGACGGTCGACACCACGTGGAACAACCAGGTCAAGGCGTTGCTCGCGCGGCTGGCGCACGAGAAGGGCGCGCTGCGCGGCACCGTCGTCACCCTCTCCGGGACGGACGTCGGCGTCCGCACGCAGATCAAGGGCGTGCAGCCGGTCTCCTCCATAGCCGGGTACTGAGGGAGGACGCCGGCATGCTGACGTATTCCGAGATCATGACCACCGACCTGGGCAAGCTCTCCGCCGCCGCCGACAAGTGGGACGAGATGGCGAAGGAGCTGCACCGGGTCGAGGAGCGCTACCGCGACAGCGTGCAGTCGCTGCCCGAGTCGCCGGCCTGGATCGGCGAGAGCGCCGTGGCGGCGCGGACCAACTTCGCCGCCACCCGGTACGAGTACCAGGCGGCGCAGACGCAGGCGAAGGCCACCGCGACGCTGCTGCGCAACGGGCACCAGCAGTTCCTGGAGCTGAAGAAGCAGCTGGAGTCGGCCCGCGCGGACGCGGTGAAGGCCGGCATGAAGGTCTCCGAGGAGGGCCGGGTCGCGTACGACTACGGGCGGCTGACCCAGGGGGAGCGGCAGGCCGCCGCGCACGACCCGGACCACGCCCGGAGCGTCCGGGAGGCGGAGTCCTCCTGGGCCGCGCAGATCGATGGCTGTGTGAAGGCGTTCGACCTCGCCGACCAGGACCTGAAGAAGGACCTGGAGGCCGTGGTCAAGGACGGCGGCGGCGACAAGAACGACGAGACGATCGGCGGCTTCAACGGCGGCGCGGACAAGGTCGCCGCGGCCGACGACAAGGCCAAGGACGAGCGGATGAACCTCGCCTGGCTGGAGATGAAGGACAACGAGACGCTCGACGACTACATCAAGCGTCTCCAGAAGGACGGCCTCACCCGGCTCACCGGCAATCCGCAGCTGGCCGAGCTGGTCTCCAAGTTCACCAACGGCACGATCACGGCGGGCGCGTTCGCCGGTGCGCTGACGGCGGCCGGCATGTACTCGTACAAGCTCTCCAAGGCGCTGCGGCCGCCGTTCGTGCACCCGACCGCGCCCGGCACCTTCCTCTCCAAGCACTTCAACATGCGCCTCGCGGGCGCCGCGCCCGGCAGTCTGCTCAGCAGGATCCCGCCGGGCCTGGCCACCGCCCTCACCGGCTCCGACGAGGCGGCGATGTGGGGCGGGTTCATGCGGAACGGCGCCTTCTTCATGCCGACCGCCGCCGAGGCCAACCTGGTCAAGGTCGCCCAGAACGGCGGTCTCGCCAACGCGGCGAAGGCGGCCGGCTGGCTGCGCGGCGCCGGTGTCGTCGGCGGCGTCGCGGCCACCGCGTACGGCGTGGCCAACCTCGCCACGTACAACACCGACATGATCAAGGCGGATCCGGCGAAGTTCGCCTCGGACCTGACCGGCACGGCCTTCAGCGCGTCGATGACGGCGCTGACCGTCGCCCCGAACCCGGTCACCCTCGGTCTGGCCGTCGGTACGGGCGTGGCGTACGGCGCGGCCCTCATCTGGGACAACCACGAGGCCATCGGCAAGGGCCTGGAGCAGGCCGGCGACTGGGTCGGCGACAAGGCGTCCGACATCGGCAACGGCATCAAGGACGGCGCGAAGAAGCTCGGCAGCGCGCTGAACCCGTTCGACTGAGCCGCGGCCGGGATTCGACTGAGAGGGACACAGGGACCATGCACACCGACGTCACCCCCTTCGAGCTGCTCTGGTGGAAGGAGGGCGGCCGGCACGACTACCGGGCCGGCTTCAAGGGGGTCTCGCGGGAGTTCGGCGAGATCGTCCTCACCGCGCCGCTGCCGCGGAGCAACCAGGAGGCGGCCGTCGTCTCCGAGCTGCGCGGCGGCCTGCTCCCCACGGCCTCCTTCGAGGCCCGCGGGATCCACACCGACGTCGTGAAGCTGCCCACCCTCAACCGGTCGACCCTGCGCGTCGGCGACCGGGTCGTCCCCATGTCGCGCAACCGCGCGGGCCTCACCCTCGACCAGCGCGCCCTGCACCTGCGGTTCGCGGGCGACGACTACCGGCTGTCCGCGCTCGACAAGAACGGCTACGTCCTCAGCCGGCTGCCGGACGACGAGGACCCGGGCGTCACCGTCACCGTGCGGGAGTCCGGCCGCGGGAAGAAGCGGCGCCTCTCGGTCCAGGTCGCCGGCCGCGCGGAGGGCGGCGACCTGTCCCTGGCGCTGATCTTCGCGGGGGTGGACCGGTCGGCGCTGACCCGGCTGGGGGCGGTGAAGGCGGGGGTGTCGCGGGTGACGCACCTGTTCGCCGAGTCCCAGTACTGATCCCGTTCCTCCCCCCCTTCCCTTTTTCTTCTTTCAAGCGAATGAGCGACAAGATGCCTTCCTTCGATGTGACCCGGTCCCGTTTCCGTCTCGCTGACGACCACGTGTTCGTCCTGGCCCAGATGGCGACCGGCCAGCCGGTGCCGGAGTCCATGGCGGGCGCGCAGGCGGAGCTGCGGGAGGCCGGGCTGATCAACGGTGCCGGGGAGCTGTCGGCCCTGCTGCTGCCCGTGATGAAGACCGTCGTCCAGCCGACCGTGATCGTCTCCCTGGAGGCCGGCGGCCGGCAGGGCACCCTGCTCCACGGGCTCCTCGTCGGCGAGGAGAACGTCGTCTGCCACGAGAGCTGGCCGGGCGAGGCCGAGGCCGTCTACCGGCTCGTCGAGCCGCGCACGGTGGTGTGGACGCTCGCCGACCTCGTCGCGCTCCGCCAGTCCGGTGACGTGCCGCGGGAGGAGACGGTCGTGGAGACGACGGTCGGCGCGCTGGAGGCGGGCCTGGCCGCCCTGGAGAAGGCGGCGTCGACGCCGGGCGCGGACGAGCGGGCGCTGGTCGCGGCGGCGCTGGAGGCGGCGGGCGGCCCGGCCGGACCGCTGGCCGACCTGATCGTCGAGCTGCGCTCCCAGTGGCGGGTCACGGCCGCCTGGCAGGGGAGCCAGGGCGGCCGGCCGGGCGTCGTGGCGCGGGCCGTGGCGGCCTGGGACTGCGGGCCGCTGGGCTACTGGCTGCGGGAGCTGCCGGCGGAGCCGGTGGCCGAGGGCGGGGTCACCCCGGAGGGCCCCTTCCGGCTGCGCCGCGTCACGCCGAAGCGGCTGTGGCAGTCCCTGACGGACCTCCTCCCGGACGCCGCCGAGCTGGCGTCCTGAGCGGCGGGCCGCGCTAGCGGGTGCGGGGGTCCGTTCGGGGCTCGTACGTGATCAGGGCGAACGGGTCCTCGTGCGGGTACGTGAGGCGGGGCAGGCCCTCGACGTCGAGTTCGCCGCGCAGCCAGGCGAGCAGGACCCCGGTGAGGGTGCCGGTGAGCGGCGGGCCCACGCGCGCGTGGCGGGGGTCGATGATCAGCGGCCAGGTCTCGGGGTCGTCGCCGTCGGCGAGCCAGCCCAGCTGGTCGCCGTCGATGGACTTCGCGAAGGGCAGGAAGCCGCGCGGTTCGGGCCAGGCGGCCAGCGGGTGGAACTCGGGGTGGTCGGCGCGGAGCGACCGGTAGTTGTCGCCGTACCACGCGGCCCAGGACGCGACGTCGTACTGCCCGGTGCCCCAGGGCAGCGGGAAGCGCAGCCAGTCGCACCAGACGCCGCCGCCGTACGTCTCCATGAAGCGGACGTACGCGCGGGGGAGGACGGTGCCGAGCTGGTCGTAGGTCCATTCCCAGTCCCGTTCCCCGAGGTACGGCTCCGGGGGCGGCGGGACGAGGGCGGTGAGGGTGTCGAGGCCGGTGCCGCCGCCGGTGAACGCGGCACGCTGCGCGGGGGTCGGCGCCGGGCGGCGGGGCGGCGGGGTCCAGGGTCCGGCGGAGTCGCCGGCGAGGCCGCTGCGGGCCAGGGTGCGGGGCAGGCCCTCCTCCACGAGCAGGGCGAGGGCGGGCAGGAGCGGCACGCCGAGGCGGCGCCAGGGGTCACGGCCGGCGCGCTCCGCGTGCGGGTCGTGGAGGAGGACGGGCCAGGCGTCCGGGTCGTCGGCGGCGGTGTCCCAGAAGAGGGTGCCGGAGGTGCGGGTGGAGCCGAAGGGGAGGACGCCGGGGGCCATCCGGCGGGACTCCTCGACGAAGTGGCCGTAGTCGAAGCCGGCGCGGTCGCGGGCGTACGGCGTCTGGATCCAGAGCCGTTCCCCGAGGTCGACGGGGCCGTAGACGTCGGCGATCGCCTTGTAGTCGGCGGGCAGCGGCAGGCCGAGCCACTCCTCGACGGCCGCCCAGTCGACGGGGATCGCGGGCCCCTCGGGCGGCGGCCCGAAGAGCCCGGCGAAGGCGGCGACGGCGCCGTCCCGGGACGTCACGCTCATCGGACCCGCGCCCGGTGCGGGGCGGCGACGCCGAGGACCCGGTCCTTGAGGGCCGGGAACTCCTCGCGGATCGCGGCGGGCTTCGCCGGGTCCAGGACGGTCCGCAGGACCTCCTCGCCGGGGCCGGCCTCCGCGAGGATCTCCCCCCACGGGTCGACCACCAGCGAGTGGCCGGCCTGTTCGACGCCCGCGTGACTGCCGGCCGTGCCGCAGGCGAGGACGTACGCCTGGTTCTCGACGGCCCGGGCCTGGGCGAGGAGCCGCCAGTGGGCGCGGCGGCGGGCGGGCCAGCCGGCGGGGACGACGAACGCCTCGGCGCCGGCGTCGACGAGGCCCCGGAAGAGCTCGGGGAAGCGGAGGTCGTAGCAGGTGCCGACGCCGACGGTGAGGTGCGGCAGGTCGAAGGTGACCAGGTCCTCCCCGGCGGCCATGAGGACGGCCTCGCCCTTGTCGAAGCCGAAGCGGTGGATCTTGCGGTAGGAGGCGGCGAGTTCGCCGTCGGGGGAGAAGACCAGCGAGGTGTTATAGAGGGCGCCGCCGGCGGCCTCGACGAAGGAGCCGGCGTGCAGCCAGACCTCGGCGTCGCGGGCGGCAGCAGCCATCGACGTGTAGGTGGGACCGTGGAGGGGTTCGGACTCGGGCTCGAAGAGGTCGGCGGCGAAGGCGCCCACGGGCCACAGTTCGGGGAGGACGACGAGGTCCGCGGCCCCGTGCTCCTCCCGTACGAGGCGGGCCGCGCGGGCCCGCCGGTCGGCGACCGGTTCGTCCGGGTCTACCGCGATCTGGATCAGCGAGGCGCGCACACTACCACCGTCCTGGCGTTGAAGCCGTCAACACCGGCCTACGATCGTCACACGAAAGCACTGCCGGGGTGCTCCCGGGGAGCGTAACTTAGCGTCCGAGCCTCCCATTCCACTGTCGCCCAGTCGTGTTTTCAGCCCGCACCGAAGAACGTCGAGGGGTCCCGTGACCGTCCATCCCAGCCTCCAGAACTACGCCGACGCCTGGACCCATTCCATCGAAGCGATAGCCGAGCTGGTGCAGCCGCTCGTGGAGGGCGAGTGGAACCGGGCGACTCCGTGCCCCGGCTGGTCGGTGCGCGACATCGTGTCCCATGTGATCGGCATGGAGACGGAGATGCTCGGCGACCCGCGGCCGATCCACTCGCTCCCCCGCGACCTGTACCACGTGCGCAGTGACTTCGCCCGCTACATGGAGGTGCAGGTCGACGTCCGGCGGCACCACACGGCGCCGGAGATGACCTCGGAGCTGGAGTACATCCTGATCCGCCGGGCCCGGCAGCTCCGCAACGAGAACCGCTCCCCCGATCACGTCATCCGGGCGCCGCTGGGCGCGGAGCAGACCCTGGAGCAGGGCTACCGGCTGCGGGCCTTCGACACGTGGGTGCACGAGCAGGACCTGCGGGTCGCGCTCGGGCGGCCGGGGAACCTGGACTCGCCGGGCGCGACGGTGGTGCGGGACCTGCTCCTTGAGGCGCTGCCGAAGGTGGTCGCGAAGGACGCGGGCGCGCCCGCGGGTTCGGCGGTCGTGGTGGACGTGACCGGTCCGGTGGAGTTCCTGCGGACGGTGCGGGTGGACGCGGAGGGGCGGGGTTCGATCGACGGGGCGCCGTCACTGGGCCCGGCGGTGACGCTGGCGACGGACTGGGAGACGTACGTGCGGCTGGCCTGCGGCCGGGTCCGGCCGGCCGAGGTGGCCGACCGGATCAAGACCGAGGGCGACCCGGAGCTGGCGGCCGCGATCCTCGACCACTTCGCGGTGACGCCGAAGTAGACACCCGTGGTCGCTATACGGGGACGTGGACGGCCTCCACGCGGCTGGCGACGAGCCGTTCGCGTTCCCGCCGGTGGGTGCGGGACTTGAGGCGGAGGATCTGGACGACGCCGAGGGCTTCGAGGACGAAGACCGAGGAGAAGGCGATCCGGTAGTCGTCGCCGGTCGCGTCGAGCAGCACGCCGATGGCGAGCAGCGTCGTCATCGAGGCGACGAAACCACCCATGTTGACGATGCCGGAGGCGGTGCCCTGACGCTCCGGCGGGTTGGCCGGGCGGGCGAAGTCGAAGCCGATCATGGAGGCCGGTCCGCAGGCCCCGAGGACCGCGCAGAGGGTGACGAGCAGCCACATCGGGGCGTGGTCGCCGGGGTACGCGATCGTGGCCGCCCACAGCAGGGCGGTGGCGGCGACCGTGCCGAGGGCGAGCGGGGCGCGGGCGCCGCCGTGGCGGGCGATGATCTGCCCGTACGCGAGGCCGACGGCCATGTTGGAGAGCACGACGAGGGTCAGCAGCTCGCCGGCGGTGCCGCGGGACAGGCCCTGCGCCTCGACGAGGAACGGCAGCCCCCACAGCAGCAGGAACACCATCGCGGGGAACTGGGTGGTGAAGTGCACCCACAGGCCGAGCCGGGTGCCGGGCTCGCGCCAGGACTCGGCGATCTGCCGGCGGACGTAGGCGGCGCCGGCGTGCTTGACCGGGGTGGGCTCGTACCCCTCCGGGTGGTCCTTGAGGAAGAGCAGCAGCAGGACCAGGACGAGGACGCCGGCGAGGGAGCTGCCGACGAAGGTGGTGGTCCAGCCGAGGCCGTGCAGGGCGCGGGAGAGGACGACGGTCGAGACCAGGTTGCCGGCCATGCCGATGAGGCCGGCGAGCTGGGCGATGAGGGGGCCGCGGCGGGCCGGGAACCAGCGGCCGCCGAGCCTGAGGACGCTGATGAACGTCATGGCGTCGCCGCAGCCGAGGAGGGCGCGGGAGGCGAGCGCCATGGGGTAGGTGGGGGAGAGCGCGAAGCCCAGCTGGCCCAGGGTGAAGAGGACGACGCCGAGGGCGAGGACCTTCTTGGTGCCGAGCCGGTCGACCATGAGGCCGACGGGTATCTGCATGCCGGCGTAAACCAGCAGCTGGAGTATGGAGAAGGTGGAGAGCGCGGAGGCGCCCACGTGGAAGCGGTCGGCGGCGTCGAGTCCGGCGACGCCGAGCGAGGTGCGGAAGATGACGGCGACGAAGTAGACGCCGACGCCGACGCCCCAGACGAGGGCGGCGCGGCGGCCGCCGGGCGGGTCGCCGGGGAGGGTGACGGCGGAGCCGTAGCCGTTGCGGCCGCTCACCGGTCCTCACCCCGGACCAGGCTGCCGACGCGGCCGAGGTGGCGGCGGACGGCGGCGGCGGCGCCCTCCGCGTCGCCGGCGCGCAGGCGGTCGAGGATCTCGGCGTGCTCGGTGATGTTCTGGGCGACCCGGTCGGGGTGAGCCTGCATCACGGCGACGCCCATGCGGAGCTGGCGGTCGCGGAGCTGGTCGTAGAGGCGGGCCAGGATCTGGTTGCCGGCGTGCCTGACGATCTCGGCGTGGAAGCAGCGGTCGGTGACGGCGACGTCGGCGAGGTCTCCGGCGCCGGCCTGCCGCTGCTGCTCCTCCAGGAGTTCCTCGAGGCGGGTGAGGAGCGCGGGCGGGGCGGGCACGGCCTTGCGGACGGCGAACTCCTCGACGAGGAGCCGGGTCTCGACGACGTCGGCGATCTCCTGGGCGGAGACGGCGAGGACGAGGGCGCCCTTCTTCGGGTAGAGCTTCAGCAGCCCTTCCATCTCCAGCTTGAGCAGCGCCTCGCGGACGGGGGTGCGGGAGACGCCCACGGCCTGGGCCAGCTCCCCCTCGGTGAGCAGGGTGCCGCCCTCGTAACGGCGGTCGAGAACCGCCCGCTTGACGTGGCTGTAGACCCGTTCGGCGGCGGGCGGCTGCTTGAGGGGCTGTTCCGTGGGCTGCTCGGTGGAGGGCGGTGCGGCGGAGGGCATGCGCACAGCATAGATACAAGGGGTGTACAACAAACAGGCCCGTCCGCGATGTGGACGGGCCTGTTTCACGTGAAACACGCCAACCGGACGACTACGCCCAGGTGATGAGCCTCTTCGGCTGTTCCAGGATCGCAGCCACGTCGGCCAGGAACTTGGAGCCGAGTTCGCCGTCGACCAGGCGGTGGTCGAAGGAGAGCGCCAGCGTGGTGACCTGACGCGGCTTCACCTTGCCCTTGTGGACCCACGGCTGGAGCTTGATCGCGCCGACCGCGAGGATCGCGGACTCGCCGGGGTTGAGGATCGGCGTACCGGTGTCGACGCCGAAGACGCCGACGTTGGTGATGGTGAAGGTGCCGCCCTGCATGGCCGCCGGGGTCGTCTTGCCCTCGCGGGCGGTGGCGACCAGCTCGCTCAGGGACCGCGAGAGCTGGGGCAGGGTCTGGGCGTGCGCGTCCTTGATGTTGGGGACGATCAGGCCCCGCGGCGTGGCCGCGGCGATGCCCAGGTTCACGTAGTGCTTGAGGACGATCTCCTGCGCCGCCTCGTCCCAGGCCGCGTTGATCTCCGGGTTGCGCTTGACGGCGACCAGGACGGCCTTGGCGATGAGCAGGAGCGGGTTGACCCGCAGGCCCGCCATGTCCTTGTCGGACTTGAGCTCCTCGACCAGCTTCATCGTGCGCGTGATGTCGAAGGTCACGAACTCGGTGACGTGCGGGGCGGTGAAGGCGGAGCCGACCATCGCCGCCGCCGTGGCCTTGCGGACGCCCTTGATCGGGACCCGGGTCTCCCGCGCGTCGCCGGCGCCGACGGCAGCGGCGGGCGCCTGGACGGGGGCGGCGGGGGCCGGAGCCGGGGCCTGCGGGGCGGCCGGTGCCTGGACCGGGGCCGCGGGTGCGGCCGGGGCGGCGGCGCGGTGCACGTCCTCGCGGGTGATGATCCCGTCCGGGCCGGTCGCGACGACCGCCGCGAGGTCCACGCCGAGGTCCTTGGCGAGCTTGCGCACCGGCGGCTTGGCCAGCGGCTTGGGCGCGGCGGTCACGGCGCCGTGCCCGTTCAGCTGCTCGGGGACCACCGCGACGGGCGCGGCGGGCGCGGTCTTGCGGGCGCGGCGCTTGGTGGAGCTCGCGGCCACGCCGTAGCCGACGAGGACCGGCTGGCGGCCCTCCGGCTCGGGCTCCTCGGCCACCGGCTCCTGCACGGGGGCGGCGGCCGGGGTCGACGCCGGCGTCGCGGCCGGGGTCGCGGCCGGGGCGCCGCCGCCGACGTTCACCGAGATGATGACCTGGCCGACGTCGACCGTGGTGCCCTCGGGGAAGACCAGCTCGTGGACCGTGCCGTCGAAGGGGATCGGCAGCTCGACGGCGGCCTTGGCCGTCTCGACCTCGCAGACGACCTGCCCGTCGGTGACGGTGTCACCGGGCTGGACGTACCACTTGAGGATCTCGGCCTCGGTGAGGCCCTCGCCCACGTCGGGCATCTTGAATTCGCGGATCGTCATGGCGGTGCTCTCCTCAGTACGCCAGCGAGCGGTCGACGGCGTCGAGCACGCGGTCCAGGCCCGGCAGGTACTCCTCCTCCAGGCGCGCCGGCGGGTACGGCGCGTGGTAGCCGCCGACCCGCAGGACGGGGGCCTCCAGGTGGTAGAAGCAGCGCTCGGTGATCCGGGCGGCGATCTCCGCGCCGGAGCCGAAGAACACCGGGGCCTCGTGGACGACGACCAGCCGGCGGGTCTTCTCGACCGACGCCTGGATGGTGTCGAAGTCCAGCGGGGAGATCGAGCGCAGGTCGACGACCTCGACCGAACGGCCCTCCTCGGCGGCGGCCGCGGCCGCCTCCAGGCAGGTCTTCACCATGGGGCCGTAGGCGACCAGCGTGAGGTCGGTGCCCTCGCGGGCCACGCGGGCCTTGTGCAGCTCGCCGGGGATGGCCTCGGTGTCGAGCTCGCCCTTGTCCCAGTAGCGGCGCTTGGGCTCGAAGAAGATGACCGGGTCGTCGCTCTGGATCGCCTGCTGGAGCATCCAGTAGGCGTCGGAGGAGTTCGCCGGGGTGACGACCTTGAGGCCCGCGACGTGCGCGAAGAGCGACTCGGGGGACTCGGAGTGGTGCTCGACGGCGCCGATGCCGCCGCCGTACGGGATGCGGATGACGACCGGCATCTTCACGGTGCCGAGCGAGCGGGCCCGCATCTTCGCCAGCTGGGTGACGATCTGGTCGTACGCCGGGAAGACGAAGCCGTCGAACTGGATCTCCACGACGGGGCGGTAGCCGCGCAGGGCGAGGCCGATCGCGGTGCCGACGATGCCGGACTCGGCGAGCGGGGTGTCGATGACCCGGTCCTCGCCGAAGTCCTTCTGGAGGCCGTCGGTGATGCGGAAGACACCGCCGAGCTTGCCGACGTCGAGGCCCATGACGACGACCTTGGGGTCGGTCTCCAGGGCCTTGCGCAGCGACTCGTTGAGCGCCTTCGCGAGGGGAAGCTTCTGAACAGCCATGATTACTCGGCCTCTCCGTCCGCGAAGGACGCCTGGTAGGCGGCGAACTGCGCGCGCTCCTCGTCGACGAGCGCGTGCCCGTCCGCGTAGGTGTGGTCGAACATCGCCATGTGCTCCGGTACGGGCATGGCGCGGACGACCTCGCGGACGTGCTTGCCGAGGGTCTCGCTCTCGGCCTCCAGCTCCTCGAAGAAGGCCGCGTCGGCGTGGCCCTCGTTCTCCATGTACGCGCGCAGGCGGAGGATCGGGTCCTTCGCCTCCCACGCCTCGCGCTCCGCGTCGCGGCGGTAGCGGGTCGGGTCGTCGGAGGTCGTGTGGGCGGCCATCCGGTAGGTGAACGCCTCGATCAGGGTGGGGCCCTCGCCCCGGCGGGCGCGCTCCAGCGCCGACCGGGTGACGGCCAGGCACGCGAGGACGTCGTTGCCGTCGACGCGGACGCCGGGGAAGCCGAAGCCGCGGGCGCGCTGGTAGAGCGGGACGCGGGTCTGCTTCTCGATGGGCTCGGAGATCGCCCACTGGTTGTTCTGGCAGAAGAAGACGACCGGGGCGTTGTAGACCGCGGAGAAGACGAACGACTCGTTGACGTCGCCCTGGCTGGAGGCGCCGTCGCCGAAGTAGGCGAGGACCGCGGAGTCCGCGCCGTCCTTGGCGATGCCCATGGCGTAGCCGGTGGCGTGCAGGGTCTGCGAGCCGAGGACGATCGTGTACAGGTGGAAGTTGTTGCTGTTGGGGTCCCAGCCGCCGTTGTTCACGCCGCGGAACATGCCCAGCAGGTTGGTGGGGTCGACGCCGCGGCACCAGGCCACGCCGTGCTCCCGGTACGTCGGGAAGACGTAGTCGTCGTCGCGCAGGGCCCGGCCGGAGCCGATCTGGGCGGCCTCCTGGCCGAGCAGCGAGGCCCACAGGCCCAGCTCGCCCTGGCGCTGCAGGGCGGTCGCCTCGGCGTCGAAGCGGCGGGTGAGAACCATGTCGCGGTAGAGACCGCGCAGCTCCTCGGCGCTCAGGTCGATGTCGTAGTCGGGGTGCTGAACGCGCTCGCCCTCGGGCGTCAGCAGCTGAACGAGCTCGGGCTCCCCGGCCGGAGCCTGGTCGGCCTTCTTGGCTCCGGCGCTGGCGCCGGTGGTGCGCTTGGCGCCGCTGCTGCGTCGCGTCGTCTTGCGCGCGGCAGTGCTCTCCACGGTCACGTGCGTGCTCCTCCGTCGGTCCGGCCCCCGGGTTCGCCGGTAAGGCCAGTGCGGCTCTCCGCCTTATCCGTACCCTGCGCACGGGGTGGGTGCGACGCGGCCGGGGTCGGCGTGACAGGTGTCCCGGCGAGCGCCGTCGTAAGGCACGTTACCCATAGCGCGGCATTCCTGCGAAACCCCACTTGACCTGCGATTTTGCTTGGATTTCCAAGTAAATCGAGAAAAGCGGGAGCTCACCCAGGTCAGCGCGCTGAGCAGCGGCCCGACGCCGTCGTCGGAACATCCGGCACCGTAACCCGCCTACCCCGGGCACCGGAAGAGCCAATATGTGAGACTGGCTGCGTGCGCGAAGAAGGAAAAATCCGGGTATTTCTGCTGGATGACCATGAAGTCGTCCGGCGCGGCGTCCACGAGTTGCTTTCCGTGGAGGACGACATCGAGGTGGTCGGCGAGGCCGGAACCGCGGCCGACGCCCTGGTCAGGATCCCCGCGACCCGCCCCGACGTGGCGGTGCTCGACGTCCGGCTGCCCGACGGCAGCGGGGTCGAGGTCTGTCGCGAGGTCCGCTCCCAGGACGATTCGATCAAGTGCCTGATGCTCACCTCGTACGCGGACGACGAGGCGCTTTTCGACGCGATCATGGCCGGAGCCTCGGGATACGTCCTGAAGGCCATTCGGGGCAACGAACTGCTGAACGCGGTCCGGGACGTGGCGGCCGGCAAGTCGCTGCTCGACCCGGTGGCGACGGCGCGGGTCCTGGAGCGGCTGCGGGACGGAAACAGCCCGAAGGGTGACGACAAGCTCGCCAACCTCACCGAGCAGGAGCGCAAGATCCTCGATCTGATCGGCGAGGGCCTGACCAACCGGGCCATCGGCGAGCGCCTCCACCTGGCGGAGAAGACCATCAAGAACTACGTGTCCAGCCTGCTGTCGAAGCTGGGCATGGAGCGCCGTTCGCAGGCCGCCGCGTATGTCGCGCGGATGCAGGCCGAGCGTCACTGAGAGCCACCGGGTCCCGCCGGGGTCGCGCCGCTCCCCCCGCCGGTCCCGGCCATGGGGAGCGGCGCGGGCCCGTCGCCGGTTCTCGGGACCTACGTCCCCGGGGGGACGGGGCCGCGGCCCCTTCCCGACAGGGTGCCGGTGGCGGAGAGTGGAACCATGTCCACCGAGGAGATCCGCGCCATCGAACTGCTCGGCCGTGCGTCGTACGGCCGGGTCGCCACGAGCATGCGGGCGATGCCCTTCGTCGCGCCCGCCCGGCACATCGTCTCCGACGGCAGCGTCGTGATCCGCATGCACGAGGGCCTCGGCTACCACCAGGCGTGCAGCGGCAGCGTCGTCGCCTACGGGGCGGACGATCTCGATCCGGTCTCCGGCGTCCTGTGTTCGGTGCAGTTCACCGGCACCGCCGAGATCGTCGAGCCGACCGCGGCGGAGCTGGCCGCCTTCGGCCCGGAGCCGCTGAGCGTGGACGGCGAGCCGTTCGTCCCCGTCTACCTGCGGATCGAACCCCAGTTCGTCACGGTGCACAGCATCGACTACGGCCCCGCGGCCGGTTCCGCACCGCGACATCTGCACCACGCAGCGTGATCTAACATCTGCGGAGTGCCGCGCTCATCTGAACACCCCGCTCCTCCGGTCGGCGCCCTGCTGCGCCGCCACCCGCACGCCGGCGAGCCCCTGTCCTGCGTCCCCGTCACCGAGGGCCTGCTCAACCGCGGCTACCGGCTCTCCACCACCCGCGGCCGCTACTTCCTCAAGCAGCACCTGGACGCCCCCACCGCCGACCGGGCCACCATCACCCGCCAGCACCGCGCCACCCAGCGGCTGCACGCGCTGGGCCTGCCGGTGGCCCCGCCGCTCCCCGACAGCCGCGGCCGCACCGTCGCCGTCATCGACGGGCGCTGCTACGCCCTGCACCCCTGGGTCGAGGGACGGCACCGCGACGGCGCCCAGCTCACCACCGGAGGCTCCCGCCGGCTCGGCGCCCTCCTCGGCCGCGTCCACACCACCCTGGACCGGGTCATGGAGCCGCCGCCGGCCGGCGACCGGCACGACAGCGCCCGCCCCGAGGACACCTTCCGCGACATCGCCGAGCTGATCCGGCTGGCCCGCGCCCACCGCCCGTACGGCGGCTTCGACGCGCTCGCCGAGCACCGGCTGCGGGAGCGCCGCCGGCTGATCGCCCAGCACGCCCACCGGCGCCCTCCGGCGCCCGCCACGGCCGGCTGGGTGCACGGCGACTTCCACCCGCTGAACCTGCTCTACCGGGGCGCCGAACCGGCCGCGATCGTCGACTGGGACCGCCTCGGCGTCCGCCCCCGGGCCGAGGAGGCCGTCCGGGCCGCCGCGATCTTCTTCGTACGGCCGGGGGGCGAGCTGGACCTGGAGAAGGTGCGGGCCTACGCGCGCGCGTACCGGCGGGCCACCGGCGCCGACGGCGCGGAGCTGGCGGCGGCGGTGCACCGGGTGTGGTGGGAGCGGCTGAACGACTTCTGGACGCTGCGCTGGCGCTACCAGCTGAACGACCGCAGGGCCGACCCGCAGTTCCCCGCGGTGTCGGCCCTGGCCGTGTGGTGGACCCGGGAGTACGACGCCGTCCGCGACGCCTTCTCCGACTGAGACGCCCTTACGGGGTCGTGGCGCCGGCGTCGCCGCCGCCCGAGTCGTCCGTGGGCGGCGTGTTCGGGTCGCCGTTGCCGCCGCCGGTCGGGTCGGTCTGGCCGCCGGCGTCGCCGCCGTCCGTGGGCTGGTCCGTCGGCTCCTCGGTGGCCGTGGGCTCGGTGGTCGGCTCGCCGGTCTCCGTCGGGTCCGTCGTCGGCTCCTCGGTGGGCGTCGGCTCGGTGGTCGGCGGCGGCGTCGTCGGAGCGGTCGTCGGCGCCGTCGTCGGGTCCGGGTTCCACGGCTGCTGCGTGGTGCCGCCGTCGCCGCCGCCGCTGCTGTCGCTCGGCTGCCCGGTGTTCGGGTCCTCGGACGGCTCCTCGGACGGGGTGGGCTCCTCGGAGGCCGTGGACGGCGACTGCGACACCGTCGTCGGCGTCGTGACCGGCTTCTTCTCCTTCTCGCCGTCGCCCGCCATCTTCACCGCGAAGACGACGCCGGCGACGATCGCGACCAGCGCGAGCGCGGCGAACAGCACCATCCTGTTCCGCCGGCCCCGGCCGTCGTCGTGACCGCCGTAGCCGCCGTTCTGGCCGTAGCCGCCGGTGCCGCCCGTGCCGTCGTCGTAGCCGTTGTAACCGCCGTCGTCGGGGTTGGGCAGCGGGACGATCCGGCCCTGCGCCGTCTCGCCGAGCGGCGGGTGACCCATGGCCGTCGTCGCCGCCATGCCGTTCACGGGCGTGTGCCCGCCCTCGTGGACGGTCACCGGGCCGGTGTTCCAGGTGCCGGTGTGGCCGCCCTGCTGCCGGAGCATCTCCAGGCTGTACTGGATCAGCCCGCGCATCTCCTCGGCGCTCTGGAACCGGTCGTCCGGCTCCTTCGCGAGCGAGCGCATCACCAGGCCGTCCAGCTCCGGCGGCGTCGAGCCGCGGACCTCGGACGGCGGCACCGGGATGTCCTGCACGTGCTGGTAGACCACCGACAGCGGCGTCTCACCGGTGAAGGGGGGCCGCAGCGCGAGGAGCTCGTAGAGCAGACAGCCCGTCGCGTACAGGTCGGAGCGGTGGTCGACGGCCTTGCCGAGCGCCTGCTCCGGGGAGAGGTACTGCGGGGTGCCCATGACCATGCCGGTCTGCGTCATCGTCGCCTGCGCCCCGTGCAGGGCGCGGGCGATGCCGAAGTCCATGACCTTCACGGCGCCGGTGTTCGTGATGATCACGTTGGCCGGCTTGATGTCGCGGTGCACGATGCCGTGCTGGTGCGAGTAGGCCAGCGCCTCCAGGACGCCGGAGACGATCACCAGGGCCTGCTCGGGCCCCGGGGCCTCCGCGCTGACCAGCAGGTCACGGATGGTGCGGCCCTCGACGAGCTCCATCACGATGTACGGCACCGGGCGGCCGTCGACGATGTCCTCGCCGGAGTCGTACACCGCCACGATCGCGTGGTGGTTGAGGCCGGCGACCGACTGCGCCTCGCGCGTGAACCGGGCCTTGGAGACCGGGTCCTCGGCGAGGTCGGAGCGGAGCAGCTTCACCGCGACGGTGCGGCCGAGCCGCACGTCCTCGGCGGCGAAGACCTCGGCCATGCCGCCGCGGCCCAGACGGTGCGTCAGACGGTAGCGGCCGTCGCCGACGACGCGGCCGACTCCCCATGACTCCGCGGCAGCGCCGGGCACACCGCCACCTGCGTCGGATCCGGGTTCCATGAGTCCTCGCCGTCGTCTGTCCGTGCCGTGGGTCAGTCGTCACGCTACAGGCTTCGTGCGACATCACGGTTCGCGATGACCGGCCATCCAACCCTTCTCGCGTACGCCTGTGCAAATTCCGCGGGTTTCGCCCGGCCCCCGCCCGACTCCACCGGTACGGAGGGTCACGGAACGGGCACCCGGCTTGACGTGTCAGGGGCCTCGGGCAGACTTGGCCCAGAAAATCGGCGGGATATCGAGGTCCGGCCGCACACGACGGACCGACGCCTCGGGGCGCAGGGGGACAGCAGACATGAGCCACGACGGCGCTCAGGGCGGCCGCTACGCGGGCGGTTCGGTCGCGAACGGCCGCTACCAGCTGCGCGACCTCCTCGGCGAGGGCGGTATGGCCTCGGTCTACCTCGCGTACGACAGCGCGCTGGACCGCCAGGTCGCCATCAAGACGCTCCACACCGAGCTGGGCCGCGAGGCGTCCTTCCGCGAGCGGTTCCGCCGCGAGGCGCAGGCCGTGGCGAAGCTCTCGCACACCAACATCGTCTCGGTCTTCGACACCGGCGAGGACACCCTCGACGGCGGGCTCATGCCGTACATCGTCATGGAGTACGTGGAGGGCCAGCCGCTCGGCTCGGTGCTCGCCTCCGACGTCCGCCAGTACGGGGCGATGCCCGCCGACAAGGCGCTGAAGGTGACGGCGGACGTGCTCGCCGCGCTGGAGGTCAGCCACGAGATGGGCCTGGTCCACCGCGACATCAAGCCCGGCAACGTGATGATGACCAAGCGCGGCGTCGTGAAGGTCATGGACTTCGGCATCGCCCGCGCCATGCAGTCCGGCGTCACCTCCATGACCCAGACCGGCATGGTCGTCGGCACCCCCCAGTACCTCTCCCCCGAGCAGGCGCTCGGCCGGGCGGTGGACGCCCGCTCCGACCTTTATTCGGTCGGCATCATGCTCTTCCAGCTGCTGACGGGCCGGCTCCCCTTCGACGCCGACTCCCCGCTCGCCATCGCCTACGCGCACGTGCAGGAGGAGCCGGTCGCCCCGTCCTCCGTCAACCGCTCGGTGACGCCCGCGATGGACGCACTGGTCGCCCGCGCGCTGCGGAAGAACCCGAACGAGCGCTTCCCGAGCGCCGCCGCGATGCGCGACGAGTGCCTGCGGGTCCTCGCGGCCGGCCAGTCCGCGGCCCCCGTGATCGTCCCCGGCACGCCGGTGAACAGCGGCTCGGGCGTCGGCTCGGCCGTCTTCCCGCCGGTCGGCCAGACCCCGCCGCCGCACCAGCCCGCGCAGGTGCAGCAGCCGTACCCGGCGCACACGCCGCAGCCCGGTCCGTACGGGCCGCCGACGCCGGCTCCCACGCCGGCGCCCAACCCGGCGTACGGCTACCCGCAGCAGGCCCCCACCCCGGCCCCCGGCTACCCGACGCCGCAGCCCGTCTCCTACGCGCCCACGCCGACCCCCGCCCCGACGGCCCCCGCCGCCCCGCGCCGGAACATGCCGGTGATCGTCGGCGCGGTCCTCGTCGCCCTGATCGCGGTCGGCGGCGTGATCGCCGCCGTCAACATGAAGGACAAGGAGACCGGCGGCACCACCGGCGCCACCGGCACCGCCGGCGCCACGACCGGCGGGGAGCAGACCCAGACCGACAGCCCCGGCCACAAGGGCCCGGACCTGTCGAAGACCATCGAGACGAAGAAGTGCACCGAGCCGCGGGAGTCGAGCGACGACCCCGAGAAGTTCGAGGTGCCCGACTTCACCTACAAGAACCTCACCTCGGTGAAGGACTGCCTGCACGCCGCCGGGTGGAAGATCAAGAAGCAGACCCCGGTGGACGAGAACACCTACGGCGAGGACACGATCCTCGCCCAGTACCCGCCGGCCGGTACGGACATCAGCGCCGCCGACGCCGAGTTCACCCTGGAGATCTCCACCGGCAACCCCCAGAAGTAGCCGCCCCGGATGCCGGGATCGCCCCGTCATGTGACGCTGAGTCGGACACCTCGGCGGCACGGCAGGGGAGGGATCCCGGTGACTCCCACACGCGGCGGGACCGGCAGACGCGGCAGCGGCGGCGGAGGCGGTGGCGGACACCGCCGCGCCCGGAGGCGGACGCGGGCGGCGCGGGCCGCCCGGTCCGGCCCCGCGCTCCGGAGCATCCGGAGAACCGCCCTCGGCCCCGCGCTGGCCTGCGCCTTCACCCTGTACGGGATCTCCGGCGCGGCCCTCGCCGAAGCCGCCGAGGCCCCCGCGGGACCCGCCGCCGGCGCCGCCGGAACCCCCGCCGGCCGCGCCGCCGCCCCCGCGCACGGCCCCACCGCCGGACCCGCGCACGGCCCCACCGCGGCCGGCACCACCGCGCCCACCGGACCGCCCACCGGCGCCACCGCCCCCACCCC
>NZ_JOGX01000089.1 GCF_000719555.1 Streptomyces sp. NRRL F-5727
CCGTCAGCCGACCCCGCCGCCGCCCCGCCCCCACACCGAAGGGGGCGTAACGGGTGCCGGAGGGCGCGTGGTGCCGGCGCGGCGGACACGGCCGGTGCCGGCGCCACTCGCGTCGGAGTCGTGCGGTCCGGGAGTCGCGCGCCGCTCATCGCTTAACCGCATCCGTCTTGCTCTAGACAACGTTGTCATCCGTCGGCAGAGTGGTGCTTCGTAAGGTCGGATGGTTCGGAGAGGTTGGGCGGGATCGTGTACGGAGCGCTGGACATCGGTGGTACGAAGATCGCCGGGGCGCTGGTCGACGCGGAGGGGGGCGTGGTGGCGCGGGCGCAGCGGCCGACGCCCGCGCGCGAGTCCGCCGAGGCGCTGATGGGCGCGGTGACCGGCGTCCTGGACGAGCTGGCCGCCCGTCCCGAGTGGGCGGCGCTGTCCTGTCTGGGCATCGGGAGCGCGGGGCCGGTGGACACGTTCGCGGGCACGGTGAGTCCGGTCAACATCCCGGCCTGGCGCTCCTTCCCCCTGGTGGAGCGCGTGCGGAGCCATCCCGCCGTCCCGGACGGGATCGAGCCGGTGCTCGTCGGCGACGCGGTCGCGATGGCGGCGGCGGAACACTGGATCGGCGCGGCGAAGGGCGCGGCGAACGCCCTGTGCATGGTCGTCTCGACCGGCGTCGGCGGCGGCCTGGTCCTGGGGGGTTCCGTCCACACGGGGAGGACCGGGAACGCCGGTCACATCGGCCACATCACCGTCGAACAGCACGGCCCGCTGTGCCCCTGCGGCGCCCGGGGATGCGTCGAGCGCTACGCCAGCGGTACGGCGATCGCCGCCCACGCCCTGGAATCCGGCTGGACGCCCCCGGCCGGCCTTCCCGCCACGGCCCGCGAGGTGGCCGCCTCGGCCCGCGCGGGCGACCCGAGGGCGCTCGACGCGTTCGACCGGGCCGGCCGCGCCCTGGCCGCCGCCATCGCCGCGACCGCCGCGCTCGTCGAACTCGACCTGGTCGTCTTGGGCGGCGGGGTCTCGCAGGCCGGCGACGTGCTGTTCGCGCCGCTGCGGCGGCACCTGAAGGCGTACGCCGCCCTCGACTTCACGCGCGACCTCCCGGTCGTGCCCGCCGGCCTGGCCCTCGACGCCGGACTGATCGGCGCGGCCGCCGCGGGCGTCGCCGCCGCCGACCTGTTCCGCGCCGCGGCCGGCACGCGGGGGCGGACGGCCGGCTGACCTCCGGCCTCCCCGGCGGCCGGACGCGGCGGGCCTCCTCCCCGTGCCCGCGCGCATCGGCACCGGACGCCCCCGGTTCCACCCCACCGCACGCACTCCAGGAAACGACCATGGACCTCCTTCACAACACCGTCCAGTCCTACGACTGGGGCTCCCGCACCCTGCTGCCGGAACTCACGGGCGAGCCGCCCACCGGAGCGCCCCAGGCCGAACTCTGGATGGGCGCCCACCCGGCGGCGCCCTCCCGCGTGCTCCGGGAGGACGTCCTCACACCCCTGGACCGGGTGGTCGCCGGGAACCCGGAGGGCGAGCTCGGTGCGGCCACCGTGCGCCGGTTCGGGCCCCGGCTTCCGTTCCTGCTCAAGCTCCTGGCCGCCGACGCGCCGCTCTCCGTCCAGGTGCACCCGGACCTCGCCCAGGCCCAGGCCGGGTTCGCCCGGGAGAACGCGCTCGGTGTGCCTCTCGACGCGGCCCACCGCAACTACCGCGACGACCAGCACAAGCCGGAGATGATCGTCGCCCTCACCCCGTTCCGGGGGCTGTGCGGCTTCCAGGCCCCGGCGGACGCCGCCGACCTGCTCGACTCCCTGGAGGTGCCGGCGCTCCGGCCGTACGCCGAGACCCTGCGGGTCGTCGCCGAACCCCAGGCGCTCGCGGAGGTCTTCCGGGCCTTCCTCCGCCCCCCGGCGGGGCTCCTCGACGCCGTCGCCCGGGCGCTGGCCGTCGCGGCGAAAGGCCCGGCCGAGGCCCACATCGCCGCCTACGACCGCATCGCACGGGCCCACCCGGGCGACTCCGGGCTGCTGTCCGCGCTGCTGCTCCGGTACGTCGAACTGAGCCCCGGCGAGGCGCTGTTCCTCGGTGCCGGGGTCCCGCACGCGTACCTGTCCGGGCTCGGCGTGGAGATCATGGCGAACTCCGACAACGTCCTGCGGTGCGGACTGACCTCCAAGCACGTCGACGCCGAGGAGCTGACCCGGATCGTCCGCTTCGGCACGCCCCCGGCCCGCGTGCTGACCCCCCGCGGCGAGGAGGGCGAGGAGGTGTACCCGGCGCCCGTGGACGACTTCCGTCTGTCCCGGTACGACCTGCGGACCGGTGAACCACGCCGGCGCCTGACGCTGGACGCCCCGCAGATCCTCCTCTGCACCGCCGGGACCGTGACCGTCTCCTCCTCCGGGCGGAGCCTCGGCACCGGCCCCGGACAGGCCGTGTACGTGCCGGCGGGCGCCGAGGCGTGGCTGGAGGGGGACGGGACGGTGTTCCGCGCCACGACGGGCACGGCGGAGCGCCTCGACTGAACGGTCGGGACGGGTCGCGAAACAACCGCTGGGTTAGCTTAACCGGTTATGTAAAGGCTCCCGTGGTCGGCCATCCCGGCCGTATCTTTCATTCGACCGCCGGGAATCGACCGGAGAACCCGCCGACCGGCAGAGGCGATGACCTGAACCGCATCCGGCGGACCATCCCCACCGCGGGAACGAGGGGCTTACCCGTACGGGTAAGCCCCTCGACGCCGTCTCCGACCGCCTACACGCGGCGCGGCGGCCCCGTCGAGCCCCTCGGCGTCAGGGTCGGGGTGGGCACCTGGAGGGAGCCGGAGCGGGTCCCCTCGATCACGCCGAACAGGGTCCGGGCGACCTCCTCGCCGAAGTGGTGGACGTCGTGGCTCATCGCGGAGAGCGGCGGATGCGTCAGCCGGCACAGCTGCGAGTCGTCCCAGGCGAGGAGGGAGACGTCGTCGGGGACCGAGAGGCCCATCTCCGAGGCGACCGCCGCTCCGGCGACGGCCATGATGTCGTTGTCGTACAGGATCGCCGTCGGCCGGTCCGGGGACATCAGGAGGCTGCGGGTGGCCCGCGCGCCCTCCTCCCCGACGAAGCCGGTCGCCACCTGCCGCCGTCCGTCCAGGCCCAGTTCGGCCATGGTCGCCTCGAAGGCGGCGGCGCGGATGCCGCTGTGGCCGAGGCCGGCGGGCCCACCGACCCGGGCGATCCGCCGGTGGCCGAGGGCCGCCAGGTAGCGCACGGCCTCGGCCGCCGCGGAGGCGTCGTCCGTCCAGACGGACGGGAAGCCGCCGGTCAGGGACGGGTGGCCGACGGCCACCGCGGGCATGCCGAGCGCCCGCAGCGGCGGGATGCGCGGGTCGTCCCGGTGGAAGTCGACGAGGATCGCCCCGCCGACCGTCCGGCTGCGCCACCACTCCCGGTAGAGGTCGGTCTCCTCGGCCAGGTCGCGGACCAGCCGGAGGAGGAGGGAGCAGGAGCGCTCGGCGAGGACGTCCTCGATGCCGGAGATGAACTCCATGTAGAAGGGTTCGAGGCCGAGGAGCCGGGCGGGGCGGCAGATGGCCAGGCCGATGATGCCCGTCCGCCGGCCGGAGAGGTTCCGCGCGGTGTGGTTCGGGCTCCAGCCGAGCTCCTCGGCGGCCGTGAAGATGCGTTCCCTGGTCGCCGGGGACACCCCGGGCCGGTTGTTGAAGGCGAGGGAGACGGCGCCTTTGGACACGCCGGCCCGCGCGGCGACATCGGTGATCGTGACACGCGGGCCGGGGAGACGGGGGGAGGGGGCGCTCACGCCGCTCCCACGCTGAACAGGGCCGCCCGTACGGCCTCCGGGTCGTCGCCCGCCCAGCCGCGCACCGTGATCCGGACCTCCTCGCCCGGCAGCAGGGTGACCAGCCCGTGGTCGGCGCTCGCCGCCGGGGCGAGGCGGTCCGCCTGGAGGAGCAGGTCCCGCACCAGGGTCCGGGCGGTGACCGTCACGACCGCGTCGCCGTCACCGGCCGGCTCGACCAGGACGTCGTACGCGGGCTCCGGATAGGCGAAGTCCTTCTCGTACACGGGGAGGTGGACCGCGCGCAGGCCGTCGGCGTCGGCGACCAGGAGCTCCTTGCCGGAGTCGGCCGTCGGCAGGAGGGAGGCCGGGACGACCAGGCGTACGACCGTCCGGGCGGCGGCCTCCAGGTCGAGCACGGCCTCCTTGAGCACGGTGCCGTCGGCGGCGACGCGGCGCAGGGTGACGGTGGTGAGCCAGGTGGTGCCGGACTGGTTGTCGAGGGCGAGGACCGGGCCGTCCGCGGCGGGCACGAGGCTGAGGAGCCGGTCGGCGTAGACGCGGCGCAGCTCGTGGTAGAGCGGCTTGAGGTGCCCCTCGCCGTCGATCGCGGCCCAACTGCTGACCGGCCAGCAGTCGTTGAGCTGCCAGACGACCGTGCCCGCGCAGACCGGCCAGTGGGAGCGCCAGTGCTCGATGCCGGCGGCCACCGCCCGGGCCTGGACGACCTGGGCGAGGTAGTGCCAGCGGTCGAAATCGCCCTCGGGCAGGCCGAAGTGGCGGTCGATGCCGCGGTTCAGCTTGCCGTTGCCGTCCTCGGCCTTCTGGTGGTGGAGCATGCCGGGGGAGTCGGGGGCCAGGTCCTCGCCGGGCAGGGCGCGCCGCAGGGTGCTGACCGCGGGCGGGGCCTGCCAGCCGAACTCGGCGCAGAAGCGCGGCACGTCGGCGCGGTACTCGGCGTAGTCCTGCCGGTTCCACACCTCCCACGAGTGGTGGGTGCCGTGCCGGGGGTCGTTGGGGTGGTGGTCCCAGGAGCCGGACCAGGGGCTGCCGGCCGTGTACGGGCGGGTCGGGTCGAGCTCGGCGACGATCCGGGGGAGGACGCCGAGGTAGTAGCCCTCGCCCCAGGAGTCGCCCGCCAGCGGCTCCTCCCAGTCCCAGTCGCGGAAGCCCCACAGGTTCTCGTTGTTGCCGTTCCACAGGACGAGGCTGGCGTGCGACATCAGCCGGACAACGTTGTCGCGCGCCTCGGCCTCGACCTCTCCGCGCAGCGGCTGCTCCTCGGGGTACGCGGCGCAGGCGAAGAGGAAGTCCTGCCAGACCATGAGGCCCAGCTCGTCGCAGACGTCGTAGAAGGCGTCGTGCTCGTAGATCCCGCCGCCCCAGATCCGTACCAGGTCGACGTTGGCCTCGGCGGCCTGGGTGAGGCGGGTGCGGTAGCGCTCGGGGGTGACCCGGGACGGCAGGACGTCGTCGGGGATCCAGTTGACGCCGCGCGCGAAGATCCGCGTGCCGTTGACGACGAAGGTGAAGCCGGTGCCGTGTTCGTCGGCGGACCGGTCGACGGTCACCGTGCGGAAGCCGATCCGCCGCGACCAGGAGTCGAGCGGCGCGCCGCCCTCGTCCAGGAGCTCGACGGCGAGCCCGTACAGCGGCTGGGCACCGTATCCCCGGGGCCACCACAGCTCGGGCTCGGGCACCTCCAGGCGGAGCACGGCCTCCGCGCCCGTGAAGGAGGTCTCGGCGACCACGCCGGCGACCGTGGCGCGCAGGGTGAGCGAGCGGTCGGTGCCGCTCGCGGTCCGGGCGGCCCGGACGCGCAGCTCGACGTGGCCGGTCGCGCCGTCGACGGTGACCAGCGGGCGGACCTCCGCGAGCCGCGCGGTCGACCAGCGCTCGATCCGCACCGGCCGCCACATGCCGGCGGTGACCACGGTCGGGCCCCAGTCCCAGCCGAAGGAGCAGGCCATCTTGCGGATGTACTGGAACGGCTCGGGGTAGACGTTCGGCCGGTCGCCGGTGAGCGCGCGGACCCGCTCGGCCTCGTCGTACGCCGAGGCGAAGCGCACCTCCAGGCGGCCGGTCCGCCCCGTCACGTCCAAGCGGTGGACGCGGTGCATGTTCCGGGTCGAGCCGAGCGACTCGCCGTCGACCAGGACCTCTGCGGCGGTGTCCAGGCCCTCGAAGACGAGCTCGCTCCGCTCGTGCCCGCCGTCGGCGGCGGTGAGTTCGGTCTCGTACGACCACGAGCGGCGCCCGACCCAGGCGATCTCCGTCTCGTTCCGTCCGAGGAACGGGTCCGGGATCACCCCGGCGGCGAGCAGGTCGGTGTGGACACAACCGGGCACCTGCGCGGGGAGCAGCGCGTCCTCGTGGCGCAGGCTCCACCCCTCGTGCAGTCGGGTGACGTCCTTCATGGTGTGCGGCTCCAATCGCCTGGCAGCGGGCGGGATGCGGGTACGGGCCGACAAGCTAGCCGTACATTTACTTAACTGTCCATGAACCGGTGAAGTTCAGTCGGCACGGGAAGAGCGCGGATTGAGCGCGGGACGCCGACTGACCGGGATAAGCGGCTGGTCCCCGGTAACGATTAGGCATCACGCGGGAAATCAGCACTTTACCGGTTCACGACTGGCTGACATAGTGCCGTCATCCCACCGCTGACCTGAGCCGTGACTTTGAAGGAGTTGGGCCATGGGGAACAAGAAGACGACCGTGCTCCCGGGCGCCGTGCTGGCCGCTGTGATGCTCGCGCTGTCGGCGTGCGGCGGCGGAGGTGGTGGCGCCACCGGAGAGGTGGCCGCCCCGCCGTCCGACCCGCAGGAGGTCTCCGGCGAGATCAAGGTCCTCACGCAGCGGACCGACCTGGTGCAGAACGGGACGCTCCAGAAGTACGCGGCGGAGTTCAACAAGATCTACCCCAAGGTGAAGGTGAAGTTCGACGGCATCACCGACTACGAGGGGGAGGTGAAGATCCGCATGAACACCAACGAGTACGGTGACGTGCTCCTCATCCCCGGCGCGGTGGCCAAGAGCGACTACCCGAAGTTCTTCGCCCCCCTCGGCACCACCGCCGAGCTGTCGAAGTACCGCTTCAGCGACAAGAGCGAGGTGGACGGCAAGGTCTACGGCATCGCCCAGTTCGGCACCGCCAACGGCTTCGTCTACAACAGGAAGCTCTGGAAGCAGGCAGGCGTCACCAGCTGGCCGAAGACCCCGGAGGAGTTCCTGGCCGGCCTGAAGGCGGTCGGGGAGAAGACCGGCGCCACGCCGTACTACACCAACTTCAAGGACGGCTGGCCGATGGTCCAGTGGACCGCCAACCTGGGGGTCGTCGGCTGCGACGCCCAGGCGGGCAACGCCCTCGCCGGCCCGGTCTCGCCCTGGAAGGCCGGGAGCGAGCTGAACGCCATCGACAGCCTCCTGTACGACATCGTGAAGCAGGGCCTGTCGGAGAAGGACCCGACCACCACCAACTGGGAGACCTCCAAGGCGCTCCTCGGTGAGGGCGAGATCGCCACGATGATGCTCGGTTCCTGGTCGATCACGCAGATGCAGGACGCGGCGAAGAAGGCCGGCGGCGCGCCGGAGGACATCGGCTTCATGCCCTTCCCGGTCCAGAAGGACGGCAAGCACTGCGCCGCCCTGGTGTCCGACTACCAGCAGGCCGTGAGCGTCCACTCGCACAACAAGTCCGCGGCGCGCGCCTGGGTGGACTGGTTCACCGAGAAGTCCGGCTTCGCGGAGAAGGAGGGCGTGGTCTCCGCCGTGAAGTCCGCCCCGATGCCCGCCACTCTGAAGGAGTTCGTTGACAACGATGTCAGGTTCTTCGACCGCTCCGAGGCGAAGACCGCGACCGTCAACGACATCGACGAGGCGGCCGAGATCGGCCTCAACAAGCAGGACTACCGCCAGAAGCTGATCGACACGGCCCGCGGCGCCGCCAAGGGCAGCCTGGAGGACTTCTTCGCCGACCTGAACAAGAGGTGGGACGAGGCGGCGAAGACCGTCGGCAGCTGATACCGGCGGGGTGGCCCCGGCCGTACGACACCGGCCGGGGCCCCTGGACCTTCCGCAGCCGCGGACACGAAAGGCCGATATGACCCACACCACCGACACCGCACCAGAGGGCGCCGCCATGACAGGGCGATCCAGCACGGACAAGGCCGAGGCCGACACACAGGGGGGACGGCCCCGGCCGGCGGGCCGCCGCGGCGGCCCCGCCGCCGGACGGACGAGATCCTGGCGGGACTCGCCCCTGCGGCGGATCACGCCCTGGCTCTTCCTGGCGGCCCCGCTCGCCCTGCTGATCACGTTCACCTACGTCCCCGTCGCGAGCATGATCTCGTACAGCTTCACCGACTGGGACGGCGTGAGCCCGGACCGGGAGTACGTCGGGTTCGACAACTACGTCCGGATCTTCACCCGCCCCGAGCTCTTCCGCGTCTTCTACGTCAGCGGCTACTACCTCGCGGCCTCCGTGGTCCAGATCGCCGTCGCGCTGTACTTCGCGGTGATCCTCAGCTTCAACCTGCGGTTCCGGAACTTCTTCAAGGGGATCCTCTTCTTCCCCTACCTGATCAACGGCGTCGCGATCGGCTTCGTCTTCCTGTACTTCTTCCAGGACGGCGGCACCCTCGACTCCGTGCTCGCCTGGTTCGGCGTGACCACCGGTCATCCCTGGCTCGGTGACCCGACCTCCGCGAACGTCTCCCTCGCGGGCGTCTCCGTCTGGCGCTTCACCGGACTGAACTTCGTCCTCTTCCTCGGCGCGATCCAGTCGATCCCGGGCGAGCTGTACGAGGCGGCGGAGCTCGACGGGGCGGGGAGGTGGAAGCAGTTCCGGCACATCATCGCCCCCGGCATCAAGCCCGTCATCAGCCTCAGCGCGCTCCTGGCGATCTCCGGCTCGTTGTCGGTCTTCGAGATCCCCTACATCATGACCGGCGGCGCCACCGGCACCCAGACCTTCGTCATCCAGACGATCAAACTCGCCTTCCAGTTCAACAAGACCGGCCTGGCCTCGGCCGCGGCCGTGGTGCTGCTCCTGATCATCCTGCTGATCACCTGGATCCAGCGCCGGCTCGTGCCCGACGACAAGGTGGACCTCGTATGACCTCCCCCGACCTCACCACCGCCACCGTGCAGGGGACCCGCGCCTCCCGCCGCCGGCCGCGCGTCGGAGGCGCGCTGACCTACCTGTCGCTGATCGTGGCGTCCGCGGTCGTCCTGATCCCGCTTGCCGTCGTCTTCCTCACCTCGCTCAAGACGTCGGAGGAGGTCGGCTCGGGCAGCGCGCTCTCCCTGCCCGGGAACTGGTTCAACTTCGAGAACTACGTCACCGCGTTCCACGACGGCAAGATGCTGACGGCGTTCGGGAACACGGCGTTCATCCTCGTCTTCTCGATCGGCGGGACGGTGGTCATCGGCTCCATGACCGCGTACGCCGTCGACCGCTTCGACTTCCGGGGCAGGAAGCCCGTCATGGCCGGCTTCCTGATCGCCACCCTCGTGCCCGGCGTCACCACCCAGGTCGCGACCTTCCAGGTGATCAACAGCTTCAGCCTCGTCGACACCCGCTGGGCCCCCATCCTGCTCTACATGGGCACCGACATCGTCTCCGTCTACATCTTCCTGCAGTTCATCCGAGGCATCCCCGTCTCGCTGGACGAGGCCGCCCGGCTCGACGGGGCCAACGCCTTCACGATCTACCGGAAGATCATCTTCCCGCTGCTCAAGCCCGCGATCGCCACCGTCGTCATCATCAAGGGGATCACCACCTACAACGACTTCTACATCCCCTTCCTCTACCTGCACTCCGAGGACCTGGGGACGATCTCCACCGCCCTGTTCCGTTTCAAGGGACCCTTCGGAGCACACTGGGAGGCCATCTCGGCCGGCGCGATCCTGGTCATCGTCCCGACACTGGTGGTCTTCCTGCTCCTCCAGCGCTGGATCTACAACGGCTTCGCCCAGGGAGCCACCAAGTAGGGAAGTGCCCATGCCATCCAGCGGGGCCGGGCCGTACGAGGGAGCGGTCAGGCCCCGCATGGCCCCCCCCCGGGGGGCGGGCGATCAGCGACGGCCGGGCTCCGGCGGCGGGGCCGTACTGCCCCGGGGCACGAAGTGCGCGTATCCCTCGCGGATGCTGCCGACGTCCTCACCGCCGATCAGGGCGAGCAGCGCGGTCGCGGAGCGGGCCCCGTACGCCGGGATGTCACGACTGACGGCCGACAGCGTCGGGCGCACCACCTGCGTCAGCGCCGACTCGTCCCAGGCCACCACCGACAGGTCGGCGGGGATCGACAGGCCCAGCTCCTGCGCCACGGACAGCGCGGCGACCGCCATGATGTCGTTGTCGAACACGATCGCCGTCGGCCGTTCGGGGGCGATCAGCAGGGCCCGCGCGGCCCGCGCGCCCTCGTCCCCGGTGTAGTCGGTGTGCACGACGGCCGCCGCCGGGATGCCGGCCTCCCGGCAGACCTCCGCGAGCGCCGCGTCGCGGACCGCCGTGTGCGCGAGCCCGGCGGGGCCCGCCACCCGCGCGATCCGCCGGTGTCCCAGCGCCGCCAGGTACCGCACGATCTCGCGCACGCTCTCGCCGTCGTCCGACCAGACGGCCGGCAGCTCCCCGGCGACGTCCGGCGGCCCGATGGCCACCGCGGGCAGCCCGATCTCCCGTACCGCGCCGACCCGTTCGTCATCGGTCTGCAGGTCCATGAGCAGGACGCCGTCGACCCGCCGCTCACCCCACCAGCGCCGGCAGATCTCGATCTCCTGCGCCTGGTCCGTCACCATCTGCAGCATCAGCGCGTACGCGTGCTCGGCGAGCACCGTCTCCACACCGCTGATGAACTCCATGAAGAACGGCTCGACCCCCAGCGTCCGCGCCGGCCGCCGGACCACCAGCCCGACCGCCTGCGCCCGCCCGCCGGTCAGCGCCCGTGCGGCGCTGTTCGGGCGCCAGCCCAGCTCCTCGGCGATGCTCTTGATCGAGGCGCGGGTGGCCTCCGACACTCCGGGCTGGTCGTTGAGCGCGTACGAGACCGCCACCTTCGACACGCCCGCCCGACGCGCGATGTCCGCCATCGTCGGCCGCTTCACTGCCACCCCAGCTCCATCCTGAACCCTCGACACCCCGACCCTACCGCCAGGACGTGCCGCGGGCGGCAGACGTCTGCGGGCACGGCGCGAGGCGGGCGCGATCCCAGGAGGCCGCGCGCCACGGCGAGAGGCGCGGCCGGCCACCACGAAGGAAGTCCCCAGAAACCGTGACGCGCAGTCCGCTCGACCACCGCTACCCGGGCACAGGTCCAGGAGGCGCTCGTGCGTCTCGTCGCCGGCTCGGACGGTCTTCGTCGTCGCGCACCGGCTCTCCACGATCAGGCGCGCGGTCCGGATCGTGGTGCTGGAGCGGGGGCGGGTGGTGACGTCCGGAAGCCACCGTGAACTGCTCGCCCGCGACTCCGCCTCCGTGCGCCTGCAGGGCGACCCAGCCGGCCTGATCCGCGGCACGACACGGGGTGCCCGCCCGCCGGCCAGGACGGGAGGACACCCTTCAGTGGTCAGTGGTCAGTGGTCAGTGGCCGGTGGCCGGTGGCCGGTGGCCGGTGGCCGGTGGTCGAGGTCGGCGGTCAGCGGTCGGCGGCGCTGCCGCGGACGACGCAGGAGCGCTGGTTCTCCCAGCCCCAGCCGTCGCCGTCGGGGTCGGAGGAGCTGCCGTTGACGCAGTACGGGTAGCCGTTCGGGGCCGTTCCGCCGGTGTCGCCGCCGCCCCCGCTTCCGCCTCCGAAGATCGTGGCGCGGGTCGAGGTGGCGGCGATCCCGTCGGCGCCGTTGAAGAAGCGGTTGCCCCAGGGGGTCAGGGAGCCGGCGTCGAAGCCGTTGACCATGTCGAGGTATTCGACGCCGCTGCCGTTGCCGCTCCAGGACCAGCCGAGGTAGCCGACGCGCAGCGAGCGGGCGGTGGCCATGATGGCGTTCTCGTCGGGGTCGCCGTCGCTGTGGTGGTCGCCGAACTCGCCGACGACGATGGGGAGTCGGTTGGCGACGAAGTGGTTCAGGTAGTCCTGGACCTCGGCGGCCGTGTCGTACACGCCGTACATGTGGATGGAGAAGATGGTGTTGCGGCGGGGGTCGGCGGCGAAGACCGAGGCCGCGTCGGACCGCATGGTGTTCGACCAGTCCTGGCCCCAGTTGGGGGCGTCGACCATCAGCGCGTTGGCGATGCCGGCGTTCCGGAGCTTCACGACGGCGTTCTTGGTGGCCTCGGTCCAGGCGGTGTAACCGCTGTTGCCGTAGGGCTCGTTGCCGATGTTGACGACGACGTAGTCCTCCTGGCCCTGGAGGGCGCTCCTGATGCCGACCCAGTAGTCGGCGGCCTGGTCGAGGGTGGCGGCGGCGCCGTCCTCGCCGTATCCGGTGGTGTCGTGCACCTCCAGGACGCAGATGACCTTGTTCGCCTTGCAGTCGCCGATGATCGAGGACACCTGTGAGGTGCTGGTCTCCGTCCAGCGGTCGCCGCTGGACAGCACGACGCGGACGGTGTTGGCACCCTTGGCCGCGATGTCGGCGACGGCCCCGGTCTCGGTCGGGTACCAGGTGTGCGCGTGGTTGACCCCGCGCATCACGAACTCGTTGCCGTTGGCCTCGTAGATCCGGCCGTTGCTGACGTGGATGCCGGACTCGGCGGCCGGGGCGGCCTGGGCGGTTCCGGCGGTGCCGAAGACGGGCAGCAGCAGTCCGGCGACGCCGGCGAGGGCGCTGCCGGCGGCCGTGAGCCACGTCCTGCGCGGTGACTTGGTCATGCCTCTCCTTGGTGGAAATGGGGGAAGGAGCCCCTTCGGCGCAGAATTCCCGAGGACTACTGACAACGTTGTCAGAGAGTGCATTCTCGACTCGGTTGCTGGTCTGCGCGTCGGGGGTGTCCCCCATGAGGCACCCGGGGCCGGATCCGTGTCAAGCGTGAAGGGCGCTTTGACGGCGAGGAGTTGAGACGGGGAGGTCGGTTCAGTACATCCGCACTGAACGTGCGCACGTTCTGGTGGATCGGTTGTCGAATGCCGGCCGCTCGTCTACTGAATCGCGGTGTGCGTCGGGTATGGGTGGGGAGAGGAGACGTCGGTCAGTGCCGCGGGGAGCGGAGGACGAGGAGGGTGATCTCGCTGGGGGCGAAGACGCGGAACGGCGGGCCCCAGAAGCCGGTGCCGCGGCTGGTGTAGAGGAGGGTGCGGACGCCGTGGTGACTCAGGCCGGCGACGGTGGGCTGGTCGATGCGGACCAGGTGGTGGAAGGGCCAGATCTGGCCGCCGTGGGTGTGGCCGGAGAGCTGGAGGTCGATGCCGGCGGCCGCTGCCTGACCGACGAACTTGGGCTGGTGCGCCAGAAGCAGCACGGGCAGGTCGGGGTCGGTGCCGCTCAGGGCTCCGGCGAGGTGGGCGCGGTGGCCCGCCAGGCCGGAGGACTCGGCGGTGACGTCGTCCACCCCGGCGACCACGAGGGTGTCACCTCCGCGTTCGAGCAGCAGATGGCGGTTGCGGAGCGGCTGCCAGCCCAGTTCGTCCATCAGGTCGACCCAGCCCTGGGCCTCGCTGTAGTACTCGTGGTTGCCGGTGACGTACACACGGGCCCGGGTCGCCCGCACGGTGCCGAGCGGTGTGGCCTGGGCGCGGCGGCGTTCGGCGGTGCCGTCCGCGATGTCACCGGTGTGGCAGACCAGGTCGGCCTCCAGGGTGTTCACCGTCTCGCACACCCGGGCCGACCAGCGGGCCCGGTCCAGGGGGCCGTAGTGGGTGTCGGTGATGAGGGCGACGCGGAAGCCGTCGAGGCCGGGACCCAGGCGCGGGAGTACCACGTCGAGCCGGCGCACCCGCGGCACGCGGCGGGCCTCGGCGTACCCCCAGCCGAGCAGTACGGCGGTGACGCCGAGGACGGCGCAGGCGACGATCCGGGCCCGGTCCTGGCTCTCGCCGACGCCGGCCACGGTCAGGGCGAGCCGCAGGAGGACGCCGAGCAGGACGGACCAGGTGAACAGGACCCAGCCGACGCCCAGCAGGGTGTCACCGACGATCGCCGCCCGGTCCTGCTGACGCCTTCCGTGGCCGCGCGCCATCGCGAACGGCATCCCGACGAGAGCGAGGGCGAACAGCGCGGTGCCGACCGGAGTGGCGGGCGGCGGCCAGTGCTGGCCGCCGTACAGGAGCACCCAGCAAGGCACGGCCCACAGCAGGACGGGGGCGATCAGGGGGACGTGACGCATCAGGCGCTGCAGCCGGTTCTGCCGCGGCGCCCGCGCTTCCCCCTCGGCGGGACGGGTGTTGCCGGCCTCGGTCACGCCGAACGCCCCCTCCCCGACCGGATTGTTGTTGCGCGCACTGTATCCGGTCGGGGCGGGGCGGGGCGGACGGGCGTCGCGAGGCCCCCGGCGCGATCTCGACCTCGCGGGCGATCCCCGAGCCCGGGACCTACGCGGACGCCGGGGGGAGGGCGAGGAGGAGCGGGGAGCTCAGACGGGCGTCCGGGTGCATCCGCAGCAGGTGGTGGACCACTCCCGAGAGGCCGGGGAGGAGGCCCGGTGCGAACGCCTCCTTCGCGAGGCCGCCGACCGGGCCGCGCTGTTCGATGCCGGTGAGCAGCTCGGCGTCGGCCTGGGTGGCGGACGGGCCCGCGTACCCCCGCAGAGCGCGCAGGTGGTGGAGGAGTTCCCAGAGTCCGAGGTCGCCGTGGCAGAGGGTGTGACTCCAGCCGAAGCCCTCGCGCAGGCCGGCCGGTCCGGAGCGGAGTGCGGTGTCCAGATGGCGCGGGTCGCCGGTGCGCTCGTGGAGGTCGACGGCGGCCAGGCCGATGCCCGTGCTGCCGTGGCACCACGCGGTGGGGTGGTCGACGTCTCCGCCGACCCGCGCGTCGGTCCAGGCGCCCTCCTCGGGGGAGTACAGCGACTCCTCGAAGTCATGGGCCAGGGAGCCGAGTTCGTGCCAGCGACGCCGTTCGGTGCTGCTCCCGCCGGGGGACAGGGCGAGCCGGGTGAGGGCCCATCCGGCGCCGGTGGCGCCGTGCGCGAAGCCGCCGATGCCCTCCGGGAACATCACGGTGGACCACCGCGCCCCCCGGCCGTCGACGATCGCGGTGCGCTCCAGCCGCCGGCCGGCTTCCGCGGCGACGTCCAGCCACCTCTCCTCGCCGGTGAGACCGGCGAGGTCGAGCAGCGGGACGATCACGCCGGCCGCACCGCCGAGGACGTCCAGGGCCCGGTCCTCGGCGATGGCCTCCGGGGTCAGCAGCGCGGCCCTGGCGCGGGCGCGGTCGAGAAGCCCCGGCGTACCCAGGAGGCGGTGCAGGGCGGCCCAGGTCCACACCTGCGACGCGAGGCCGGTGAACCCGCCGAGCTGGCGGGTCGGCGTGGTGTCCTCCGTGGCGGCCAGCACCTCCAGTGCGCCGGCCAGCAGGGGCTCGACACCGGCCACCGGGTCGGCCCGCCCGGCCCGCTGCTCCCGCAGGTACTCGGCCAGGGCGAGGGCGACGCCGCCCTGGCCGGTGTAGAGGTCCGCGCCGAGCGGGCGGACCGCCCAGCCGTAGTCCGTGAGCACCGGGCTGATCCAGGTCGTGGTGGCGTCGGTCCCGCGTACGGCCGCCGCGCGGATCGTCTCCACGGCCTGGGCGGCCAGGGCGCGCCGCCGCCCGTCCAGGTCCTCGGCGCCCGGCGAGACGGCCGGTGTCCGTACCCGGTCGGGGAGCCGGCGTTCGTTCAGATAGGCGCCGACCAGTGCGCTGCGGATGGTGTCCCGTTCGCGGGCGAGGTCCGCCCGTCGCCATCCCGCCAGGAAGGAGGTCAGCCGCCGGTCGTCCACGCGTTCGGTGAACACGGGGACGTCGCCGATCATCAGGTCCGCGATCTCCCCGTCGATCACCGCCGGCTCGCGGGGGGCTCCGGGGGCGGCGAGGGCGTTGCGGTGGAGGATGTCGCGGGCCCGCGCGAGGGCGGCGTCGGGGTCGTGCAGCGAAGCCGGGTGCCAGAGCATCCGGCCGATGTCGGTGTACGTCTGGGTGGGCCGTCGGATCATGCGGACCTCGCAGCCGTCGAACCTCCCCAGCAGCGTGCGGAGTTCACCACGCGCGTCGAGTCGCGCAAGCGCCCCGGTGAGGTCGTCGAAGCCGGACAGCACCTGGTCCCAGTGGCGGATCAGCACCGGTTCGGGGCTGGGGTGGTTACGGGCCGGCGGCAGGTCCACGACGCCGACCTCCATCCGGGCGGTGTCCAGGCCCCCGTCCGCGATGACCGGGACGCGGATCCGCGGCTGCTGGCCGGGCAGACCGCCCGCGGCGGAGAGGTCGACACCGGCGAGGGCGTACCCGTCGGTGCGCAGCGGCAGGATGCCGGTGCGCAGCACGGTGTTGCGGATCGTCCGGGCCGCCCGGTCGACGGCGTCGCCGCGTCCGCTCGGCGGAACCTCGACGTCGGGCGTGAACAGGGCCTCGGCGTCGACGACGGCGGGCACCGTGCCGTGGGCGACCAGGTTCTCGGCGTGCAGGTCGGTCCCGCCGAGGAGCCGCATCACCGCCAGCCAGCCGCCCAGGGCCCGGTAGAAGCGGGCGAGTTCCGCCTCGTCCCGGCAGTAGCGGTGGTCGAGGTGCTCGGCCCAGCCGTAGCCGTCCCGGACCACCACCCGCGGTACGCCCAGGTCCTCGGCGCCGGGGACGGCGGACACGAAGGAGCGCAGCGCGGCGTCCACCTCGACCGGCCGCGGCTTGTACATGGCGCTGCCCGCCCCGAAGACCAGTCGGGCCACCGCCCGTCCCCCGTGGTGGGTGTCCCCGCGCGCGAGCTCCAGGACGCGCAGCGGGCCCGGGTCGTCGCCGAGCAGGCGGGCGATGTCCCGCCGGTCCGCGGCGAGCCGGGCGCCCAGCTCCACGGCGCCCTCGACGAGGAGGCGCCCCGAGGCGAAGGCGCGGGGGCGCAGCGCCGGGTACCGTCGGTGCAGAGCCTCGGTGAACCCGCGGGCGGAGGCGTGCCGGAGGAAGGCGTCCCAGCGGGCGGCCGAGTCCGCGCCGGGCAGTTCGCCGGCCAGGACGGCGGCCCGCAGTTCCAGCAGGAGCACCCGGTTGAGCCGGAGCTGGAGGGTGCGGTTCAGTGCCTCGCGCGTCGCCTCGCGGAGCACGGCGCGCTCGTCGGGGATCAGGCCGGCGATCCCCTGGATCCGGTCGTCCAGTTCCGCGAACAGCGGGCCCGCGAAGGCGCCCACCGGTACCGCGAACCATCCCTCGGGCGGCGGTCCGTCGGCCGATCGGGGCGCTGCCACCGGTTCCACCATGCTGAGTCCTCTCCTGACGGCTGGTCCACGGGCCGGGGAGCCCGTACGCACGGGCTCCCCGGGTGTCGCGTCTGGTGCGGTACGGCGGATCGTCAGCAGCAGTAGCTGTGCCACGAACCGGAACAGCTGCTGCACCCGGTGAACAGCGCCTCGGTGGCGTCGGTCAGCGCGGCCTCGCCGGCCGCACCGCCCACATAGAGCGGGCCGGCCGGGTTGTACTCGCCGAGCGCGGTCTCGGCTCCCTGGAGCCAGGCGGTGACGATCTCGTCCGTACGAGCGGCGGGCATAACGGGCATGCGGTGCCTCCTGTGTGTCGCAGGGAATGCGCGGAGCTACAGAATGTGCCGGATCCCTTCCGTCCGGATCGTCCGCAACCGGCCAATTGTCGGAGGGAGTTCGGGACCGCTCGGTGAGCACCGGGAGCCGTCGTCCCGCCGTCCCGGCCGGTGGTCGCCGACCGGTGCGCCGGCACGGGACACGAGGTGGCGGACGGTGCTCGTCCTCGGGCGACGCGGTCTCGCGCGGTGGCCCCGGCGGTGACGCGCGGAGGTGACCGGGCGCGTCAAGGGGTGCGGCGCACGCGCATTCGGCCATTCCACGCCCGCTGCCCGTTGCCCGCTGTCCGCCTTCGCTTCGGCCGCGCGGGTGCCATCGCCTGACACGGACAGGGGGCGAGCCCCCAGCGCCGGGACGGGGCTGGGGGCTCGGAAGGGGGGCGGGTGGGGTCAGTCCGCGGATGCCTTGGTTGCGGGCTTCGCCTCGGCCTGGGGCTTGGTCTCGGCCTTGGGCTTGGCCGCGGCGGCGGTGGCGTTCGTGGCCGCCGTCGACGGCTTGAGCTGGATCCAGCCGGCCTTGCTCGGGGCGCCCTCCTCGTTCAGGAGGAAGAGCATGTAGTAGCCGGGCGGGGCCGCGGCCGCGTTCGGCGGGGCCTGGAGCTCCAGGAAGTTGCCGCTCCGGCTCTTGACGCGCAGTTCGAGGTGGCGCTGGCTGGTGTTGATCGAGTGCGTCGCGGTGGTCGGGGCGAGCAGGACGGCGCGGGTGACGTCGCCGGGCGTGCTGGTGCTCACCGTGATCTTGTCGTTGTAGCCGACGGTGGGGTTGAAGACCATGCCGAGCTGGGGGCGGCTGCCCTGGTGGAGGTAGGCCGGCTCGTAGATCTCGATGCTGCCGTTGTTGGTGTCGTCGATGTCGGGGTCGTTGGCGAGCTGCTGGAGCTCGTCGCCGGTGATCATGACGCGGCCGTCCGGGAGGACCACGGCGTTGGAGTGGTAGCCGCGGGGGAGCCGCTGGACGGGGCCGAGCTTCCAGTCGCCGTTCTCGTCGCGCAGTTCGGTCTGCCGGAACTTCAGGTCCGCGTTCGGGTTGTACGGTCCGTTGCCGTAGTCGCGGATGTCGAAGGCGCCGTTGACGGTGAGCAGGTTGCCGTTGGGCAGGAGCAGGGTGTCGTCCTGGGTGCGGCCGAAGGCGCGGGGCTTCTCGGTGTTCCACTTGCCGCCGGCCAGGCGGTAGGTGTTCGGGTCGTTGCGGTCGCCGCCGAGGACCAGGACCGAGTCGGGGCCCCGGAAGCCGGCCGGCAGGGGGACCGCGGAGCCGTAGTTGCGCCGCCATTCCCCGCCGTCGGGGCCGGGCATGTTCTTGTTGACGTCCGGGCGGTTCGGCAGGTCGGTCCTGGTGTCGGTGGCGGTGTCGAAGACCCACTGCTGGTCCACGGAGCGGCCGAGGCCGTAGATCTTCCCGTCGCGCAGCGAGAACAGGTGGGGGTAGTCCCACTTGAACGGCGCCTCGGTCTTCAGGGTGTCCACCGCCCAGCCGACCGGCTTGACCGCCTTGTCGAACGGGACGGGGTGCGCCGCGCCGGGGAAGCGCTCGACGACCGGGGTGGGGGTGCCCCAGCCGAGCTCCGACTGCCCGGACATGACGACCTGGCGCCCGTCGGCGCCGGTGACGACGCTGGGGTACCACCGGCCGACGGACATGTCCTTGTTGAGGTACCACTCCTCCGCCCAGGGGTCGAACACCAGCGACAGCTTGGCGCCGGAGCCGCCGTTGCCGCCGAGGTTGCCGCCGAAGACCCCGAGCATGCCGTTGGGCAGGTAGGAGTGGCCGGCGCAGAAGAACGGGGCGGGCCGGGGCTCGTTCTTGCCGTCGGGCATGTTGACGACCGGCGGCTTCTTCTCGGTGAACGCGTCAGCGCCGGTCCCCTTGGCGGGGTCCCAGATCCAGGCCCGGCCGGCGTTCGGCTTGCCGATCGTGTCGGTGGGGGCCGGTTCCTTCTGCGGGTTCACCTCGATCCGCTCGAAGGAGAACAGCAGGACCTTGCCGGTGGGCAGCAGCGCGATGTGGGCCGCGAAGTCCGGGGACTGGAAGTACTCCCGGAACCGGCCGAACTCCGAGGCGTCGAAGCCCGCGTTCGCCTTCTCCTGGGAGGCGGTCAGCGCGCCGAGCCGTGCCGTCCGGGTGGTCTGCGGGTACTCGCCGACGTCGGCCATCGCCTTGCGGGTGCGGGCGTGTTCCTCGGCGTGCTCCTCGCCGAGCGTCGCGGCCTCGGCGGGGTCGACGGCCACGGGGGCCTTCGCCGCCCGGGAGGCGGGGGCGTACGGGAAGGCGTCGCCGTGGTCGGCGTCTCCGTGGCCGGTGTGGGCGAGGACGGGGCCGGCCGACACCAGGGCCATGGACGCGGCCATCGCGGTGGCCGCGCAGAGGGAGAGCGCCGTGACGAGCCCGCGGCGGGCGGGCCGGGGCGGGTTTCCGGGGGACATGGGACTCCTTGCCGGGTGGGACGGCGTGCCGGTTCCGACGACGGGGACAGGGTCGGGGCACGCCGGTGACAGGACTGCCACGTGTTCACGCACAGTGACGCGACTCAGTGTTCCGGCGGGTCGGCGGGCTGTCGCCCCGACCGACGCAGCCGGGTGATCGCGAGCGCCGAAAGCGCCCCGGTGCGCCCCGTGCGCCCCCTGACCAGCCCGTTTGTCGTCGGTGAACGAGTGAAGGGGGCGCTCCCCGGCCGTCGCCCCCTCCCTGCTCGCTTACGTTGCAGGTCACTCTGCGCGACAAGGGTGCGGAGGTGTCGATCTTCTGGAGGGACCATGGCGGACGAGCTGAGACTGCGTGAGAGCGACGACATCCAGGGCGATGTGATCGCCGGCTTCAAGAAGGACCAGATGACCCTGCTGTTCCTCAAGTTCGAGGATCCGGCGAGGGCGCGCGCCTGGGTCAGGGCGCTGGAGCCGCAGATCTCCACGACGAGGCAGGTGGCGACCTTCAACGCCGCCTTCAGCAGGGCCCGGAAGGCGTCGGCGGGCGACGACCCGAAGACGCTGCGGGCCACCTGGATCAACGTGAGCTTCACCTACGAGGGGCTGCGGGAGCTGACCGGGAAGGACCCGCTGCCGTCCGTCCCGCCCGGCAGCGGCCTGGAGGCGTTCAAGCAGGGCTCGGACAAGCGGGCCCTCGGCGACACCGGGGACAGCTCGCCCGAGATGTGGCTCTTCGGCGACGGCAAGGGCGAGCAGGTCCACGCCGTCCTCACGATCGCCTCCGACACCCTCCAGGACCTCCAGACGGCGGTCCGGCAGCAGCGCGAGGCGTGCGCCGGGGCGAAGATCGTGATCGTCTTCCAGCAGGACGCCGCCACCCTGCCCGGCACCCGCCGGGGCAAGGAGCACTTCGGCTTCAAGGACGGCGTCAGCGAGCCCGGGGTGATCGGCTTCGACGAACCGGACCCGGTCAAACCCGAGTACGTCAAGGGTCATCACGGCACCCGGCTGATCCCGCCCGGCGAGTTCGTCGTCGGGCTCGACCGGGTCGACGGCGAGCCGCGCGCGACGCCCGACTGGGCCGACAACGGCAGCTTCCAGGTGGTGCGCCGGCTCGGCCAGGACGTCCCGGGCTTCTGGTCGCAGGTGGCCGGACAGCTGAAGGTGCTCAAGAACGCCAAGGTGGTGCCGCCCGAGGCCACCACGGAGTGGCTGGCCGCCCGCCTCGTCGGCCGCTGGCGGTCCGGCACCCCCGTCGCCACCTGCCCCAACGCCGACCGGCCCTCCAACGCGCTGGCCGACGAGGACAACGACTTCGGCTACCGCGACGACCCCGAGGGCTTCCGCACCCCGCTCTTCTCGCACCTGCGCAAGACCAACCCCCGCGACGGACTCCAGGAGCACCCGGGGGAGCGGCCGTTCGACGAGAACCCGGTCATGGACCGCCGCCGGATCATCCGCCGCGGCGCCCCCTACGGCGCCCCCTTCGACCCCGCCTCGGAGGGGCCCGGCGGGCCCGACGAGAAGCGCGGCCTGCTCTTCGTCTGCTACCAGTCCGACCTCGTGCAGCAGTTCGAGTTCATCCAGAAGGCGTGGATCGACAGCCCGGACTTCCCGCCGAACCGGGCCGAGAAGCCGGGCCCCGACGGGATGGTCGGCGCCGCCGGCACGCTCAGCTACGAGACCCCCGGGAAGACCACGAAACTGACTCTCAGTCAGTTCGTGGTCACCGAAGGGTCCGTGTACGCCTTCGTGCCCTCTCTACGGCTGCTACGGCTCCTGGGCGACGGCCGGCTCACCGACAAGCCGCCCGCCGTCGTCCGCACGACCGACGCCTTCCTGCCGATCCCCGACATGCAGCGGACCGGAGGCAAGAGCTGGTACTGGGCGTACGGGACGGGCGCCGACGGCACCCCCGTCTGCCGGACCCTCTCCATCGCCGACGGGGACGACCACACGGACGTCCGGGAACGCCCGGACCGGCCCCTGACCGCCTGGCCCTGCTACGCCGGGGTGACGAAGGTCGACGCGATCCTGCCCGTCCCGGACGAGCAGCGGGTCGACGGCCGCAGCCGCTTCTGGCTGTTCCACACGGTCGAGGGCCGGCAGGTCTACCGGCTGATCTCGGTCGCCGACGGAGCCGAGACCGGACTCCCGCCCGAGCGGGCCGCCCGGATCGACCGCCCGGACCGCTCCCTCTCCGCATGGGTCTCGCTCAACGGCGTGGAGCAGGTCGACGCCTTCCTGCCCGTCCCCGACCTGCAGCGCGTCGACGGCAAGAGCTACTACTGGGTGTTCCACACGCTCATGGGCGCCCAGGTCTACCGGCTCATCTCGGTCGCCGACGGCAGGGCGCACCAGGACGCCGTCGAGCGCGGCGACCGCGGCCTCGACCTGTGGCGTTCGCTGACCGGGATCAGCCGGGTCGACGAGTTCCTCGCGGTACCCGACATGCAGCGGATCAACGGCCTGAGCCTCTTCTGGGCGTTCCACCAGGACGCGTACCGGATCATCGTGATCCGCGACGGCCGGGGCCACGAGGACCAGATCACGGTCGAGGACCGCCCTCTCACCCTGTGGACGTCCCTGACGGGCTGAGGAGCAGGCCGCCCGGCGCGGCCGGGGAGGGGCCGGTCCGCCGGACGGCGACGGGCCGTCTCGCGGGGGCGGGACGGCCCGGAGGGCGGGGTGCCGGGCGCTGTCCGGTGAGTGAGACGGGTTTTCCGTGGTGTGACCCTCCGTGGCACGATCCGGGCATGCAGCGGCGGCTCATTATCAGCGCCCGCGTGCCGGCACCGAGGTGACCCGGAGGCGACCCCTCCCGGCCGACCCCACCGCCCGCACGCAGACCTCTCGTGTTCCACGAGGGGTCTTTCTGTTTCCCCGGAAAACCCCGACCCGGCAGACCTGGACAGGAACACCCCATGGCACACGACAAGGCTTTCGCCCCCGCCCCCGCCCCCGCCCC
>NZ_JOGX01000090.1 GCF_000719555.1 Streptomyces sp. NRRL F-5727
GTGCCCACCCCCGCGCCAGGGCCATGGCGCCGCTGCGTCGTGGGCGGTGCCCACCCACGCGCCCGGGCCGTGGCGCCCGCTGGGGGGCAGCCGCGCCGTTTCGTTGTGGGCAGGCGTTCCGCAGGGGCGATGGGGGTCCCCCCTGCTCGAGCGAAGCCGAGAGCTTGGGGGAGGGTGGGCACAACGGAACGGCACCCTCAGCGGTGCCTCCGCGCCCCGAGCCTGGACCCGCACCCGTACGGAGCTGTACACCGGGTGCGGGTTCAGGCGCGGGAGCCTAGGCGCGGCCGGGCGCGCCGTTCCGTGTGCCCACCCTCCCCCAAGGACTTCGTCCAGGGGGTACCCCCAGCCCAGCGGAACGCCTGCCCACACGGAGGGCCTCCGGGAGGCGGGGGCGGGTCAGTACGGGGCCGGGTGGCCGGTGGCGTCTTCGTGCGTGTAGAAGAGGTAGAAGGCGCCGCCCCCCACCCCCGCTGCCACGATCAGCCCCAGCACACTCGCCGAGAGCACGCTGGAGCCGGACAGGCTGTAGAGGAAGCCGATCGCGCCCCCCGCGAGCGCCCCCCACGCCGCCGCCCGCAGTTCGCGCGGCAGCGCGCGGCCGTAGGTGCGGAGCGCGTACACGCCTCCGGCGAGGAGGAGCGCGGAGATGAGCCCGAGCCACAGCTGGCCCCAGGTCAGCGCTCCGCCGTGGCGCGAGACGGTCGAGGCGTAGAGGCCGTAGGCGATGCCGATGACGGCGGGCAGGACGGCGCCGTGCAGGTTCACGGGGCGCCGCGCGGGTACCGCTGCGTGTGCGGCCATGGCAGGGGCTCCTTCACGTGTCGCGGTCACTCGTGTCCAGCGCACACCCCCGCCCCCGCCCCCGCAAGTGGATCAGCCGCCCTGCCCCGGCCGTACCGCCACCGCGTCGATCTCGAACAGCATGCCGGGCAGCGCCAGCGCGGCGACCCCGCTGAGCGTCTGCGCCGGGAGCCGTTCGCCGAAGGCCGCGTGCAGCGCCTTCCCGAGCACCTCCAGCTTGCCGAGGTCGTGGTCGACGACGTACGAGCCGAGCCGCACGACGTGCTCGAAGCCGAGCCCGACGCCTTCGAGGGCGTGCCGCAGGTTCGTGAGGGAGAGCTCGACCTGGGCGGCGAAGTCGCCGGGGACGGGCGCGCCGGTGGCGTCGGAGGCGTACTGCCCGGCGACGAAGACGAGTTCGCCGGGGGCGGAGGCGGCGTGGCTGTAGCCGAAGGGGGCGGGGTCGTGGAGGGCGGGCGGGTTGGTGAGGGTGCGCCGGTCGGTCATGACGGGTCGGTTCCTTCCCTTGTTCCTCGACATTCGATGTCCAGAATCATGCAGCGGTTCCGGGATTTCGGACCTTACACATCCAGAATCAGGCGAGGCAAGAGCGGACCGCCGCTCACCCGTTCAGCCCAGCCGGAAGGCCGAATTCCCCCGATTGCTCCCACGATGAGGCCATGAGCCAGAACACCGCACCCCCCCGCCCGCACAAGTCGAGCACCTCCGAGGCGTGGGCCTCCGGCGGGACGCTCTTCGCCGGTGTCCTCATGCTGGTCACCGGCGTCATGGACATCTTCCAGGGCATCGCCGGGATCGCCGAGGACGACGTCTACACCCGCGTCGGCGACTACGTCTTCAAGTTCGACCTCACCACCTGGGGCTGGATCCACCTGATCCTCGGCATCGTCGTCGCGATCGCCGGCTTCGGGATCCTCAAGGGCGCCGAGTGGGGCCGGGTCGCCGGTATCTCCCTGGCCTCCCTCAACCTCATCGCCCAGTTCCTCTTCCTGCCCTACCAGCCCTGGTGGGCGCTGTTCTCGATGGCCATCTCGGTCTTCGTGATCTGGGCCCTCGCCACGGACGACGCGTACGGCACCGGCGACCGCGTCTGAGCGGCGGGAGGCGAGAGACACGAGGGACATCGGATGGCCGCCCACCGACCCCGTACGCGATCAGGTACGGGTACGCGATCAGGTACGGGTACGCGATCAGGTACACGATCACGGATACCGGTCCGGTCGCGCCGGGCGGCGGGCGCCGTCCTCCTCGCCCTCGCCGTCGCCGGCGGCGGCGGCGGTTGCGACGCCGCCAAGGAGGCCGCCGGGGACCTCGTCTCCTCGGCGACCGCCGCCGTCGCCTCCGCCGCGCAGGAGAAGATGGACCAGATCAAGGACGGCGCGAACGCCACCGGCGACGTCGTCGCCGGGCCGACCTCCGTCGACGGCGACCGCACGGTCGCCACCGTCACCGCCGCCAACCCCCTCGACCAGACCGCCGACTACACGGTCCTGGTCACCTTCCGGGACGGCGGCGGGAACTTCCTCGACACGGTCCTCGTCACCGTCGACGGCGTCCCGGCCGGAGCCTCCAAGTCCGGTACGGCGCGCAGCAATCGGACGCTCGACGGGGCGACGACGGCGGAGATCACGCGGGCCCTGCGACACTGAGGGGGTGGACCGAGCCCTCACCGCAGCGACCGGTGGTACGCCCGACGGTACGAACCCGGGAGAAGCCCCCCGGCCCCCTCGACAGCTCCCGTCCCCGCCGTCCCCACCCCTCCGGCCCAGGCACCGCGACCGCGCGCTCGCCTGGGCCGCCGGGCCGCTCCTGGCCGTCCCGGCGGTCGTCGCCGGCTGCCGCGCCCTCGACGTCGACGGCGACACGCCGCTCCCCCAGCTCCTCTCCTTCCTCCCCTGGCTGACCGTCCCCGCCGGGCTCGGACTGCTGCTCGCGGCCGCCGCCCGCCGCCGGGTGCTCGCCTTCCTCGCGGTGCTCGTCCTCACCGCCACCGCGTGGGCGTCGCTGCCGTACACCCCGCTGCTCGCCGTCACCCACGGCAACCCGACCGCCCGGCTCCGGGTCATCGCCGCGAACGTCGAGTTCGGGCAGGCCACCGGCTCCCTCATCGACCTCGCGCGCCGGGAACGGCCCCAGGTGCTGTACGTCTCCGAGTGCGACCCCGCCTGCGGGCGCGCCCTCACCGCCGCGCTGTCCCGGCAACTGCCGCACCGGGCCTCCGTCGACGCGGCGGGCTCCGCCGGCTCCGTGCTGCTCAGCGCCTATCCGCTGCGCGACCGGTCCGTCGTCCCCGGGACCATGGGCATGCCCGGCGCCACGGCCGAGATCGCCGGGCGGCCGGTACGCCTCCAGCTCGCCCACCCCATGCCGCCCGTCCCCGGCCAGGTCGCCCTCTGGAAGGCCGAACTCGCCCGGCTCCGGGACGCCGTCGCCGCCCGCCCCTCCGGCGAGGCCCTGATCCTCGCGGGCGACTTCAACGCCTCCCAGGACCACGCCGCCTACCGCTCCCTCGTCGCCGCCCGTCCCCTCCTCGACGCGGCCCGGATCACCGACGCCTCCCGCACCCCCACCTGGCCCGCCGAGGGACCCGTCCCGCCGTACGTGCAGATCGACCACGTCCTCACCAGCCCCGCCCTCACCCCGACGGCCACCCGCTTCCCCACCCTCCCCGGCAGCGACCACCGGGCCGTCGTCGCCGACCTCGACCTGCACGACGGGCGCTGATCGGCGACGCTGGAGGCATGGACAACGAGCAGATCCTCGACGACATCGGAGCGCTCGTGGAGGAGGAGCGCGCCCTCCGCCGCCGCACCGGCGGCCTCCTCCCCGAGGAACGCGCCCGCCTGGCCGACCTGGAGGTCCGCCTCGACCAGTGCTGGGACCTGCTGCGGCAGCGGCGCGCGAAGGCGGAGTTCGGTGAGGACCCCGACACCGCCGCCCTCCGCCCCGCCGCCGAAGTCGAGTCCTACCGCAACTGACCGGCGCCCCGCACCGGGCCCGGGTCCCCGCGCCGTCACGGCCCGGACCGGGCGCGTAAGTTGAAGGGCATGGGTTCTGGACGGAGGCGGGACGGGCGGCTCGTGCCTCCCGCGTGGCTGACCGCGGGTCTCCGCCCCGCACCCGCCCCCGTCCCCTGGGCCGCCGTCGTCCGCGCCTCGCTCGCGCTGTCGTTGCCGCTGGCGGTGGGGCTGGCCGTGGACCAGCCCGCGTACGGCGCGCTCGTCTCGATGGGCGCGCTCTCCGGGGTCATCGGCGACACCGCCGACGCCTACCGGATGCGGGTCTTCAACATCGCCGTCCCGCAGCTGTTCGGCGCCCTCGGCGTCACGCTCGGGACGCTCGTCTTCGGGCAGGGCTGGCTCGCGGTCGCCACGCTGACGCTCGTCGCGCTCGTCTCGGGGATGATCTCCTCGATCGGCGCGGTCGCCTCCGCCTCCGGCCTGCTGCTGCTCCTGAACGCCGTCGTCGGCGCCGGTCTCCCCATGCCCGAGCCCTGGTGGAAGGCGCCGCTGCTGCTGACGGCCGGCGGTCTCGTCGTCCTGGCGCTGACCCTCCTCGGCTGGCCGCTGCGCCGCGCCGCGCCCGAGCGGGCCGCGGTGGCGGCCACCTACCGGACGGTGGCCGACCTGTACGAGGCCGCGGGCTCGGAGTCGTACCAGGAGAGACGGCGGGAGGTCACCGCCTCGCTCAACCAGTCGTACGACCTGATCCTGGCCCGCCGCACCCGTCAGCACGGCCGCACCTCCTCGCTGGCCCGGCTGCTCGCCCAGCTCAACGTCCTCGTCCCGCTCCTCGAAGCGGCCCCCGCCGCCGACCTGCGGGCCCGGCTGTACGGCCCGCTGCCGCCGGCCGTCGCCGCGACCGTCCGCGACCTCGCGGACGCCGTGGAGAGCGGCCGCACCGAGCACCCGGATCAGCCCGGGCCGGTCTTCGGCCCCGCCGCCCGCCCCGCCGAGAAGGCCGTCGAGCACGCCCTCCGGCACGCCGCCACCGTCGTCCACGAGGCCGAACCCGACCCCTACGACATCGACGACCGGCTCGGCCGCCCCGCCTCGCTCACCGTCCGCGCCCGCCGCACCGCCCGCACCACGCTGCTCTCCGAGCCGTCCTGGCGGTACGGGCTCCGCCTCGCGCTCTGCATCGGCCTCGCCCAGGCGCTGGTGTCGCTGATCGCGGTGCCCCGCTCGTACTGGGTCGCGCTCACCGTCACCTTCGTGCTGAAGCCGGACTTCGGCTCGGTGTTCTCGCGGGCGGTGCTGCGCGCGGTCGGCACCTGCCTGGGGCTCGTCTCCGCCGCGCTGGTCCTCGCCGAGGTGCCCCGCGGCTGGTGGGACGTGCCGGTGATGGCGCTGCTCGCCGCGCTGATCCCGGCGTTCTCGGCGAAGGGGTACGCCTTCCAGACGGCGGCCATCACCCCCGTCATCCTGCTGCTCTCCGACACCCTCAACCAGGAGGGCTTCGACCTCGTCCTGCCCCGCCTGTACGACTCGCTCATCGGCTGCGCCATCGCGCTCGTCGCCGGCTATCTGCTGTGGCCGGAGTCCTGGCACAGCCGGATCGGCGACCGGCTCGCCGACGCCGTCGCGGACTCGGCCGCCTATGTGGAACGCGCCTTCGGCGCGGACGCCAACGCCGGCCGGCTGCGGGCCCGCCGCGCGCTGTACCGGGACCTGTCGGCGGTCCGCTCCGAGTTCCAGCGCGCCCTCACCGAACCGCCGCCGACCGGCACCCGGGCCGCCGCCTGGTGGCCGCTGGCGATCGCCGTCGAACGGATCGTGGACGCCACCACGGCCGCCCGGATCCGGGTCGCGCACGGTGCCCCGCCGCCGGACCCGGCGGAGGTGACGGCCGTGGCGCGCGAACTGCGCGAACTGGCCGAGGGCCTGCGCGCCACCGACACCCTCTTCGCGGTCCGCACCGAACTGCCCGGCGACGACGAGGGCGTCCTCGCCCCGCTCCGCCAGGAGGTCCGCGCGGCCCGCGCCATCGCCGGCCCCGAGCTGCGCTGACCGCCCCGTAAACCCCTTTGGGACGGTACGTGGGGGCGTATCGGCGGACTTACCGGCGGTCACGGAACGGAACCCTCCTGCCACCGTTACCGGATTCCACCGGGCCGACTACGATGCGCTCGACCGCTCCGACGTGATCAGCGCCCGCACCCCTGCCCGCGCCCGCCGCCGGACGGCCAACCGGCTCGCTCACCGGGCCACTTCACCCGCCCGCCACCCTCCTCACCGCACCCCTCCACAGCCGCTCCGCCCCCTATCCCTCCGTCGTCCGGAACCCCCCACACCCGCTCCCAGGACTCCGAGGACACCGTCATGCGCACGACCACCAGCAGAGGGCTCCAGCCCAATGTCCTCGGCACCTTCGACACGATCGTGATGGCCGTCGCGGGCAGCGCCCCCGCCTACTCGCTCGCCGCCACGACCGCCGTCCTCTTCGGGGCGGTCGGGTACGCCGGACCGGCCGCGCTGCTCACCTGCGCGATACCGATGTTCGGCATCGTGCTCGCCTACGCGCGCCTGGGCCGGATCGACGTCAACGCGGGCGCCGGCTACTCGTGGGTGGGCCGCACCCTCCACCCCTTCCTCGGCTTCCTCTCCGGCTGGGCGCTGGTCTTCGCCGCGACCGTGTTCATGGTGGCCGGATCGCTGCCCGCCGGGACGCTCACCCTCGCCCTCTTCGACGCCGACCTCGCCGCCTCGACACCGCTGGCGACCGGCGTCGGCGCCTGCTGGTTCCTGCTGATGCTCGGCGTCGTGCTGGGCGGCGCCCGGCTCACCGTACGGGCCCAACTCCTCATGTCCGGGATCGAGATGGCGATCCTGCTCGTGTTCGTCCTCGCGGCGGTGGCGCACCGCGGCCGGGCCGTCGCCTTCGACTGGTCCTGGTTCGGCCTCGGGCACTTCCACGGCCCCGAGGGCTTCGCGGCGGGCGCGCTGATCGCCGCGTTCTACTACTGGGGCTGGGACGTGACCAGCAACCTCAGCGAGGAGACCCGGAACAGCCGGCGGACGGCCGGGCTCGCCGCACTGGTCGGCGTCGGCTTCGTCTTCCTCCTCTTCGTGGCCTTCACGGTCGCGGTGAACGTGCTGCTTCCGGCCGACGGGATCCTGTCCGCCGGGCCGAACGTGCTCGCCGTCCTCGGCGAGGAGATCTGGCCCGGCGTCGGCGGGAAACTGCTGGTCGTCGCCGTGATCCTGTCCACGGTCGCCACCCTGGAGACCACCCTCCTCCAGGTGACCCGCTCGCTGTTCGCGATGGGCCGCGACCGGACCCTCCCGGCCGCCCTCGGCCTGGTCCACCGCCGCTGGAACACCCCGTGGGTCGCGGTCGCCGCCGTCGGCGCCGCCGCGCTGGTCCTCTTCGCCGCCGCGGCCGCCGCCGGCTCCGTCCAGCGGATCCTGAGCGACGCGGTCTCCGCGATCGGCCTCCAGATCGCCTTCTACTACGGCCTGGCGGGCATCGCCGCCGTCGTCGCGTACAAGTCGCTGCTGCTGCGCTCGGCGAAGAACTTCCTGCTCGGCGGGGTGTGGCCGCTGCTCGGCGCCGCGTTCATGCTGTGGGCGTTCGTCGAGTCGCTGGGCGAGCTGTCCACCACCGCCCTCGCCATCGGCCTCGGCGGGCTCGCCGCCGGCCTCGTCCCGATGGCGGTGTACTGGCGCAAGGGCAGCGACTACTACCGGCCCGCCCGCCTGGACGCCTCCCGCGCCCTCGCCGCCGCCGACGAGTCGGCCCCGGTCTCCCCCGGCGCCCGCCTGCGGGACAAGAGCTACGCCACCGACTTCTGACGCCGCCCCTCTCCCTCCCCACAGCCCCCTCCCACAGCCGCCGCACCACCGACGCACCGATCGAAGGAGGCCCCCATGGGCGTACGCCGACGCGCCCTCAGACGGTCCCGCGCAGACCGGTTCACCCCCGACTTCGACCCGGACTTCGGTGACCGCGCGCTGACCGAGGCCCGCCACGACATCGTGATCGGCCGCTGGCAGGGCGTACGGGACCTGCTCGCCGCCACCGGCGACGACTGGGCCCGCCGCACCCACCGGATCCGGCTGCTCTCGCACGCCGCCGCCGGCAGCTCCACCGTCGAGACCTGGCGGGCCGCCGAACCGGGCAGCGCCGACGCGGCGGTGCTCCGGGCGGCGACCGAGGTGGTCCGGGTCTTCGACGCGGCCATCGCGGCCGGCCGGGGCGCCGCCGTGGACCGGGCCCGGATCGACGCGGCCGTCGACGCCTGCCGGGGCGCGGCGGACGCGGCGCCCGCCGACCCGATGCCGTGGGTGTCGATGCTGTCGGTGGCCAGGCTGTACGAGGGCGGCGTGCCGCGCCGCGAACTGCGGTATTGGTTCGACGAGTTGCGTCGCCGCGACCCGTACAACACGGAGGGCCACGTGCAGGTGCTGCGCTACCTCTCCGCGCGCTGGCACGGCACCCACGGCTCGATGTACGACTTCGCGCGGGACGCGGCGGGGGTGGCTCCGCCCGGTTCGGCGCTGCCGGTCCTGGTGCAGGTGGCGCGGGTGGAGGAGTACCGCTACATCGCCGACGGGGCGCTGGGCCGCGGCCCGGTGCGCGGCTTCGACCAGCACTGGAAGCACGAGCTGGCGGTGACCGAGCTGCGGCGCACCTACGAGCGCTGGATCGGCGGCCGGGACGCCTCGCGCCCGGTCGCCCCGGAGGAGGTGGGGGACCTCAACTTCCTCGCGCACGCGGCCTGTTACGCGGGCCAGGTGGAGCCGGCCCGGGAGCTGCTCGCCCTGCTCGGGACGCGGGCGGCGTGGGTGCCGTGGGCGTACACGGGCGACCCGGAGGAGCAGTTCGTCCGCTTCCGGGAGGGCCTGGGGGTCGGCTGACCCCCAGGCCCACGCGTACCGCTACCGGACCGGGCTCCGACCCGGCTTCGGATCAGACGCCGATGTCGCGGCCGTCGGTGCGCCAGACGGCGACGACGGACGGCCGGACGATCTTGCCGGGGCCGTCGGGCCAGGCGGAGGCCGGGTTCTCGACGGAGGCGCCGTCGACCTCGCCCGGGTGCTGCACGGCCACCAGGACGCGGCGGTCCTGGATGATCGGGCCGCAGGTCTCCGCGCCCTTGGGGACGGTGAGGAACTGCTTCAGCTCACCGCGGCGCTCGCCGTGGGTGGCGACGCCGAAAAGACCGTCGTGCGAGCCGAGCTGGTTGCCGTCGGTGGAGATCCACAGGTTGCCGTGCGGGTCGAAGGCCACGTTGTCCGGGCAGGAGATCGGGGAGACCTTCTCCTTCGGGTAGCCGGCGAAGTAGGTGGCCGGGTCGTCCGGGTCGCCGGCGACGAGGAAGAGGCGCCAGGCGAAGCCGTCCGAGGACGGGTCGTCCCAGTGCTCGGCCAGCTCCAGGACCTGCCCGTGCTTGTTGGCGTTGCGCGGGTTGGCCTCGTCGGCCGGGGCCTTGCCGGCCTTGCCGCGGTCCTTGTTGTTGGTGAGGGCGACGTAGACGCGGCCGGTGCGGGGCGAGGGCTCGACGTCCTCGGGGCGGTCCATCTTCGTCGCGCCGACCTTGTCACCGGCGAGGCGCGTGAAGACGAAGACCTCCTCGGCGGTCATGCCCGGCACGTGGGAGACGGCGCCGTCGGGGCCGGCCGTGGCCAGCGGGATCCAGGTGCCGGAACCGTCGAACTCGCCGTCGTTCGGGAGCTTGCCGGTGCCGTCGATCTCGGCGGCCGGCGAGTCGCCGGTCAGCTTGGCGACGTACAGCGTGCCCTCGTCGAGCAGCGTGAGGTTGTGCTCGCGCGCCCGCCGCGACGAGCCCTTCATCATCCGCTTCGACGACACGAACTTGTAGAAGTAGTCGAACCGCTCGTCGTCGCCCATGTAGACGACCGGACGGCCGTCGGCGGTCAGGCGCGGCTGCGCGGCCTCGTGCTTGAAGCGGCCGAGCGCGGTGCGCTTGCGGGGCGTGGACTGCGGGTCGTACGGGTCGAGCTCGACGACCCAGCCGAAGCGGTGGGACTCGTTCGGCTCCTGCGCGAGGTCGAAGCGCTTGTCGAACCGCTCCCACTTGCGCTCGGAGGCGCCGGCGACCATGCCGTACCGCTTGTCCGTCTCGGACGAGCCGTTGGCGAAGTACTGGTTGAAGTTCTCCTCGCCGTGGAGCGTGGTGCCCCACGGGGTGGTGCCGCCCGCGCAGTTGTTGAGCGTGCCGAGGACGGTACGCCCCTCCGGGTCGGCGGAGGTCCTCACCAGCGCGGAGCCGGCGGCGGGCCCGGTCAGCTCGAACTCGCTGGTGGTGTGGAGGCGGCGGTTCAGGTAGTGCCGGGAGACCGGGGTGAGCTTGCCGGTACGGCGCTCCTCCTGCACGACGACGACGGACAGGCCGTGCGCGGCCCAGGCGATCTCGACCTGCTCGCGGGTCGGGTTCTCGGCGTCGTAGCCGCGGAACATCAGCACTTCGTCGGTGTACTCGTGGTTGGCGACGAGCACCTGCTTGCCGTACTCCCCGCGCAGCGGCAGCAGGGAGAGGAAGTCGTTGTTGTACCCGAACTGCCCGGCCTGCGCCTCGGCGGTCTGGTTCTCGGCGTCGAAGGCGGGGGCGCCGCGGAGGATCGGCTCGCCCCACCGGATGACGACGTTCTGCCCGTAACCGGACGGGACGGTGACCTGGTCGGCGGTGTTCGGCGCGACCGGCGCGAAGCGGAGGCCGCGGGCGCCGTCGGCCGGCTTGTGCCCGTGCCCGGGGTGCGCCTGCGCCTCCGGGGCTCCCCCGAGCACGACCGCCCCGCCGGCGGCGGAGGCGACGGTCACGACGGCGGCGGCGCGGAGCGCGGAACGGCGGGACAGCACACCGGCTATGACGTCGCCGACGTACTCGTTGTCGCTGGTGTTCGGCACCTCCTGGAAGCAGGCGTCGCCGCAGCGGAACCGGCAGGTGAGAGCGGAACGACCGCCCGCGTGCGAGTGGGTGCCGAGCAGCGGCAGCAGTTTGCGCACTTCGTCCTCCTCCGGCGCAGCACTGCGCCGACATGGTGTCGGGAATCCGTTCGGCCGTGACGGTATGTGCGCACATCTGCACGGGGACGGCGGCGGAGTGAACGCCGGATGAATGCACGGCAACCGTGACCGACGGGGTCCACGGAACCGGAGGACGCGGCCGCTAACCTTACGTGTCCGCCCTGGCCAGGGATGAAGGACGCATACCGCATCCAACTCATGCGAAAGGGTTCGCCCATGGGTATTCGGAGCTTGCTGCGCAAGGTATTCGGCCGCGACCGCGAAGATCCCGCGACCCCTTCCGTCCCGCCCCAGTCCCGCGAACCCGAACCCACCCGGGCCGCGACCCCCACCCCGGAGCCCACCCCGGAGCCCGAGGCCGACGTCAAGCCCCCGGCCACGGCCGCCCAGAAGGCCGCCGACGACCTGGTGGCAGCCGCCTTCGACAACCCCCAGATCCCGAAGGCCCGCACGTCGGTCCAGCAGCCGCCTGCGGAGACGGCGGCTGAGCCCGAGACCGAGGCGGCCGCGCCGACGGCGGACGCTGAGGCGGAGACCCAGGCGCAGGCCGAGCCCGAGACGGCGGAGCCCGAGACGGCGGAGGCCGAGGCGGCGGAGCCCGAGGCGGCGGAGCCGACGGCTGAGGCCCAGGACCAGGCGGCCGACGCTCAGGCCGAGGCGCCGGAGCCGACGGCTGAGACCGAGGCGGCCGCGCCGGAGACGGCGGACGCTGAGGCGGAGGCCACGGCGCAGGCCGAGCCGGAGACGGCGGAGGCCGACGCGGCGAAGGCCGACGCGGCGGAAGCCGACGCGGCGGAGGCCGACGCGGCGGAGGCCGAGGCCGAGGCGGCGGAGCCGACGGCGGAGGCCCAGGCCCAGGCGGCCGACGCTCAGGCCGAGGCACCGGAGCCGACGGCTGAGACCGAGGCGGCCGCGCCGGAGACGGCGGACGCTGAGGCCGGGGCCACGGCGCAGGCCGAGACCGAGACGGCGGAGGCCGACGCTCAGGCCGAGGCGCCGACCGAGGCCGAGGCGGCACCGGTTGCCGAGGTGACCACCGACACGGAGCCGGCGCCGGAGGCGGCCACCGCCGCCACGACCGACGCGGACGCGTCGGAGCCCGACGTGGCACCGGCGGACGCCCCCACGGCGGTCGAGCCGGAGGCCGACACCGACACCGCACTCACCGCTGAGGCCGCGCCGGAGGCGCAGCCGACGGCCGAGGCCGACACGGACCCGGAGCTCACCGCCGAGGCGAGCGAGGCGGCACCGGTCGCCGAGACGACCGCCGACACGGAGCCGGCACCGGAGACGGCCACCGACGCCGCGGCCGACACGGCACCCGCGGACGCTGCCGAGGCGGTCGAGCCGGAGGCCGACACCGACACCGACACCACGACGCCCACCGCCGAGGCGAGCGAAGCGGCTCCGGTCACGCCGGAGGCGACCACCGACGCCGACGCGTCGGACTCGGACGCCGCCGTCGCGACGCCGGAGGCCGAGGCGGCACCGGTCGCCGAGACGGAGTCGACCCCGGAGGCGGACGCCGCTGAGGCGGCGCCGGAGGCCGAAACCGACACCGCACCCACCGCTGAGGCGGCGCCGGAAGCGCAGCCGACGGCGGAGACCGACACGGACCCGGAGCCCGCCGCCGAGGTCGAGCCGGCGGCCGAGGCCGAGACCGCCCCGGCGGACGCCGAGCCGACCGAGACGGCGCCGGAGGCCGACACCGAGGCTGCTCCCGCCGCCGCCGAAGCGGAGCCCACGGCGGACGCCGAGCCGACCGGGGCGGAGCCTGCCGCCGGCACCGGCACCGCCGCCGTCCGCGAGGACCTCGCGCCGCACCTCGCGGAGGCGTACCGCGCCGCCGGGGACGTGCTGCGGGGCGAGGGCCTCGACACGGCCCGCGCCCGGGTGTACCTCGTGGTCGACCGGTCCGGGTCGATGCGCGGGTACTTCAAGGACGGGTCCGTGCAGCGGCTCGCCGAGCAGGCCGTGGCGCTGGCCGCGCACCTGGACGAGGACGCGACGGTCACGACCGTGTTCTTCTCGACCGACGTCGACGGGGTCGTCGACCTCACCCCCGCCGACCTCACCCCCACCCGCGTCGACGAGATCAACGCCGGTCTCGGCCGGCTCGGCCGGACGAACTACCACCGCGCCGTCGAGGAGGTCCTGGCCCACCACGAGAAGGCGGACCCGGCCCGCCCGGCGCTGGTGATCTTCCAGACGGACGGCGCCCCCGAGTCCCGTACCGCCGCGAACCAGGCCCTGGCCGAGGCCGCCGGGCGCCCCGTCCACTGGCGCTTCACCGCCTGGGGCGAGGAGGACGGCAAGGGCTTCGACTACCTGCGGAAGCTCACCGCCGACCGTACGGCGACGCACTTCGCGGGCCCGACCCCGGTCGAGACCCCGCACGAGGACTTCTACCGGGGGATCCTCACCGGTCTCACTCTCTGATCACCGCGCCCCACCCCGCCCCTCCCACGCCCCACCCCGCCCCGCCCCCTGCTCTTATCGATGTGAGTCGATCTTCGTAAGGCCGTTAGGATTTCGACCATGGCGGCCACTGGATCCGAGAAGCAGGGGGCGAAGGCGTTCTACGTCACGACCCCCATCTACTACGTCAACGACGCTCCTCACCTGGGCCACGCCTACACGACCGTCGCAGGCGACGTGCTCACGCGCTGGCACCGTCAGCGCGGCGAGAAGGTGTGGTACCTCACCGGCACGGACGAGCACGGTCAGAAGATCATGCGCACGGCCGAGGCGAACGACGTCACGCCCCAGGCCTGGTGCGACAAGCTCGTCGAGGAGGCGTGGAAGCCCCTCTGGGAGCACCTGAACATCGCGAACGACGACTTCATCCGCACCACGCAGAAGCGTCACACAGACCGCGTCCAGGAGTTCGTGCAGGACCTGTACGACAAGGGCGAGATCTACAAGGGCGGCTACGAGGGCCCGTACTGCGTCGGCTGTGAGGAGTTCAAGCTCCCGGGCGATCTCATCGAGGCGGAGGACGGCACCAAGCTGTGCCCCGTCCACAAGAAGCCGGTGGAGATCCTCAAGGAGGAGAACTACTTCTTCAAGCTGAGCGAGTACGGCCCGAAGCTGCTCGAGTTCTACGAGGCGAACCCGGGCTTCATCCAGCCGGAGTCCGCCCGCAACGAGGTTCTGAACTTCGTCAAGCAGGGCCTTGAGGACCTCTCCATCTCGCGCTCGACCTTCGACTGGGGCATCCCGGTCCCGTGGGACGACGAGCACGTGATCTACGTGTGGATCGACGCGCTGCTGAACTACGCGACAGCGGTCGGCTACAACGAGAACCCGGAGAAGTTCGAGGAGACCTTCCCCGCGAACGTCCACCTGATCGGCAAGGACATCCTCCGCTTCCACGCGGTGATCTGGCCGGCCATGCTGATGGCGCAGGGCCTCCCGGTCCCGGGCAAGGTCGCCGCGAACGGCTGGCTGATGGTCGGCGGCGAGAAGATGTCGAAGTCGAACCTGACCGGCATCAAGCCGCAGGACCTGACCTCGCACTTCGGCGTGGACGCGTACCGCTGGTACTTCCTCCGCGCGATCGCGTTCGGCCAGGACGGCTCGTTCTCGTGGGAGGACTTCTCCGCCCGCTACACCTCCGAGCTGGCCAACGACTACGGCAACCTCGCCTCCCGCGTGGCGGCGATGGTCGGCAAGTACTTCGGCGGCGAGCTGCCGGCCTCGACGGCCGACGGCGACGCCGAGAAGGCGGTCCAGGAGGGCCTGGCGAAGGCGGTCGCGACCGCCGACGCCAAGATCGGCGAGGAGCTGGACTTCCAGGGCGGCATCCTGGCGGTCTTCGACTTCGTGAAGCAGGTCAACGGGTACATCACGGAGCAGGAGCCGTGGAAGGTCGCCAAGGACGAGTCGCCGGAGGGCCGCGCCCGCCTGGCGACGATCCTCTACACGGCCGCCGAGTCGCTCCGCGCCGCCGCCGTCCTGCTCAACCCGGTCATGCCGGAGTCGTCCCAGAAGCTGTGGGACTCCCTCGGCGCCGAGCCCGTGCTCGGCGCGCTGGCCGCCCAGCCGGTGCAGGACGCGGCCCGCTGGGGCCAGCTGCCGGCCGGTGCGACGGTGACGAAGGGCGCGGTGCTCTTCCCGCGCCTGGAGGACCCGAAGAAGGACTGACGTCCGCCCGTACGCGAGCGAAGGCCGCCGCCCCTGTTCTTCGGGGCCGGCGGCCTTCGCCGTACGCGGTCCGTCCTAGCTGTACGGCGGGTTCAGGGTGAAGACGACCCGCTTGCCCGGCCCCGAGTAGTTCGCCCGTTCGTTGACTCCCCACAGCCGGTGCACCGCCGGGGACCAGGAGAGGTTCTGGGTGAGCGGCGGCGCCTTGGTGAGGACGTGCGGCGCCTCGCCGAGCTTGGCGCGGTGGATGCAGTACGGGTCGTCGGAGGTCTGCGCGCCCGCGTACTCCGGGCAGACGCCGCTGAAGTAGTAGTACGTGCCGTCGGTCGCCGCGCCCTGCACCTTCCAGACGGGCACGCGGTACGCGGCGCTCGCCGTCACCGAGCCGGTGTAGTTGTTGGCGCCGTCGGTGTCGAGGAGCGCGTCGGTGGCGTTGAGCGGCCAGCGGACGAGGGGACGGCCGCCCGTCGCCCCGAACTCGGAGGTGACCAGGCTGTCGGTGCCCGTGCGGTCGAGGCTGAGCGAGGTCAGGCACGGCGCGGTGTCGGTGCAGGCGGCGCCGTAGGCCGCGTTGGAGTACATGCCGATCATCGGCAGGGCCCAGTCGTGGTCCCCGGAGTACGCGGTGCCGTCGACGACGCCGACCTTCGTGGGGGTGTCGCCGCGGGTCGTCTTCCACAGGTGGCGCAGGTCGTAGACCTGGATCTGGTGCCCGGTGGAGACGAAGAGCTTGTTGCCGTACCAGGAGACGCCGTCGGCGTGGCCTCCCGGATGCGGGAGGGCGGGGCTGTTCTTGTCGCCCACGGCCCGGAAGCCGGCGGTGTCACCGGAGCCGTGCGGGTCCACGAGCAGGATGCGGTGGTAGACCGGCGCGACGCTCGGGCTGCTGTTGTTGACGACGGTGATGCGGGCCTGGGTGTCGTCCGCGTTGTGCCAGGAGGCGATGTAGAGGTACTTGCCGTCCCAGGTGCCGGTGGGCTGGGCGTCGTGGGAGCCGGTGAAGCCCTGCGGCGTCCACGTGCTGGAGATGTCGTCTTCCTTGTTCCAGCAGAAACCGCCGATGCTGTAGGCGGTGTTGAGGTAGCTGGTGTGGCAGAGCCCGGAGACGCCGGTGACACCACTGGTGACGCCCGGGTCGAAGAGCGGGGAGAGCGCGGTCCGGCCGGGGAAGCTGGTGACCTTGCCCGAGCTCTCCAGGGCGTCGATCGCGGCCCAGCGCTCGGTGAAGCCGCTCGCGGTGAGCCGCATCTGCGTGGCGTCCATGGGCGCGACCGGGGTAGCGGCGGCGGCCGGCGGGGCCGCCGTCAGGGTGAGGCCGAGGAGGCCGAGCGCCGACACCATCGCGGCGGCGGCGCGCGAACGCCATCGGCTTGTCGTATGAGTGGTACTGGTTCTCGTCACCGGGGGAGGTTACGCGAGGGCCAGCGCGGCCACGGCGGGGGCCATGTAGACCAGCGGGAACGGCACGTGCCCGTAGGCCCGCGCCCGGGCCACGGTGATCACCGCCCCGGCGAAGTACAGGACCAGCCCGATCGCGGCGAGCGTCCCGACCACCGGCACGAAGAACCCGACGACCAGCCCCGCCGCCCCGGCCAGCTTCAGCACCCCGAGCAGCTTCCAGATCGACTCCGGCACCCCGTACGCGGCGAGCGGCTCGACGACGAACCTCGCCCGGGCGAGCACCGAGGCTCCCGAGAACCCGGCCATGACGGCGGCGACGGCGGTGACGACGGTGGCGGTGGTGGACATCGGGACTCCTCAGACCGCGGGCCCCGGGAGGGGCCGTACACCGGGATGACGGAGCCCGCCCCGTCGGTGTGACGGGGCGGGCGAATTTCGTCAGGTGCGCGGGGACCGAGGGCTCAGAAGAGCAGCTCACCGTCCGGGTAGTCGTAGCCGACCTTGACGGCCGGCGCGTAGGAGCCGGCGCCGTTGCCCTTGTACAGGTACAGGTCGTTGACGCCGTCCCGCCCGATCAGGTCGGCCTTGCCGTCGCCGTTGATGTCGCCGGGGGCGGCGAGAGCGCTGTACCGCTCCCAGTCGACGCCGATCTGGACGCGGGGAGCGTAGGACCCCGCACCGTCACCCTTGTAGAACCACAGATCGCCGCTGGGAGTACGCCCGATCAGGTCGGCCTTTCCGTCACCATTGAAGTCGCCGGGCGCGAGCAGGACGTCGAACATCCCCCAGCCGGTGCCGATGCTCTTACGGGTTCCGTAGCCGTCGGCGCCGTTGCCGGGGTACAGCCAGAGGACACCGGTGCTCTTCTCCCGGGCGATGAGGTCGGTCTTGCCGTCGCCGTCGAAGTCACCGGGGGCGAGCAGGACGTCCATGGCCTGCCAACCGCCGGTGCCGGCCGGTATGCGGGTGGATCCGGAGTACGTGTCGGTGACCGGGTCGGCCGCGGTGACGGCGGCCGGATAACGCCACAGCTTGCCGTCGGTGTCGCTGGCGACGAGCGTGGTGCCGTCCCGGGTGATGTTGCTCATCGACCCCCAGCCGACGCCGACCTCGGTGGACCCGCTCAGCGTGCCATTGGCTCGGCCGGCGTAGCGGCGGAGGACACCGTTCGTGTCACGGCGGAAAAGGCCGTCGGTGGCGCATTCCGTGCCGCAGTCGGCCCAGGCCGCGGCGCCGCGGACCATGTTGTGGTCGGTGGCGTTCGAGACCCGGGGCAGAGCGTCGGCCTTGACGTCCTTGAAGTGCCGGGAGGAGAGGAAGACGTAGTCGAGCTTTCGGGCAGTCTGGCCGAAGGTGGGCGCACCGCTGCGACAGCGCGTCGCTCCTCTGGCGAGGCAGTCGGTCGGGAAGTCCTGGATGCTGAAGGATTCCTTGTCGGTCTCGTCGACCTCCAGGAACGCACCGTTTCCGTAGCCCAGACGATTACCGACAGCCGGCTCGTAGAACGCGGCGGTCACCGCGTTGCCGGTGCATATCATCCCCCAGCCCTTCAAGGGCACCGGCTCGCATTTCTCGACGGAAGCGGGCCCGGGCGTGGCGTTGAAGTCGCCACCGAGGGAGACCGGGACGCCCTGTGCCTGCCACAGATCAGCCTGCTGGGCCAGCTTCCGGGCCTGCTGCTCACGGCCTGCATGGGTTGCCGAGTCCCAGTCCAGGTGGACGGAACAGGCCCAGGTGGGGCGGCCCTGGGTGTACGCCTTGAGGCAGGGGGACTTGATGGCCTCCTCGTCGGCCTTGCCCTCGTGGTACGTGCCCAGTTCGAGATCCGCGTGGGCGAGGGCGTCACCCTTGACGAAGACGGCCATGCCGTAGTCACCTACGCTGGCCGGCCCCTGAATGCTCACGGTGTCCGAAGCGGGCTTCTTGCACTGCCCTTCGGGCGTGACCCCGAAGTTCTCGGTCGTGACGTAATGACCCGAGAAGCCCTTGGGAGAAAGCTTCGCGGCAAGGGTGTCGTACTGGTACCGGCAGATTTCCTGAAGGAAGATCTGATCCGCGTTCCAGCCGGTCGCGGTGCCCGGATCGGCCGCCTCGGTCTCCTTGAGGACCGCGTCGTACTTGGCCTGGTTCGTGTAGCCGGCAGCCCACTCGCACATGGTGCCGCTGCCGCACATGTTGAAGCTGATGAAGCGGATCGGGGGCGCGCTGCCGGGGTCCACTGTGTCGGCCTGCGCGGCCGGCGCCCCGAGGACGAGGGTGGCGGCGAGGCTGCCGAGGAGAGCCCCGACGCTGCCGAGTGCCGTACGTAGTCTCAAGAACGACTCCTGATAAGACGGGCGGCGGCCACAGCCGGACACCGGTCTGCGGGAGAACCGCCCTCGCGGAAAGGACCGCGTAACGGTAGGCGTTGCCGATCAAGGCCCCGGCAGCGGGGGGCGATACGACGGCTCGACGGCGGCGAGCTGCGACGCGAACGGGCACGCTCCCGAAGGCGCGCGCCCGCCGGCGACTCAGCCGTCGGTCCCGGTGTGGGTGGCGTCCGGGTCGACGCCCGTCGTGAGAGTGGCGACCACCCGTCCGCGATCCGCCTCTTCTTGTACCTGAGGTGAGCAGGCCGCCCTCGGCGCCGTTGCCCGGGTAGACCGCGTCCTGGTCGAGGGTGGTCCGCTCGGTGGTGCTGGTGGAGTACGGCGCCACCGCCGCCGCGTCGAGCACGGCGTCCTCCCGGAAGGACAAGTGCCCGGTGTGGCAGGTGCTCCCGCCCTCGTACCCGGAGGAGGTCATCGTCCCGCCCACGTGCACCTTGGTGTGGATGTGCACGCACCGCCCCCGGTACCACCCGGGGAAGACGGTCGTGAACTCGACGACCCCGTTGCTGCCGGTGAGCTGCGTCCCCGCGCAGGTAGCGGGTCTCGTCGGTGGGCGCCTCGTGACCGCCACCGCCACCGCCACCGCTGGGACCTCCGGTGGGCGTGCCGGAGGGCGGCGCGCCCATCGGCGGCTCACCGCTCGGAGGCGTACCCCCTCCGCCACCGCCCCCGATACCGACGCTCTCGTACCCGGAGTAGATCCCCTGCGCGTCGCAGTGTCAGATGTCGACGGCGACGCCCTTCAGCGGCTTGCAGCTCTCCGCGTCGATCACTTTGAGGCGGAGGGTGCGGGGAATCCCCGCCTTGCCCTCGGTGATGTCCTTCCGGATCTTGTCCGCGTCGATGTAGTACGGCCCCTCGGTCGTCTCGGAGGTGAGCCGGTAACACCCCTCGGCGACGGCGCCGTCCGTCCCGCTCCCGGCCGAGGCGGTACCGACCACCTCGGCACCGATCCCCGCCGCGACGACGGCCCCGCCCCTCAGGACGAGCACCCGCCGCCGCGAGAGGTCACGCCTGTGCTTCTGCTCTTCGCTCATGGCCGAGGACCCTAGGGACCGGCCCTGTCAGCACCGTGAGCGCTAGCTGTGCGTCCCTGTGAACCCGACGAACCCGCGCCACGCCTCCGGCGAGAGCACCAGCAGGGGGCCGTCGGCGACCTTGGAGTCACGGACGTGGACGGCGGCGGGGGTTGCGGCGACCTCGACGCAGGTGTCGCCATCGGGCCCGCCGCTGTAGCTGCTCTTACGCCAGGCGACCTCGACGCACGAGTCGCCTTCGCTGCTGCTGCTGTACGAGCTCTTGAACCAGACCAGATCAGAGACATCCCCTGGCGAGGTGCTGCGCGTCATGTCTCTCCTAGCAGTTGCTCGATGACGGCGGCGGACTCACCGGGAGTGAGGGCCTGCGTCCGAATGATCCCGTAGCGCAGCTCCAGAATACGGAGCTGCCGAAGGTCGGTCACGGGCCGTCCGCCCGCAACCGCGGGCGACCGGCCGACCGCCGTCCCGTCCTCGAACTTCAGCACCTCGATGCCTCCGGCGAGGCCCGCGTGTTCCTCGCGGCGCATGGGCATCACCTGCAGCTCGACCTGCCGCCACCGCGCCACCTCCAGGAGGTGTTCGAGCTGGCGCCGGAGCACCGTCCGCCCTCCCAGGGGACGCCGGAGCGTCCACTCCTCCAGGACGAAACTCAGCTCGGGCGCCGGATCCCGGTCGAACACCGACTTGCGGGCGACCCTCGCCGCCATGTAGCGCTCCACCTCGTCCTGCGTGTACGACGGACGCCGCATCATCAACAGCCCGCGCGCGTACTCGGGCGTCTGCAACAGGCCATGCACGTTCAGCGGCTCGTACAGCTGCATCTCGACCGCCTTCGCCTCCAGCGTCGCCAGCTCACGCACCTTCTTCGGGTAGCGGACCTTCGCCACGTCGTCCTTCATCGCCGACAGCAGCCCGTCCGCCCGCAGGACCTCGTCCGCCTTGTCCAGGTACTCGGGGCGGGGGATCCGCTTCCCGCCCTCGATCTTGTAGACGAGGTCCTCGCCGTAACCGAGCGCCACCCCGAAATCCGCCGCGCTCATCCCCACCGCCTCGCGGCGCAACCGCAGTTGGCGACCCACGGTGGCGACGACGGCGACGCCCCACTCGTCGTCCGGATCGACTTCCCAGCCGCTTTCCTCCGCCGACATCCCGCACCCCTCCACGTGTCCCGTCCGTCCGCGTTCCCCTACCCGCCACGGGGTCCCCGACAGACCGGACAGCAGTGGACAAGCCCCGGACAGTCACCCTACGTATCGGCGAGGTGACTATTCACGGTAGCCGCAGACGGACACGCTCGGTGACATGACCGAAGAGATCCCGACGCTCCAACTCACTCCCACCACCGACCAGTTCGACATCCAGCTCTCCCCGACGCCGCGCGGGGTACGCCTCGCCCGCCTCCTGGCCGTCGAGTGGCTGCGGCCGCGGCGGGGCCTCCCGTACGCCGTCACCGAGGCGGCCGCGCAGATCATCGCCGAGCTGACGACGAACGCGGCGACGCACGGCCGCGTGGCCGGCCGCGACTTCCGCCTCGCCCTGTGCGCCCACCCGGGCCTCCTGCGGATCGAGGTCAGCGACACGCGAGGCGACGACCTCCCCGAACCCCGCGCCGGGCGCGGACTGTTGCTGGTCGAGGCCCTGGCGGACCGCTGGGGCACCACACCGGGCCCCGTACCCCGCAAGACGGTGTGGGCGGAGCTCGACCTCTAGGCGGAACGAACGCACGCGCAACGGCTGGGGTATTACTGGGACATGCAGGAAGAGACCGCACGCGCCGCGATCGACACGTTCATCTCCGCGTTCAACGCCTCGGACGAGAGCTCTGTGCCTGTCCTGCTCTCCCAGGCCCTGACCTCCGACGTGGTCTTCTGGGGACCGCTGGGCCGCAGCGAGGGAATCGCGGCGGTCGAGCGGTTCGTGCTGGACATCCGGCGCCACCCGGCGGGGACCGGCACCATGGTGCGCTGCTCGGCGGTGGACATGCCCGACGAGTGGGCCCGGTACAAGTGGGTCTTCACCACGCCGGACGGAGGCCCCCGCCTGGCGGGAACAGACGTCGTCCACCTGCGGCGCAGCCTCATCGACCAGGTCATCGTCTTCGCCGGCGAGATCGCGCCGACAGCCTCCTGAGCCATCCGATCCCGCTGCGGACGGGGTGCGCCGTCGTCCCGTCCCACCGGCGCCCGGCCGACCGGGCGCCGGTGGCGCGGGCGGCAAAAAGCCAAAGAACCGAGCGGAAGAACTCCCACCCACCCACCCTCGCGCGGGCGCGTGGGAGCGCGGTCACTCACGCGAGTGAATATGCCAACTGATGGCGTTTAGAGGGGGATTGGCTGGACTACGCTCGGCGACACGACATCCGAGCGCAGAAATGCGTCGGCCCCCGCCGGGATTGCCGTCCCGATGCGAGGGCCTACCAAGCAGGAAGCCAAACCTTCCCGATGGATACCCGACAGCGTAGTCGGCGACAGCGCCCCACGCCCCGCCCACCCGCCAAGAACCACTCTTCCCAGCGTACTTCCGGCGGAGTGTGCCACGAGCGGACCCGCCTCACCCGCAACTTCACGGTCCTCGACAACGCCCTCATCCAGCACGAGGCACTCGGCGGCGCGGCCATCGCCATCGCCTGCTACATCGCCTCGCAGCCCGAGGGCACCCGCGTGGACATCCGGACCCTCGCCGAGAAGCTCCACTTCGGCAGGACGACCGTGTCCCGTGCACTGAACGCCCTGGAGGCCCACGGCTACCTGCGCCGCACGGTCGTCCGCACCCCCGACGGCCGCGTCTTCACCCACACGGTCTTCTGCCACAAGCCGTCCCGGGACAGGGCGGCACCCCCGAAGCGCCCGCACCAGCGATCCCCGAAGCCGGCCCCGACTCCCGCACCCGCCCCAGACCGCACCCCCACTCCC
>NZ_JOGX01000091.1 GCF_000719555.1 Streptomyces sp. NRRL F-5727
GGCCAGCGGGGCGGGGGCGGGCCGGAAGGCGGCGGGGGCGGTCCCGGGGGCCGGGGCGGGGTCCGGGTGGGCCGCGCAGTGGCGGCCCGGGGTGCACGGCGCCGTGGGCAGCCACGGTGAGGGGGGCGGGACCGCGCGGATCACGACGCCGGGACCAGCGAGAGGAAGTGGCGCAGGTAGCGGGGGTTGGTCCGGCGCAGCGACAGCAGCACGTAGAGGTCGGCGACGCCGAAGTCGGGGTCGTGGGCGGGGGCGCCGCAGACCCAGGCGCCGAGCCGGATGTAGCCGCGGAGCAGGGCGGGCAGCTCGGTGCGGCCCTCGGGGCGGCGGACGCCGTCGGCGTTCCACAGCCGGTGCGGGGCGACCCAGTACTCCTCGGGGGCGAGGTGCTTCGCCTTGACGGTGTCCCAGGTGGCGGCGGCCAGCCCGCCGCCGTCGGCGAGCGGGATCGAGCAGCAGCCGGCCAGCCACTCGTGGCCGGTGCGGGTCATGTAGCGGGCGAGACCGGCCCAGATGAGGGCGATGACGGCGCCGTCGCGGTGGGCGGGGTGGACGCAGGAGCGGCCGACCTCGACGAGGTCGTGCCGGACGGGCGCGAGCCGGGTGAGGTCGAACTCGGTCTCGGAGTAGAGGCGGCCGGCGACGGCGGCCCGCTCGGGCGGCAGGATCCGGTAGGTGCCGACGACCTCGCCGGTGGACTCCTCGCGGACCAGGAGGTGGTCGCAGTAGGCGTCGAAGGCGTCGCTGTCGAGGCCCGGTTCGGGTCCGTCCAGGCGGGCGCCCATCTCGCCGGCGAAGACCAGGTGGCGCAGGCGCTGGGCGGCCCGGACGTCCTCCTGGTCGCGGGCGAGCCCCACGAGGTAGCGGGGGCCGGGCCGCGCTCCGCCGGCCGGGCCGGGCCGCGCGGGGAGGGCGACGGGCTCGATGCCGGCCGGCACGGGGACGGCCGGTGCGGGGACGGCCGGTGCGGGGACGGAAGGTGCGGGGACGGAAGGTGCGGCGGAGTCGGCGAGCACGGGCGAGGGTGCGGACATGGCGGTCTCCTCCGGCGTACGGAAGGTGAAGGGTCGGCGCCGGTCCGCGAGCGGTGCGGGCCGGCACCTCGTTTCTTCCGCCGTCGGCTGGATTCGACATGACCGGCCGGGGGATCGCGGGTGTGGGACGGCTGAATGCTCCGCGGCGCCCCCGCCCGAGGGGCGCCGCGGCGGTCTACTCGGCCAGGGTGTCGGTGATGGCCGTCGAGGCGGTGCGGGCCGCCTTCCTGGCGTCCTCACCCTCCAGGACGGCGGTCATGTAGGGCTTGATGGGGTTGTCGCCCTCGACGTCGGCCCACTGCGGGGAGTTGGGGGTGGCGCGGCCGTTGGCGGCGCCGGCGGCCATGGCGGCGGTGGCCTCCTGGCCGGAGACGACCGAGGCGAGGCCCTTCTTGTTGGGCACGTAGCCCATCGCCCGGGCGAGTTCCGTCTGCCACTTCTCGCCCGCCAGCGCCTTGACGACGTCGAGGGCGGCGGCGCGGTCGGGGGCGTTCTCCGGGATGATCAGGTCGGAGCCGCCGGTGAAGACCGCGCCGGGGGTGCCGGCCTTCTTGCCGGGGATGGGGAAGTAACCGAGCTTGCCCTCCAGGGCGGGGTTGGCCTTGAGGATGGCGGCGACGGCGCTGGGCACGGCGACGATCTGGGCGACGTCGCCGCGGGCGAAGACCTCGGCCTGGGGCGGGTTCTGCTCGTCCGCGTCCTTCGGTCCGGAGCCGAGGGACTGGAGTTCCTTGTAGAACTCCATGCCGCGCAGGGCCGCGGGGCTGTCGAGGGTGCCGGTCCACACGCCGCCCTCGTCGACGGCGAGCTCCCCGCCCTCGTCCCAGATGAATCCGGCGAGGGTGTACCAGTCCTGGCCGGCCAGGTAGATGCCCTGGGAGCCCTGCCGGTTGAGCTTCTCGGTGACGTCGAGCCACTCCGCGCGCGTGGCGGGCGGCCCGTCCACGCCGGCCGCGGCGAAGAGGTCCTTGTTGTAGATCACGATGCGGTTGGCGGCGTACCAGGGGATGCCGTACTGCGAGCCGCCGACGCTGCCGGGCTCGGCGAGACCGGGCAGCCAGTCCTCGCCGCCGAGGTCGCGGACGGACTCCAGGGTGAGGTCGAAGAGCCGGTCGGTGTCGGCGTACTGGGCGACCTGGGTGTTGCCTACCTCGATGAGGTCCGGGCCGCCGCCGCCCTTGATGGCCTCGGTGACCTTCTTGCCGATGCCGGTCCAGTCCTGGATGGTGACGTTGAGCTCGACGTCGTCGTGCTCGTCCTCGTACGCCTCGGTGAAGCGGTTCAGGAAGTCGTCGCTGACGCTGTCCCGCATGAGCCAGATGTCGACCGTGCGGGTCTGGCCCCCGGCCCCGGGCAACAGCCCGCAGCCCGCGAGGGCGAGCGCGGTGGCGGCAGCCAGCGGACAGGCGAGCAAGCGGTTCTTCACGGAGGTCACCTTCGGTTCAGCACACGGCGGTGCGGCATGGGGCTGACCCGACGTGTGGGGGGACCGAACGGGGTGTTCGCGCGGGTATGTGGCCTGGATTCTGGTCTGGACCAACCGAGTGGTCAAGTCCTGGACCACCCCGCTCCCGGAGCGGGCGGGGCGAGCGGCGCGGTTACCCAGGGGTACGGGCGAAGGGGTCGGGACCGTCCGCGTCGTGTCGCGCGGGGCCGCGCCCTGGGGCACGGTGGAGGGAACCCACCGAGGGCACCGAGAGGAGTCCGGCTCCCATGTCGAACCACACCTACCGCGTCACCGAGATCGTCGGCACGTCCACCGAGGGCGTCGACCAGGCCATCCGCAACGGCATCGAACGCGCCTCGCAGACGCTCCGCGGCCTCGACTGGTTCGAGGTCACCCAGGTGCGCGGGCATCTGGTCGACGGGCGGATCGAGCACTACCAGGTCGGCCTGAAGGTCGGCTTCCGGCTGGACGACGGCGCCTGACCCCGTACGACAGCATGTGAACCGTACGACGCCGCCTCACCCGTACGACGGCAGCTGACCCGTACGACGGCACCTGACCCGTACGACGCCGCCTCACCGGCACGACGGCGCCTCACCCTGTCGTACGCCCGCCGGCACGCGCGTGCCGGCGGTCAGGTCCTGCCCTCGCGCTCCTGGGCCTCCCTCAGAGCCTCGGAGGGGGTCGCCCAGCGGGCGCGGACGACCGGGAAGCCCGCCTCCTCGGCGGCGTCGCAGACCTGCTCGTCGTCGTCGACCAGCATCCGGACCTCCCGGCCGGAGCCGAGCCGCCGCAGGATCTCCACCTTGGTGACCCGCGCGGGCCGGAAGTCGCGGTGCCGCCGCATGTGGAGCGACCCCTCGGGGAGCCCCTGCTCGGCCAGCCAGTCCAGGGTGTCGCGCCGGAAGCGCTCCGGACGGCCCGTCAGGTACACCACCTCGCACTCCTCGGCCGCGGACCGGCACAGCGCGAGGCCCTCCGCCAGCGGCGGGTCGTCGGGCGCCGCGGCGAAGAAGCCGTCCCAGTCCTTGGGTCTGCGCTCCAGGAAGTGCTGCCGGTGGGCGGTCGCGGCGAGCGTGTTGTCGAGGTCGAAGACGGCCAGCGGCCGGATGTCACCTGTCACACGGCCAGCCTAGGAGCCGCCACCGACACCCGCCGAAGAGGCGGGACCGGAGTCGGTGCCGGTCCCGAGATACGCGTCCCGCACCGCGGGGTCCGCACCGACCTCGGCTGGCGTCCCCTCGGCGAGCACCCGGCCGAGGTGGAGCACCACGACCCGGGAGCAGAGCTCCCTCACGAAGGCCACGTCGTGCTCGACGAGCAGCACCGCGCAGCCCTCCTCCCCGGCCGTCCGGCGCAGGACGGAGGCGAGCCGGTGGCGCTCCTCCGCGGTCGTCCCGGAGGCGGGCTCGTCGAGGAGCAGCACCCGGGGCGGATCGGCGAGCGCGCGGGCCAGTTCGACCATGCGGGCCTGTCCGACGGGCAGCGCGCCCGCGTACGAGCCGGCCAGCGCGTCGAGTCCGCACGCGTGCAGGACGCCGGCCGCCCGCTCCCGGTGGCTCCGTGCCATGGGCCGTACCCCGCCGCGCCAGTCCCGGGCCACGACCAGGTTGTCCGTCACGGTCAACTGGCCGAAGAGCTGCTGGCGTTGGAAGGTGCGGCGGATACCGTGCCGGGCCCGCCAGACCGGCGGCCGGCGGGTGATGTCCGTCCCGTCGTACGCGATCGTGCCCGCGTCCGGGCGCCGCATCCCGGACAGCACGTCGAACAGCGTCGTCTTGCCCGCGCCGTTCGGTCCGATGAGACCGCAGATCTCTCCGGGGCGGACGGCGACGGTGACGCCGCGCAGGGCGTGGACGCCGCCGAAGCGGACGTCGATCCCGTCGGCCCGGAGCAGAGGGTGGCTCATCGGCGGACTCCCGTTCCCAGGTACGCCTCGGCGAGCCGGTCCCGGTCGACCTCGGACCGGGGCCCGGACCAGGCGATCTCGCCCTGTGCGAGGTACGCGACGGTGTCGGCGATGCCGAGCACCTCGGCCGCCTTCTCCTCGACGAGGACCAACGCGGTGCCGTGGCACCGGAGTTCGGCGACGAGGCGGAAGACCTCGTCCACGACGCGCGGCGCCAGCCCGAGGGACGGCTCGTCGGCGACGAGGACGGCCGGCGGGCGCTGGAGCAGCGGGGCGAGGGCGAGGAGCTGCTGCTCGCCGCCCGAGAGGGACCCGGCGAGGACGGTACGGCGGGCGGCGAGCGCGGGGAAGCGGGCGTACACCGCGTCGCGGTCCCCGGCGTCCGTGAGGTGCAGGGCCAGGTTCTCCTCGATGGAGAGCCCGGCGAAGATCCCCCGTCCCTCGGGGGCCAGCCGCACCCCGCGACGGGCCCGGGCGACCGGCCCGTCACGGGTCGCGTCCTCACCCCCGACCCGTACGAGACCTCCGGTCGGCCGGAGGAGCCCGGCCGCCACCCGGCAGAGGGTGGACTTCCCGGCCCCGTTGGGTCCGAGCAGCACCAGCACCTCGCCCGCGCGCACCGCGAGGTCCACGCCGTGCAGCACGGGCGCGCCGCCGTATCCGGCGTGGACGCCCCGCAGTTCGAGCGCGCTCGGCTCGGCCGGGCGGGGTCGCGGGTCTCCGCCCGCCGGACGGGGGTACGGGTCCCCCTCCGTCGCCGGCCGCGGCAGCGAGGTGGCCGCGGCGGCCCTCGGCGGTCCCGCCGCCGCGGTGCGCCGGGCCGCCCGGCGCGCCGGCAGCGCGGCGCAGTACCCGTCCGGGTCGTTCGCGAGCGCCAGGCCCGCGAGCCCGAAGAGGACGACGGGCAGATGCGCGGACTCCGTCACGTACTGGCTCATCAGGTGCGGGACCACGGCGAAGACCAGCCCGGCGACGACCGCGAACTGCGGCCTGCGCACCCCCGCCGCGACCACGACCGCCAGCCAGACCAGGCCCGTCATCGCGGTGAAGTCGGTCGCCGTGACACGGGTGTTGTACGAGGCGTAGAGCACCCCTCCGAAGCCGGCGAGGCCCGCCGACACGGTGAACAGCAGCAGCTTGGTGCGGACCACGGACACGCCCGAGGCGGCGGCGGCCTCGGGGGCGGAGCGGACCGCGAGCATGGCCCGGCCCCAGCGGGAGCCGCGCAGCCAGGTCAGCAGGGCGACGAGCACCGCGCTGAGCAGGACCAGCGCGAGTCCCATGGCCCGGTCGTCGGCCAGGTCGACCGGGCCCGCCGCGGGGCGGGGCAGCTCCCACCCGGTGTCGCCGTTGCGCAGCCATCCGATCTGGAACAGCACCTGGTCGGCGAGGAAGGCGAGCGCCAGGGTGGCGAGGGCCAGCGACCGGCCGCCGAGCCGCAGCGCGGGCAGCGCGACCACCGCGCCGAGCAGGGCCGCCGCGGCCGTGCCGACCGCCGTCGCGGCGGCGAAGGGCCAGCCGTGGCTCATCAGCAGTCCGGCGACCAGGGCGGCGCCGGTCACGAAGGTGGCCTGGGCCAGCGAGACCATCGCGCCGAGTCCGGTGACCACCGTGAACGACATGAACACGAGCCCGATGGCCAGTCCCTGGGCCAGGATCCCGCTCCAGAAGGGGGTGGTCACGGTGTAGAAGGCCGTGCCGAGCAGCACGGCGGCGGCCGCCCACGCGCCCCAGCGGCGGCCCGGGCCCTTGCCGGCGAGGTAGTCGACCGGCGGCGGGTCGGCGGCCGCCGTGCCCGCCGCGCGGCGCCGCCGGGTCAGGACGACGAGGCCGGCGAAGAGGATGAGGAACGGCACGGCCGTGCGAAAGCCGGTGACGCCGTCGGCGAAGGAGGCGTACCCCGCCACGAGGTTCTGGAGCACGCCGAGGCCGAGGCCGCCCGCGAAGGCGAGCGGCACGGAGACGAAGCGGCCGAGGACGGCGGCGGTGGCGGAGACGAAGAGGAAGAGCGTGTAGTCGTGCGCGGAGAGCCCGAGGAGCGGGGTGGCGAGGACTCCGGCGAGGCCGGCGAGGCCGGACGACAGCATCCACGCGACCGAGGACAGCCGGTCCGCGCTGATGCCGCGCAGCTCGGTCAGCGTGCGGTCGTCGACGGCGGCCCGCAGCCGCAGGCCGAGCCGGGTGTGCCGCATCAGGAGCCACAGGGCGACCGCCGCGAGGGCGGTGGCGATCCAGGTGATCAGCTGGTCGGAGTCGATGCCGACGCCGTCGAGCGGCTGCCAGGAGACGGCGGGGCTGGGGCCGACGCCGGGCAGGCCGAACTGGTTCTCGGCGGGCTGGACGGGGGCGCCCGCACGCTCCAGGAGTTCGACCGTCCACAGTCCGGCGGCGGGCAGCGCGACGAGGAGACCGATGGTGGCGACGATCTGCGCGGTCTCGCCGACCCTGGCGAGCCTCCGGAACATCAGCCGGTCCAGGGCCCAGCCGAGGCCGGGCGCCGCCACGCACACGAGGAGCAGCGCCGTGGGGACGGCCGGCCAGCCGAAGCCGGAGTGGAGCTCGTAGAAGGCGAGCGCGCAGAGGTAGGCGGTGGCACCGTGCGCGAAGTTGAAGAGCCCGGAGGCGGCGGAGGAGAGGACGAGACCGGTCGCGAGCAGCGCGTACAGCGCGCCCGAGACCAACCCGCTCAGGACGAAGCCCAGCAGGTCACCCACGGGTCGCGCCCCTCAGCCGAAGGGGATCGGCGGATAGCACCTGAAGGGCACCGCCACCTCGTACGTGCCGTTCTTCAGCCGGACGAGCGCCCCGCAGCCGAAACTCTCCTTCTTCCCCTTGGGCAGGGCGCGGTCGCCGACGAGCGTGCCGGTGTCGGAGAAGCCGTCGGCGGCCTTCTGGAAGGAGTCGACGGTGAGGTCCTTGCCGGCCTTCGCGGCGATGGAGAGGAAGAGGTCGGCGCTCATGTAGCCCGTCATCATGTGCATGTTCAACGGAATCTCGCGACCACCCGCAGCCTTCTTCACGTCCTCCTTGAACTGGCGCATCGCCGGGCTGTCCGACTCGAAGGGCTGGAACTGCAGCAGGACGTACACCCCGTCGAGGGCCTGCTTCGTCGCGTCCTTCGCGAGCAGCCCGGGGTCGTAGTCCGTCGGGTCGGAGATGACCCCCCGGTAGCCGGACCGCTTGAGCGCGGTGAACAGGCCGATGTTGTACGGGGTCTGCATCACGGAGACCACGGCGTCGGGCGCGCGGCCGCCGGGGCCCGAGCGGAGGATCTCCTTGGTGTACGCCGACCAGTCGCTGGGCATCGAGGTCGCGGGCACGACGGCCTTGGCGTACGGCACCTGGAAGCCGGCCGCCCTGAAGCCCTGGGTGAAGGTGCGGATGCCGAACCTGCCGGCGTCGTTGTCGCCGGCGATCAGCGCGACCGACCTGCCGCGCGCTCCGCCGAGGACGGCCGCGAGGCTCTCGGGCCAGGTCTGGTTGAGGGTGCCGCCGGGGGTCGGGACGAGGCAGCCGTTGAAGCCGTAGGCGTGGGCCGGTCCGCAGAAGGAGGGGAGGGTGCCCCAGCCCACCGTGGGGACCTTCTGGGCGTCGAGGAAGTCGGCGCCGGCGAAGGTGACGGAGCTCATCGGGGCCACGGCGAAGACCTGGTCCCGCTGGACGAGCTTGCGGGCCGCCGCCAGGTTCCTGGCCGGGTCCTGGCCGTCGTCCTCGGCTCCCAGGTACTCGATCCTCCGCCCGTTGACCCCGCCTTCGGCGTTGGCGCGGTCGTACCGGGCGCGGGCGCCGAGGTCGGTGTCCTTCTTGGAGTAGCCGCTGGCGGTCGTCATGGAGACGATGCCGCCGACCTTGATCGTGTCGGCGGTGACTCCGCGTGCGGCCGAGGGGGTGTTTCCGCCGGTGGAGGCGGAGTTACAGGCGGTGACGAGGAGCAGGGCGAACGTGGCGACTGCGGCGCGCAAGGGTCGGGGCACGGGGCGATCCCTCCGTCGGGTGACCGCATTCTGTGACCGGGCTGATGAAGCGTCAATATCTGATACATCGTCAATTGACGAGGTGCCAGATCAGTCGGCGCGGGCTCAAGGGCCCGGCCCGCGGCGTGCCCCGGACCGGCGAAGAATCGGATATTGGATAAAATCTACGAATGCTGGATCCGATCTCCGCCCATGACCCCTACGTGCGTGTCCGCGGCGCCCGCGAGCACAACCTCAAGGCCGTGGACGTCGACATCCCCCGCGACACCCTCACCGTCTTCACCGGTGTCTCCGGCTCGGGGAAGTCCTCGCTCGCCTTCGGGACGGTCTACGCGGAGGCCCAGCGCCGCTACTTCGAGTCCGTCGCGCCCTACGCCCGCCGGCTGATCCACCAGGTCGGCGCCCCGAAGGTCGGGGAGATCACCGGACTGCCCCCGGCGGTCTCCCTCGAACAGCGCCGCGCCGCCCCGAGCGCCCGCTCCTCCGTCGGCACGGTCACCACCCTGTCGAACTCGCTGCGCATGCTCTACTCCCGCGCCGGCGACTACCCCGCCGGGGCGCCCCGCCTCGACTCCGACGCCTTCTCCCCCAACACGCCGGCCGGCGCCTGCCCGTCCTGCCACGGCCTCGGCCGGATCCACGAGACCAGCGAGGAGCTGCTGGTCCCCGACCCCGGCCTGTCGATCCGCGAGGGCGCCGTCGCCTCCTGGCCGGGCGCCTGGCAGGGCAAGAACCTCAGGGACGTCCTCGACGCCCTCGGCCACGACGTCGACCGGCCGTGGCGCGAGCTGGACCCGAAGGACCGGGAGTGGATCCTCTTCACCGAGGAACAGCCGGTCGTCACCGTGCACCCGGTCCGCGAGGCCGGCCGCATCCAGCGCCCCTACCAGGGCACGTACACCGGCGCCCGCCGGCTCGTCCTGCGCACCTACTCCGAGTCGAAGAGCCCCGCGCTGCGCGCCAAGGCGGAACGCTTCCTCACCAGCGCGCCCTGCCCGGTCTGCGGCGGGAGCCGGCTGCGCCCGGAGGCGCTGGCCGTCACCTTCGCCGGCCGCACCATCGCCGAGCTGGCGGCGCTGCCGCTGACCGCGCTGGCCGAGGCGCTGACCCCGGCCGCCGCGCCCGGCGCCCCGGAGACCGCCCGCGTGCTCGCCGAGGACCTGCTGGCCCGGATCGCCACCGTCACCGAGCTCGGCCTCGGCTACCTGTCCCTGGACCGCACCACCCCCACCCTCTCCAACGGCGAGCTCCAGCGGCTGCGGCTCGCCACCCAGCTCCGCGCCGGCCTCTTCGGCGTGGTGTACGTGCTCGACGAGCCGTCCGCCGGTCTGCACCCGGCCGACACCGAGGCCCTGCTGGTGGTCCTGGACCGGCTGAAGGCCGCCGGGAACACGGTCTTCGTCGTCGAGCACCACCTCGACGTCGTCCGGCACGCCGACTGGCTCGTCGACGTCGGCCCGCGCGCCGGCGAGCACGGCGGCCGGGTCCTGCACAGCGGCCCGCCCGAACTCCTCGCCCGCGTGGAGGAGTCGGCCACCCGCCGCTTCCTCTTCGACCCGGCTCCGGTGCCCGCGCGCCCCGCCCCGGAGCCCGGCGCGTGGCTGCGCACCGGACCCGTCACCCGGCACAACCTCAGGGGCGTGGACGCGGCCTTCCCGCGGGGCGCCCTGACCGCCGTCACCGGCGTCTCCGGCTCCGGCAAGTCCACCCTGGTCGGCGCGTTCACCGAGGAATCGGAGGGCGTGGGACGGCTGGTGACGGTCGATCAGCGGCCGATCGGGCGGACGCCGCGCTCCAACCTGGCCACGTACACCGGCCTCTTCGACGTGGTACGGAAGCTCTTCGCCGAGACCGAGCAGGCCCGGGACCGGGGCTACAAGGTCGGGCGGTTCTCCTTCAACGTGCCCGGGGGACGCTGTGAGACCTGTCAGGGCGAGGGCTTCGTCTCGGTGGAGCTGCTGTTCCTGCCGAGCACGTACGCGCCCTGCCCGGACTGCCACGGGGCCCGGTACAACCCGGAGACCCTCCAGGTGCGGCTGCGCGGGCTCAGCATCTCCGAGGTCCTCGACCTGACCGTGGAGTCGGCGGCGGAGTTCTTCGCCGACGTCCCGGCGGCCGCTCGCAGCCTGCGGACCCTGCTCGACGTCGGGCTCGGCCATCTGCGCCTCGGCCGGCCCGCCACCGAGCTGTCCGGCGGTGAGGCCCAGCGGATCAAGCTCGCCTCCGAGCTCCAGCGCCCGCGCCGCGCACACACCCTGTACGTCCTCGACGAGCCGACGACCGGGCTGCACCCGGCCGATGTCGAGGTGCTGGTCCGCCAGTTGCGGGGCCTGGTGGACGGCGGTCACACGGTGGTCGTCGTCGAGCACGACATGGACGTGGCGGCCGGCGCGGACTGGGTCATCGACCTCGGTCCCGGCGGCGGCGAGGACGGCGGCCGGATCGTCGCCGAGGGGCCCCCGGGCCGGGTGGCGCGGGCGGCCGGCAGCCGCACCGCGCCGTACCTGGCCCGGGCCCTGGGACTGGACGGCTAGCCGTCGAGGCCGGCCGTCCGGCCCGTCGTGGAGCCGAAGCCGAGCCAGGTGTGCCGGTTGTTCCACCAGCACCAGCCGACCTTCGGCGCGTCCTTGCGCTCCTTGCCGTCCCGGCCGGTGCCGTTGCTGATCCAGATGGCCGGAGTGCGGGCGTCGAAGGAGCCGTTCGGCTTGCGCAGGCGCGAACCGATCGCCATGAAGCACTTGTTGCGTTCCAGGACGTCGGGCCGCTGGAGCAGCCAGTGGATGCCCTCGGTCAGGACGAGGGGCGTCCGTCCGGCCTCGTGGAGCGCCGGAATGGCCTCCTCGGGGCTCCAGTTGCCCAGGTGGTCGCCGCGGTCCAGGTCGTGGACCAGGTAGAACGGCCCCTCGGGCAGGTCCACGCCCTGCGGGGTGAACGCGTCCACGTCCGCCATGTCGACCACGACGAACCCCGGCTTGTCGGCACGGCGCAGCAGCGGGGCGAGGGCGGAGGCGGGCGCGGCGTCCGGGTGGACGGCGAGCAGCGCCCCGGGCGGGGCGCCGGCGGCCTTCTCGGCGAAGGCGCGCAGCTCGCCGGCGTCGATGCCGGTGAGGGCGGGCACGCCCAGCTCGATCAGCCGCTCGGCCTGGTCGGTCAGGGAGGGCAGCGGGAAGGATGTGGTGAAGGCGGACGGGGTGGTGCTCTGCGCGTCGGGCAAGGTTCTCCTCGATCGGGGAAGCGTCGGCCCGGGGAGAACGGCCCGGGCCGACGCTTTGTTCCCGGCCGGCGAAGGAATTCTCCGCCCGCCCGCGAGGAGGTTCTCCGCCCGCCGGCGGGACGGCCTCACTTCACCTTGCGCCGGGCCCGCAGCCACTCCTTGTTCATCGCGGCGATCGACGGCAGCGGGATGCCCTTCGGGCAGGCCGTGGCGCACTCGCCGGTGAGCGTGCAGCCGCCGAAGCCCTCCGCGTCCATCTGGGCGACCATGTCGAGGACCCGGGTCTCGCGCTCCGGCGCGCCCTGCGGCAGCACGTTCAGGTGGTTGACCTTGGCGGAGGTGAAGAGCATGGCCGAGCCGTTCGGGCAGGCGGCCACGCAGGCGCCGCAGCCGATGCACTCGGCGTGCTCGAAGGCCGAGTCCGCCGCCGCCTTGGGCACCGGGGTCGCGTGGGCCTCCGGTGCCGCGCCGGTGGCGACGGTGACGTAGCCGCCGGCCTGGATGATCCGGTCGAAGGCGGTGCGGTCGACGACGAGGTCCTTGACCACCGGGAAGGCGGAGGCGCGCCAGGGCTCGACGTCGATGGTGTCGCCGTCGCGGAAGGAGCGCATGTGGAGCTGGCAGGTGGTGGTCCGCTCGGGGCCGTGGGCGTCGCCGTTGATGACCAGGCTGCACGCGCCGCAGATGCCCTCGCGGCAGTCGTGGTCGAAGGCGACGGGGTCCTCGCCGCGCAGGATGAGGTCCTCGTTGAGGGTGTCGAGCATCTCCAGGAAGGACATGTCGGGGGAGATCCCGTCCACCTGGTAGGTGGCCATGGTGCCCTCGGCGCCGGCGTTCTTCTGGCGCCAGACGCGCAGGTTGAGCTTCATGCGTAGCTCCGCTGGGTGGGGTGGACGTACTCGAAGTCGAGGGTTTCCCTGTGGAGGACGGGGGCGCCGCCGGTGCCGCCGAACTCCCAGGCGGCCGCGTAGGAGAACTCCTCGTCGCGGCGGGCGGCCTCGCCGTCCGGGGTCTGGGACTCCTCGCGGAAGTGGCCGCCGCAGGACTCCTCGCGGTGCAGGGCGTCGAGGCACATCAGCTCGGCGAGTTCGAGGTAGTCGACGATCCGGTTGGCCTTCTCCAGCGACTGGTTGAACTCCTCGCCGCTGCCGGGGACCTTGATGCGGCGCCAGAACTCCTCGCGGATCTCCGGGATGCGCCGGAGTGCGGTGCGCAGCCCGTCGGCGTTGCGGGCCATGCCGCAGAACTCCCACATGAGCTCGCCGAGTTCGCGGTGGAAGGAGTCGGGGGTGCGGTCGCCGTCGACGGCGAGGAGGAGGTTCAGCCGGTCCTCGGTCTCGGCCAGCACCTCGCGGACGGCGGGGTGGTCGTCGGTGACGGGCTCGGCCTTCGGGTGGCGGGCGAGGTAGTCGTTGACGGTGGCCGGGAGGACGAAGTAGCCGTCGGCGAGGCCCTGCATCAGGGCGGAGGCGCCGAGCCGGTTGGCGCCGTGGTCGGAGAAGTTGGCCTCGCCGATGGCGAAGAGGCCGGGCACGGTGGTCTGGAGGTCGTAGTCGACCCAGAGTCCGCCCATCGTGTAGTGGACGGCGGGGTAGATCCGCATGGGGACCTCGTACGGGTTCTCCGCGGTGATCCGCGCGTACATGTCGAAGAGGTTGCCGTACTTGGCCTCGACCGCGGCGCGGCCCATCCGGGCGATGGCGTCGGCGAAGTCCAGGTAGACGCCCTGGCCTCCGGGGCCCACTCCCCTGCCCTCGTCGCAGACGTTCTTGGCGGCGCGGGAGGCGATGTCGCGGGGCACCAGGTTGCCGAACGAGGGGTAGATCCGCTCCAGGTAGTAGTCGCGCTCGTCCTCGGGGATCTCGGCGGCGGGGCGGGTGTCGCCCTTCGCCTTCGGCACCCAGATGCGGCCGTCGTTGCGCAGCGACTCGCTCATCAGGGTCAGCTTGGACTGGTGGTCGCCGGTGCGCGGGATGCAGGTGGGGTGGATCTGGGTGAAGCAGGGGTTGGCGAAGTACGCGCCGCGCCGGTGGGCCCGCCACACGGCGGTGGCGTTGGAGTTCATCGCGTTGGTGGAGAGGTAGAAGACGTTGCCGTAGCCGCCGCTGGCGAGGACGACGGCGTCCGCGAAGTGGGTGGAGATCCGGCCGGTGATCAGGTCGCGGGCGACGATGCCGCGGGCCCGTCCGTCGACGACGACCAGGTCGAGCATCTCCGTGCGGGCGTGCATCTCGACGTTGCCGGCGGCGATCTGCCGGGACAGCGCCTGGTAGGCGCCGAGGAGGAGCTGCTGACCGGTCTGGCCGCGGGCGTAGAAGGTGCGGGAGACCTGGACGCCGCCGAAGGAGCGGGTGTCGAGGAGGCCACCGTACTCGCGGGCGAAGGGGACGCCCTGGGCGACGCACTGGTCGATGATCTCGACGGAGATCTGGGCGAGCCGGTGGACGTTGGACTCGCGGGCGCGGAAGTCGCCGCCCTTGACGGTGTCGTAGAAGAGGCGGTGGATGGAGTCGCCGTCGTTGCGGTAGTTCTTGGCGGCGTTGATGCCGCCCTGGGCGGCGATCGAGTGGGCCCGGCGAGGGGAGTCCTGGAAGCAGAACTGGACGACGTGGTAGCCCTGTTCGGCGAGGGTGGCGCCGGCGGAGCCGCCGGCGAGGCCGGTGCCGACGACGATCACGCGGTGCTTGCGCCGGTTGGCGGGGTTGACCAGCTTCGCCTCGAAGCGGCGGGTGTCCCACCGTTCGGCGATCGGTCCGGCCGGGGCCTTGGTGTCGGCGATCGGGTCGCCGGTGCGGAAGTCGAGGTAGCTCATGGTCAGTTCACCACTCCGGTCATGACGCCGACGGGGACGGCGACGAAGCCCGCGGTCAGGACGAGCGCGAGGAGGTTCGCCGCCAGCCGCAGGGCGCGTTCACGCCGGGCGTTGCCGACGCCGAGGGTCTGGGCGGCGCTCCAGAAGCCGTGCCGGACGTGGAGGCCGACGGCGAGCATGGCGACGATGTAGATCGTGTTGCCGTACCAGGTGGAGAAGGTGTCGATGACGTTCTGGTACGGCCTGCCCTCCTCGAAGCCGCCGGGGTGGACGGTGCCGGTGGTGAGGTCGAGGACGTGCCAGACGATGAAGAGGCCGAGGATGATCCCGCCCCAGCGCATGGTGCGGGTGGCGTAGGACGAGCCCTTGCGCTTGTGGGCGTACCGGGTGGGGCGCGCCTTGATGTCGCGGCGGCTGAGCTGGTACGCGGAGACGGCGTGGGCGAGGACGGCGGTGAGGAGCACGATCCGGGCGATCCACAGGCCCCAGCCGTGGTGCAGGACGGGGGCGCCCATCACGCGCAGCCAGTGGCCGTAGCCGTTGAACTCCTCCGGGCCGAAGAAGACCTTGAGGTTGCCGGCCACGTGCGCGACCAGGTAGGCGAGCATGATCAGGCCGCTCGCGGCCATCACGGTCTTCTTGCCGAGGGTCGACGACCAGAAGCCGCGGGACGGGGTGCGGGACGGCGGGCGCGCGGGGGCCGCGTCCCGGGTGGACGCCGGGCCTCCCGCGGCTGCCGGGTCCTTGCTGGGTGCCAGAGCCATGCCCTCGACGCTAGGGCCGAAGGGCCCGAGAGGTCCAAGACATGGTCCGGCTGATCTCCATAGGCTGAAGCTATGCACGTGCTCTAGGCTGGGCTTCATGCAGTTCCAGCAGCTTCTCTACTTCGTCGCCGTGGCCGAGACGCTCCACTTCACCCGGGCCGCCGAGCGCGTCCACGTCTCCCAGCCCTCGCTCTCCCAGCAGATCAAGGCGCTGGAGCAGGAACTGGGCGCGGAGCTGTTCAGCCGGGCCCGGGGCAACATCGCGCTCACCGACGCCGGGGAGTCGCTGCTGCCGCTCGCCCGCCGGATCCTCGCCGACACCGAGACGGCCCGCCGCGAGGTGCAGGAGCTGGCCCAGCTCAAGCGCGGCCGGGTACGGCTCGGCGCGACCCCGAGCCTCTGCACCGGCCTGCTCCCCGACGTCCTGCGCACCTTCCACGACCTGCACCCGGGGATCGAGCTGCTCATCGAGGAGGGCGGCTCGCACGACCTGGTGCGGGAGCTGGCCCGTGGCGCCCTGGACCTGGCGCTCGTCGTCCTGCCGCTGCCGACCCCGTCGCCGGCGCTGACCACGGTGGAGCTGCTGCGCGAGGACCTGGTGGTGGTCTCGGCCGCCTCCGCGCCGCCGCCGCGCCGCCCGGTGCGGATCACCGACCTGCGCGACCAGCCGCTCGTGATGTTCCGGCACGGCTACGACCTGCGGGAGCTGACCGTGGGCGCCTGCCGGGCGGCCGGCTTCGAGCCGACGTTCACGGTCGAGGGCGGCGAGCTGGACGCGGTCCTCGGTTTCGTACGGGCCGGCCTCGGGCTCGCCGTCGTCCCCGCCATGGTCGCGGCCCGCGCGGGCCGCGACCTCCGCGTCACCGCGCTCGCCCGGCCGGGCCTGCGCCGCACGATCGCGCTGGCCCACCGCAGCGACGTGGCCCCGCCCCGCGCCGCCCGCGAACTCCAGAAGCTCCTGATGGCCTCCCGGCGCGGCAAGCCGGCCCCCCAGGTCCCGTAGGGACCCGCCCGTCGCTCCGGCGTCGGGCGTCCGGCGGGGCCCGCCCCCGGGAAATCCGCGTGCGCACCGGTCGGGCGGGCTGCCAGCATCGCGGGATGGACCACGCTCTCGAACGCCTGCTCGTCCGGCACACCCTGCGGCTGCCCGTCCCCGCCGGCCCGGCCGGAGACGGCGCCGCCGCCGCCCTGCGGTTCGACGCCGCGCTGAGGACGGCGGGATTCGCCCTCTCCTCCCCGCTGCTGCGGGAGCTGTCCGGGCGGCCCGCCGACACCGTGGTCGAGCTGGCCCGGTGGGCGCTGGAGGCGGTCCGCGAGCGGGTCGGCGACCACGTCCGGCACAACTCCTACTTCATCGACTTCCCCGACAACGTCCCCGACACCCAGGAGTTCTGGCTGTCGTGCGTCCAGAAGGCGCTCGACGACCCCGGGGCCCGGGAGGCCGTCGAGGCGCAGCTCAGCGCCGGAGTGCTGAACCTGCTGACGCTGCCCGCGTACGGCCGGTACCAGCACACGTACGAGGAACTGCTGGCGGCGCACGCCGAGTTGACGCCCGCGAGCAGCGACCGGCTGACCGTGCTGCACCTCGGCGGCCCCCTCGGGGAGGAGATCGGCGCGCTGTACCGGTCCCTGGCGGGGGCGGTGACGCCGCTGGGCGAGGAGCACCTGGCCGATCTCGCGGTGCTCGCCGCGCACTGCGCGGACGGGCCGCAGCCGGCCGAGATCCCGGTCCGGGAGAACCGGGCGGTGGTCAACGCGGCCCGGCTGCGGGCCGGCGCGGCGCCGCTGCTGGACACGGTCACGGACGTGCTGCGGCTCGCGTGCGCGCTGGCGGACGGGGACGTGACGCTGCGGGAGCCGACCCGGTTCCGCGCCCTGTCCCGGCCGCTGCGCCGGACCCTGCTGGCCGGCCTCGACGCTGTGGTGGCGGCGGCTCCGGCGAAGCTGGCGGACGTCGGGCAGCACCGGGAGGCGTGGAAGCGGCTCGGGGAGCGGCTGCATCCGCACGAGTACCCGGCGTGGCCGCACGCGGCGGAGGTCTTCGCGGTGGCCCGCGGCGAGCTGCGGGCGCCGTCGCTGGACTCCCGGGTGGAGGCGCTGCTCGCGGACGGTGACGCGCCGGGGGCGGCGGAGCTGCTGGCGTCGGCGGCGCCCGGGCGGCTCTTCCGGGCCCTGGACCGGCTGCTGCGCACCGCGGCGGACGAGGCCGGCCGGGAGGCGGTGCTGGCGGCGGCGGAGCGCGTCGCGCCGCGGGTGGCGGGCCGGGTGGTGCTGTCGGTGCGGGAGCACCTGCAGAACCGGCACGACGCGTCGGGCGCGCCCCGGCGCCTGTTCGTGAACCGGAACGGCACCGCGTGGGTCACGGCGGACACCCGCCGCGACCTGCCGAGGGACGTGCAGCGGCGGCTGCTCGCGCTGCTCGACGGGGAGACCCGGCGGCGGCTTCCCGCGACCGGGCGCCTGCTGGTCGACCCCGCGATCCTGGACGTGGCGCTGCCGCTCAGCGGACGGGCCTCGTCGGGCGGGTTCGGGGTGCTGCCGCGCGGTTCGGTCTCGCCGGTCGACGGCGAGCTGCTGCGGTTCTTCATGTACTGGAAGGAGTCCCGGCGCACGACGGACCTGGACCTGTCCGCGCTTCTCCTCGACGAGCGGTACGCGACGATCTCCTGGCTGTCGTACACGGAGCTGACCACGGTGGAGGGCCGGCACTCCGGGGACGTCACCGAAGCCCCGGACGGCGCCTCGGAGTTCATCGAGCTGCGGCTGGGCGCGGTGCGCGGCCCCTTCGTGGTCCCGCACGTGCACGTGTACGCGGGCGAGAACTTCGAGCAGACGGCCGAGTCCTTCTTCGGGTACATGCTCCGCGAGGGCGAGCAGGGCGGCCGCCCCTTCGAGCCGCGCACGGTCCGGATGAAGTCCGAGCTGCGCGGGCCGGGGCGGGTGGCGCTGCCGGTGGCCTTCCGGCGGGACGAGGAGGGGCGGTGGCACGCGCACTGGCTCCACCTGTGCCTGCGGGGCACGCCGTCGGACAACCGGGTCGAGGACCACCGGGTCTCGCTGGCGGTCCTGCTGCGCGGTGCCGTCGAGCACGTCCCGGTGACGGTCCGTCATGTGGTCGCGCTGCTGCGGGAGTCGGGCGCGGAGGTCCAGGAGTGGGCCGGCGGCGCGGTGCCGGCGGAACCGGTGACGTACCTCGGCCTGGCCCGCCCCGAGGGGCTGGCGCCGGGCTCGCGGGTCGTCACGCCGGAAAACCTGCGCGACCTGGTGCCCGCCTGAGTGCTACGGTCTGTTCGGGGCGAGGCCATGAAGGGGCTTCCTTCTCATACTCCTGATGACATAGTCCCTTCGCTTTCCTCGCCCCCTCGCGCTTCACCGGTGTGGGCCCGGTCCTCAGGAGGACCGGGCCCACCCGCGTGTGTGCTCAGACCGCGTCGGCGAGGACCAGGGAGTGGATGCGGTCCGGGGCGCCGGGGCGGGCGTAGTACCAGCCCTGTGCGGTGTCGCAGCCCAGTTCGCGGAGGCGTTCGGCCTGGGCCGCGGTCTCGACGCCCTCGACGGTGACGGCGAGTTCGAGGCTGTGGGCCAGGGAGACGATGCCCTCGACGATCTTCAGGTCGACGGGGTCCACCGGGTGCTGCTGCATGCCGCGGGTGAAGGAGCGGTCGAGCTTGAGGACGCTGACCGGGAGGCGGCGCAGGTTGGCCAGGTTGGAGTAGCCGGTGCCGAAGTCGTCGAGGGCGATGTCGACGCCCATCTCGGCGAGCTGGCGCAGCGGTTTGAGCAGGTCCTCGTCGGCGCCGATGAGCGCGGACTCGGTGACCTCCAGGCAGAGCGCGCGCGGTGCGAGCCCGGCGCGTTCCAGGACGTCGACGGTGTCGGCGACCAGCCGGGGGTGGTGGAGCTGGGTCGGGGAGAGGTTGACGTTGATCCGGAGCGGGGCGCCGGGGCCGGGGTCGTCGAGCTGCCAGGAGCGGGCCTGCCGGACGGCCTCCTGGAGGACCCAGCGGCCCAGCGGCACGATGAGGCCGGTGTCCTCGGCGAGCGGGATGAAGCGGTCGGGGCCGAGGACGCCGTGCTGGGGGTGGCTCCAGCGGACCAGCGCCTCGGCGCCGTGGACGCGTCCGTCGTCGAGGTGGACGAGCGGCTGGTACTCGATGAAGAACTCGCCCCGCTCCAGGGCGGTCGGCAGGGCGGTGGTGAGCCCGTGCCGGGTGATGGCCCGGGCGTCGGCCTCGGGGTCGGCGAGCGCGAAGCGGTTGCCGCCCGCGGACTTGGCCCGGTACATGGTGATGTCGGCGCTGCGCAGCACCTCGGCGGCGGTCCGTTCGCCGGCCGGTCCCTCGACGACGCCGAGGCTGCCCCGGACGGTCAGGTCGCGGCCGTCGACGCCGACCGGGGTGGCGAGGGCGGCGAGGATGCGGTCGGCGAGCGCGGTGGCGTCCCGCTCGCCGCCGGCGGCGGGGCCGGTGGTGAGGGCGACGAACTCGTCGCCGCCGAGCCGGGCGACCATCTCGCCGGGGCCGGTGGCGCACGCCTGGAGCCGGTCGGCGACCTCGACGAGCAGCCGGTCGCCGACGGAGTGGCCGAGGCTGTCGTTGATGGCCTTGAAGCCGTCCAGGTCCAGGTAGCAGAGGCCGAAGCGGCTCTCCTCGCCGTCCGCGCCGGGGGCCAGCGCCTTCTCCAGGCGCTCGAAGAAGAGGGTCCGGTTGGGCAGTCCGGTGAGGGCGTCGTGGGTGGCCTCGTACCGCAGGCGCAGATGGAGCAGGCGCCGTTCGGTGATGTCCTCCATCAGCGCCAGCTGGTACTGCGGCAGGCCCTGGGCGTCGCGGAGCAGCGAGACGGTGAGGTTGGTCCACAGGACCGTGCCGTCGCTCCGGTAGTACGGCTTCTCCACCCGGTACTGCTCGCGTTCGCCGCGCACCAGCTCCTCGTAGAGCCGCCAGACGTGCGGCCCGTCCTCGGGGTGCACCCACTCGCTGACGTTGCGGCTGCGGACCTGCGCCTCGACTCCGCCGAACATGCGGGTCATGGTGTCGTTGATCTCGACGATCCGCCCGTCGAGGTCGGCGATGCCGATGCCGATGGCGGCCCCGTCGAAGACGGCCCGGAAGCGGCTCTCGGTGGCGTGCAGGGCGATCTCGGCGGCGCTGCGGGCGGAGAGCGCGGAGCGGGCGATGGCCTCCTGCTCGGCGCGGGTCCGCTCGCGCAGGGCCTGGGCGTAGCCGGTGGCCATGGCGTGCTGGAGGCGGGCGCAGCGGGCCCGCAGCTCCTCGCCGGTGAGCTCGGGGTCCGTACCGCAGTAGAGGACCAGGTACGAGTCGACGACGCCGAGGCTGCGGCCGAGCGCGTCCGGGTCGGTGCAGTGGGCGTCGACCAGGCCGGCGCCGGCCCGCTGGGCGGGGGCGGTGTCGAAGGGCCGGGCGAGCAGCGCGTCGCACAGCAGACGGGCGAGCGGGAGGAGATGGCCCTCGAACTCGGTGCGGGTGAGGGAGGTGGCGGTCACCGGGAAGATGGCCCGGCCCCAGATGGTGACGAACCGCCTGAGTCTGTCCTCCGGGCCGTCGGCTTCCGCGGTGTTGCCGGACGGCTGCGACGGCACCTTCACGCCTTGAGCCCCACACCTGCGAAGCCGGAGAAGGCGTACGGATCCTCCTCCTCGGCCGGGGAGTCCGGCCGCCAGTGGGGCATCGAGACGAGCCCGGGCTCGACGAACGCGGTGCCGTCGAAGAAGCGGGCGATCTCCTCCCGGGAGCGCATCACCAGCGGGCTGCGGGTGGTGCGGTACACCTCGACGGTGCCGCCGGCGCGTTCCTGATCCACCGGGACGCCCTCGTACGAGGCGTGGGTGACGACCAGGAGGCTGCCGGGGGCGAGCGCGTCGAGGAGTTCGGCGACGGCGTCCCGCGGCCGGTCGGCGTCCTCCAGGAAGTGCAGGACGGCGACGAGCAGCAGGGCGACCGGCCGGTCGAGGTCGAGCAGACCGGTGAGCTCGGGGCTGCCCAGGATGTCGGCCGGCTTGCGGAGGTCGGCGGGGACGACGACGGCGCCGTCGACGCCCTCCAGGACGGCCCGGCTGTGGGCCACGGCCACCGGGTCGTGGTCGACGTAGACGACCCGGGCGGCGGGGTCGGCGGCCTGGGCGACCTCGTGCACGTTGCCGAACGTCGGTATGCCGGAGCCGATGTCGAGGAACTGGGTGACGTCGTTGTCGACGGCGAAGCGGACGGCGCGGCGCATGAACGCCCGGTTCGCCTGCATGATCTTGGGGAGGCCCGGCATGAACTCCATGGCCTTGCGGGCCGCTTCCCGGTCCACTTCGAAATTGTGCGAGCCGCCCAGATAGAAGTCGTACATACGGGACACGCTCGGCACCGAAATGTCGATACCCGGCGGAGCCCAGGCGGGACGCTCCATCAATGTCTCCAACAAGTCGCCATGGGGGATGCGGCCCGGTGTTCGCGGCCGTGTTCGAGGTGAGGCTACTGATCGCCCGCCGAGAGAGCGAGGGGAAACGGAAATTAGCGGTCCGTTCTTGGTCACACGCCTTTGGCACGTGCGCGCGGAACGAAGAGTTCACGCCTTCAGGTCGTGCACATTCACGTGCATCTGATCGTGCGTCGGCTCCTCGGCGGCCCGCGGCCCGCCGCGTGCGCGGCCTCCGCACCGCCCGTACCTCGGCGGTCGTTCCGGCGGGCCCCGGACCGCCGGACCGCAATCCGCCGAAGGACCGGGAGACCGGCGGGGCGACAACCGGACAGTTCCGCCGAACGGACCCGCGCCGACACCCGTCGGCCATTTTCTCCCCCCTCCGCACCGGAAAACGTCAAATCGCGCAACGCGAGATCCCCACCATCCGGGGAATCCGCTCGCATTCGGGCCCTGGTTCGGCGTCCATGTGTTCAAGCTCTTCGGCGTGTCTCTGTACGGATCACCCCTCACGCGGTCGCTGGCGGCCGCCGCGCTGGTGTGGCTGCTCGCCGCACCCGCGCCGGCGGCCGCCGACTCCTGCGCCTACGCCACGGTCGGGCCGGACGGCTCGCACACCTCCGTGGCGGTCGTCGGCCCGGGCGCGTGCTCCCCGTCTCCGAAACCCGTCCCCCCGGTCCCGACCAAACCGCCCGGCGTCCACCCCGCACCCAGGCCGCCGACGAAACCGCCCGGCGTGCGCCCCGTACCGCGGCCGCCCACGAAGCCGCCCGGCGTCCACCCCGCGCCGAAGCCGCCGCCCCCGGCGCCCGCCCCCGCGCCGCCGCCCGCCGCCACCCCGGCGCCGCCGCCGACCCCGGCCCCGGTCC
>NZ_JOGX01000092.1 GCF_000719555.1 Streptomyces sp. NRRL F-5727
TCGCGTCCGCCAGCGCGCGCACCGACTCCCGGAGCATCTCGTGCTCCTCGGAGGTCCGGTACAGGTCGAAGTCCTTGCCCATGGTCTTGAGCTCCCTGGAAATGCTTGTGGCACCTGGCTTGTGGCACCCGGATACGCCCGCGGCACCGCGTATGGCACTGAGTACCCTCAGCAAAACACACTCAGTGCCATGACGCCAGAGCGCCCCGACGGCTTCAGCCGTCGGGGCGCTCGATCCGCGATCCGGACCGGATCGGTCCGCGTTCTCATTCCAAATCCGTCAGGTCCTCCTCCGAACGACTCCGCGCGGCCTCGTACTCGGCGGCCAGAAGTTCGGCGCGTTCCATGCTCACGTCCAGGGAGATCAGGACGCCGGGAGTGCAGATGCTGGGCATCACGTGGTGGACGAGGACCGCCACCCGGTGCATCAGGTCGGCGCGGTCGCACAGCACGGCGGACGTGGCCTGGACGCCCGAGAAGGCGGCGGAGAACAGCTCGGCGGAGTCCTGCGGGTTCACGTGCGGCAGCAGCTCCCCCTGCTCCTTCGCGATCGTCAGGGCCTCCGCGATCGAGTCGATCCAGACGCGGAACGGCGCCGCGCGGTTCACCCCGGTGGCGCCGGGGTCGAGGGCCAGGGCCACGCTCGCGCGCACCAGGGCGTCGTGCTGCAGGCGGTGGGCCAGGAGAAAGCCCTGGTCCACGAGCTCCTGGACCTTCAGGGTCTGCGGCGGGATCGGGTCGTCGAACATCTGCGCGCCGAGCACGCCGAGCGCCACTTCCTCCTTCGACGCGAAGTGGAAGTAGAGGGCCCCCTTGGTGACCCCGGCGCGCGCCAGGATCTCCCCGATGGTCGTCCGCTCGTAGCCGCGCTCGGCGAAGACGGACGCGGCGGACTGCAGGATCAGCTTCCTGGTTCGTATCGCGCGCGCTTGCTGCGCCAACGGTGCCTCCTGCTGTCTCGCTCGTCCGTGCTCACCGTGTGACATGAAGCATTGAAATGAAAACCGCGTTGTACGTATTCTACGCCGGGCCGGTCAACCCGCCGGGGTGCCGGGATGCGAGGGAGACCCATGGACAGCACCGGGCGAGAGTCGTCAACGGCCGTCCCGGGAGAGTTCGTTCACCGCGCGAATCCCGCCGACATCATGCCCACGGGATGGGCCCGCGAGAGCGAGGACCGCTTCTCCGTCTCCGCCCGCTGGCCGGACGCCCACGCCTTCTTCTCCCCGCTCGTGGGGGGCCTGCACGACCCGGTCCTGGTGGCCGAGACGCTGCGGCAGGCCACCATGCTGGTCGCCCACGCGGAAATCGGGGTGCCGGTGGACCATCAGTTCGTCATGTGGGACCTCACCTACCGCGTGGACCCCGAGGCGCTCTCCCTCCACGGCCTCTCCTCCGAGGTGGCGGTGGGCCTGGTCTTCTCGGACGTGCGCGGCCGGGGCCGGAACCTCCGCACCTTCCGCGCCGACGGAGTCATCCACCGCGAGGGCCGTCGGGTCGCGACCGCCCGGGGCCGGATCAGCTGCACCTCCCCGCTCGCCTACCGCCGCATACGCGGCGCCCGCATGGACGCGCTCGCCACCCCCGTCCCCCTCATACCCGGAGTGGCCCCCGAAGAGGTCGGCAGGGAGCATCCCGACGACGTCGTCCTGGCGCCCGCCACCGGGCGGAACCGGTGGCGGCTGCGCGTCAACACCGCCCATCCCACCCTCTTCCGGCGGCCCAACGACCACGTCCCCGGCATGCTGCTCCTGGAAGCGGCCCGTCAGGCCGCCCACCACGTGACCGGGACGGACACGTTCTTCCCGTCGGTCGTGAACATGTCCTTCTCCCGCTACGTCGAACTCGCACCGCCCTGCTGGATCACGGCCGAGATCGTCCCCGCCACCGACCCGGACATGGTCGCGGTGCGGGTCGAGGGGCACCAGGACGGCGAGCCCGTCTTCCACTGCACGCTCTCCTCGCCGGCCGACGCCCCGGCGCTCGTCCGGCTCGACCGGCGTCTCGCGGGCTGACCGGGGCGTAAACTCGCAGGGCCCACCCGCGCCCCGAAAGGTCCCATGGGAACCCGCATCCTCGTCACCGGCGCCACCGGCTTCATCGGCGGCCGGGTCGCCGCCGCGGCGGCCGCGCACCCGGACCTCGACCACCTGAGGCTCCTCGTCCGGCGCCCCGACGCGGCCCGCGTCGCACCCCCGGACGGGCCGTCCGCCGGCGGGCCCGTCGTCGAGACCGTCCAGGGCGACCTCCGGGACCCCGAGAGCCTGCGCCGCGCCTGCGACGGGATGGACGCCGTCGTCCACTGCGCCTCCGCGATCGGCGGCCCCGAGGACCTGCAGATCGCCGTCAACGAGCACGGCACCGGCGCCCTCGTGGCCGCCGCCGTCCGGGCCGGCGCCGGCCGGATCGTCTCCCTCAGCACCGCCTCCGTGCACGGCCGCGGCCCCTTCCGCGCCGCCGCGCCCGGCAGCCTTCCGCTCGCCCCGGGGTCCACGACCAGCCGGACCAGGGCGGCGGGGGAGCGGTACGTCCTGGACGCGGGCGGCAGCGTGCTGCGCCCGCACCTCGTCTACGGCACGGGGGACCGGCAGGTCGTCCCCGGCCTCCTGACGCTGCTCGCCGCGCTGCCGCGGCCGCTCGCCTGCACCGGCACCCTCCACTCGACGGTCGAGGTGGACAGCCTCGCGGGCGCCCTGCTGGGCGCCGCGCTCTCCCCGGCGACCCGGCCCGGCGCGTACTACGTCTCCCACCCCGACCCGGTCTCCGACGCCGAGTTCCTCGCCGCCGTCGGCCCCCTGTTGCCGGAGGCCGTACGGACCGCCCCGGGCCCCGCCCTGGAGCTCGCCGAGGCCCGCGCGCTGCTCGCCGGGAACCCGCTCGCCGCCCACCACCTGGAGATGTTCGGCGTCGACCACTGGTTCGCCGACGAGCGCCCCTGGGCCGACTTCGGCCGCGGCCCGGGCCCCGCCTTCACCGCCGCCTTCGCCCGCCACCTCCCCTGGTACCGGGACCACCTGGCCGGCCGCGCCGCACGGCCGTAGTCCGCCGCCTCGGCGCCCCCGCGCCGGGCGGAGCCCGTCAGACCGTGGGCAGCGGGACCGCGGCCGACAGGACCGTGCCCTCGCCGGGGGCCGACTCGACGGTGAGGGTGCCGCCGAGCTGGTCGGTGCGGGTGCGGATGGCCGGCAGGCCGTGACCGCGGACGCCGTCGCCGTCGCGGACGCCCGTCGGGTCGAAGCCGCGGCCGTCGTCGGCGACGTCGAGGACGACCTGGTCGTCGAGGTAGGTGAGGGTGAGCGCGGCGGTACGGGCGTCCGCGTGCTCGCGGACGTTCGCCAGCGCGCCCTGCGCGATCCGCAGCAGCGCCGACTGGACCCGGTCGGGCAGCCGGCGGGGCGGGACGCCCTCGATGTGGCAGCGGACCGCGAGTCCGGCGGTGGACTCCCGGCGGGCCAGGGCGCGCAGCGCCTCGTCTAGGCCGCCGCCCCCGGCGAGGTCGGCCGGGGCGAGGTCGTGGACGAAGCGGCGGGCCTCGGTGAGGTTGTGCTCGGCGATCTCGCCGGCCGCGCGCACGTGCCGGTGCGCCGTGTCGGGGTCCGAGTGCCAGGTCCGGTCGGCCGCCTGGAGCAGCATCCGCTGGCTCGACAGGCCCTGCGCGAGGGTGTCGTGGATCTCCATGGAGAGCCGCTGCCGCTCGGCGAGCGTGCCCTCGCGCCGCTCGGTCGCGGCCAGCTCCCGCCGGGTCCGGACGAGGTCGGCGATCAGCTCGCGCTGCCGCCGGGTCTGCTGGTCCATGCGGACGAAGACGGCGACGCAGATCGCGGCGATGGCGGGCGGGGCCAGCAGGATGTCGAACTCGAACCGGCCGGCGAGCCGCAGCTGGGCGGTGACGGAGACCACGGTGAGCAGGCCGATGAGCACCGCCGCGGCCGGCGGGCGCAGATGCCGCAGCCCCAGGTAGAAGAGCGGGATCGAGCACCAGGCGAAGCTGGGGGCGAGGAGGACCAGCGCGATCCAGACCGCCGTGCAGGCGCCGAGCCACAGGTGCCGGCGCCGCCGCTCGTCGCCGACCGCGGGCTCGGCCACGTACAGCGCGGCGAGGGCGGCGGACAGGGCGACCACCCAGGGGGCGATCCCGTCGCCGGTGTGCCGCATCAGGAAGCGGGTCAGCGAGGAGCCGAGCAGCAGGAAGAAGCCCAGGTGGAGCAGGACCCGGAACCAGCGCGCCTCGTCGTCCGCCGTCCCCGGGTCCCCGGCGGGAGCCGTCGCCGTCGCCGTACCGTCCCACCGCGCCATGCCGTGCCGCACCTCTCCGCCCGCTGATCGGATGAACGGAGCAAACCTCTCATATCCGCTGCCCGGGAGCGGTCAGAGCCAGCCGTTGCGGCGGAAGCCCCGGTGGATGGCGAAGCACGCCACCGCGATCACCCCGAGGACCACCGGGTAGCCGTAGGTCCAGCGCAGCTCCGGCATGTGCTCGAAGTTCATGCCGTACACCCCGCAGACCATGGTCGGCACGGCGACGATCGCCGCCCACGCGGTGATCTTCCGCATGTCCTCGTTCTGCGCCACCGTGACCTGCGCCAGATGGGCCTGGAGCACCGAGTCGAGCAGGGTGTCGTACGAGGCGATCTGCTCGGTCACCCGGGCGAGGTGGTCGGTGACGTCCCGGAAGTACGCCCGGATCTCGGGGTCCACCAGCGGCATCGGCCGGGTGGCGAGCTCGGTCAGCGGGCGGGCGAGCGGGGCGACCGCCCGGCGCAGTTCCAGCAGTTCGCGCTTGAGCTGGTAGATCCGGCCGGCGTCGCCGCGGTCCGCCTGGGCGGAGAAGACCGTGTTCTCGATCGCGTCGAGGTCGGTCTGGACCGCGTCCGCGACGGCGAGGTAGTCGTCCACCACGTGGTCCGCCATCGCGTGCAGCACCGCCGACGGCCCCTTGGCCAGCTGCTCGGGCATCGCCTCCAGCGTCTCGCGCAGCGGGCCGAGGGAGCCGTGCCCGCCGTGCCGGATGGTGATCACGAAGTCCGGCCCGACGAAGGCCATCAGCTCGCCGGTGTCCACCACCTCGCTCGTGGCGGTCAGCTGCTCGTGCTCGACGTACCGGACCGTCTTCAGGACGGCGAACAGCACCCCGTCGTACTCCTCGACCTTGGGCCGCTGATGGGCGTGGACCGCGTCCTCCACGGCCAGCGGATGCAGCCCGAAGAGCTCGGCCAGCACCGTCAGCTCCTTCTCCGCCGGCTCGTGCAGCCCGATCCACACGAAGCCGTCGCCGCCCCGGCGGACGTACCGCAGCGCGTCCTCGGCGCTCGCGCCCCGGACCGAACGCCGCACCCCGTCGACGTACACCACGCAGTTGACGACCGCGCTGCCGAGCGGCGACCGGGCCGGGTGGCTGAGGTCCACGGTGCGCCGGTAGGTCCGGCGGACGGCGGTGCGCAGGCGCTGGATGACGGACACGGTGGAACTCCTTCGGCAGACCGGGAGCCAGTGTGCCACCGCACCGCGCGGAGGATCAGCCCGCCGACGGGGGTGCGCCGAGGACGCGGTCGAGGTACGGATTGGAGAGGACGCCGGACGGGTCGAGCCGGTTCCGGAGGGCCACGAAGTCGTCGAACCGCTCGTAGCGGGGACGCAGCTCCGCCGCGCCGAGGTCGTGCATCTTGCCCCAGTGCGGCCGGCCGCCGTACGCGCCGAGGATCTTCTGGCAGGCGTCGAAGTACCGGCGGTACGGCATCCGGTGGTACTGGTGGAAGGCGATGTAGCAGCTCTCCCGGCCCTGCGCGGTGGAGAGCCAGATGTCGTCGGCGGCGGTGAAGCGGACCTCCAGCGGGAACGAGACCGGCTCCCCGTGGCCGTCGACCCACGAGCGGAGCTCCCGCAGCGCCTCCGCCGCGTGGGCCCGCGGGATCGCGAACTCGCCCTCGTGGAAGCGGACGTCGCGCACCGAGGCGAAGATCTTGTACGCGTGGTCGGTCCAGCTCCGGGACGACATCGCGCGCGCGGCGAAGCGGGTGATCGGCGGCACCAGGCGCGGCACGCGGGTGCCGAGCCGGTTCAGCGCCTCGAAGCCGGGGCCGCTGACGGCCTCGTCGAGCCGCCTGGAGAGGGCGCCGAGGGGGGAGAGGGGCGTGTCGGCGGGCAGCCGGCGGAAGCGGCGGGTCAGCGTGGTGTCGCTGTGCGGGAACCAGAAGAACTCGAAGTGGTCGTTTTCCGCGACGAGTTCGTCGAGCCGGCCGAGGGTCTCGGCGACCGGCATCGCGGTGTCCCGGGCGTGCAGGGCGTAGAGCGGGACGGTCTGGAGGGTGACCTTGGTGAGGACGCCGAGCGCCCCGAGGCCCACCCGGGCGGCGGCGAACAGCTCCGGCCGCTCGTCCGCCGAACAGACCGTCACCGACCCGTCGGCGAGGACGAGTTCGAGCGCCCGCACCTGGGTGGCGATGCCGCCGAAGCGGACGCCGGAGCCGTGGGTGCCGGTGGAGATCGCGCCCGAGACCGTCTGCCGGTCGATGTCGCCCATGTTCTCCAGGGCGAGGCCGTGCGAGGCGAGCAGCGGGTTCAGCTTCCACAGCGGCATGCCCGCGCCGACGGTGACGAGCCCCGTCTCCGGGTCCACCGCGTGCACGGCGTCGAGCAGGTCGAGCCGGAGCTGGACGTCCGGGGCGACCGCGACGCCGCTGAAGGAGTGCCCGGAGCCGACCGCCTTGACGCGCAGCCCGTCCCGTACCGCGTCCTTCAGCGCGGTGGCGACCTCCTCGGTGCGGGCCGGGCGCAGGACGCGCCGGGGGCGGGCCTCCTCGTTGCCGGCCCAGTTGCGCCAGACGCCGCCGTGCTCGCTGCTGCTCATGCCGGGCGTTTCCCTTCGGGCCGTACGCGTCGTGTCGTGGCGGGTTACCGCCGGTTCCCGCTGTCCGGAAGAGTGGACTTGGTCGTCCGTCCAAGTCAAGAGTCCCGGAGTCTTGACTTGGACGAGCGACCAAGAGACCGTGACGGCGTCGCCACCGGTCCCCGCGGAGGTCCGCGACCGCAGAGCCTTCGCCTGAGGTCCGCTCCGGCGGAGGTCCGCCTGAGGTCCGCTCCCCGCTGGTCCACGAAAGGCCGCCCACCATGGCAAGCGCCCGCCCCGACGCCGCAGCCGCCCCCTCTCCCGCCGCCGCGCCCGCCCCGCGCCCCGCCGGATTCGCCGACCTGGAGAAGGCGACCGCCGGCCTCCAGCCGCCGTTCGCCGTCGTCGACCTCGGCGCCCTGCGCGCCAACGCCGCCCAGATGACCCGCCGCGCCGACGGCAAGCCCATCCGACTGGCCAGCAAGTCGCTCCGCTGCCGCGCCCTCATCGACACCGTCCTGGCCGGACCGGGCTTCTCCGGCGTCCTCGCCTTCACCCTCCCCGAGGCGCTGTGGCTCGCCGCCCACGACCCCGGCCTGGACGTCCTCGTCGGCTACCCGACCGCCGACACCGACGCGCTCCGCCGGCTCGCCGCCGACGAGGACGCCGCCGCCCGGATCACCGTGATGGCCGACTCCGCCGAACAGCTCGACCTCCTCACCTCCGCGATCGGTCCCTCCGGCCCGCCGGTCCGGGTCTGCCTCGACCTCGACGCCTCCCTCCGGCTGCTCGGCGGCCGGGTCCACCTCGGCATGCGCCGCTCGCCCCTGCACGCGCCCGCGCAGGCGGCGGCGCTGGCCCGCGCCGTCGTGGCCCGCCCGCGCCTGCGGCTGGTCGGCGTGATGGCGTACGAGGGGCAGATCGCCGGCGTCGGCGACGACCAGCCGACCCAGGCGCGCCCGATGCGCACCGCCGTCCGCGCGGTCCAGCGGCTCTCCGCCCGCGAGCTGCGGGCCCGCCGCGCCGCCGCCGTCCGGGCGGTCCGCGAGGTGGCGCCGCTGGAGTTCGTCAACGGCGGCGGCACCGGCAGCCTGGAGACCACCTCCGCCGAGCCCGCCGTCACCGAACTCGGCGCCGGATCGGGGCTCTACGCCCCCGCCCTCTTCGACCACTACCGGGGCTTCAGCCCGCTGCCCGCCGCCTTCTTCGCGCTCGCGGTGGTCCGCCGCCCCGCCCCCGGCCACGTCACCGTCCTCGGCGGCGGCTGGACCGCCTCCGGCGCCCCGGGCCCGGACCGGCTGCCCGTCCCGGTCCACCCGGCGGGACTGCGGGTGCTCGCCGCCGAAGGCGCGGGCGAGGTGCAGACCCCGCTCGTCGGACCCGCCGCCGACACCCTGCGCTGCGGCGACCGGGTCTGGTTCCGGCACGCCAAGGCGGGCGAGCTCTGCGAGCGCGTCGACACCCTCCACCTCGTCGAGCACGACCGGGTGGTGGACGAGGTCCCCACCTACCGCGGCGAGGGCATGGCGTTCCTCTGACCGAGGCCCCGCCCCGGTCCGCCCGAGGCCCCGCCCCGGTCCGTCCGAGGTCCCGCCCAGGTCCGCCCGAGGCCCCGCCCCCGTCGCGGTACGGTGATCCGACCGCGCCGGTGAGCCGCCGCCCGCCCCCACCCGAGGAGACCGCCCCATGCCCCGACTCCCCGCCGCGGAGCGCCGCGAGCAGCTGGCGGAGGCGGCGATCCGGGTCATGATCCGCGACGGGGTCGCCGAGACCACCACCCGGGCCGTGGTCGCCGAAGCGGGGGTGCCGCTCGGCGCCTTCCACTACTGCTTCCGCTCCAAGGAGGAGCTGTTCCAGACCGTCATCGAGCGGATCATGGAGCGGAACCTCCCGCCGGCCGGCCTCGCGCACCCCGAGGGCGCCACCCCCTTCGAGAAGGTCCGGGCGATCCTGCACGCCTACTGGGAGCTGGTCCGGACCCGCCCGGACGAGCACCTGGTCACGTACGAGGTCACCCAGTACGCGCTCCGCAGGCCCGGCCTCGCCGACCTGGCCCGCCGTCAGTACCGGCACTACCTCGACGTGAACCGCGCCTACCTGGAGTCGATGGCCCGGACGGCCGGCCTCGCCTGGACGGTGGACCTCGCGGTGCTCGCCCGGCACGGTCTCGGCGTCCTCGACGGCCTCACCCTCACCTGGCTCGTCGACCGCGACGACGCGCAGGCACTGGCCGCGCTGGACGAGTACGCCCGCTACCTCGCCTCGGTCGCCGTCCCCCTGCCCGCGCCGGACGAGCCCGCGGCGTAACCCCCCCTCCGGATGCACACCCACCCGAAGCGTGACACTTTGGGCGGAAATGTGTCGGGTGAGGAGGGCGGACATGCCGGAGCGCACGCGGCCGACGGTCGAGGAGGCGCGGCGGACCGCCGCCGAGGCGTGGATCTGGGGACACCCGCTCCTGGCCGGCTACCGGAACCTGTACGCCGAGGCCGTCGACCCCGCCGACCCGCGCTCCGCCGGCGGGTTCGGCCGCTTCCGGCACGACGCCGGGCCGCTCGCGCCGGCCGGCGCCGACCTCGTCCACTCGACGGCCCGGCTCGACCTGCGGGCGGAGCCGTGGGTGCTGTCCGTCCCGGCGACCGACCGCTACCACCTGCTCGCGGTGCACGACCTCGACACCGTCCACGCGGGCTTCGTCGGCAGCGGCGCCACCGGCCGGGAGGCCGGCCACCACCTCGTCGCCGGACCGGGCTGGACGGGCCCGGTCCCCGACGGCGTCAGCGGCGTCCTGCGCACCGCGACCCGGCTCGTCGGCGTCCTCGGCCGCACCCACCTCGCCGGACCCGACGACGTCCCGGCCCTCCGCGCGGTCCAGGAGGGGTACCGGCTGCGCCCGCTCTCCGAGTTCACCGACACCGCCGCCCCGCACCCGGCGGAGGAGCCGGTCTGGCCGGTCTGGCGGGAGGAGGAGACCGACACCGTCGAGTTCCTCACCCTCCTCGACTTCCTGCTCCGCTTCTTCCCCGTCCTCGACGCCGACCGCGACCTGCGCGCCCGGCTCGCCGCCCTCGGCGTCGACGGCGGCGGCGCGTTCGAGCCCGCCGCGCTCTCCCCGGAACTCCGCGCCGCCCTGGAGGCGGGCATCGCCGACGGCCGGGCCCGGCTGACCGAGGCAGCCGCCGCGACGCCCCGCCCGGCCGGGCTCCACGGCACCCGCGCCGAGCTCGCCGCCGACCCGCTGCGCCGCGCGCTCGCCGCCCACCAGGACCCGTACGGACTGCCGGACGCCCAGGTGTGGCGGCGCGACCCGGCCGCCGACGGCCCGCCGGACGGCTCCCGGCACGCGTACGCGCTCCGCTTCGCCCCCGGACAGCTGCCGCCCGCCCGCTTCTTCTGGTCGGCCTCCCTCGCCGGGCTGCCGGACGGGCGCTTCGCCGAGAACGAGATCGACCGGTACGCGATCGGCGACCGCACGCCGGGGATCCTCTACGACGACGACGGCGGACTCACCCTGTACGTCGCCCACCGACGCCCCACCGACCCCGAGCGCGCCGCCAACTGGCTGCCTGCCCCGGCCGGACCGTTCTCCGTCACGCTCCGGCTCCACGGCCCCGACCCCTCGGTCCTCGCCGGCCGCTGGCCGCTGCCGCGGCTCACCCGCGACGACGGCGCGGACGGCTGAGCGGGGAGGGCGGGGTCCGGCGGCTCAGCGCTCCTCGGCGGAGCTCCGGACCGTCTCCTTCACCGTGTACGTGGCCGCCGGCTCCCGGGGCGCGTCGCCCGCCTTCATCTCGCGCGCCTCGGCCTTGAGGATGCGGGCCGCCTTGCCGGCGTTGCGGGCCAGCTCCGGCAGCTTGCGCGCGCCGACCACCAGGGCGACGACGACCAGCAGGATCGCGATCTCGCTCATACCGAACACGGGGGACACTCCTGGCGGGTGGGACGGGACGCCGGCCGGACGCGCGCCAATCTACAGGGGCCCGGAAGGGCCGGTAAGGGGCGCCCCCGCCCGGTGAGAGGCTCCCCGGGGCCGGGTGAGCGGCCCGAAATGGCGTGCGAGGCGAAGGGAGGGGCTGTTACGGTCGCCCGCATGTGCTCCGTCATCCAGGACTTCCGGGCGATCCGGCTCCGTTCCGCGCGCTGACCGCGGTTCCGGCCCCTCGCCCCTCCACACCCGCGCGCCCGCGCCGAGACCCGGCGCCCCCGCGCCGATCCCGCGCGTCGTCGCGCCCGCCGGTCCCGAGGTCCACGCGTCCACCGTTTCGCCTCAGGATGACAAGGACCTTCCCCATGCGCTCAGACCAGCGCCCCACGTTCGTGTTCGTGCACGGCGGTGCCGCCAACGCCCGTGCCTGGACCCCGCTCCGGAACGAACTGGCCCTGCGCGGCCACCGCTCGTACGCCGTCGACCTGCCCGGCCACGGCGACCGGGCCACCGGCCCCGCCTCCTACCACCGCCAGGACCAGGACCGCGCCGCCCTGGCCCACGAAGCGTCACCGATGGACGGCGTCACCCTCGCCGACAACGTCCGGCACGTCGTCGGCGTGCTGCGCCGGCTCGCCTGCCACGGGCCGGTGGTCCTCGCCGGCAGCAGCCTCGGCGGCCTCACCCTCACCGCCGTCGTCAACGCCGCCCCGGACCTGGTCCACCGGGTCGTCTACCTCTCGGCGCTCTGCCTCGCCGACCCCGCGATGCTCACCGGGCCGTGGGACGTCCCCGACGAGAACCTGCTCGACGCGGCGGCGGCCAGGATCGCCGTCCCCTACGACGCGCCCGGCCGCGACCCCGGCGTCGTCCGGCTGGACTGGCGCCGCGCGCACACCGATCCGGAGGCGTACGCCGCGCTGAAGGCCGCCATCATGGCCGACGCCCCCGACCACCTCTTCCGCCACTTCCTCGACTCGCTCGACGCCGACGAGAACCACGCCGTCCTCGAACCGGCCGCGCTCGTCCGGCCCGAGGCATGGCGCAGGGTGCCCCACACCTACGTCCGCCTCTCCGCCGACCACAGCCTCACCCCGGCCGTGCAGGACCACATGATCCGCGCGGCGGACGCCCTCACCCCCGACCACCCCTTCGACGTGCACACCCTGCCCACCTCGCACGTCGGGTACGTGAGCCGGCCCGAGCTCTTCGCCGACCTCCTCTGCCGGCTGACCTGACCTGACCCGCCCCGACCTGACCCGCCCCGACCTGACCTGACCCGAACAGACCCGGCCGCCCGGTGACCGCCGTACCCCGCGACGGTCACCGGGGGCGTCCGGCATGGTCACCCGATGGTGTGCACTCTGCCCTTGCGCCGGGGGCGTACGCCTCGGTAGCGGTCCGGCGCGGGTGCGCCGGATCCCTACACTCCGCGCTCATGTCGCTCTGGCTGCTCAACCACTTCAGCTCCCTGACCCTCGCCGTCGTCCTCGTCGGCGGCACCGTCGTGCTCGCCGTCACGGGCAGCGTGCTGCTCCGCCGCCGCCATCCGTCGCTCGCCGAGGGGGAGCACAACGACATGGTCGGCGTGACCCTGGGGATGTTCGGCGCGATCTACGGCATCATCCTGGCCTTCGTCATCGTCACCCTCTGGACCCAGCTGGAGAGCACCCAGACGATCGTCGCCGCCGAGGCCACCGACGTCGCCCTCATCGCCCGCGACGCCGCCGCCTTCCCGCCGCCCGTCCGCGCCGACCTGGACGCGGCCCTCGGCGACTACGTCCACGCCGTCGTCGAGAAGCAGTGGCCGCGGATGCGCGAGGGCGTGCCGCAGTACGGCGCCACCGAGCGCAGCCTCGTCGACGCCTTCGACGTGCTCCAGGCGTACGACCCGAAGACCCCGCGCGAGGAGGTCTTCTACGAGGAGGCCGTCGCGCACCTCAACGACGTGGCCGCGCAGCGGCGCGCCCGGATCACCATGGCCGAGCAGGAACTCCCGCCGCTGCTCCAGGTGCTGGCCTTCGGCGGCGCCCTCGTCCTCGTCCCGCTCACCTTCCTGTACGGGATGCGGCGGCTGCGGATCCAGCTCCTGTTCGTCGCCTCCGTCGCCGCCCTGATCGGCTTCAGCCTGCTGCTCGTCCTGGTCCTCGACCGGCCCTTCGCGGGCGAGCTGAGCGTGAGCCCCGCCCCGTACCAGGAGGGGGCGCTGGCCCGCTACTGGGCCGAGTGACCCGACCCGTTCGGCCGCCGCCGGGTGGCCGGGGCCCCGCCGGTGGCGTCTCATGGCGGGGACCGTCCGCGGACGGCGGCCCCGGCCGGACGCGGCGGGGGAGACCGGCGAGGCGGGCGGGAGGCGCGATGGGGTGGGCGGACCGGGTGCGGAACCTCCGTGCCGGCGCCGAGCGGCGCTTCCCCGTGCTGACCGAGGTGACCGAACGGCTCGTCGGCGGCAACCTCCTCGACGCCGGCACCCGGCTCGCCGCCCAGGCCTTCCTCGCCGCCGTCCCGCTCCTCTTCGCGCTCGCCGCCTTCGCGCCCGATCCGGTCCGCGACCAGCTCCGCGAATCCCTCCGCGCCATGTTCGGCCTCACCGGCGCCGCCGACCAGCAGCTCCAGCAGGTCTTCGACCGGGGCTCCGACGACGGGGTGCGGGAGACCAGCGGCGCCGTCGGCGCCGTCATCGCGCTCGTCTCCGCCACCAGCTTCAGCCGCGCCATGGCCCGCGTCTGCGAACGCGCCTGGGGCCTGCCCAAGGCCGGCACCCGGATCGCCGCCTGGCGGTGGGCGGTCTGGCTGCTCGCCCTGGTCGTCGTCGTCCTCCTCCAGGCGCCGATCCGCGACGGCTTCGGTGCCGGCGCCTGGCTCGGCGTCCCGCTCTTCTTCGTCCTCGGCGTCGGCGTCTGGCTGTGGACGCAGCACCTCCTGCTCGCCAAGCGCGTCCCCTGGCTGCCGCTGCTGCCCGGCGCCGTGCTGGGCGCCGCCGCCTCCACCGCCCTCGGCATCACCGCCCGCTTCTACATGCCCGGCGCGCTCAACCGGGCGCTCGCCGAGTACGGCGCCCTCGGCCTGGTCCTCACCCTGCTGTCCTGGCTCATCGTCGTCTGCGCCGCGCTGACCTTCGCCTTCACCATCGGAGCCGTCCTCGCCCGCGAGCCCACCCTGGCCCGCCTCCTCGGCACCGACCGGATCCGGACGACGGTCCCCGCCCCGCCCCGGCCGGCGGGCCGGGACACGCCCGACGCGTAGGCCCGCGCCGCCTCAGGTGCGGCGCGGTGCGGCGGTGCTGTCGCCGGGGACCAGGGCGGGGAGCAGCGGCCGGGGGAGCGGGTCCGGCGGCGCGGCGGAGCCGGAGGCGGCGCCGAGGGCGAGGCCGACGGCCTGCCGGGCCATCTCCCGCTTGGGGAGGACCACGCTGGTGAGCGTCTGGCCGGACAGCACCCCGGCCGGGGCGTCGTCGTGCGCGACCACGGACAGGTCGCCGGGGACGGTACGGCCCAGGGCCCGGGCGGCCTCCACGGCGGCGACCGCGAGGACGTCGTGGGTGGCGAAGAGCGCCGTCGCCTCCGGGTGGGCCCGCAGCGCGTCGAGTGCCGCGGCGAGGCCGCCCGCGAAGGCGGGTTCGGCCGCCGTGCGCACGGCGTCGTCCGGCAGCGGGACCCCGTCCTCGCGGAAGGCCCGCCGGAAGCCGGCCGTCCGGACGGTGTGCGCGGGGCTGGCGAGGACGAGGGCCCGCTCGTGCCCGAGCGCCCGCAGGTGCCGGCCGGCGAGGTGGCCGCCGTGCTCGTAGTCGACCGTGACGACCGGGAAGCCGTCGGGCAGCGCGGCCTCCCAGGCGCACAGCACCACCGGGAAGCGGGCGTCCGCGAGGAGCGGCAGATGGCCGGTGAGGCCCTGGTCGCCGGCGATCAGCAGGGCGTCCACGGAGCGGCTGGCCAGCGCGGCCAGATGGCGCCGGGCCCGCTCCCCGTCGCGGCGGGTGGTGCACAGCAGCAGCCGGTGGCCGCGCTCCTCCAGCGCGTCCTCGACCTCCTCGACCAGGTCCGCGTAGAACGGCGCGGAGACGGTCGGCACGAAGAGCCCGACGGTGCGGCTGCTGCCGGTGGCGAGCGAACGGGCCACCAGATTGGGCACGTAACCGAGTTCGGCGATCGCGGCGCGGACCCGCGCCTCCGTCGCCGGGCGCACCGCGACGCGCCCCGTGACGACGTTGGAGACGGTCTGCTTGGTGACGCCGGCCCGCTCCGCCACGTCCTGCATGGTGACCATGACGCCCCCTCGTCGCCCCCGCCCCGCCAGGCTCGCAACGTAACCGGGCCCCCACCTGCGGTCAAGGCGCTCCCCGGCCTCCCCGGCGACCTGTCGGACCGTCAACCTCCTTGTGGAGAAAGGGGACAGGCGGACGCGGGGCTCTTGTTTTACCGGTCAAATGCGCTCTAGGGTCCGTGCCACCAGCGGCTCGACTCCTCCACCCCTGGGAGTACTCGTGCACCTTCCGCGCAGCAGATTCGTGAGCACGCTCGTCGCGGCGGCCCTGGCCGTGAGCGGCGGCGCCGCCCTCGCAGCGGCCCCGCCGGCCACCGCCGGGCCCGCCCCCGCCACCACGACGGCCACCGCGTCCACCACCGCCACCTACACGGTCACCGTCGGCGCCAAGGGCTCCTGGAACCGGCCCGACGACACCCCCGCCAGTCCGTTCGTCGACAAGGACGGCACCTTCTACTACCAGCAGGCCCACGCCCTGTACGGGGCGACCGACCCCCGCAAGTGGACCTTCTACACCGGCGCCGACTTCGACTCCGCCACCCGCTCGTCGGCGATCAGCGACGCGGTGAACCCGGCCAACTCCGCCGACCGCAACAACGACACCACCTGGCGCTGCAACAACAGCGTCACCGGCGTGGAGTCCACCCAGGCCCCGGCCGGCAGCGGCTACGCCCACCGCAACTACTGCGACCTGACCGGGATGTGGGTCGATCCGGACACCGGCGACTGGTACGGCCTCGTCCACAACGAGTTCACCCCGCAGCCCTTCGCCGACGGCATCCACTACGACGGCATCGACTACGCCGTCTCCAGGGACCAGGGCCGGACCTGGACGATCAAGGACCACGTCATCACCTCGCCGTACAGCACGAAGCGCGGCGACACCGCCGCCTTCCCGCAGCAGACGTACCACTACGGCACCGGCGACCCCCGGCTCTTCGTCGACACCGCCTCCGGCTACTTCTACGCCTTCTACGGCTCCCGGATCGTCAACAAGGGCGGCGGCTGGGCCGCCTTCTACGGGCACGTCGCCCGCGCCCCCATCTCCGGGAAGATGGCGCCCGGTTCGTGGCGCAAGTGGTACGACGGCGCCTGGACGCAGCCCGGGGTCGGCGGCCGGGAGTCCACCATGGTCCCGGTCGGCGCGGGCAGCGCGACCGGCTACGTGCCGAAGGAGAAGGAGTACGACCCCGCGAACGCCGGATCCGTGAGCCAGCAGGTCGCGGCCGGGCTCACCCCCGCCACCTCCCCGCTCTTCGTCATGGACATCACCTACAACGCCCACCTCGGCCTGTACATCGGCGAGCCGCAGGCCGTCGACCAGAGCGGCGACGCGCCGCAGGAGATCTACGCCACCACCGACCTGACGACCCAGAAGTGGTTCCGGCTCGGCGACACCGGCAGCTACCGGACCGCCTCCTGGTACCGCTGGTTCCTCGACGCCGGCAACCGCACCGGCTCCGGCATCGTCGGCCGTGACTTCCGCGCCTACTGCTCCTTCGGCTGCTCCGGCGGCGCCAGCGGTGAGTACGTCGACCTCAGCATCGGGACGAACGAGCCCGCCGCCCCCGTCGACACCGGCCGCGCCTACCGGATCGCCGCCGCGGACGGCCGGGTCCTGGCCCAGGTGTCCGGCGGCTCCGCCACCACCTCCACCGCGGCCGCCACCGGCTCCGCGCTGGAGCACTGGACCTTCACCGCGAAGGGCGACGGCTCCTACCGCATCGCCAACGCCGCCACCGGCGGCCTCCTCGGCGTCGCCTCCACCGGACCCGGCACGCGCGCGTGGGGCACGAAGCCCACGGTCGCCGCGGCGGCCTCCGGCACCGGCCAGGACTGGTTCGTGATCCGCGGCGCCTCCGCCGCCGACAACACCCCCACGGGCACCGTGAAGCTGGTCAACCGGTACAGCGGCCTCGTCCTCGGGCTCTCCGCCGCCACCGCCCGCACCGCCGAGACCACGCCCGCCCGCAGCTGGACCGACACCACCGGCTCCCCGGTCGGCGCCGGCCGCACGGCCGCCGAGCAGACCCTCACCCTCACCCCGGTCGGCGACGCCCCGCGGACCGTCACCCTCACCGCCGGCGGCAAGGCCCTCGACAACCCCGACAGCAGCACCGCCGACGGCACCGGGCTCGTCACCTGGACCCCGAACAGCGGCGCCAACCAGAAGTGGACCCTCACCCCGCACGCCGACGGCGGCTACGAGCTCCGCAACAACGCCTCGGGGAAGTGCGCGGACGTCGAGAGCGGCTCCACCGCCGCCGGCGCCCGGGTCATCCAGTGGACCTGCCACGGCGGCGCCAACCAGCGCTGGACGCTCCAGCGCCTCCCCGACGGCACCTCCACCGTCACCTCGGTGCGCAGCGGCCTGCTCCTGACCACCGCCTCACCGGCGAACGGGGCCAAGGTCACCCAGCAGCCGGACACCGGCAGCGCCCTGCAGCACTGGACGACCGGCTGACCGGAACCGCTCCCGCCACCCGGGGGCCCGCGCGGACGGCGGTCCGCGCGGGCCCCCGACCCTTGACAGGGAGGTCATGCCCCTGACAGGAGTGGCGCGGTACCACTCCCACGGACGGCATCCACCTCGAAGGGGGCGATCGGCGCATGACCGAGCCCGAGAGCACCGCACCCGGCCCGCGGCCGGACGGCACGTACGACGTCGTCATCAGCGGAGCGAGCCTCGCCGGCTGCGCCGCGGCGATCCTGCTCGCCCGGCGCGGCGCCCGCGTCGCCCTCCTGGAGCGCCGCTCGGACCCCGGCGCGTACAAGGTGCTCTGCACCCACGCCCTCACCGCCTGCGCCCACCCGGTCCTCGACGAACTCGGCCTCCTCCCCGACCTGGAGAAGGCCGGCGCCGTCCGCAACGAAGCGCGCTGGTACACCCGCTGGGGCTGGATCGAACCGCGCGCCGCACCCGGCGGACCCGAACTCCCGTACGCCTACAACGTCCGCCGCTCCACCCTCGACCCGCTCATCAGGTCCCACGCGGCCCGCACCCCCGGCGTGGACCTGCTCCTCGGCCACAAGGTCACCGGATTGCTCCGGGACGCCGGACGCACCACCGGCGTCCGCGTCACGGGGCCCGACGGGGAACGGGAACTGCCCGCCCGTCTGGTCGTCGGCGCCGACGGCAAGGACTCGGCCGTCGCGAAGCTCGCCGGCATCCCCGAACGGCGGTACGAGAACGGGCGGTTCGGCTACCTCGCCCACTTCCGCGACCTGCCGCTGCCCGGCGGGATCGGCCAGGCGTGGTTCCTCGAACCCGACATGGCGTACTCCTTCCCCAACGACGACGGCGTCACCGTCCTCGCCGTCCTCCCGGACAAGAAGCACCTGCCGGCCTTCCGCGAGGACCTGGAGGGCAGCTTCCACGCCTTCGTCCGCGCCCTGCCCGAGGCGCCCCCCATCGACTCCGCCCGGCGCGTCTCCAAGTTCATCGGCACCGTCGACTACCCGCTGATCACCCGCGACCCCACCGCCCCCGGCATCGCCCTCGTCGGCGACGCCGCCCTGACCGGCGACCCGCTGTGGGGCGTCGGCTGCGGCTGGGCCCTCCAGACCGCGCAGTGGCTGGCCGAGGCGGTCGCCCCCGCCGCGACCGGCCGCGGCGACCTCGACCGCGCGCTCGCCGCGTACGGCCGCACCCACCGCCGCCGGCTCCGCCCCCACCAGCAGCTGGCCGTCGACTACGCCCGGTCCCGCCCCTTCAACCCCGGCGAGCGCCTCATGTTCTCCGCCGCCGCCCGGGACGCGGCCGCCGCCCGCCACATGTACCTCTTCGCCTCCCGGCTCATCGGCCCCCTCGGCTTCCTCAACCCGCGCTCCGTCGCCCGCGCGGCGGCCGTCAACCTCCGGCACCGGCTCCGCGGGCCCGCGCCGGCCGACGCCCCCGCCGCCGGCCGGCCTGCCCGCTAGCCGACGTGGACGCGCGGGCGGCGGTCGCGGTCGGGCTCCGCCTCGCGCAGGACCTCGCGGGTGACCGGGGCGATCTCGCCCTGGCCGAAGAGGAAGAAGCGCAGGAAGTTGGCGAACGGATTGCCCTCGGTCCACTCGAAGTAGACGTGCGGGCGGACACCGGTGAGGTCACGGGAGTGGAGCAGGACCGCCGCGAGGGCGTTGGGGACGGAGGAGCTCTCCACCGTCAGGACCCGGAAGCGGTCGTGGAGCACCTCGCCGCGCACCGTGAGGCCGGCCTCGAACTCGGACGGGTCGGTGACCGTCACCTCGACGAAGACGAAGTCCTCGGTGTCGGGCAGGTCGTTGTCGGCGCGGATCTGGTCCTTCTTCGCCCGGTACTCCTCCGCGTCGCGGTTGTCCGGCTCGTTGGCGATGAACCGGGGCGTGCGGTGCGAGATGTCGCGGATGAACCGCTCGGCCATGGCGTCGAGCTCCACGTGCGTCACCCGCAGCTCGAAGGCGCGGCCGAGCCGGGAGAGCAGCGAGACGAGGATGATGCCGGCGATGAAGCAGGCGCCGATCTTCACGCCGTCCGGGCGCTCGATGATGTTGACGACCGTCGTGTAGAGGAAGACGGCCGAGATGACTCCGAAGCCGATGGTCCAGCCGCGCTGGCCGGCCTTGCGGGCCGCGATGGTCACGGCGATGGCCGCGGAGCAGATCAGCACGAGGACACCGGTGGCGTACGCGCCGCCCTGCGCGTCGACGTCGGCGTCGAAGATCCAGGTGACGAGGAAGGCGACCAGGGTGAAGACGATCACCATGGGCCGGACGGCCCGCGCCCAGTGCGGCGCCATGCCGTACTTCGGCAGGTAGCGCGGCATCAGGTTGAGCAGGCCCGCCATGGCGGAGGCGCCGGCGAACCACAGGATGAGGATGGTCGAGACGTCGTAGACGGTGCCGAAGGCGTTGCCCAGGTACTCGTGCGCGAGGTAGGCGAGGGCGCGCCCGTTCGCCTCGCCGCCGGACTCGAACTCCTCGTGCGGGATGAGCACGGTGGTGATGAAGCTGGTGCAGATCAGGAAGACGCTCATGATCAGCGCGGCGGTGGTGAGGAGCTTCTTCGTGTCCCGGATGCGTCCCTCGGGCTGCGCCTCGGTGTCCCCCGCGTCGCCCTTGACGTGCGGCATCACGGCCACGCCGGTCTCGAAGCCGGAGAGGCCGAGGGCGAGCTTGGGGAAGACGAGCAGCGCGACGCCGATCATCACGAAGACGTTGCCGTGCTCCTGGGTCAGGGCGGCGGTCCAGTCGCTGACGACGTGCCCCTCGGTCAGCACCTGGTACAGGCCGGTCACCACGACGACGGCGTTGAGCCCGAGGTAGACGCCGACGAGGGCCACGGCGACGCCGATCGCCTCCAGGAAGCCCTTCAGGAAGACCGCGCCGAGCAGCGCGATCAGCACCATCGTGATCAGCACCTGCTTGTCGTGCAGGGCCGACTCCAGGTGCGGGTTCTCCACCAGGTGGGTGGAGGCGTCGGCGGCCGACAGGGTGATGGTGATGAGGAAGTCGGTCGCCGCGAAGCCCAGCAGGGTCAGGACGAAGAGCTTGCCCTTCCAGAACGACAGCAGCCGCGACAGCATCGCGATCGAGCCCTCGCCGTGCGGGCTCTCCTCCGCCACCCGCCGGTAGACCGGCAGCGCGCCCAACAGCGTCACGATCACCAGCACGATGGTCGCGACGGGGGAGAGGAGGCCGGCCGCGAGGGCGGCGATGCCGGGCTGGTAGCCGAGGGTCGAGAAGTAGTCGACGCCGGTCAGGCACATCACCCGGTACCAGGGCTGCCCCTGGTGTCCGGCGTCCGGAACTGACTCCTTCGGGCGGGAGGGTTTGCCCTTGCCCATGTCGGACAGCCCCTCCAGCATCCACGCGCGCAGCCTGCTGCCGCGCGTCTCGGTCGTGGTGGCCATGGAGTGCTCCCGGGTTCCGCTGCTGAAGGGTGGTTCGGCCGCCTGACCTGCGGCCGAGCCAGCGTAAGCAGCCCGCGGGGAGACGCACCCGGCGGTCGCGTCAGGGAAGCGTCAAGATCCGTCGGCAGGGCGTCACCTTGCTCACACGGACGCGGCCCCGGGCGTCGCGGGCGGATGACCGGACGCGGGTCGTCGCGGGCAGGACGCGTTCACGGTCGCGGTACGGCCCCGCGAGTCCCTTTCCGGTCGATTTGCGCCCCCGTCGCGTAGGGGACGCGTCAAGAGCAGAGTCCAGGACGTCAGGGGGGCGTCAACGGCGGCGGTGGGTGGCCGAAACGGATGTTTCCTCATCTCGTCAGAGAATCCGCTCTTCCTTCTTCCGGGAGTTCACGATGGCCGACGTGGCCTTCGTCGTCACCACGGTCGCGGTCTTCGCGCTGGTGGCGTTCATCGCCAAGGGGGTGGCGAAGCTGTGAGTGCCGAGAACGTGATCGGTCTGCTCGTCGCCGCCGCCCTGCTGGGCTACTCCTCGGACCGGCATCTGAGGCCCGAGAAGTGGATCTACAAGGCGATCGGCGCGAACCCGGACGCCGGGATGCGCTGGTCCGCCTACCTGCGCGGGGTCCTCGCCTTCTCCGCGGTGAGCGTCCTCTTCCTCTACCTGCTGCAGCGCGTGCAGGGTTCCCTGCCCGGCTCGCTCGGCTTCGTGTCGATCGACCCGGACCAGGCGTTCAACACGGCGGCGTCGTTCGTCGCCAACACCAACTGGCAGTCGTACTACGGCGAGCAGGCCATGGGCCACGTCGTGCAGACCGGCGGCCTCGCGGTGCAGAACTTCGTGTCGGCGGCGGTCGGCATGGCGGTGGCGGTCGCGCTCGTCCGCGGCTTCGCCCGGTCCCGTACCGGCGAGCTGGGCAACTTCTGGGCCGACCTGGTCCGCGGAGTCGTCCGCATCCTGCTCCCGATCTCCGTGGTCGGCGCGCTCGTGCTCGTCGCCTGCGGCGCCATCCAGAACTTCTCCGGCATCCACGAGGTCGGCCAGTTCACGGGCGGGACGCAGCAGTGGAACGGCGGCGCGGTGGCCTCGCAGGAGGTGATCAAGGAGCTGGGGACGAACGGCGGCGGCTACTTCAACGCCAACTCGGCGCACCCCTTCGAGAACCCCGACGGGCTCTCCAACCTCTTCGAGATCTACCTCATCCTCGTCATCCCCTTCGCCCTGACCCGCACCTTCGGCCGCATGGTCGGCTCCCTGAAGCAGGGGTACGCGATCCTCGGCACGATGGTCACCATCTGGCTCGCCTTCACCGCGCTGATGATGTGGACCGAGTTCGCGGGCCACGGACCGGCGTTCGAGATCGCCGGCGGCGCCATGGAGGGCAAGGAGACCCGGTTCGGCATCGGCGCCTCCGCGATCTTCTCGGTCGCCACCACGCTGACCTCGACCGGCGCCGTGAACCATGCTGATCATGGCGGTCATCGCGGTGTTCATCGCCGGCCTGATGGTCGGCCGCACCCCGGAGTACCTGGGCAAGAAGATCGGCACCCGCGAGATCAAGTTCGCGGCCTGCTCCATCCTGGTCACCCCGGCGCTCGTCCTCGGCTTCACCGCCGCCTCGTTCGTCCTGGACACCCCGGCCAACTCGATGACGAACTCCGGCGCGCACGGCTTCTCCGAGATCCTGTACGCCTACACCTCGGGCGCCAACAACAACGGCATCATCACCGGTCTCACCTACTTCCCGGCCCTCGCGCTGGGACCGCTCGCCGAAGGGCTCGCAGCATGAGCACCGTCACTCCTGTCCGTCCCCCGCAGTCGGGCACGCCCGCCGGCCGGCCCGCCGAGGCCGGACGCGTCGGCGGCGGGCTCTTCGACCCCCAGCAGCTCGTCGCCTCCTTCCCGGACGCGCTCCGCAAGCTCGACCCGCGGGTGATGGTCAAGTCGCCCGTGATGTTCGTGGTGTTGATCGGCTCGCTCGTCACCACCGTGCTCGCCGTGAAGAACCCCGGGGACTGGTTCGGCTGGGCGATCACCGTCTGGCTGTGGCTCACCACGATCTTCGCCAACCTCGCCGAGGCCGTCGCCGAGGGCCGCGGCAAGGCCCAGGCGGACACCCTGCGCAAGGCCAAGACCGACACGGTCGCCCGCCGGATCGTCGGCGGGAACGAGGAGCGGGTGCCGGGTACGGAGCTGACGATCGGCGACCTCGTCGTCTGCGAGGCCGGCGACGTCATCCCCGGCGACGGCGACGTCGTCGAAGGCGTGGCGAGCGTCGACGAGTCCGCCATCACCGGCGAGTCCGCCCCCGTGATCCGCGAGTCCGGCGGCGACCGGTGCGCGGTCACGGGCGGCACGAAGGTGCTCTCCGACCGGATCGTCGTCAAGATCACGACGAAGCCCGGCGAGACCTTCATCGACCGGATGATCAACCTGGTCGAGGGCGCCGCCCGGCAGAAGACGCCGAACGAGATCGCCCTGAACATCCTCCTGGCGTCCCTCACCATCGTCTTCCTGCTGGCCGTCGTCACCCTGAAGCCGTTCGCGATCTACGCGGGCGCCGACGAGCAGACCTCGATGATCGTGCTGACCGCGCTCCTCGTCTGCCTCATCCCGACCACCATCGGCGCGCTGCTCTCCGCCATCGGCATCGCCGGCATGGACCGCCTGGTCCAGCGCAACGTCCTCGCGATGTCCGGGCGCGCGGTCGAGGCCGCCGGTGACGTGTCGACGCTGCTGCTCGACAAGACGGGCACGATCACCCTGGGCAACCGGCAGGCGGCCGAGTTCGTCCCGGTCCGGGGCACCACCGCCGCCGAACTGGCCGACGCCGCCCAGCTGTCGTCGCTCGCCGACGAGACCCCCGAGGGCCGCTCGGTCGTGGTCCTCGCCAAGGAGAGGTACGGGCTGCGCGAGCGCCACCAGGGCGAACTCGCCCACGCCCACTGGATCGAGTTCACCGCCCAGACCCGCATGTCGGGCGTGGACGTGGACGGCAGGAGGATCCGCAAGGGGGCGACGGGTTCGGTCGTCGCGTGGGTGAAGGAGCAGGGCGGCACCGTCGCCGAGGACGCGGGGGCGCTCACGGACCGGATCTCCGAGGCCGGCGGCACGCCGCTGCTGGTGGCTGTGGAGGACGGTGCGGGCGCGCGTGTCCTCGGTGTCGTCCACCTGAAGGACGTCGTCAAGGACGGCATGCGGGAGCGGTTCGAGGAGCTGCGCCGCATGGGCATCAGGACGGTCATGATCACGGGCGACAACCCGCTGACCGCCAAGGCCATCGCCGAGGAGGCGGGCGTCGACGACTTCCTCGCCGAGGCCACCCCCGAGGACAAGATGGCCCTGATCAAGCGCGAGCAGGCCGGCGGCAAGCTCGTCGCGATGACCGGCGACGGCACGAACGACGCGCCCGCGCTCGCCCAGGCGGACGTCGGCGTGGCGATGAACACCGGCACGTCGGCCGCGAAGGAGGCCGGCAACATGGTCGACCTCGACTCCAACCCGACCAAGCTCATCGAGATCGTCGAGATCGGCAAGCAACTCCTCATCACCCGGGGCGCGTTGACGACCTTCTCGATCGCCAACGATGTCGCGAAGTACTTCGCGATCATCCCGGCCATGTTCGCGGTGGCGTACCCGTCCCTCGACAAGCTCAACATCATGGGCCTGCACTCGCCCGAGTCCGCGATCCTCTCCGCCGTCGTCTTCAACGCGCTGATCATCGTCACGCTCGTCCCGCTCGCCCTGAAGGGCGTCCGCTACCGACCCTCCAGCGCCGACGCGATGCTCCGCCGCAACCTGGCCCTCTACGGACTCGGCGGCCTCGTCGCCCCGTTCGTCGGCATCAAGCTCATCGACATGCTCCTCACCCTCATCCCCGGAATCGGTTGATCGTCGTGAACAACTCCGTAGGAAACACCGGCCGTGTGCTCTGGGCCGGACTCCGGGCCCTGCTCGTCCTCACCGTCCTCTGCGGTGTGCTCTACCCGCTCGCCGTCACCGGCGTCGCCCAGGTGGCCTTCCCCGGCAAGGCGAACGGCTCCGAGATCGAGGACGCGAGCGGGAAGGTCGTCGGCTCCGCGCTCATCGGCCAGACGTACCTCGCCGGCGACGCCCCCGACCTCCGCTGGTTCCAGCCCCGCCCGTCCAATGGCCTCGGCACCAACAGCGTCAACACGCGGTACGCGCTGATCCTCTCCGGCGCCACCAACCGCTCCGGCGACAACGCGGACCTGATCCGGTGGGTCACCGACGCCAAGGCCGCCGTCGTCAGGGACAACTCGGTGAACGGCTACACGGTGAAGCCCTCCGACGTGCCCGCCGACGCCGTCACCTCCTCCGGCTCCGGCCTGGACCCGCACATCTCCCCGGCGTACGCGGAACTCCAGGTCCACCGGGTCGCGCAGCGCAACAGGCTCGACGTCGCCCAGGTCGAGAAGCTGGTCGCCGACCACACCGACGACCGCGTCCTCGGTTTCATCGGCGAACCCCGCGTCAACGTCCTCAAGCTCAACATCGCGCTCAAGGAACTGCTGACCAGGGGCTGATGGCCTTGTCCCCCCCCGCCCGAGGAACCGGCGGGTCAGCGCGGCCCCGCCCCGTCGCCGGGCACGAGACGGGGGACGAGACGTACGTACGCCACCATGCCGAGGACCTCGACCAGCGTCTGGGTCACCACCACCACGGACGCGACCGCGAACGAGCCGGGCAGGGCCAGGGCCAGCGGGAGGACGACGAGGGAGTTGCGGGTGGCGCCGGTGAAGACGACCGCACGGGCGGCGCCCGTACCGAGGCGGAAGAGCCGGGCGACGGCCCGGCCCGCGAAGGCCATCACCACCAGGAACAGCACGTAGAAGGGGATCACGGCGGCGACGTCGCCGAGGCTGTCGCCCACCCCGGGGATCTGCGAGGCGACCACCGTGAGGAGGGTCGCGGCCATCAGCGGGACCATCGTCGTGGTCGCCGCCGCCGCGACCCGCGCCCCGGCCGGGCGGCGGGCCGCCCACGCCTGGAGCGTCCAGGCGAGCCCGAGCGGCACCACGACGAGGACGAGGAACGCCTCCAGGAACGGGTCGGGCTCCACGACCTCGGCGAGTCCGGCGCCCAGGAAGACGTACAGGAAGCCCGGCAGCAGCAGCATCTGCGCCACGAGGAGCAGCGGGGTCGCGGCGAGCAGCCGGCGGCCGGAGCCGCCCGCGAGGCCCGAGAAGACGATCACGTAGTCCACGCACGGGCAGAGCAGCACCAGCAGCACCCCGAGGCGGACGGCCTGGTCGGCGGGGAGGAACGCGAACATCGCGGCCACCACGAGCGGCACGACGACGAAGTTCACCGTCAGCGCCGCCCCCAGGAACCGCCCGTCGCGCAGCGACCGGACCAGGTCCGCCGCTGGCACCTGAAGGAACGTCACGAAGAGCAGGGCCCCCAGGACCGGGTCGAGGACGTGCTCCAGCCCGGAGCCGACACCCGGCGCGACCCGTCCCAGCAGCGCTCCGACCGCCAGAGCCGCCAGATACACCCCGACCTGACGCTCCTCCATCCACGCGACCGGACCCCCGGCACCCACCTGCTCCACCTCGTGCTCCTACAGCCAGTCCTTCCGTTTGAACACCACGTACAGGCTCGTGCACACCACCGCCATCAGCACCACCGCGAACGGATACCCGCCGGCCCAGTGCAGCTCGGGCATGTTGTCGAAGTTCATCCCGTAGATCGTTCCCACCAGCGTGGGTGCGAACAGAATGGCGGCCCACGAGGAGATCTTCTTGATCTCCTCGTTCTGTTCGAAGCCGGCTTCCGCCAGTGCCCTCATCTCCGCGTTCTGCTGCTGGGTCACCAGGGTCGCGTTGACCGTGAGGATCTCCGTGAGGGCCTGGCGGAAGCCGTCGACGCGTTCACTGGTGTGGGTCACGTGGTCGGCGACGTCACGCAGGTAGCGCTGCAGCTCCTCGTCGGTGCCGTACTTGGCGAAGCCGGCCATCAGGCCGTGCAGCATGCCGACCAGGGGGCGGGTGGCGCGCTGGAACTCGACCATCTCGCGGGAGAGTTCGTAGATGCGGCGGGAGACGGCGGGGTCGCCGCCGAAGACCTCGGTCTCGATCTCGTCGACGTCGTTCTGCACGCCGGCGACGACCGGGGCGTAGCCGTCGACCACCGTGTCGAGGATGGCGTACAGCACGGCCTCCGGGCCGAGCGCCAGCAGGTCGGGGTTCCCCTCCATGCGGCGGCGGACCGCCGACAGGTCGGGGGCGGCACCGTGCCGGACCGTGATGAGGAAGTCGGGGCCGACGAAGATGTGCAGCTCGCCGAAGTCGACCTCCTCCTGGGCGTCCAGGTAGCGGGCCGCGCGCAGCACGACGAAGAGGGTGTCGCCGTACCGCTCCAGCTTCGGCCGCTGATGGGCTTCGAGGGCGTCCTCGACGGCGAGCTCGTGCAGGTCGAACTCGGCGGCCAGCGAGTGGAGTTCCTGCTCGGTCGGGCGGTGCAGGCCGATCCATGCCATGCCGTCCGGGTGTTCGCGCAGCTGCCGGTACGTCTCCGCCAGCGTCGCCGGCGACGACACCTTGCGGCCGTCGCGGTACAGGGTCGCCTGGATCACGCTCGGCCCGTCGGAGGGCTCCGGGGGCGCGGCGGCCGGGGACGGCTCCGGGTGGCGGCGCCAGGCCGCGCGGGGTCGGCGGTCGGACACGTACGTACCTCCGTCGGCTGCGTGCGGGACCCCGCCGGATCTCCGCCGGGGATGAGAAGGGTATATGGGTGGGAATGGGGTGAGTGGGGGAGGGGCCGCTCCCGGGCCGCCCCCCCCGTGCGCTCCCAGGCCCCCCCCGTGCGCTCCAGGCCACCCCCCCCGGCT
>NZ_JOGX01000093.1 GCF_000719555.1 Streptomyces sp. NRRL F-5727
TCCGGGGGGCGCGGGGGCGTGCCGGTCGCGGGGGGCGGGGTGGCCGGGCGGGAGGGGGTGAGGTCGGTGGTGAGGGCCGAGAGGCCGCTCTTGGGGGGCTTCGCGGGGGCCTGCTTCCCGGGCTCCGCGGGGGTCGCCGGCGGCGGGAGGGTCTCGGTGACGCGGGGCGCGCGGGGGTTCTGCTCGCTGGTCATCCCGCCCCCTGCTCCTGCCGACAATGCCCGTCACTCTACGGGCTGTTCCCCGCCGCGCGGGAACCCAGGGGTACCCACCCCCCTGACGGTCTGGCAAGCTCGGGCCATGACTCCCCGTGCCGCCGACCGCGCCCGGTACGACCGGGCCACCGCCGCCCTCGACGCGCCGCTGGCGCTCGTCGATCTAGAGGCGTTCGACGCGAACGCGGACGATCTGGTGCGCCGGGCGGGCGGGAAGCCGGTCCGGGTGGCCAGCAAGTCGGTGCGGTGCCGGGCGCTCCTGGAGCGGGTGCTGGCGCGGGAGGGCTTCGCCGGGGTCATGTCGTTCACGCTCGCCGAGTCGCTGTGGCTGGCGCGGGCCGGGTTCGAGGACGTCCTGCTCGCCTATCCGTCGGCCGACCGGGCCGGCTTCGCCGAGCTCGCGCGGGATCCGAAGCTCGCCGCCGCCGTGACCGTGATGGTCGACGACGTGGCGCAGCTCGATCTGGTGGACGCGGCCCGGGCCGGCGGCACGGAGGAGATCCGGGTCTGTCTGGAGATGGACACCTCGCTGCGTCTGCTGGGCGGCCGGGTGCGGATCGGGGCGCGGCGCTCGCCGCTGCGGACGCCGGAGCGGCTGGCCGAGCTGGCCCGCTCGGTGGTCCGCCGGCCGGGGTTCCGGCTGGTGGGCCTGATGGCGTACGAGGGGCATGTGGCGGGGGTCGGGGACGCGGTGGCCGGCCGGCCGCTGCGGTCGCGGGCGGTCCGCGCGATGCAGGCGGTGGCCCGCCGGGAGCTGGCCGAGCGGCGGGCGGCGGTGGTCGGGGCCGTACGGGCGGTGGCGCCGGACCTGGAGTTCGTGAACGGCGGCGGCACCGGCAGCGTGCAGCACACGGCGGCCGAGGCGGCGGTCACCGAGATCGCCGCCGGGTCCGGGCTCTACGTGCCGCGGCTCTTCGACGACTACGCGTCCTTCAGCGGCCGGCCGGCGGCGCTCTTCGCGCAGCCCGTGGTGCGGCGGCCGGGCGTCGGGGTCGTGACCGTGCTCGGCGGCGGCTATCCGGCGTCCGGCGCGGCCGGGCGGGACCGGCTGCCCGTCCCGTATCTGCCGGAGGGACTGCGGTACGACCCGCAGGAGGGCCCCGGCGAGGTGCAGACCCCGCTGCTCGGCTCGCCGGCGGACGATCTGCGGATCGGCGACAAGGTGTGGTTCCGGCACGCGAAGGCCGGCGAGCTGTGCGAGCGGTTCGAGGTGCTGCACCTGGTGCAGGGGGACCGTGTGGTGGACACGGTCCCCACCTACCGGGGCGAGGGCCGGACCTTCCTGTAGGTCCTACAGCGGGGTGACGTAGGCGCCCGAGATGCCGCCGTCGACGAGGAAGTCGGAGGCGTTGACGAACGAGGAGTCGTCGCTGGCGAGGAAGGCGACGGCGGCCGCGATCTCGTCCGCCTCGGCGAACCGGCCCACCGGGATGTGGACGAGCCGGCGGGCGGCCCGCTCCGGGTCCGTGGCGAACAGCTCCTGGAGGAGCGGGGTGTTGACCGGGCCGGGGCAGAGCGCGTTGACCCGGATGCCCTCGCGGGCGAACTGGACGCCGAGCTCGCGGGACATGGCGAGGACGCCGCCCTTGGAGGCGGTGTACGAGATCTGGCTGGTCGCCGCGCCCATGACCGCCACGAACGAGGCGGTGTTGATGATGGAGCCCTTCCCCTGGCGCCGCATGTACGGCAGGGCGGCCTTGCAGCAGAGGTAGACGGAGGTGAGGTTGACGTCCTGGACGCGCTTCCACGCCTCCAGGCCGGTCTCCAGGATGGAGTCGTCGTCGGGCGGGGAGATGCCGGCGTTGTTGAAGGCGACGTCGACGGAGCCGTAGGTCTCGAAGGCGACCCGGAAGAGGTTCTCGACCTCTTCCGGGTCGGTGACGTCGACCTGGACGAAGGTGCCGCCGACGGCCTCGGCGGCGGCCTTGCCGGCCCGCTCGTCGATGTCGCCGCAGACGACGTTCGCCCCTTCGGAGGCGAGGCGGCGGGCGGTGGCGAGGCCGATGCCGCTGCCGGCACCGGTGATGACGGCGGTGCGGCCGACGAGCCGGCGGCAGATGATCTCTTCGGTGGTCATGGTCAGCCTTCCGTGCTGATGAAGACGTTCTTGGTCTCGGTGAAGGCGGTCAGGGCGTCGGGGCCGAGCTCCCGGCCGAGCCCGGACTGGCGGAAGCCGCCGAACGGGGTCCAGTAGCGGACGCTGGAGTGGGAGTTGACGGAGAGGTTGCCGGCCCGGACGGCGCGGGAGGCGCGCAGGGCGCGGCCGACGTCACGGGTCCAGATCGAGCCCGAGAGGCCGTAGGGGGTGGCGTTGGCGAGCCGGATCGCGTCGGCCTCGTCCTCGAAGGGGAGGACGACGGCGACGGGTCCGAAGATCTCCTTGACGGCGCAGGGCGCGTCCTCGGGGAGGCCGGTGAGGACGGTCGGCGGGAACCAGAAGCCGGGCCCCTCGGGCGCCTTTCCGCGGATGGCCTCGGCGTCCTCGGGGACGTAGGAGCGGACCCGGTCGAGCTGGGCGCGGGAGATCAGCGGCCCCATCTGGGTGCGCTCGTCGAGCGGGTCGCCGACGACGGTCTCCTCGATCGCCGGGGCGAGGAGCTCCAGGAAGCGGTCGTACGCGCCGCGCTGCACGAGGATCCGGGTGCGGGCGCAGCAGTCCTGGCCGCTGTTGTCGAGGAAGGCCATGGGGGCCGCGGCGGCCGCCGCCTCGATGTCGGCGTCGGCGAAGACGATGTTGGGGCTCTTGCCGCCGAGTTCGAGGGTGAGCCGTTTCACCTGGTCGGCGCACTTCGCCATGATCGCCTTGCCGACCCGGGTGGAGCCGGTGAAGACGATCTTGGCGACGCCGGGGTGGGTGACGAGGGCGTCGCCGGCGACGGGGCCCTCGCCGGGGAGGACCTGGAAGAGGTGCTCGGGGAGTCCGGCCTCCAGGGCGAGCGCGGCGAGGCGCAGCGCGGTGAGCGGGGTGGTCTCGGCCGGTTTGAGGATGACCGCGTTGCCGGCGGCGAGGGCGGGCGCGGTGGCCCAGGCGGCGATCGGCATGGGGAAGTTCCAGGGCGCGATGACGCCGATCACGCCGAGGGGTTCGAGGAGGGTGACGTCGAGGCCGCCGGGGACGGGGATCTGGCGTCCGGTCAGCCGCTCGACGCCGCCGGCCGCGTAGTCGAGGAGGTCGCGGACGTTCCCTGCCTCCCAGCGGGCGTTGCCGAGGGTGTGGCCGGCCTCGCGGACCTCCAGGAGGGCGAGTTCCTCGGTGTGGGCGTCGACGACGGCGGCGAAGCGGCGGAGCAGCCGGGCGCGGTCGGCGGGGGCGGCGGCGGCCCAGGCGGTCTGCGCGGCGGCCGCGCGCGTGACGGCGGCGTCGACGTCGGCGCGGTCGGCGGCGGGGACGGTGGCGACGGGTTCTTCCGTCGCCGGGTTCAGTACCTGGAGGGCGGTGGGCAAGGACTCGGTCCTCTCAGCGGAGTTCTTCGGCGGCGTTCTTCAGAGGCGTTCGAAGGAGCGGCGCAGTTCCCAGTCCGTGACGGCCGCGTCGAAGGCGGCGAGTTCGACCCGGGCCATGTTGCGGTAGTGGGCGACGACCTCGGCGCCGAACGCCTCCTTGGCGATCTCGCTGGTCTCCCAGAGTTCGGCGGCCTCGCGCAGGGTGGTGGGGACGTGGGCGTGGTCGGCGGCGTAGGCGTTCCCGGTGCAGGGCGGCGGGAGTTCGAGGCCCCGCTCGATGCCGTGGAGGCCGGCGGCGATCATGGCGGCGACGGCGAGGTAGGGGTTGACGTCGCCGCCGGGGACCCGGTTCTCGAAGCGGGTGGAGGGTCCGTGGCCGACGGTCCGGAAGGCGCAGGTGCGGTTGTCGTGGCCCCAGGCGACGGCGGTGGGGGCGAAGGAGCCGGGCTGGAAGCGCTTGTAGGAGTTGATGTTGGGGGCGAGGAGGAGGGTGAGGTCGCGGAGGCCGGCGAGCTGTCCGGCGAGGAAGTGCCGCATGACCGGGGACATCCCGTGCGGGTCGTCGCCGGCCATCACGTTGGTGCCGGCCGCGTCCTGGAGGGAGAGGTGGATGTGGCAGGAGTTGCCCTCGCGCTCGTTGTACTTGGCCATGAAGGTGAGCGAGACGCCCTCCTGGGAGGCGATCTCCTTGGCGCCGGTCTTGTAGACGGCGTGCTGGTCGCAGGTGACCAGGGCCTCGTCGTAGCGGAAGGCGATCTCGTGCTGGCCGGGGTTGCACTCGCCCTTGGCGGACTCGACGGTGAGGCCGGCGGCGGCCATCTCGTTGCGGATGCGGCGGAGGAGGGGTTCGACGCGGCCGGTGCCGAGGACGGAGTAGTCGATGTTGTACTGGTTGGCCGGCGTGAGGCCCCGGTAGCCGGCGTCCCACGCCTGCTCGTAGGTGTCCCGGAAGACGATGAACTCCAGCTCGGTGCCGACGTGGGCGGTGAGGCCGAGGGCGGCGAGCCGGTCCAGCTGGCGCCGCAGGATCTGGCGGGGCGCGGCGACGACGGGCGATCCGTCGGCCCAGGTCAGGTCGGCGGTGACCAGGGCGGTGGCCTCGTTCCAGGGGACCCGGCGGAGCGTGGCGAGGTCGGGGCGCATGGCGAAGTCGCCGTAGCCGCGGTCCCAGGAGGACATCGCGTAGCCGTCGACGGTGTTCATCTCGGTGTCGACGGCGAGGAGGTAGTTGCAGCCCTCGGTGCCGTGGGCGAGGACCTCGTCGAGGAAGAAGGGGGCGGCGAACCGCTTCCCCTGGAGCCGGCCCTGCATGTCCGGGAAGGCCAGGACGACGGTGTCGATCTCGCCGCCGGCCACCAGGGAGCGCAGTTCCTCGACGGTGAGCGGGGGTGTGCGGTCTGCCACGGGACGACTCTCCTCGTTCGGCCTGCCGGGAGTCATAAGGTATGGGGGGAGACCATTGCTTGGGAAGTACCAGGGGAAGGGGCGACGAGAAGTGATCCGTACGAGTGAACCGGGCGGCCCGGCCGACCGGCTGACGCCGGTGCTGCGCCCGGTCCGGGCCGGCAACGGCTTCGAGGAGGCCCTGGAGCAGATCCTCCAGGTGGTCCGGCTGGGCCTGGTCCCGGACGGCGAACGGCTGCCCGCCGAGCGGGAGCTGGCCGAGCGGATGGGGATCAGCCGGGTCACGCTCCGCGAGGTCCTGAAGGTGCTCCAGGAGCAGGGCCTGGTGGAGAGCCGGCGCGGCCGGTACGGCGGAACGTTCGTGCTGCCGCGCCCGCAGGACCCCGACGAGGCGGAGCTGCGCCGCCGGATCGCCGCCGTCGACATGGAGGACGCGCTGCGCTTCCGGGAGGTCCTGGAGGTGGGCGCGGCCGGGCTGTGCGCGGCGCACGGCCTGGACGCGGCGGGCGCGGAGCGGCTGCGGGCGGCGCTGGCGGCCACGCATGACGCGCCGCTGGCGGACTACCGCCGCCAGGACACGCTGCTCCACCTCACGCTGGCCGAGCTCTCCGGCTCCCCCAGCCTGACGGCCCGGTACGCGGCGGTCCGCGCGACCGTCAACGACCTGCTCGACTGCATCCCGCTCCTGGTGCGCAACCTGGAGCACTCCCAGCACCAGCACACGGCGCTGGTGGAGGCGGTCCTGGAGGGGGACGCGGACGCGGCGCGCGAGGTGGCGCGCGAGCACTGCGCGGGGACGGCGGCGCTGCTCCGCGGCTTCCTGGCGTGAAAGGTATGTCCGCGGCCCATTGAGGCGCGCGGCGCCCTATTGTCGGCGCCATGTTCCGCACCTACCAGGAGGCAGCCCCGTGACCGAGCCGCTCATCGGTGTGACGACCTATCTCGACCGGGCCCGGTGGCGGGTCTGGGACATGCCGGCGGCGCTGCTGCCCGCGCAGTACCCGCGGTACGTGCGGGACGGCGGCGGTCTGGTGGTGATGCTGCCGCCGGACGCGCCGGCCGCGGCGGCCGCGGTGCTGGCCCGGCTGGACGGTCTGGTGGTGGCGGGCGGGGCGGATGTGGAGCCCGTACGGTACGGGGCCGAGCCCGATCCGCGGACCGGTCCGCCGGCGCGGGACCGGGACTCCTGGGAGCTGGCGCTGATCGACGCGGCGCTCGCCTCCGGCACCCCGCTGCTCGGTGTCTGCCGGGGGATGCAGCTGCTCAACGTGGCGCTGGGCGGGACGCTGACGCAGCATCTGGACGGGCACGTGGAGGCGGAGGGGGTGATGGGGCGGCACCCGGTGAAGCCGGTGCCGGGGACGCTGTACGCGTCCCTCGTCCCCGAGCAGGCCGACGTGCCGACCTATCACCATCAGGCCGTGGACCGGCTGGGCGCGGGCCTGGTGCCCTCGGCGTACGCGGAGGACGGCACGGTGGAGGCGGTGGAGCTGGCGGAGCCGGCCTGGGCCCTCGGGGTGCAGTGGCATCCGGAGATGGGCGAGGACCCGCGGGTCGTCCGGGGTCTGGTCCGGGCGGCCGCCGCGCGGCGCGCGGCGGGCGGCCGGGGCTAGGGGGTGCGCGGGGCGGCCGGGGTGGGCGGTCCGGCCGCCCCGCGGTTCGGGGGCCGCGGTCAGGCGGCGGGGGTGGTGGCCGCGACCGGCCGCCGGCCGAGGGCCAGGTAGAGGACGGTGGCGACGGCCATGCCCACGGGCAGCGAGAGGTCCATGCCGACGGCGGCGGCGACCGGTCCCGTGTAGACGCTGTCGACGCACAGGGCTCCGGCCGCGATCCCGCCGAACAGGGCCGTGGCGCCGGCCGGGTTGACGCCGCCGGTGTACCAGAAGGGGCTGCCGGGGGTCTCGTCGGCGAGGGCGGCCGCGTCGTAGCGGTTGCGGCGGAGCAGGATGTCGGCGGCGTAGACGCACATCATCGGTCCGGTGAGGACGGTGATCACCTGGAGGGCGTTGCTGACGGTGTCCAGGAAGTCGGAGACCAGCAGCCCGTAGAGGGTGAGGGCGACGGCGACGGCCCCGTCGAGGAGGACGCTGACGGTGCGGCGGACACGCAGGCCCACGGCCTGGAGGGCGAGGCCGGCGCTGTAGGCGGTGAGGGCGTTGACGGCGATGGTGCCGAGGACCAGGGCGAGCAGGAAGACCGGGGTGAACCAGCCCGGAAGGATCCCCTGGAGCGCGGCCTGGGGGTCCGTCATGTCGACGGCGGTGGCGGCGAAGGCGCCCAGCGAGCAGACCACGACGCTCGGCACGAAGGCGCCGAGCGCGGTCCACAGCGCGATGGCGCGCGGGGAGCTGTCGCGGGGCAGGTAGCGGGAGAAGTCGGCGCTCGTGGTGTACGAGAGCGGGCCCGAGGCGATCATCGTGGTGCCCGCGATCAGCACCGCCCACAGCGCGGCGCCGGAGAGCCGCTCGGCGGGGGCGTACGAGAAGTCGGCGTGCCGGAACACGGCGAGGGCGACGACGGCGAACGCCCCGCTCAGGGCCAGCGTGATGGGCAGGTACAGCCGGATGATCAGCCCGTGCCCGTAGACGCTGATCGCCAGGGTGAGGGCGGCGACGACCACGATCACCGCGACCTGCACGGGGGTGTTCACCGGTATGCCGGTCTTCGCGACGAGCGCGAGGGCGGCGGTCGCGGCGGCGGCCAGGTTGAGCGCGAAGTAGCAGACGGAGACCAGCCAGCCGCCGACCGCGTTGTTCACGCGGTTGCCGTGGACGCCGTAGAGGGTGCGGGTGACCACCTCGCTGGGCGCGCCGGCGGCGGGACCCGAGGTGGCGAGCACGCCGGTGAGGACCCAGAAGAGGTTGCCGACGACGATGACGCCGATCGCCTGCGCCAGGGTGAGGCCCATCAGGACCAGCGTGCCGCCGATGACGAGGCTCAGGTAGTTGACGTTCGCCGCGGCCCAGACGGAGAACAGCTCGCGGGGGTGTCCGTGGCGCTCGCCGTCCGGGATGTGGTCGATGCCGTGGGCCTCGACGCGGCCGGGCCGGTCGCCCGCCGGCAGGGGTGCCGGCGCGCGCTCTGTCCCGGGGCGCGGGTCGGGGATCGTGGAAGCCATGCGGCCCTCCGGTGCGTGATTGCCCACCTGGTTGCTTATTGGTCGCACACTCAATAGCATCGCCGGTATGTCGTCAAGCGTCGAGCGCAAGCGAATCCGGAAATCACCCGAGGCCCGGCGGGCGGAGATCGTGGCGACCGCCGCGCGCGTCGCCCTGACCGAAGGGCTGGAGTGCGTCACCCTGCGGCGCGTCGCCGAGGAGCTCACCGTCCGGCCCGGACTGATCAGCCACTACTTCCCGTCGGCCGAGGACCTGGTGGCCGAGGCGTTCTCGGTCGCCGCCCTCGGCGAACTCGACACGCTGCTGCCGGCCGAGCGCCCGGACGGCACCCCCGCCCAGTACCTCGCCCGCTACTTCGCCCTGTCGTCCGGCGACGCCTACGACGACATCAGCCGCCTCTGGATCAACGCCCGGCACCTCAGCCGCTACCGGCCCGTCCTGCGGGACCGGGTCACCCGGATGGAACTGGCCTCCGACGACCGGCTGGAGGAACTGATCCGCGACGGCGTCGACCGCGGCGAGTTCCGCACCGAGGACCCCCGGTCGGCCGCCATCCAGATCCTCGTCGTCCTCGACGGCCTCGGCGCCCACGCCAACTCCGACCGCACCGACCGGCCCGCGGCCGTGACCCGCCTCGCCGTCAGCACCGCCGAACGCGCCCTCGACCTCCCCCACGGCACCCTCGACGCCCCCGGCGCCACCGGCACCCTGCCGCTCACCTACTCCCCGGCCGACGCCGCCGAAGCGGCGGTGGCGGCGGGCACCCGGGTCTGACGGCGGCGGACGCCCGTACGCGACACGGCGCGCCGCCCCGCCGCGCCCACCCCTCCCGTACCACCACCGCAAGGAGCTCCCCCGTGTCCACCCGACTCGTCCTGCACTCCGCCCGTCTGCTCGACCCCGGCACCGGGACCTTCCTCGCGGCGAGCGCGCTCGCCGTGGGCGAGGACGGGCGGATCGCCGCGCTCGGCGACGACCGCGAGGTACGGGAACTCGCCGGGCCCGCCACCCCCGTCGTCGACCTGAAGGGCGCCGTCGTCACCCCCGGCCTCGTCGACGGGCACGTCCACCCCGTCACCGGCGCCGAACTGACCGGCGGCCTCGACCTCTCCGGCTGCACCGGCCTCGCCGACGTCCGGGAGGCGCTGGCGCGCGAGGCGCGCCGCCTGCGCCGGGGCGAGTGGCTCTTCGCCTGGGGACTCGACCCGAACGTCTTCGGCGACAGGCCGGTCGGCATCGCCCCCTTCGACACCGTCCTGCACGGGGTGCCCGCCTTCCTGCTGCTCTTCGACGCGCACTCCGCCCTCGCCTCCCGCCGCGCCCTCGAACTCGCCGGCATCGACGGCCCGCGCGTCTTCGACCAGGCGTCCGCCGAGATCGTCTGCGACGCCGACGGGCGCCCCACCGGACTCCTCCAGGAGGACGCCGCCTGCGCCCTGGTCGAACGCGTCGCCCCGCAGCCGACCCGCGCCGAGCGCCTGGAGGGGCTGGCCGCCGCCCTGGCCGGGATGGCCGCGGCCGGCCTGACCGGCGGGCACGTCATGGACGCCAACGGCGACAGCCTCGACCTCTTCGCCGAGCTGGACGCCGCCGGCCGGCTGCCGCTGCGGCTCCGGGTGGCGCCGTGGTGCCAGCCCGGCACCGACGCCGCCGGCGTCCAGGAGCTGATCGCCCTGCAGGGGCGCGGCGGCGCGCTGTGGCAGGTCGCCGGCGTCAAGCTCTTCATGGACGGCACCATCGACAACGGCACCGCCTGGCTGGAGCGGCCCGACTGCCACGGCGAGTCCACCCACGCCTTCTGGCCGGACCCGGAGGCGTACACGGAGATCATCGGCGCGCTGCACCGCGCCGGGGTGCCGACGGCGACCCACGCCATCGGCGACGCCGCCGTCCGGCACGTCCTCGACGCCGTCGCGAAGGCGCGGGCCACCGGCGGCGACCCGGCGGTACGGCACCGGGTCGAGCACATCGAGACGGTCCCCGACGACACCCTGGGCCGCTTCGCGGAGCTGGGCGTCATCGCCTCCATGCAGCCCACCCACTGCTGCGACTTCACCCGCGCCGACCACACCGACAACTGGTCCCGCCGGCTCGGCGAGGAGCGCGCCGGGCGCGCCTGGCGCTGCCGGGACCTGGTGGACTCCGGGGCGACCGTGGTGCTCGGCTCGGACTGGCCGATCGCGCCGTTCCCGCCGCTGGGTGTGCTGGCCGGCGCCGTGCACCGCCGCCCGACCCGCGACCTGACCCAGCCGCCGCACGGCCCCGAGCAGGCGCTGACCCCGCTGGAGGCGCTGCGCGGGCTGACCACCGGACCCGCGTACGCGGCGGGCGAGGAGCGGTCCTCCGGCCGGCTCGCCCTCGGCCACCGCGCCGACCTCACGGTCCTCGCGGCCGACCCGCTCACCACCCCGGCCGCGGAACTCCCCGACGTCCCGGTCCTCCTGACGGCGGTCGACGGCCGCGTCACCCACCGGGCGGCGTGGCTGTGACCCTCCTCAGCCGCCCGGCCGCGCCCTCGTCAGGGCGAGCAGGTCGCGGGCCGGTCCGGTGGGCCGGTGGCCGGTCGGCCAGACGGCCCGCAGATCGCGGCTGAGCCGGACACCGGCGACCGGCACGGCCACCAGACGGCGGCCGGACAGCTCCTCGGCGATCGCCAGCTCGCTGAGGACCGCCGGACCCGCGCCGCTGACCGCCGCCGCCTTCACGGCGGTGGTGGAGGCCAGTTCGAGCAGCGGCCGGGCCAGCCCGCCGTGCCCGGCGAGGGCCGCGTCGAGGACCTGCCGGGTGCCGGAGCCGCGCTCCCGCAGCACCAGCGGCGTCGCGGCCAGCTCGGCCGGGTCGATCGGGGCGCGGCGCCGGGCCCAGGGATGCGAGGGCGCGGTCACCACCACGAGCCGGTCGTGGGCGACGACGGTGCCGTCGAGTCCGTCCGGGACGGCGAGCCCCTCGACGAAGCCGAGGTCCGCCTCGCCCGCGAGCAGCCGCTCCGCGACCACCGCCGAATTGCCCGCCTGGAGCGACACCGCGGTGTCCGGCCGCTCGGCGCGCAGCGCGATCAGCCAGCCCGGCAGCAGGTACTCGGCGATCGTCATGGACGCGACCACCCGCAGCCGCGAGTCGCGGCGCCCCCGCAGCGCCTGCACCCCCGCGTCGAACGCCTCGGCGGACTCCACGATCCGCCGCGCCCAGTCGGTGACCAGCGCGCCCGCGTCGGTGAGCCGGGAGCCGCGCGGCGAGCGGTCCACGAGGGCCACGCCGAGCTGCCGCTCCATCGAGCGGATGCGGCTGCTGGCCGCCGGCTGGGTGATGCCGACCTCGCGGGCCGCGGCGCCGAGGCTGCCGTGCCGGGCGACGGCGAGGAGCAGTTCGAGCGCGCCGAGGTCGGGGACCCGGTGCGACAGATGCGCCGTCGCCGGCTCCCACGCCCCCGGACCCGAGCCCGTGCCCGCACCGCCACCGGCCGCCGCGAGGGCCGCCGCGGCCGTCCTTCTCCCGGCGCCCCCGCCCGCGGCCGTGCCCGTGCCCCGCTCCGCCTCCGCGCCGCCGTCCCGCTCCCTGCTCATAAGGCCAGCTTATGACGTCATAGCCGCATGATCCCTGGTGGGGGCCCTGACCAGCGGCGACGGTGGAGTCATGGCAAGCCTCGCACCCTCCCGCCCCCTCCTCGGCGCCACCACCCCCGGCGCCAAGGCGACCCGTTCGGTCCGTCACCTCGGACCCAACTGGTACGCCTCCGTCATGGGCACCTCCGTCGTCGGCACCGCGGGCGCCGCGCTCCCCGTCACCGTGCCCGGTCTCCGTACCGTCTGCACCGCCGTCTGGGCGCTCTCCCTCGCGATGCTGCTGACCCTGCTCACCGCCCGGGCCGCGCACTGGCACCGCCACCGCGACCAGGCCCGCGCCCATCTCCTCGACCCGGCCGTGGCCCCCTTCTACGGCTGTCTGTCGATGGCGCTGCTCGCCGTCGGCGGCGGCACCCTGACCCTCGGCCGGGACTGGATCGGCCTTCCCGCCGCCGTCGCCCTCGACGCCGTCCTGTTCACCGCCGGCACCGCGGTGGGACTGGCCGCCGCCGTCGCCGTGCCGTACCTGATGGTGGTCCGGCACCGGATCGAGCAGGCGTCCCCCGTCTGGCTGCTGCCCGTCGTCGCCCCCATGGTCTCCGCCGCGCTCGGCCCCCTGCTCCTCCCCCACCTGCCCGAGGGGCAGGCCCGGCAGACCCTGCTGATCGGCTGCTACGCGATGTTCGGCATCAGTCTGCTCGCCACCCTGGTGATGCTGCCGCTGGTCTTCGGCCGGCTCGTCCTCGACGGCCCGCTGCCCCTCGCGCTCACCCCGACGCTCTTCCTCGTCCTGGGCCCCCTCGGCCAGTCGACCACCGCCGCCAACGCCTTCGCCGACGCCGCCGCCGGCGTCCTCCCCGACACCTACGCGCACGGCTTCGCCGCCTTCGCCGTCCTCTACGGCGTGCCCGTGACGGGCTTCGCCCTGCTGTGGCTGGCGCTGGCCGGGGCGATGGTGGTGCGGGCCCGGCGCGCGGGCATGGGCTTCGCGATGACCTGGTGGGCCTTCACCTTCCCCGTCGGCACCTGCGTCACCGGCGCCGAGGGGCTCGCCCGCCACACCGGCCTGGACGCCTTCCGCTGGCTCGCGATCGCCCTGTACGCGCTCCTCGCCGCGGCCTGGCTGGTGGCCGGCACCCACACCGTGCGCGGCCTGCTCAGCGGAGCGCTGCTCGCAGCTCCCGCGCCAGCACCCGCGGGGCTCGCGCCAGCGACGGCCCGTACCAGGTGAGCATCCGCCCGTCGACGAGCGCGGCCGCGGCCCCCGGGAACGCCTCGGGGCCGTCGGCCGCGGTGAAGCGGTACGGCTCGTCCGGGAGGACCACGAGCTCCGGGCGGGCCCCGGTCAGCTCGCCGAGCGGCACCTTCGGATAGCGCTCGGGGTGGTCCGCGTACAGGTTGCGGACGCCGAGGCGGGCGAGGAGGTCACCGGCGAAGGTGTCCCGGCCGAGCACCATCCAGGGCCGCCGCCAGATCGGGACGACGGCGGTGACCCCGTCCGCGACCGGCTCCACGCCGGCCCACGCCTCCTCCGCCTCCGCGAGCCAGCGCGGGCGGCGGGGCGCGCCGCAGGCGGCGAGGACCTCGCCGAGGGCGGTCAGCCCCTGGTCGAGGGTGCGGATCTCGGTGACCAGCACCTCGGCGCCGGCCTCCCGCAGGGCGTCCAGGTCGGCCGCCCGGTTCTCCTCCTCGTTGGCGAGGACGAGATCGGGCCGGAGCGCGAGCACGGCGGGCACGTCGGGGTTCTTGGTGCCGCCGATCCGGGCGACGTCGAGCCCGGCGGGGTGGGTGCACCAGTCGGTGGCGCCGACGAGCAGGCCGGGCGCGGTGACGGCGACGGCCTCGGTGAGCGAGGGCACCAGCGAGACGACCCTCGGCGTCCGGCCCCGGACCTCGGTCACTCCTCCTCGACCTCGACGTGGTCGGCGACCGCGACGACGAGGAGGCGGGTGCCCGGTTCGGTGGCGCGCCAGCGGTGCCGCACGCCGCCGGAGAGGTACAGGGAGTCGCCGCGGCCCAGCCGGTGGGCGCGGCCCTCGGCCTCGACCTCGGCGGCGCCGTCGGCGACGTACAGCAGCTCGTCGTTGCGGTGCTGGAACTCGCGGCCCGCGTCCTGCTCGCCGGTGAACTCCAGGGCGTGCAGCTGGTGCCGGCCGCGCACCAGGCGCCGTACCCCGTCCGGCATGGTGTCGGTGCCCTCGTCGGCGCGGACGACGTCGACCGTGCGGGCGGCCTCGGCGACGGCGAGGAGCTCCGCGGCGCTGGTCTGCAGGGCCTCGGCGACCAGCTCCAGGGAGCGGCGGCTGGGGCGGGCCCGCTCGTTCTCGATCTGGCTGAGGAAGGGCACGGAGAGGCCGCTGCGGGCCGCGACCACGGCCAGGGTGAGCTGGAGGGCCCGGCGCCGCCTCTTGACGGCCGCGCCCACGCGGGGTGCTTCCTTCTCGTCCATGGCCACTCCCTCCCTCTGCCGGCTGCCTCGTCGCGTCCCGACCGGTTACCTGCACCTTACGCAGCTTTGGGCCGGGGTTTCGCGTCGTGGCGGAAAGGGCCGGCGAAAGGGGCGGCCGCCGGTCACGTCCGGCGACCGCCCCTGTCCGGCGGGTGAGCTCCGCGTCACTGCGGGGCGAGCCGCTCCGCGAGCCCGGGCTGGGCGTCCAGCCACGTCCGGACGGCCTGCTGCTCCTTGCCCTTGCCGGTCCGCTGGATCTCCGCCTCCAGGCCGGTGAGCTGCTTCTCCGTGAGCCTGAACTCCTTCAGCCAGGCGCCCACCTCGGGGTTGTCCTCGCTGAAGCCCTTGCGGGCCAGGGTGTGCACGCCGTCGCCCTTGCCCCAGACGCCCTTGGGGTCGGCGAGCTTCGTCAGGTCGTGGGCGGAGTAGGCCCAGTGCGGGGACCAGAGGGTGACGACGACCGGCTCCTCGCGCTCGTAGGCGCGCTTCAGCTCGGCGAGCATGCCGGGGGTGGAGCCGTCGACGACCTCGTACTCGCCCTCCAGGCCGTACTCCTTGAGGACCTTGTCCTTGAGGATGCCCATCATCCCGGCGCTGGGCTCGATGCCGACGATGCGGCCCTTGAAGCGGTCGCCCTTGCCCTTCAGGTCGGCGAGCGACCTCACGTCCTTCACGTACGAGGGGACGCTGAGCTCCAGCGAGGTCGGGCCGTACCAGGAGCCCAGGTCCTCCAGCTTGTTCCCGTACTTCTCCAGGTACTGGGCGTGGGTGACGGGCAGCCAGGCGTCGGTCTGGAAGTCGAGCTGCCCGCCGGCCAGGCCGGTGTACAGCGCGCCGGCCTCCAGCTGCTTCGTCTCGACCTCGTAGCCGCGGCGCTCCAGGAGCTCCTTCCACAGGTAGGTGGAGGCGATGCCCTCGTCCCAGGGGATGTAGCCGATGCTGATCTTCCTGCCGTGGCCGGCGCCCGCGCCGGAGGCCGTCGTCGAGGTGGCGCCGGAGCCGCCGAGGAAGCCGGAGCCGCCCGCGACGAGCGCGAGGACGACGATGCCGACGAGCGCGGTGACGGGCTGCGGGCGGTGCGCCCACAGCTGCGCGGTGCGGCGCCTGGCGGTGGCCGCGCGGGCCTTGGCGAGGGCGCGGCGGCCCAGCGGGGAGACCTGGCGGCCCAGGGCGCCGGTCATCCGGTCGAGGTACATGGCGAGGACGACGATGGAGACGCCGGCCTCGAAGCCGAGGCCGATGTCGACGTTGCCGATGGCCCGGTAGACGGCGCCGCCCAGTCCGCCGCCGCCGACCATGCCGGCGATGACGACCATGGACAGGCCGAGCATGATGACCTGGTTGACGCCGGCCATGATCGTCGGGACGGCGAGCGGCAGCTGGACGCGGAGCAGGGTGTCGCGCGGGGTGGTGCCGAACGCCTCGGCGGCCTCGACGAGTTCGGCGTCGACCTGCCGGATGCCGAGCTCGGTCATCCGGACACCGGGCGGCAGCGCGAAGACGATGGTGGCGATGATGCCGGGGACGACGCCGACGCCGAAGAAGATGATGCCGGGGATCAGGTAGACCATCGCCGGCATGGTCTGCATGAAGTCGAGGACGGGCCGCAGCACCGCGCTGACCGTCTTCGAGCGGGCCGCCCAGATGCCGAGCGGGACGGCGATCACCAGGGTGACGAGGGTGGCGACGAGGACCAGCGAGAGCGTCGCCATCGCCTCGTCCCACAGCTGGACGGAGTCGACGAGCGCCAGGCCGGCGAAGGAGAGCAGACCGGCGGCGAGGCCGCGCAGCCACCAGGCGACGACGGCGAGGATGCCGGCGAGCAGCAGCGGCTGCGGCGCCGACAGGACGGCGTCGATGCCGTCGTAGAGGCCGGTGATGCCGCCGCTGACGGCGTCGAACAGCCACGAGAGCCGCGCCTGGAGCCAGTCGACGGAGCTGTCGACCCAGGAGCCGAGGGGAAGCCTAGGCATGGAGGGTCACCTCCTCGGCCGTGAGCCCGGTCGGTTCTCCGCCGAGCACGGCGAGAAGCCTTTCCTTGTGTACGACTCCGAGGGCGGGACCGCCGTCCTCCCGGACGGTCACCGGGTGCGGGCCCGCGGCGGCGAGCGCGCACAGGTCGGCGAGGAGCGTGTCGGGGCCGGCGACCGGGGCGTCCGGGTCGACGGGGCCCTCGGCGGAGGTCATGACGGCGGAGGCGGTGAGCACCCGGGAGCGGTCGACGTCCTGGATGAAGGAGGCCACGTAGTCGTCGGCGGGCCGGACGAGGATGTCCTCGGCGGTGCCGAGCTGCACGATCCGGCCGTCGCGCATGACGGCGACGCGGTCGCCGAGGCGCATGGCCTCGTTGAGGTCGTGGGTGATGAAGACGATGGTCTTCTTCAGCTTCTTCTGCAGCACCAGCAGCTGGTCCTGCATGTCACGGCGGATCAGCGGGTCGAGGGCGCTGAAGGACTCGTCCATGAGGAGCAGGTCGGCGTCGGTGGCGAGCGCCCGGGCCAGGCCCACGCGCTGCTGCATGCCGCCGGAGAGCTCGTCCGGCCAGGACTTCTCCCAGCCGGCCAGGCCGCACAGGGCCAGCGCCTCGGCGGCGCGGGTCTCGCGCTCGGCGCGCGGGACGCCCTGGACCTCCAGTCCGTAGCCGGCGTTCTCCAGGACGGTGCGGTGCGGGAAGAGCGCGAAGTGCTGGAAGACCATGCTGACGCGGCGGGAACGGACCTCGCGCAGCGCGCGGGGGGTGAGCGCGGTGAGGTCGTCGCCGTCGTAGAGGACGCGGCCCGCGGTCGGCTCGAGCAGGCCGTTGAGCATGCGCAGGAGGGTCGACTTGCCGGATCCGGAGAGGCCCATGACCACGAAGATCTGACCCGGTTCGACCACGAAGGACGCGTCGACGACGGCGGCGGTGACGCCGTCCTCGCGGAGCGCGTCGCGGTCGGCGCCGGCGGCGAGGGCACGGACGGCCTCGGACTCGTCGGCGGGGCGTCTGGCGAACACCTTGAACAGGTGGTCGGCCTGGAGCCTGGACACATTCACCTCACGGGTAGCAGGGAGGAACGGCCCGCTGCCCCCGCACACGTGCCGTGGAGCGCGGCGGGATCTGCCCGCACCACCCGTCGCGTACGGGGCCCACTGCTCAGGGCCCCTTACCGGGTCCGCTCCGGGCACGCGCCTGCCCCGGGCCTCCGGGGGCAAACGCGAAGGTGACGGGGGTCACGGGAGCGCCGTGCGCGGCCGGCTCCGCCCGGCTGTCGGCGGGGTGCGGCATGATCGGGGTGTGACGCGACGCCTGATGCTCCTGGACACCGCCAGCCTCTACTTCCGCGCGTACTTCGGCGTGCCGGACTCGGTCCGGGCCCCGGACGGGACGCCGGTGAACGCCGTGCGGGGGCTGCTCGACTTCATCGGCCGGCTGGTGCAGGACCACCGGCCGGACGAGCTCGTCGCCTGCTGGGACGACGACTGGCGGCCGCAGTGGCGGGTGGACCTGATCCCCTCGTACAAGGCACACCGGGTGGCCGTGGAGACCGCGACGGGGCCGGACGAGGAGGAGATCCCGGACACCCTGTCCCCGCAGGTCCCGGTGATCGAGTCCGTCCTCGCCGCGCTCGGCATCGCCCGGATCGGGGCCGCCGGATACGAGGCGGACGACGTGATCGGCACCCTGGCGGAGCGGGCGAAGGGCCCGGTCGACATCGTCACCGGCGACCGCGACCTCTTCCAGCTCGTCGACGACGAGCGGGCGGTCCGGGTGCTGTACCCGCGCAAGGGCGTCGGCGACTGCGACCTGGTGGACTCCGAGCTGATCCGCGCGAAGTACGGGGTGCGGCCCGACCAGTACGCGGACTTCGCCGCCCTCCGCGGCGACGCCAGCGACGGCCTGCCCGGCGTGAAGGGCATCGGCGAGAAGACCGCCGCGCAGCTGATCACCGAGTACGGCGACCTGGCGGGCGTACGGGCGGCCGCCGAGGACCGCACCTCCAAGCTGACCCCGGCCAAGCGGCGCGGCATCGTCGAGGCGGCGGCCTATCTGGACGTGGCCCCGACGGTGGTCCGGGTGGCCCGGGACGTACCGCTGCCGGAGTTCGACCCGGCGCTCCCGGCCGCCCCCCGCGACCCGGCGGCCCTGGAGGCACTGGCGACGCGCTGGAACCTCGGCGGGGCGCTCGGCCGGCTGCTGCCGGTCCTGGCGGACGGTCGCCCGGGGTCCTGACACGCCCCGCGCACACGCGGCCGCGTGCGGTGCTCACCGACGACGGTGCCGGGGCGCGAGCGACCGCGGGATGCTAGCTTAGGCATACCTAAGTCTCAGGTGTGCCACTGCGGCACGCCCCCAGGCAGTCAGGAGTATCCGCCGTGGCAGAGCAGCCGGCCCGCAAGGCCCCCCAGGCCACCGAGGCGCACGTCGTCCGCACCGAGCGGCTCACCCCGCACATGGTGCGGGTCGTCCTCGGCGGGCCGGGCCTCGACGGCTTCGACGCCGGCACGTACACCGACCACTACGTGAAGCTGCTCTTCGCCCCGGAAGGCGTGACCTACCCGGAGCCGTTCGACATGGAGCGGATCCGGGCCGAGCGGCCCCGCGAGGAGTGGCCGACCACCCGCACGTACACCGTGCGCGCCTGGGACCCCGTCCACCGCGAGCTGACCCTGGACTTCGTGGTCCACGGCGACGAGGGTCTGGCCGGCCCCTGGGCGGCCCGCGCCCGGGCGGGCGAGACGGTGCGGTTCCTCGGCCCCGGCGGCGGCTACACCCCGGACCCGGCGGCGGACTGGCACCTCCTCGCCGGCGACGAGAGCGCGCTGCCGGCGATCGCGGTGGCGCTGGAGCGGCTGCCCGCGGGTGCGCGGGTGCACGCCTTCGTGGAGATCGAGGACGCCGCCGACGAGCAGAAGTTCGCGACGGAGGCCGGCATCGAGGTGACCTGGCTGCACCGCTCCGGCCGCCCGGCCGGCGAGGCGCTCGTCGAGGCCGTGCGGGGGCTGGACTTCCCGGCGGGCGACGTGCACGCCTTTGTCCACGGTGAGGCCGGTTTCGTGAAGGAGCTCCGCCGCCATCTGCGCATGGAGCGGCGGGTGGCGCGCGAGCGTCTGTCCATCTCGGGCTACTGGCGCCTGGGCAAGACGGACGAGGCGTGGCGTGCGATCAAGCGCGAGTGGAACGAGCAGGTGGAGCGGGAGCAGGAGCCCCCGCAGGCCGCCTGACGTTCCCGGGAGGAGGGGCGGGAGCCGACGACGGCCCCCGCCCCTCCTCCGTTTCACTCCCCCTTCTCGTCCTGCTCCTCCTTGTCCTCCTGCTCCTCCTTGCCTCCGAAGAGGCGGTCCGAGGCGTCGATCTGGGCGAGGCGGCGGAGCGCGGCGAAGAGCGCGTCGCCGAGGACCGTGCCGACGGCGACGCTTTCGACCAGCTCCTCGCGGGCCACGTGGTGGGCGACGTAGGCGAGGTCGGCCTCGGCGACCCGCTCGGCCGCGTCCGCGTAGGCGCCGAGCACCTCACCGAACCGCTCGTGCCCGACGGACCCGAGGGCGGCGAGCGCGACCGCCAGCGCCTCGGCAGCCGGACTGCCGGGGAAGACCCGCCAGCCCCGCTCGCGGATGAGCGCGGCCACCTGCTCACGCGCCTCGTCCAGCCCCTCGTCCTCCGCGGGCTGGCCGCCGTAGCGGGGCACCATGCGCACGGCCGCCTCGCCGAGCAGGTCGTGGACGGGCCGGCCGGGGTCGTCGACGGCCTCGATCACCTCGCGCACCGCCGCCACGGACAGCCCGCCGACGTCGATCAGGGCGCGGATCAGGCGCAGCCGCCGTACGTGGGTCTCCTCGTACGCGGCCTGGTTCGGGCTCGTCAGCCGGCCGGCCGGGAGCAGTCCCTCCCGTACGTAGAACTTGATCGTGGGTACCGAGACCCCGGTCCTGCGGCTCAACTCACCGATGCGCACCGCGTGTTCACCTTTCGCTGCCGTGACGGCCCTTGCCGGACTCCCCTCCATCATAGATAGTGGCACTATCAGATAGCGGTAAGCGCCACTATCCATAACGACAACGGGGGGATCCGTATGTCCACGCGCACACCCATGCCCGCCTCCGCCGCCACGACCTCACCGGCCCCGAGCGGCCGCCTGCACCGGCCCCTCCTCTGGTTCGCCGCGGCGATGGCCGTCTTCGCGGTCGTCAGCGCGGGCGGCATCCTGCTCGACGACCGGACCCTGGTCGGCGCCCCGATCTGGACGAAGCCCTTCAAGTTCGCCGTCTCGTTCGTCGCCTACAGCCTGTCGCTGGCCTGGATGCTCAGCCTGCTCCCCCGCGCGAAACGCGCGGGCTGGTGGGCCGGCACCGTCGTCACGGTCACCAGCGCCCTGGAGATGGCGCTGATCACCCTCCAGGTCGTCCGCGGCAGGCAGAGCCACTTCAACCAGGAGACCGCCTTCGACGCCGCCGTCTTCCAGGCCATGGGCCTCACCGTGGTGATCCTGTGGCTGGCCGCCCTGACCATCGCCGTCCTCCTGCTGCGCACCCGCCTCCTCGACCCCGCCACCGCCTGGGCCGTCCGCCTCTCCTCCCTCATCGCCCTCGCCGGCGCCGCCGTCGGCTTCCTGATGGTCCAGCCCACCCCCGCCCAGCGCGCCGCCACCGACCCGCCGGTCGTCGGCGCCCACAGCGTCGGCGTCCCGGACGGCGGCCCCTCCCTCCCCGTCACCGGCTGGGCCGCCACCGGCGGAGACCTGCGCATCGCCCACTTCTTCGGCATGCACGCCCTCCAGCTCCTCCCCCTGCTCCTCCTCGTCCTGACCGCCCTGGCCCCCCGCCTCCCCCGCCTCGCCGACCCCGGGATCCGCCTCCGCCTGGTCCTCACCGCCTCCGCCGCCTACACCGCCACTTTCGCCCTCCTCACCTGGCAAGCCCTCCGAGGCCAGCCCCTCCTCCACCCCGACACCACCACCCTCACCACGGCGGCCGCGATCACGATCCTCACCGCCACAGCCACCGCCCTCTCCCTCCGGGGGGCTTCCGCCTCCCCCTCCCCCTCCCCCTCCCTGTCCCACCCCACCC
>NZ_JOGX01000094.1 GCF_000719555.1 Streptomyces sp. NRRL F-5727
CATCCTGCCGCCCATGGAGACGGAGCTGAGTCGCACACTGGGGATCGAGCACGCCATCTTCGGCTTCACGCCCTTCCCCGCGGTCGCCGCCGCCCTCAGCCGGGCCGGCTGCTTCGGCGTCCTGGGCGCGGTCCGCTACACCGCCCCGGACGACCTCGCCCGCGACCTCGACTGGATGCAGGAGCACACCGACGGCCGGCCCTACGGGCTCGACGTCGTGATGCCCGCCAAGAAGGTCGAGGGCGTCACCGAGGCCGACGTCGAGGACATGATCCCCGCCGGCCACCGGGAGTACGTCCGGTCGGTCCTCGCCAAGCACGGCGTGCCGGAACTCGCCGAGGGCGAGGCGTCGGGCTGGCGGATCACCGGCTGGATGGAGGAGGTCGCCCGCAGCCAGCTCGACGTGGCCTTCGACTACCCCATCAAGCTGCTGGCCAACGCCCTCGGCTCGCCGCCTCCGGACGTCGTCGCCCGCGCCCACGAGCACGGCGTGCTCGTCGCCGCCCTCGCCGGCAGCGCCCGCCACGCCCGCCGCCACGCCGAGGCCGGCATCGACATCGTCGTCGCCCAGGGGTACGAGGCCGGCGGCCACACCGGTGAGATCGCCTCCATGGTGCTCACCCCCGAGGTCGTGGACGCCGTCTCCCCGCTCCCGGTCCTCGCGGCAGGCGGCATCGGCAGCGGCGAGCAGATCGCCGCCGGCCTCGCGCTCGGCGCCCAGGGCGTGTGGCTCGGCTCGATCTGGCTCACCACCACCGAGGCCGAACTCCACTCGCGCGCCCTGACCGCGAAGCTCCTCGCCGCCGGTTCCGGCGACACCGTCCGGTCCCGCGCGCTGACCGGCAAGCCGGCCCGTCAGCTCCGCACCGAGTGGACCGACGCCTGGGAGGATCCGGCCGGGCCCGGCCCGCTGCCCATGCCGCTGCAGGGGCTGCTCGTCGCGGAGGCCGTGTCGCGGATCCAGAAGTACGAGATCGACCCGCTGCTCGGCACCCCCGTCGGCCAGATCGTCGGCCGGATGAACTCCGAGCGGAGCGTCCGGCAGGTCGTCGACGAGCTGACCCGCGGCTTCGAGCGGGCCGTCGACCGGATCAACCGGATCGCCGGAAGGGGCCAGTGATGGGCGACGGGACCGGGACCCCGAACGGCTTCTGGGCACAGGCCGCCGCCGACCCGGACCGGACGGCGCTGGTCGCGCCGGACGGCGAGGAGTGGTCGGCCGGCCGGCTGCTCGCCGCCGCCAACCGGCTGGTGCACGGACTGCGCGCGGCCGGCCTGGAACGCGGCGACGCCTTCGCCGTCGTGCTGCCGAACGGCGTCGAGTTCTTCACCGCCCATCTCGCCGCCACCCAGGCCGGCTTCTACCTCGTTCCGGTCAACCACCACTTCGTGGGCGCGGAGATCGCCTGGATCGTCGCCGACTCCGGCGCCAAGGTGCTGATCGCGCACGAGCGCTTCGCCGAGGCGGCCGCCGTCGCCGCCGACGGGGCGGGCCTCGCGGCGAGCCGGCGGTACGCGGTCGGCGCCGTGCCCGGCTTCCGCCCGTACGCCGAACTCCTCGACGGACAGCCGGAGTCGGCGCCCGGCGACCGGACCCTCGGCTGGGTCATGAACTACACCTCGGGCACCACCGGACGCCCCCGCGGGATCCGCCGCCCGCTCTCCGGCCGCCTCCCCGAGGAGTCCCATCTCGGCGGCTTCCTCGGCATCTTCGGCATCCGGCCCTTCGACGCCAACGTGCACCTGGTCTGTTCGCCGCTCTACCACACGGCCGTCCTCCAGTTCGCCGCCGCGGCGCTGCACATCGGGCACCCGCTGGTCCTCATGGACAAGTGGACGCCGGAGGAGATGCTGCGGCTGATCGACACGTACGCCTGCACCCACACCCACATGGTCCCCACCCAGTTCCACCGGCTCCTCGCCCTCCCCGAGGAGACCCGCGAGCGGTACGACGTGTCCTCGATGCGGCACGCCATCCACGGCGCCGCGCCCTGCCCGGAGCACGTCAAACGGGCGATGATCGCCTGGTGGGGCGGGTGCGTGGAGGAGTACTACGCGGCCAGCGAGGGCGGCGGCGCCTTCGCCACCGCCGAGGAGTGGCTGAAGCGGCCCGGCACGGTCGGCAGGGCATGGCCGATCAGCGAGCTCGCGATCCTCGACGACGACGGCAACCGGCTGCCGCCCGGCGAACTCGGCACGGTCTACCTGAAGATGAACACCGGCGGCTTCCAGTACCACAAGGACGAGGCGAAGACGGCGAAGAGCCGCGTCGGCGACTTCTTCACCGTCGGCGACCTCGGCTACCTCGACGAGGACGGCTACCTCTTCCTCCGCGACCGCAAGATCGACATGATCATCTCCGGGGGCGTCAACATCTACCCCGCCGAGATCGAGGCCGCGCTCCTCGCCCACCCGGCCGTCGCCGACGCCGCCGCCTTCGGCGTGCCGCACGCCGACTGGGGCGAGGAGGTGAAGGCGGTCGTCGAGACCGCCGAGGGATACGAGGAGGGGCCGGCGCTCGCCGCGGAGATCCTGGCCCACTGCGCGGACCACCTGGCCGGATTCAAGCGCCCGAAGTCCCTCGACTTCATCGCCGTCATGCCCCGCGACCCCAACGGCAAGCTCTACAAGCGCCGGCTGCGCGACCCCTACTGGGAGGGGCGCGAGCGCCCGCTCTGAGGCGGGGGCGAACGGCTCGCGGGAGGGTGCCGGGCGGTCCGCCCGGCACCCTCCCGGCCGTTCGGCGACCGGTCCTGGCGGGACCGGCACCCAGCGCGACCGCTCCGCGGTCCGCCGCGCCGCACGCGGTCCGTAGCAGGGCCCGCACCGAGCGCGACCCGGCCGGAACCCGATGCGCGTCAGCCGGCCGAGGACCGTTTCGGAGGCGCCGGTGGCGGCAAGTCGCGGGACAGGACGAGCCCCGGCCGGGGCCGCACCCGGACGGCCGTCCCCGGCGGGCGCGCGCCCCCGGCCGGCGGCTCGGCGGCGCGCCCCCGCGCCATGGGATCCCGCACCTCCGCGCCCCAGGGAGACCGAAGCCATGACCAGCAGCCCGAGCAATCCCGACCCCACCCCGTGGCACGCCCCTCCCGGCACCCCCGGTGACGGCGCCGCCGGCGGCGTGAGCCCCGGCGAGACGCCCCCGGCGGAATCGGGCACGGGTCCGGCCACCGGGCCTTACCGGCCGCTCACCCGCGGCTGGACGAAGGGCCCCCTCGTGGCGATGTGGGTGGTCGTCGTCCTGGTCGCCCTGTTCTTCCTCGTGTACGCCATCCTCCTGGCGACCGACTGACGAAGGGAGCCCGTCATGCCGCGCGCCGACCAGCCGACCACGCCCGGCGACGGCGAAGGCCGCGCCGACGACGTCTACCAGCCCACCCACTCCGACGTCGCCAACCGCCCCTCCGGCGACCTCGACCCCGACAACGCCCTCGCGACCGACCCCGTCGACGACATGAGCGCCCCCGGATACTCGCCGCCCGACCACCCCCGGGGCGCCACCAGCCACGGCACCACGCAGCGCGAGCAGCGCGAGGGCGAGCCGCTCGACGAGCGGCTCCGCCAGGAGGAGCCCGAGGAGCCGCCGGTGACGGGCGACGGCATCGGGGACCTGCCGGAGGGCGCCGGCGAGCCCGTCGACGAGGAGGCCGGTGCGACCCGGGCGGGCCGGCTCGCCCCGTACGCCGCACGTCCCGGCCACATGGACCGCGCGGTCGCCCGTGACGTCGGTCGCGACGACGGCACCGCCCCGGCCGAGGAGGCGGCGATGCACGTGGACACGGCCGTGGACGGGGCCGAGGCCCAGGAGGAGGACACCTGACCCGCCGCCGCGCCCCGAGCCGGGTGAGGCCCGCCGGTCACGCGCGCGCCGTCCCGCCCGTCAGCAACCGTGCCTCTTGTACGTACACCGCGGGGTCGTGCGATCCCGCCCGCTGCCTGCGCCCCGGACATGGCAGTGCCCTCCGGTAGCATCGATTCCGCCGGATCTATTTGCTTTGAAAGCAAAGCCGAATCGGAGGGTTCAGGGTGTCAGTCGAGCGCGAGGACAGTGGCGCGGCCGGACCGGACCTCGACGACGCGGTCCGTACGCTGCTGCTGCTCATGCCCCGGATGGTGGGGCGGGTCAAGCGCGTCAAGGTGCCGGAGGAGCTGGCGTCGCTGACGCTGGCGCCCCGCCACCTCTCCCTGCTCGCCTACCTCCTCTTCGACGGCCCGCAGAGCGTCAACGAACTGGCCGCGCTACTGGGGGTCGCGCCCACCACCGTCAGCCTGATGGTGGGGGACCTCGCGAAGAAGGGTGTCCTGGAGCGGCGGGAGGACCCCGCCGACCGCAGACGCAAGATCGTGTCGATCGCGGAGGAGCGCAGGAGCGCCGTCGACGGCTGGCTCGGCCGCAGCGCCGGCGCCTGGCGGGCGGCCCTCGCCCCGCTCGGACCCGCCGAACGGCGGATGTTCATCGACACCCTCGCGGCGTACGAGCACGGTCTGGCCGACGCAGAACAATGACGGAGAACGGGCCGCGGCCCCCCACGGCGGGAGCCACGCCCCCGGCGGGAGTCGCGCGCCCCTGAGCAGGAAGAAGCCGATGAGTTCGAGCACCAAGGCGTTGACCGGGCAGTGGACCACGTGGGGGCCGGTGGTGGCCCTGCTTGCGCTGGTCTTCGCCTGGGGGCGCGACCTACCGGGGGTCGCCGTGGCCGCCGTCGCGCTCTGCCTCGCCGCCGCGGTCCTCGCCGCCGTCCACCACGCCGAGGTCATCGCCCACCGGGTCGGCGAGCCCTTCGGCTCGCTCGTCCTCGCCGTCGCCGTCACCGTCATCGAGGTCGGACTCATCGTCAGCCTGATGGCGGGCGGCGGCGAGAAGACCGCGACCTACGCGCGGGACACCGTCTTCGCCGCCGTCATGATCACGTGCAACGGCATCGTCGGCCTCGCGCTGCTCGTCGCCGCGCTCCGCAACCGGGTCGCCGTCTTCAACGCGGAGGGCTCCGGCGGCGCGCTCGCCACCGTCTGCACCCTCGCCACCATGACCCTGGTGCTCCCCACCTTCACCACCAGCCAGCCCGGACCGGAGTTCTCCGGCGCCCAGCTCGCCTTCGCCGCCGCCGCCTCCCTCGCCCTGTACGGCGTCTTCGTCGCCGTCCAGACCGTCCGCCACCGCGACTACTTCCTCCCCGTCCCCGTCGAGGGCAAGGAGTCCTCGGAGGAGGACCACGCCGACCCGCCGACCAAGGCCGCCACCCTCGCCAGCCTCGGCCTGCTGCTCGTCGCCCTGGTCGCCGTGGTCGGCAACGCCAAGGTGATCTCGCCGACGATCGAGGACGGCGTCCAGTCCGCCGGTCTGCCCAAGGCCGTCGTCGGTGTCGTCATCGCGCTGATGGTCCTGCTGCCCGAGACGCTCGCCGCCGTGCGCGCCGCCCGCCGCGACCGCGTGCAGACCAGCCTCAACCTCGCCTACGGCTCCGCGATCGCCAGCATCGGCCTCACCATCCCGGCGATCGCACTCGCCTCCATCTGGCTGTCCGGGCCCCTGGTGCTCGGCCTGGGCCCCCTCCACATGGTCCTGCTCGCCCTCACCGGCGTGGTGAGCGCCCTGACCGTGGTGCCCGGACGGGCCACGCTCCTCCAGGGCGGCGTCCATCTCGCGATCTTCGCCGCCTTCGTCTTCCTCTCGTTCAGTCCCTGACGGGAGCGTCGGCCCCCGTCAGGGAGTCTCCTTCCCTGACGGGGAGCCTCAGTCCCTGACCACCACGACCCGCAGCCCGGGCGAGCGCAGGATGTCCTTCTCGCAGAACCGGGAGGTGACCCAGCGCTCGCCCGCGTACAGCTCCGTCTGGTCGCTGTGGTGCGGCGAGAGCGGGTTCGAGGACTGGGAGTAGGTGAGCAGGGTGCGGGCCACCGGGCAGCGCCCGCCGTCCCAGCCGACCGCCTGCACGTGGCTCGTGCCGTGCGCGACCTCGACATAGCCGCCGCCGGCCGCGTTCCACACGGCCTCCGTCTTGTTCCAGACGCCCAGCGACTCCGTCCCCCCGCTCACCGGGATCCGCTCCCCGCCCCGCACCACGAACTGGTGGTCGCGCAGCGGCGCGTCCAGCGGGATCCCCGCCGCCCGGAGCTCCGCCACCGCGTCCGCCAGCGCCTTCGCGAAGCCCGCCGTGCCCGTGTCCAGGCCGCGCGGGGTGCGGACCGGGTTCGCCGCCGAGAACGGCACCCTCCACTGCTGCGCCACCGGCACCGACGCGGTGAACTTCCGCCAGAACCGGTCGAAGAGCAGCGCGCCCCTGCTGCCCGAGTCCATCGTGCCGTCCCACGCGCCGAGCACCCGGCACGCCTCGGGCTCCGCCGGCAGCACCGCCGGGCAGGCGGCGACCAGGTCCGGCGCGGCGAGCCCGGCGGCCGGCACCCGGTTGGCGAACTGCTGCCGCTGGAGGTCCGCCACCGTCAGCCCGCCGCGCGCGGCCATCGCCGACACGTCCTCGATCCCGCCCCGGGTCCGCATCGAGCGCGGCGTGCCGATGTTCCCGAAGACCCGCTCGTACCCGCTCAGCGGCCGGTCCGCGTTGGTCAGCCAGGCGCTGTCGTTGGAGTTCACCGCGTACGGCGCGTCCCTGAGGACCGGCATCCGGGCCGGCCCGAAGATCCCGGGCTGCACCGCGTCCGGGTCCGAGCCGAGCGCGCACTCCGTCCGCGAACCGTCGAGGACGGCGACGCCCGAGGCCGGGTAGACGGCCCGGCCGAGCGGGGTGGAACAGCGCTCCGCCAGCTCGTCGGTGATCCGGGGCAGCACCTGCGCCTGGCCGAAGTAGGTGTGGCCGGCCGCGTCCGCGGCGACCGTGTTCACCCACGGCAGGCCCTGGGTGCGGCGCAGCGCCTCGGCGACGTCCCGGGTGGAGCGCGCCCTGGCGAAGCCGAGCGCCGTGTCGGAGCCGCGCAGGTTGGCCGCGTTGGGGTCGTTCAGGGCGTAGGCGGTGGTCGCCGTCCACGGCAGCGGCAGGCTCGCGCCGAGCCCGCCGGTGACCGGGCCGTACCGCGTCCACCACTGGGTACGGGTCACCGGGGTGCCGTCCCGGTCCGCCACCGTGACCTCGCGGGCGGTCATCCGCTCCGGCTTCCCGTCGACCAGGTACGCGGTCGGGTCGCCGGGCACCAGCGTGAGCTGGTGCAGGTTCAGCGGCACCCCGGTGGCGACCGTGTGGCTCCAGGCGACCCTGTCGTTGAAGCCGATGCCGACGACGGTGGTGCCGAGCAGCGAGGCGCCGGAGACGTTCAGTTCACCCGGGATCGTCTGCTGCGACTGCCAGAACCGGCGGCCGCCCTGCCACGGGTAGTGCGGGTTGCCGAGCAGCAGCCCCCGCCCGTTCGCCGTCGTCGCGCCGGAGAAGGCGACCGCGTTGGAGCCCATGGTGGCGTTCTCCGGCGCGAACAGCGCCCGGGCCGCCTCGGCGAGGGCCTCCGGGGACGGGCCGTCCGCCGCCGCCCGCGCCGGGGACGCGGCGGCCGGCGGGCGGGCCGCCGTGATGCCGTCGACGGCCCGGCCCTGTCCGCCGAGCACCGACACGGCGAAGCCGCGCCGGGCGACGTCCAGAGCCGTCACCGGGCGGACCCATCCGGCGCCCGCACAGGCCGGATCGGTGACCCGGTTCTTCCGCAGCCAGGCGTTGTACCCGGCCGCCCAGCCCCGCATCAGCTCCTTCAGCTCGCCGCTCGGCCCGGCCGGAGCCGGGGTGCGCAGCAGCGCCTCGACCGTCCCCGCCTCCTTGACGCCCCGGAAGTACAGGTCGCTGGAGAGGTTCGAGGTCGCGGAGGAGAGCGAGCCGTCCGGCGCGCCGGTGGCCCCGAAGTGGCGCGAGCGCTCGCCGTTCACGGTCAGGAAGCCGTCGGCGAGCACGCATATCTGGTCCGCGGCCTGCGCCCAGCCCGTGCCGAAGCCCAGGTCGGCGTAGTCCTTGGCGAGGATGTGCGGCACGCCGTGCTCGGTGTACCGGATGACGGCGCTCAAACCCCGGTCGGACGGCCGGTGTTCCCGGCCCTGGCCGGGGTCGGCCGCCGCGGCGGCGGGCAGCAGCCCGGCGGTGACGGCGGCGAGCGAGGCGCCCACCAGCGCCAGCCGCCTCCGGGAGCGGCGGGGGAAGAGGGTGCGGAGGTGCAAGATGCCTCCCAACGGGCAAGCGAACGAAGCCGATTGGCAAATCCAGTCAGCAAGCGCTCGCTCTGTCAACATCCCGTTCGGTATCCGAGGCCGGGCGGGTCGGACCCACCTCGCCGTCCGCGCCCGGCGGCACGATCCCCGGGCGGGAGCCGTGCGCCCGGTACGCCGACCTCCGGCCCGTTCAGCGCCGGCGCAGCACCTCCGCGATCCGGGAGAACCCGTCCGCGCCGTGGCCCAGCGCCACGGTGCGGCGGGCCAGGCCATCCACGGCGCGCATCACGCCCGAGTCGATGGCGTGCTCCTCCGCGGCGTGCACCACGTGCGCCATCGTCGACACCCCGGACGTCAGCGGGTTGATCGCCCCGGAGTACGTGCCGTCCTCGACGTCCCCGGCGAACTCCTCGAACAGCGGCGGCAGGATCTGCGCGATGCCCACCGCGAAGGGGGCCAGCTCCCGCGGGGTGATGCCCTCCGCGTCCGCCAGCGCCAGCGCGTGCACGTACCCGGCCATCGACGTCCAGAAGATGTCGAGCAGCGCGATGTCGAAGGCCGCCGCCCGGGAGACCTCCTCGCCGAGATGGGTGTGGGTGCCGCCGAGCCCGTCGAGCACCGCCCGGTGCTCCTCGTACGTCTCGGACGGGCCGCTGAACAGGAAGACCCCGTGCGGCGTGCCGATCGTGCCGGCCGGCGTCATGATGGCGCCGTCGAGGTAGCGGATGCCGTGCTCCCCGGCCCACGCGCCCGTGTCCCGGGCCCGCCCGGGGGTGTCGGCGGAGAGGTTGACGAGCGTACGGCCCTTGAGCGCGGCCTCGACCGCGTCCTGCCGCAGCACCGCGTCCGTGGCGTCGTAGTTGACCATGCAGATCACGGTCAGCGGGCTCGCCGCGACCGCCTCTGCGGCGCTCGCCGCGGTGACGGCGCCCCGCTCGGTGAGGTCGCCCTCCCGGCCGGGCGTGCGGTTCCACACCGTGGTGCGGACCCCGGCGGCCAGGAACGCGCCGGCCAGCGCGCGGCCCATCGGGCCGAGCCCGAGCACGGTGACGGCGGACGGGGACGGGGTGGACTCCGGGTTGACGGACATGCCTGAACTCCTGTGCAGAGAATGCGGATTAGGGTGGGTATGGAGATGCGGCGGACCGGCCGCACACGGACGGGGAAAGGGACGACGATGGCGCGCATCCGCCTCGACGAGGGCGAGATCTGCGGCGTGGCCGCCGCGATCTCGGTGATCGACGGCAAGTGGAAGACCACGCTGCTGTGGCTGCTCGAATCGGGGCCGCACCGCCCCGGCGAACTGCGCCGGAAGGTGCCGGGGATCAGCGAGAAGGTGCTGACCCAGACCCTGCGCGAGATGGAGGCGGACGGACTCGTGCACCGCGAGACGCACGACGTCGTGCCGCCCAAGACCGTCTACTCGCTGACCGAGACCGGTCTCGCGCTCTCCCTCGTGCTGGCCCCGCTCTCGGACTGGGGCCACGAGCACCTCGACCGGCTGGCCGCGGCGCGGGCCGTCGCCTCCTGACTCGCTCCCTTCGGATCCGTGAGGCGCCGTCCCTGTCGACGTCCTCACCCTCTCCCGGGCCGCGGGCGGCGACAAGTACCCACAAAAAAGTGGGTACTCCGCCGGCCGCGCCCGAAGGCCCCGCTACTTCTCCCGCAGGTCCACGATCCGCTTCAGCTTGCCCACCGACCGCTCCAGCGTCTCCGGGTCCACCACCTCGACCGCGACCGAGACGCCGATGCCGTCCTTGACCGACCGCTCGATCGCCCGGGCGGCCTCCGCCCGGTCCGCGGGCGTCGCGTCGGCGCGGGCCTCCGCCCGTACCGTCAGCGCGTCGAGCCGGCCCTCCCGGGTCAGCCGCAGCTGGAAGTGCGGGGCCACCGCCGGCGTCCGCAGCACGACCTCCTCGATCTGGGTGGGGAAGAGGTTCACCCCACGCAGGATGATCATGTCGTCGCTGCGGCCCGTCACCTTCTCCATCCGCCGGAACGCGGGCCGTGCGGTGCCGGGGAGCAGCCGGGTCAGGTCCCGGGTGCGGTAGCGGACCACCGGCATGGCCTCCTTGGTGAGCGAGGTGAAGACCAGCTCGCCCTGCTCGCCGTCCGGCAGCACCTCGCCCGTGATCGGGTCGACGACCTCCGGATAGAAGTGGTCCTCCCAGACGTGGAGGCCGTCCTTGGTCTCCACGCACTCCTGCGCCACTCCCGGCCCCATCACCTCCGACAGGCCGTAGATGTCGACCGCGTCGATCGCGAACCGCTCCTCGATCTCCGCGCGCATCGCCTCCGTCCACGGCTCCGCGCCGAAGACGCCCACCCTGAGGGAGGTCGAGCGCGGGTCCACGCCCTGCCGCTCGAACTCGTCGAGCAGGGTCAGCATGTAACTGGGCGTCACCATGATGATGTCGGGCTCGAAGTCCTGGATCAGGCGCACCTGACGGGCGGTCATCCCGCCGGAGGCCGGGATCACCGTGCAGCCGAGCCGCTCTGCGCCGTAGTGCGCCCCGAGACCGCCGGTGAACAGGCCGTAGCCGTACGCCACGTGCACCCGGTCACCCGGCCGGGCGCCGGCCGCCCGCAGCGAACGGGCCACCACGTCGGCCCACACCTCCAGGTCACTCTCCGTGTACCCGACGACGGTCGGCAGTCCGGTGGTGCCGCTGGAGGCGTGGACGCGGCGGATCCGCGAGCGGTCGACGGCGAACATCCCGAACGGGTAGTGGTCGCGCAGGTCCGCCTTGGTGGTGAAGGGGAAGCGGGCCAGGTCGGCGAGCGAGCGGCAGTCGTCCGGGTGCACCCCCGCCGCGTCGAAGGCGCGCCGATGGAACTCCACATGCGCGTACGCGTGCCGCAGGGTGCTCCGCAGCCGCTCCAGCTGGAGCGCCGCCAGCTCCTCGCGGCCGAGCCGTTCGCCGCCGTCCAGCAGTTCCTTCATGCGCCGCCACTCCTCGCCACTCGCCCGGCCGCCGGCTCCGGAAAACGGACGACCGATCATTCGGTAGATACGTGTGGGGGCCAGTAAAACGTTCCCGGGCGGGGTCTTGGCAAGGGCCCGGCGCCACCTTTTCCCGGCCGGCCGGAGCCCGGCGGGTGGGCGTGCCGCCGTCACACCATGGGGTGGGTTCACGGTGGCGTACGCATACCGGCGACGGGTCCGGGGGACCCGTCGGACCGTCCGGGGCCCCGCGGCCCCGGACACCCCGCCGCCCGGCACCGGGACCGGCGGGCCCGTACCCGCGCGCCCGGACGAAAGCGAACGTCATGCCTGTGCCGCACCCCACCGCCCCCGCGGGGGTGACGCTGTGACCACCACCGCCCCCGGAACCGCCGGCGCCCCCGAGGTCCACTTCTGGGCCGTGCCCGACCTCACCGGCCTCGACTTCGACCCGACGCTCGCCAAGCTCCTCCACGAGGACCCGGTCACCCGCGTCCGCCTCCCGCACGGCGAGGGCCACGCCTGGCTGGTCACCCGCTACGAGGACGTCAAGTTCGTCTCCGTGGACCCCCGCTTCAGCCGCCAGGCCGTCTGGGGCCGCTCCATCACCCGGCTCGCCCCCCACTTCATCCCGATGGAGGGCGCCGTCGGGTTCGCCGACCCGCCGGACCACACCCGGATGCGCCGGGTCGTCGCCCGCGCCTTCAGCGCCCGCGCCCTGCGCTCGCTGCGCGACCACGCGCAGGACGTCATGGACGCACTCCTCGACGCGATGGAGGAGCGGGGCGCGCCCGCCGACCTCATGGAGTCGGTCAACCGGCCCTTCCCGCTCGCCATGGTCAGCGAACTGATGGGCGTTCCCGAGGCCGACCGGCCGCTCATGGCCCAGTGGTCCGACACCATCATCTCCGCCGGCGCGGGCCGCGAGGCCAGCGAGCGGGCCAAGGCCGAGATGGGCGCCTACTTCACCGAGCTCATCGGCCGCCGCCACGGCGCCGACAGCGACCAGCTCGCCGCCGTCCTCGCCGACGCCGTCGACGACGGGACGCTCACCGAGCACGAGGCCGTCGGACTCGCCGTCCTCATCCAGATCGGCGGCGCCCACGCCGTCCGCAACAACAGCGCCAACATGGTCTACGCGCTGCTCACCCACCCCGAACACCTCGCCCGGCTGCGCGCCGAACCCGAGCTGATCCCGCAGGCCGTCGACGAGCTGCTGCGGTACATCCCGCACCGCAACGCCGTCGGCCTCTCCCGGATCGCGACCGAGGACGTCGAGGTCGGCGGCGTCCGCATCCCCGCCGGGGACCCCGTCTACGTCTCGTACCTGACCGCCAACCGCGACCCCGACGTCTTCCCCGAGCCCGAGCGGCTCGACTTCGACCGCGCCTACAACCCGCACGTCGCCTTCGGCCACGGACCGCACTACTGCCCGGGCTCCGCCCTCGCCCGCATCGAGTCCGAGATCCTCCTCGCCTCCCTGTGGACCCGCTTCCCGAAGCTGCGGCTCGCCGTCCCCGAGGACGCCCTCCGCTGGCAGCGCGGCGCCCTCATCCGCGGGCCCGAGACCCTTCCCGTGACCTGGTGACCGTGACCGTGACCGTGACAGGAGGAGGCACCCCATGACCGGAGGAGGCACCCCGTGACGAGAGCAGGCACCCCGTGACCGCCACCGCCATCGGCGCCGCCGGCGGGCTCGTCGTCCCGCCCGGACACGGCCGCACCCTGACCACCGCGGCGCAGCACGTCACCTTCAAGGTGACCGGCGAACACTCCCGTACGGCCTCCACCTTCGAGGTCGTGGTCCCGCCCGGCTTCGACGTCGGCGCCCACGCCCACGGGCACAGCGAGGAGCTGTTCTACCTCCTCGACGGCGAACTCGACGTCCTCGCCTTCGAACCGCTCGTCCGCACCCGCGACAGCTGGCGGGAGTGGGAGTCCGCCTCCGGGCAGCGGGCGGTACGGGCCACCCCCGGCACCCTCATCCTGGTGCCGCCGGGCTGCCCGCACGCCTTCGCCAACCCCACCGGCACCCCGGCCCGGATGCTGTTCCAGGCGTCGCCGCCGCCCGACCACGAGCGGTACTTCGAGGAGCTGATGGAGATCCTCGCGGAGGCCGGGGACGGCGGCGAGGTCGACCACGCCGCCATCGAACGACTTCGCGTGCGGTACGACATCGACCAGATCACCCCGCTCCGGCACGACGCCGGGACCTGACCGGCGGAGCACCCCCGGGCGCGCGGACCGGGCCGAAAAGACGTTGCCCGCGCCCGGGGGCCGATCTTCAATGGCGGCGATGAACGACACACCCCACCTCCTCGACCTGTACGACCGGCAGCTGCGGCGGGCCGCGCGCCCCGATGGACCCGGCTGCCGTGTCGAACGCGCCGGCGCCGTCGTCCGCCAGACCGGCCCCGCCCACGCCTGGAACGGCGTCCTCTGGTCCGGCCTCGACGCGCACACCGCCGACGCGGCCATCGCCGCGCAGCTCGCCCACTACCGCGCCGAGGGCGTCCCCTTCGAATGGAAGCTGTACGGCCACGACGGCCCCGCCGACCTCGGCGCACGGCTCCTCGCGGCCGGCTTCACCGCCGAGGAGCCTGAGACCCTGCTGGTCGCCGAGGCGGGCGCCCAGGGCGGTCCGGCGGCGCTGCCGCACGGCGTCGAACTCCGCGAGGTCACCGACCCGGAGGGCGTGCGGCAGGTCGTCGAGGTCCACGAACGGGCCTTCGGCACCGACAGCTCCGACCTCGGCCGCCGCCTCCTCGACCGGCTGGCCGCCGACCCCGGCACCGTCCTCGCCGTCCTCGCCCTCGCCGACGGGGTCCCCGTCAGCGCGGCCCGCCTGGAGCTCTACCCGGGCACCGACTTCGCCGGACTCTGGGGCGGCGGCACCGTCCAGGAGTGGCGCGGCCGGGGCCTCTACCGCGCGCTCGTCGCCCACCGGGCCCGCGTCGCGGCCGCCCACGGCCACCGGTACGTGCAGGTCGACGCGGCCCCCACCAGCCGCCCCATCCTCCAGCGCCTCGGCTTCGTGCCGCTCACCACGACCACGCCGTACGTGCACGGCTGAGCGGCGTCGGCGGCGTTGTCGGCACTGTCGGTGCCTCGGGGCATCATCGGGAGGAGAGAGCACGCACGGGAGGGGACCCGCATGACGATCGCGAACGAGAAGGTGGCGGAGCACGCGTTCCTGCGCGGCCTGTACGAGGACGGGTACTTCCCCGACCACGTCGTGGACAAGGGCCGGGAGATCCTGCTCCGGCTCTGCGAGCGGATCGAGTCCGAGCGCCCCGCCGACCTGCCGGCGCTGTACGGGCTCACGCACGCGGCGACGGAGGAGTTCAACCGCCTGGAGGCGGAGTTCGAGGCGGCCGGCAGCGAGATCGAGACCGTGGCGCGCGACGAGATAGGCGGGGACTTCTGGTTCGTCGCCACGGCGTACGGCTTCGCCGACGCGGACCGGGAGGAGCTGATCGCCACCAGGGAGTGGTGACGGCACCCGCCGTGCTCCGCGTCGGTGCGGCTCGGGCCTGTGCCTGTGCCTGTGCCTGTGGCGGTGCGGCCGTCAGCTCAGCACGGCCCGGCGGGCCTCGATCCGGGCGCGGTACGCCGGGTACCAGGGCTCGCCCTGGCTTCGCGCGATCACCGCGAGGGCCCGGCGGCGAGCCCGGGCCTGGCGGAACAGGTCGACGACACCCCACAGGCAGAACAGCGGGAGGAGGACGCGCAGCCAGCTCAGCGGCACGAACAGCACCGCCGCGGCGAGCACGGCGGAGGTGACCACATGGGTGATCACCAGCATGCGTGAGGCCACCCGCGCGGCCAGTGCCGGATCCGCGGGACCGTCGTCCTCCGGGTCGTCCGGCGCGTAGACGATCGCCTCCCGGGTCAGCGCCCCGTTCCGCAGCAGGATCCACCCCGCGGGCGCCACCACGGACAGCACCGCCACCGTCCGCGCGACACCGGCGTCCGGCGCCCACACCGCGGCCGCGCAGACCACCGACAACAGGAGCGCCGGCCACGGTGGCGTGATCGCCTGGAGCGCCCGCGTCCGGTCGGCCTCCAGCAGCTCGGACAGGGCCTCGGGGGAGGGCCGGGGGGTGGTGACGTCGTTCATGGGGGTCCTCCGCGATGCACGGTCCGGGTAAGGAGGCCCGTCGCCGGTCATGCCCGGCGACGGCCTCGACAGATGATCAGACCGCGGCCGGCGCGCGAAGGTTGCGTCTGCGCTCGGCCACGGCCGCGACAGACCGCTCGGCGCTCAGTCGGCCGTCCGCGCTCAGCCGGACAGCCTGGCGCTCAGTCCGACGCCTTGCGCAGGGTGGTCGCCGCGATGGCCGCCGACGCCACGGCGATCACCGCGCAGACCGCGCCGGCCGCGTTCAGGCCGTTCGTGTACGCCTCGCGGGCCGCGTCCAGCACCCGGCCGGCCGTCTCCGCCGCACCCGCCGGGAGGGCCTGCGCGGCCACGAGCGCGGCGTCCGCGCCGCTCCGGACCGCCTCCGCCAGCTGCGGCGACACGCCGTCGGGGACCGTCACCGAGCCCTGGTAGACGGCCGTGCCGAGGCTGCCCAGGAGCGCCACGCCCAGGGCCGCGCCGAGGTCGCCGCAGACCGACGAGAGCGCCGCCGCCGAACCGGCCCGCTCCGGCGGCGCCGAACCCACCACCAGAGCGGTGCCCAGCGCGCCGATCGGCCCGCCGCCGAAGAACGCCGCCACGAAACCGGCGACCAGCAGCGGCATCCCGCCCACCGGCCCCACCAGGACCAGCAGCCCGTAGCCCAGCGCCGCCACCAGCAGACCGCCCGCCACCACCAGGTGCACCGGGAAGCGCCGGGCCAGCGTCGGCGCCAGCTGCGCCGCCACGATCGACGCGATCGCCGACGGCACCATCCACAGTCCGGCCTCCATCGGCGACAGGCCGGCGACCAGCTGGAGGTAGCCGGTGATGAAGAGATAGCTCCCGGCCGTGGCGATCATCGAGACCAGCAGGATCGCCAGCGCCGCCGCGAACCCCCGGCCCCGCAGCAGCCCCAGGTCGAGCAGCGGGTGCTCGATCCGCCGCTGCCGCGCCACGAAGACAGCGCCGACGGCCAGGCCGCCCGCCAGCGACAGCAGCGGGGCCGTCGACCAGCCGTGCCGGGCCAGCTCCTTCAGCCCGTGGACCACCGGCAGCACCGCCGCCAGCGACAGGACGACGCTCACCAGGTCCAGCCGCCCGCCGCCCGGCTCCTTGTACTCCGGAAGCAGCCGGGGCCCGGCCACGAGCAGGACCAGCATCACCGGCACGCCGAGGAGGAAGACCGAGCCCCACCAGAAGCGTTCGAGCAGCAGACCGCCGACGACCGGCCCGAGCGCCGTGCCCGCCATGAAGCACCCCGCCCACACGGCGATCGCCCGGCCGCGCTGCCCCGGGTCGTGGAACATGCTGTTGATCAGCGACAGCGTCGACGGCATCAGCGTGGCCGCCGCGACACCGAGCAGCGCCCGGGCCGCGATCAGCAGCTCCGCGCTGGTCGCGTACGCGGCGAGCAGCGAGGTCAGGGCGACCGCCACGGCCCCCACGAGGAGCAGCCTGCGCCGCCCGATCCGGTTGCCGAGCGCGCCCATCGTGATGAGGAAGCCGGCGATGAGGAACCCGTACGCGTCCATGATCCACAAGGACTGGGTGCCGGTCGGGCGGAGCGACTCCACGAGGTGCGGAAGGGCCAGGAACAGCACGCTCTGGTCGAGCGAGATGAGCAGCGTGGGCAGCGCCAGCACGGCGAGCCCCGCCCACTCCCGGCGCCCCGCGAGCGGCTGGGCGCCCACCGGTGAGATGACGGACATGATCGTCCCTTCCTGCTGTGTCGAGGGAGTCGGGTTGTGGTCCCGGTGACCTCGGTGACCTGGTGTCTTGGTGACGACCCTGCCGGGAGGCGCTCTCGGGCCCCTCTCGGTTCTCTCCCGGCCCGTTGTCGGCGGCGTGATCTAGGGTGATCGGCATGCGTTTCGGAGTGCTGGGGCCGCTGGCCGTGTGGACGGAGGACGGGGCCGAGGTCACGGTCCCCGAGGCGAAGGTCCGCGCCCTGCTCGCCTGCCTCCTGACGCACCGTCGGGAGGTCGTGCCCGCCGACCGCCTGGTCGACGAGGTGTGGCCGCACGACCCGCCCGCCCGGCCCGCCGGCGTCCTTCAGAACAAGGTGTGGCGCCTGCGCAGGGCCCTGGAGAAGGCCGAGCCCGGCGCCCGGCGGCTGCTCGTCTCCCGCCCGCCCGGCTACGTCCTCGAGGCACCGCCCGCCGGCGTGGACGCCGACCGCTTCCTCGACCTCGCCGAGCGGGCCGGGGCAGCGGCCGACCCCGCCGTGCGCGCCGGACTCCTCGGCGACGCGCTCGCCGAGTGGCGCGGCCCCGCGTTCGCGGACTTCGCCGACGAGGAGTTCGCCCGGGTCACCGCCGCCCGCCTGGAGGAGCGGCGGCTCTCGGTCCTGGAGGAGCGCGCCGAGGCGCGCCTGGCCCTCGGGCTGCACGCCGAGGTCGCCGACGAACTCGGCGGTCCGGTCGCGCTGCACCCGCTCCGGGAGCGGCTGCGCGCCGCCCACCTCCGCGCCCTGTACCTCTCCGGCCGCCAGAGCGAGGCGCTGACCGGGTACGAGGAGGTGCGGACCCTGCTCGCGGAGGAGCTGGGCGTGGACCCCGGCCCCGAACTCGCCGCCCTGCACCGGGCGATCCTCACCCACTCCGCCGACCTGACCCCGGCGCCGACCCGCACGGCCGCCACCACCACCGCCTCCCTCCGGGCCGCCTCACCCGCCCCTGCCTCGGGCCCGGCCGTGCCCGCCGCGCTCACCGGTCTCATCGGCCGTGACGCCGCCGTCGAGGAGATCGGGGCCCTGCTCCGTACCGGCCGGCTGGTCACCCTCACCGGCTCCGGCGGGGTCGGCAAGACCCGGCTGGCCCTGGCCGCCGCCGCCCGTGCGGCGGGCGCGTTCCCCGGCGGGGTGCGGCTCGTGGAGCTCGCCGCCCTCGACCGCGCCGGGGGCGGGCGTCGCCGGGACACCGCCTCCGCGGAGGTCACGGAGGCCGTCGGCCGCGTCGCGGGGGTCCGCGACGACGTGCCGCCCGCCCCGGGCACCGACCCGCTCCCGCTGGTCGACCGGATCGCCCGCGCCCTCGGCGACGCCCCCGTCCTGCTCGTCCTCGACAACTGCGAGCACGTCGTCGAGCCCGTCGCCGCACTGGCCGCCCGCCTCCTCGCCGCCGCTCCCGCGCTGCGGATCCTCGCCACCAGCCAGGTCCCGCTCGGCCTCACCGGCGAGCACCTGCACGAGGTCCCGCCGCTGCCCCGCCCCGAGCCGGGGGAGCCGCTGGACCCGGACGAGCCGGGCCGGTTCGGCGCGGTGGAGCTCTTCGTCGCCCGGGCCACCGCCGCCGCGCCCGGCTTCAGCCTGGACGCGGACACGGCCGGCGCCGTCGCGGCGATCTGCCGGCGGCTCGACGGCATCCCGCTCGCCCTGGAGATGGCCGCCACGCGCGTGCGTGCCCTCGGCGTCCGGGAGGTCGCGGCGCGGCTCGACGACCGCTTCCGGCTGCTCGCCGTCGGCGCCCGTGACGCCCCCGCCCGCCAGCGGACCCTCCGCTCGGTCCTCGACTGGAGCTGGGACCTGCTCGGCACGGGGGAGCGGGCCGTGCTGCGGCGCCTCGCCGTGCATGCCGACGGCTGTACCCTCGACGCCGCCGAGGAGGTGTCGGCCGGCGTCCCCGGCCGGGAGCCCGACCCGGCCGACGTCCTCGACCTCCTCGCCCGGCTCGTCGACGCCTCCCTCGTCGTCGCCGCGCCCGCGGGCCCGGACGGGGCCGTGCGCTACCGCCTCCTCGAATCGGTGGCCGCCTACGGGGAGGAGCGGCTGCGGGAGGCAGGCGAGACGGAGGCCGTACGCGGCGCCCACCGGGCCCACTACCTGCGGCTCGCCGAGCGCGCCGAGCCGCTGCTGCGGGGCGCCGAGCAGGCGTACTGGCTCCGCCGCCTCGACGACGAGACCGCGAACCTGCGCGGCGCCCTCGACTCCGCGGTCCGCGCCGGGGAGGCGGAGACCGCGCTCCGGCTCGCCACCTCGCTCTGCTGGTACTGGCGGCTGCGCGGCAGGGGCGCCGAGGCCGAGCGCTCCCTCGCCGCCGCCCTCGCCGTCCCCGGCCCCGCGCCCGCCGCGCTCGTCGCCCGGGCCACGGCCTGGCTCGGCGGAGTCCGGCTCGCCTCGGGCGGCAGCGCCGACCCCGCCGCCGACCACCGCTCCGCCCTCCGCGCCTACGAGAACGTGCGCGACCCGCTGGAGCAGGCGCGCGCCGCGTGGTTCCTCGGCTCCCACCTCTACGGCATCGGGGACGCCACGGCGAGCGCCGCTCTCGTCGACGGCGCGCTCGCCCGTTTCGAGGAGCTGGGCGACCGGTGGGGGACGGCGGCGGCCCTGGCCACCCGCTCCTTCCACGCCAAACTCCGCGGCGACTTCGCGGCGTTGCTGCGCGACGGCGAGCGGAGCCTGGAGCTGTTCCGTGAACTCGGTGACGCGTGGGGTCAGTTGCAGGCCATGGTGCCGCTCCAGACCCGGGCGGAGATCGTGGGCGAGTACGCGTACGCCGGTGAACTGCACCGGATCTGCCTGGAGATCGCGGAGCGCCTGGACCTGCGCCGGGAGGTCTCCTTCCAGCTCTCCGGCCTGGGCCGGATCGCGCTGCTCACCCGGGAGTACGGGCGGGCACGGGAGTTCCACGAGCGGGCCCGGCGGATCGCCGTCGAGCAGACCGACAGCTTCGGCGAGCAGTACGCGGAGATCGGCCTCGGCATGGGCGCCCGCCGCGAGGGCGACCTCGACGCCGCCGAGGCCCACATGCGCAACGTCCTCGACACCCACCGGCGGATGGGCTACGAACCGGGCATGCCCGCGCTGATCCTGGCCGAGCTGGGCTTCGCGGCAGAACTGCGCGGCGACACCGACCGCGCCCTGGAGCTCCAGGGCGCGGGTCTCGCCGCCGCCCGGGCGACCGGCGACCCCCGCGCGCTCGCGCTCGGTCTGGAGGGTCTCGCGGGCGCCGTCTCCCTCGCCGGGGACCCGGCCCGCGCGGCCCGTCTCCTCGGCGCGGCCGCCGCCACCCGCGCCGGGGTCGGCGTGCCGCTCCCGGAGGGCGAGCACGACGACGTCCTCCGGATCACCGCCCGGGCCCGGGCCGCCCTGGGCCCGGAGACGTACGACGCGGAGTACGCGCGCGGCGCGGCCACACCCGGCGAGGCGGTCTAGGTCCTGTCGTCAAACTCCCGTCGTCGCCCGAAGGGCGGCCCCGCGGCGTCAGGTGCGTGCTCTCGGCGTGCCGGGTGGAAGTCCTCGTACTGGA
>NZ_JOGX01000095.1 GCF_000719555.1 Streptomyces sp. NRRL F-5727
CCCCTTCCCCCGCCCTCGCCCCTCCGGTCGCCGCCCCTCCGACGGCCGCCGAACTGCTGGACTTCGCCCGGCGCACCGCCGCCGACCGGGCCCTCGTCGACTCCCTGCCGCTCGACCCCGAAGGGCGTACCTGGGTACGTCTCGACGGCCCCGGCGGCAGCGAGGCGTGGCTCATCGGCTGGCCGCCCGGCACCGGCACCGGCTGGCACGACCACGCCGAGTCCTTCGGCGCCTTCGCCACCGCCCGCGGCAGCCTCACCGAGCACTCCCTCGCCGTACGCCTCCCGGCGGGCGGCTGGAAGACCCTGGAGCTGGCGGAGGGCCTCGACCGCTCCCGCCGGCTCGACGCGGGCGACGGCCGCGCCTTCGGCCGCGACCACCTCCACGAGGTGCTGAACCTCTCCCCCGACACCCACGCCGTCTCGGTGCACGCCTACTACCCGCCGCTCCCGCTGATCCGGCGCTTCAGCCGGACGGGCGCGGTGCTCCGCCTGGAGCAGGTCGAGCGTCCGGAGGACTGGCAGTGAGCGGGGAACGCGTCGGCATCGACGAGCTGCTGGAGCGGGTGCGGTCCGGCCTCGACCGGATCGACGCCCGCACCGCGTACGAGGAGTACGAGGCGGGTGCGGCGCTCCTGGTCGACACCCGCTACGCGGCCCTGCGCGACCGGGACGGCCTGGTCCCCGGCGCGCTGGTCGTGGAGCGGAACGAACTGGAGTGGCGGCTCGATCCGCTGGGCAGTCACCGGTCCCCCCGGGCGACCGGCCACGACCTGCGGGTGGTGGTCTTCTGCAACGAGGGCTACGCGTCCTCGCTGGCGGCGGAGTCGCTCCGCCGCCTGGGACTGCACCGGGCGACGGACCTGATCGGCGGCTTCCAGGCATGGAAGGCGGCGGGCCTCCCGGTCCTCCTCCCGGCCACCAGAGCCACCGGCTGACACCCGGCCGGCACGGCTCCGATCCCGACCCCGGCTCCAGGCCCGACGCCGGCCACGATTCCGGTGGTGGTTCCGGTTGTGGTCCGGTTCCGACACCTGGGGAGGTCCAGGGGAGGTCTAGTAGCCCTCCTCCAGGCCGTCGGTGGACTCGCCCTCCTCCTCCAGCGCCTGGCGTACCACCCGCAGGGCCATGCCCTCCGGGTATCCCTTGCGGGCCAGCATGCCCGCGAGCCGTCTGAGCCGGCGGTCGCGGTCGAGCCCGCGGGTGGCGCGGAGCTTGCGCGCCACCAGCTCCCGGGCCGTGGCCTCCTCCTGTTCGGAGTCCAGCTGCCCGACGGCCTCCTGCACGAGGCCGGGGTCGATCCCCTTGGTGCGCAGCTCGCGGGCGAGGGCCCGGCGGGCGAGGCCCCGGCCGTGGTGCCGGGACTCCACCCAGGCGTCCGCGAAGGCGGCGTCGTCGATGAGGCCGACGTCCTCGAAGCGGGCGAGGACCTCCTCGGCGATGTCGTCGGGGATCTCCCGCTTGCGCAGCGCATCGGCCAGCTGCTTGCGCGTGCGGGGGTTTCCGGTGAGCAGGCGCAGGCAGATCGCCCGCGCCCGCTCCGCCGGATCCTGGGGTGACAGCTCCTTCTCGGCCCTCGACGAGTCGGGGCTGTCACCCGGCCATTCGGTGCGACCGGTCACCGGTTCAGCTCTTGGCCGCGGTGGCCTTGGTCGCCTTGACGGCCTTGGCCGCCGTGGCCGGGGCGGCCTTGGCGTCGTCCGCGCCGGCCGCGTCGGCCGCACCCGCCGCGGCGGTGTCCGCTTCGGCCTTCGCGGCGTCGGGACGGACGCCGACGCCCAGCTTCTCCTTGATCTTCTTCTCGATCTCGTTGGCGAGGTCGGGGTTGTCCTTCAGGAAGTTGCGGGCGTTCTCCTTGCCCTGGCCGAGCTGGTCGCCCTCGTACGTGTACCAGGCGCCGGCCTTGCGGACGAAGCCGTGCTCCACGCCCATGTCGATCAGGCCGCCCTCGCGGCTGATGCCCTGGCCGTAGAGGATGTCGAACTCGGCCTGCTTGAACGGGGGCGCGACCTTGTTCTTGACGACCTTGACGCGGGTGCGGTTGCCGACCGCCTCCGTGCCGTCCTTGAGGGTCTCGATGCGGCGGATGTCGAGGCGCACCGAGGCGTAGAACTTCAGCGCGCGACCACCGGTCGTGGTCTCCGGCGAGCCGAACATCACACCGATCTTCTCGCGGAGCTGGTTGATGAAGATCGCGGTGGTCTTGGACTGGTTGAGGGCGCTGGTGATCTTCCGGAGGGCCTGGCTCATCAGCCGGGCCTGGAGACCCACGTGGGAGTCGCCCATCTCGCCCTCGATCTCCGCGCGCGGGACGAGCGCCGCGACGGAGTCGATGACGATGAGGTCGAGGGCGCCGGAGCGCACCAGCATGTCGACGATCTCGAGGGCCTGCTCGCCGTTGTCCGGCTGGGACAGGATGAGGTTGTCGATGTCGACGCCGAGCTTCTTGGCGTACTCGGGGTCGAGGGCGTGCTCGGCGTCGACGAAGGCGACCTGTCCGCCGGCCTTCTGCGCGTTGGCCACGGCGTGCAGGGTCAGGGTCGTCTTACCGGAGGACTCCGGGCCGTAGATCTCCACGACACGGCCACGCGGCAGACCGCCGACGCCGAGGGCGACGTCGAGAGCGGTCGAGCCGGTGGAGATCACCTCGATCGGCTCCTGGGTGCGGTCGCCCATGCGCATCACGGCGCCCTTGCCGAATTGGCGTTCAATCTGTGCGAGCGCGGCGTCGAGCGCCTTCTCGCGGTCGGTTCCTGCCATGGGTTCCACCCGGTTTGCTTGAGTCGATCGCTTCATGTGAAAGACGCTAACCCCTGCCACTGACAATGGGTCCTCGCGTCTCTCCGACCTGTGGACAACTCGCCGAGATGCCCGCGATTCCAAGGGCCGGAACCTTCATAAGAATAGATGTTCGATTTTCGTGTCAAGCGCGCCACGCGCCCCCTGTGGACAACGTCGCCGGACAGGACCTAGTCGCCGTCCTCGTCCCACCCGGGGTCGAGTCCCAGCCCCGGCTCCCACCCCGCCTCCGCCTCCCGGTCGGCGCGGGAGAGCGTCTCGCCGATCATGCGGGTGGCGAAGTCGACGTCGCCGGCGATCCGGTTGATGTGCTCGGCCAGCAGCAGCGCGGTGGCCTCCAGAGCGGTCATCTCCTCCTTGGTCCAGTCCCCGTACTGGCGGCGCCAGAGACTGGGGCTCAGACCGGTGCCGGCCGCGATCACCAGGCCGGCCATGGTGGGGATCGCCTCGGGCCTGACGCTCCGGGGCATCATGCGCAGCGTCGTCACGAGGCTGGGGACCACGTACTCGATGACGTCCCGCTCGTGCTCCTCGTGGACCCTGCGCAGCCACTTCATGAACATGAAGACGAGCGTGCAGGCGCCGTCCAGCAGGTCGTGGACGCCGCGCAGATCCAGGGACGCGGTGAACTGGTCGAGCAGCCGCTGCTGTTCGGGGTCGGTCCCGGTCCTGCCGTCGTGGACGGCCTTGAGCCGGGAGTCGATCACCATCAGCGCTCCGTCCACGTCTCCGGCGGGGGCGTAGCGGGGGTCGCAGGACGATGACACAGGCTTCCTCCTCGTAGGACCGCGTTCGGCACGGTCATTCCGTACGGTAGGAGGCTCGTCGAACGGGTTCCCGCGGTTCGCCGGAAACGACCTACAGACGACTGAACCGGACCCGGTGCATTGACCGACGGAACACCTCCGGGTGCGCTCCGGCGCGTTCGCGACGAAGCGCGCGCCGGCGGCCGGACCGCCGGCCGCCCGGCCCCACCGGCCGGATCCCGGCCCGCCTACCCCACCGGCCGGAGGTCCGGGCGCTTGGCGACCCGGCCGTCGCCGGAGGACCGGCCGCGCAGGCGGCGCGCGATCCAGGGGCCGAGGAAGGATCCGGCCCAGACGAGTTCGCCGGCGGCGGCGCGCAGTCCCGTGGGGGCCGGCCGGGGCGGCAGCGGCCGGGTCCAGCCGTCGTCGCTTTCGGGGAGGGCGAGCGCGTCGGCGACCGCGGCCGCGATCCGCGCATGTCCGAGCGGCGAGGCGTGCAGCCGGTCCGCGCTCCAGAGCCGCGGGTCGGTGACCACGTCGTGGCGGGCGGTCTCGGCGACGGTCACGCCGTGCCGCCGGGCGGCCTCCCGGATCCGGTCGTTGAGGGCGTGGACGCGGGGCGCGAGCGGGCGGGCCAGCGGGGTGATCCGGCCGACGTCGGGAAAGGTGAGGGTGGCCACCCGGGCGCCCTGGGCGGTCAGGGCCGCGAAGACGGCGTCCAGGTGGCCGGCCGTCTCGTCGGCGTCGAAGCCCGGCCGGAGGAGGTCGTTCACCCCGGCGACGACGGTGGCGAGGTCGGGCCGAAGCGCGAGGGCCGCGGGGAGCTGCTCCTCGCGCACCGCGCCGGCCAGGCGGCCGCGCACGGCGAGGTTGGCGTACCGGAGGCCCGGTTCGGTGCGGGCGAGCTGCTCGGCGAGCCGGTCGGCCCAGCCGCGCAGCCCGGTGCGGTCGTCGCCGTCGCCGATCCCCTCGGTCTGACTGTCGCCGAGTGCCACGTACCGCCGGTATCCGTGCGCGTCCATCGATCGGCCGCCTTCCCGTACCCCACCTATTCAACTTTTTTAGTATAGAGGGATACGGGCAGCCCGTGGCGTTCGTCCGCCTATCCTTCGAGCCATGCGCCTCCCGCCCCGGACCGCCGACGCCCTGATCGCCGGCCTCGTCCTCCTCCTGGTGACGGTCTGGACGCTGATCTCCGGGTGGCACGTACACGAGTCCGCCCCGCGCGCCGCGCTCGGCTGGGCTCTCGTGGTGGTCGGCTGTTGCGCGCTCGCGCTCCGGCGGACCTGGCCGGTCGCCGTCGCCGTCGTCACCCTCCTCGCGTGCGTCGCCTACTACCCGCTGTCCGAGCAGGACGGGCCGCTCATGATCGCCTTCGCCCTCGCGCTGTACACCACGGCCGCCGAGGGCCGGTTCGCCGCCGCCGTCGCGCTCGCCGCGGCCACCCTGCTCGCCGTCGGCGTCGGCGAGGCCCGCCAGGAGCCGGGCCACCGGCAGATCGACGAGGCCGCGCTCGCCATGCTCGCCGGCTGGCTGATCAGCCTGGTCGCCGTGGGCCGCGCCCAGCGCACCCGGATCGCCTACCTCCACGAGGTGGAGCAGCGGGCCCTCGCGGCCGAGCGCGAGCAGGAGGCCCGCGCCCGGCAGAGCGCCACCGAGGAGCGGCTGCGGATCGCCCGCGAACTCCACGACGTCCTCGGCCACACCGTCTCCCTCATCAACGTGCAGTCCGGCGCCGCCCTGCACCGGCTCGCCAAGCGCCCCGACGCCGAGACCGCGCTCGCCACCGCCACCGAGGCCCTGACCGCGGTGCGCACCACCAGCAAGGACGCCCTGCGGGAGCTCCGCGCCACCCTCGGCGTGCTGCGCGGCGCCGACGAGGCCGCGCCGACCGCGCCGCCCGCCTCCGGTCTGGCGCTCCTCGGCGACCTGACGGCCCGGGCCCGTTCGGCCGGCCTCGACGTCCGCACCCGGGTCACCGGCACGCCCGTCCCGCTGCCGCCGCCCGTGGACCTCGCCGCGTACCGCATCGTGCAGGAGTCGCTCACCAACGTGACCCGCCACTCGGCCGCCTCGACCGTCACCGTCACCCTCGACTGGGAGGCGGCGACCGGCACGGTACGGATCCGGATCGCGGACGACGGCGGCGGCACCCCGCGGCCCCGCCCCGACGACCGGGACCGCGCCGGGACGGCCGGCGGCAGCGGCGTACGGGGCATGACCGAACGGGCCCGCGCCCTCGGCGGCACCCTCACCGCCGGGCCGGCCGACGGCGGATTCCTCGTCGACGCCCGCCTCCCCACGAGCCTCACCCCGTACGAAGGGAAGCAGCGATGATCCGCGTCGTGCTCGCCGACGACCAGACCCTCGTCCGGGCCGGTTTCCGGTCGATCCTCTCCGACGAGGAGGACATCGAGGTCGTCGGAGAGGCAGGGGACGGCGAGCAGGCCGTCGCACTCGCCGACGAACTCCGCCCGGACGTCGTCCTCATGGACATCCGCATGCCGGTCCTCGACGGCCTGGAGGCCACCCGCCGCATCACCGCCGACCCCCGGCTCGACGGCGTGAAGGTCGTCATCCTCACCACCTTCGACGAGGACGAGCACGTGTACGGGGCGCTGCGCGGCGGCGCCTCCGGCTTCCTCGTCAAGGACACCGAGCCGATGGAACTGCTGCACGCGGTGCGGGTCGTGGCGCGGGGCGACGCCCTCATCGCCCCGGCGGTGACCCGCAGGCTCATCGCCGAGTTCGCCGTCCGCGCCGACCCGGCCGGCCGCCGCCCCGACCCGGCGCCGCGCCTGGAGGTCCTCACCGACCGCGAGCGGGAGGTCCTGGGCCTGGTCGGAGCCGGGCTGTCCAACGACGAGATCGCCGGCCGGCTCGTCCTCTCCCCCGCGACCGCCAAGACCCACGTCAGCCGCATCATGACCAAGCTGGAGGTCAGGGACCGGGCCCAGCTCGTCGTCCTGGCCTACGAATCAGGGATGATCACCCCCGGCTGGCTGGCCTGACGGCCCCGGCCGGGCCGCCGCCTCAGGGCCTCCCCTAGGGGTCCGGGGCGGTTCCGATCAACTTTCGTGGTACGCCGGGACGGCCGCGCACCACCGAAGGCGTACAGAGCCGGCCGTCGATTGTCACCCCAGGTCAGATGTGGCGGCGGGGCCTCTCCGAACATGCTGGCGGAGTGCATCAGGACGTACTCGATCTCGCGCGGCTCCAGTTCGGCCTCACCGCCGCAGGCCACTTCCTCTTCGTCGCCCTCACGCTGGGCCTCGGGACGATCGTGGCCGTCCTCCAGACCCGCGCCACCCTCACCCGGCGCCCGGAGGACGCCCGCCAGGTCCGCTTCTGGGGCCAGCTGTACGTGATCAACTACGCGGTCGGGATCGTCACCGGCCTCGTCATGGAGTTCCAGTTCGGCATGGCCTGGAGCGGCCTCACCCACGAGGCGGGCAACATACTCGGCGCGTCCCTGGCCGTGGAGACGCTCGTCGCGTTCTTCGTCGAGTCCACCTTCCTCGGCCTGTGGATCTTCGGCTGGCACCGGCTCGGCCGCTGGGCCCACCTGGCGACGATCTGGGTCGTGGTCCTCACCGCCTACCTCTCCGCGTACTGGATCCTCGTCTCCAACGGCTTCCTCAACCATCCGGTGGGGTACGGCTCCGAGGGCGGCGAGCTCGTCCTGACCGACCCGGCCGCGGTCCTCACCAACCCGGCCGCGCTCCTCCCGCTCGCCCACATCCTGGCGGGGGCGCTGCTCACCGCGGGCTTCTTCATGGCCGGGGTGAGCGCCCACCACCTCTTCCGGCGGACGGCGGAGGCGGACTTCTTCCGTCGGAGCCTGCGGACCGGCGTCTTCGTCGCGGCGCCGGCACTGATGGCGGCGGCGGTCAGCGGCGGACTCCAGTTCGCGTCCCTCGCCTCCTTCCAGCCGATGAAGGCGGCCGTCCTCCAGGGGCAGGCGGCCGAGATAGCCCGGGTGCAGGCCGAGTTGACGACCCGCTTCGGCCCCGGCGACTACATACCCTCCGAGGGGCTGACCCGGGGCGGCGGTCTGGTGATGCTCATCAGCTTCGGGCTGATGCTGTACCTCTGCTTCGCCGGGGTGATCCTCGCCGCGTTCCGGAAGGCCGTCCTGAGGTTCCGGCTGTGGCACCTGGTCCTCATGGCCTCCATGCCGCTGCCGTACCTCGCCATGACCGGCGGCTGGGTCTTCCGTGAGGCGGGCCGTCAGCCCTGGGTGGTGTACGGCCTGCTGAGGACCGAGGACGCCGTCTCGGAGCTCTCCCCCGGCACGATGCGGCTCTCCCTGGCGGTGTTCGCCACGCTCTTCCTGCTGCTCGCCGTCCTGAACTTCTGGCTGCTGGCCCGGCACGCCCGCCGCGGCCCGGTCGAGACGGGCCTCGGCCACGACGAGCGCGTCCAGGAGGACTCCCCGCCCGTCCCCACCGCACCCCTGCCCCGCTACTGACCCCGCCTCCCGGCACCGGCACCAACACCGGCACCGACACCGACACCGACACCGCAAGCGGACCCGACACCACACGCCGATCCGACCCGGCCCGAGGAGAACCGTGGAAACCCTGGCCGTCGCCCTGCTCGCCCTCTGCACCACCGGCTGGTTCGTGCTCGCCGGCACGGACCTCGGCAGCGGCATGCTGCTGCCCTGGCTCGGCCGCGGCGACTCCGAACGCAGGCTCGTCCTCGCCTCCTTCGCCCCCTTCTTCCTGGGGAACGAGGTGTGGCTGGTCGCCACCGCCGGTGTCCTCGTCGGCTGCTTCCCCGCGCTGGAGGGCGAGCTGCTGAGCGGCCAGGCGCCCGTCCTCGTGGCGCTCCTGGCCGGATGGATCGTGCGCGACGCCGGCCTGTGGTCGCGGGGCCGGGGGCCTGGGGCCCGCTGGCGGGCGGCCTGCGACGCCGGCGTGACGGCCGGCAGCTGGGCGGTCGCCCTGTCCTGGGGCCTGCTGCTCGCGGCCCTTCTCACCGGCAGACCGTACGAGCCCGCCACCGGGCCCGTCGCCGTCGTGGCCGCGGCGGCGGTCGCCGCCCTGTTCGCGGCGCACGGTCTCGCCTTCGCCTCACTGCGGCTCACCGGCGCCCCGTACCAGCGGGCCCGGCGGCTGGTCGGCCGGGCCGGGCGGCCCTGGCACCCGCTCGCGCTCACCGCCGTCCTGCTGGGCGGGCTGCCGCTGTGGGCGGGCTCGGCCCTGCCGCTGGCCGAGCGGGCGGCGGCGCCCGGGACGCTGGCCCTGCTGGTCCCGGCGCTGGCCGTCGTCACCCCGCTGCTCGCGGCCGTCCAGGGGTGGATCTGGTACACCTTCCGGGGCCGTGTCACCGGCCCCTCGTACCTGTGACCCGCCCCGGGCGAGCGGGGGCGTCAGGCGTCCTCGGAGCTCCCCGGGTTTTCCTTCTTGGAGTGGAGGGCCTTCTGGAGCCGTGCCACGACGGCCTCGCCGTACCTGCGGTGGCCGTGCACCCGCGGGTCGTCCGTGACGTCGTACCGCTTCACGTACGCACCGAGGAACGCCTGCAGGGTGGCCACGGCCGGGATGGCGATCAGCGCGCCGACGGCACCGAGCAGGGCCGTGCCCGCGATCACCGAGCCGAAGGCGACCGCCGGGTGGATGTCGACCGTCTTGGAGGTGAGCTTCGGCTGGAGGACGTAGTTCTCGAACTGCTGGTAGATCACGACGAAGCCGAGCACCCACAGCGCGTACCAGGGGTTCACCGTGAAGGCGATCAGCATCGGCAGCGCGCCGGCCAGGTAGGTGCCGATGGTGGGGATGAACTGGGAGACCAGGCCGACCCAGACCGCGAGGGCGGGGGCGTAGGGCACGTCGAGGATCTCGAAGAGCACGAAGTGCGCGACACCGGAGATCAGGGCCATCAGGCCGCGCGAGTAGAGGTAGCCGCCGGTCTTGTCGACCGCGATCTCCCAGGCGCGCAGCACCTCGGCCTGGCGGGCGGGCGGCAGGACGGAGCAGAGCGCGCGGCGCAGGCGGGGCCCGTCGGCGGCGAAGTAGAAGGCGAAGAGGAAGATCGTCAGCAGCCGGAAGAGCCCGCCGAGGACGGTCGCGGAGACGTCGAGGACACCGGTGGCGCTGTTCTGCACGTACTTCTGCAGCCAGTCCGACTTGAGCACGCTGTCCTGGACCTCGACCCGGGAGAGGTCGGTGTGGAAGGTCTGGTTGATCCAGTTGATCAGTGAGTCGAGGTACTTGGGGACGTTCTCGACCATGTCGACGATCTGGCCGGCGAGCATCGAGCCGAGCAGCACGACGAAGCCGATGCCGACGACCAGGACGCCGAAGAAGACGAGGAAGGTGGCGAGCCCCCGGCGCATCCCGCGCGCCGCCATGCGGCCGACGGCCGGTTCGATGGCGAGCGCCAGGAAGAAGGCGAGGAGGATGTTGACGAGCAGGCCGACGAGCTGGTGGAAGGCCCAGTCGCCGAGGAGGAAACAGGCGTAGAGGGCGAGCGCGAGGACCATCGCGCGCGGGAGCCAGGGGGGCATGCGCGCCCCGGACGCCGCGGTGGTGGCGCCGGCCTCGGCGGGCGGCCGGGGCGGCTGCCCGCCGGATTCGGCGACGGCGCCCGGCGACGGGCTCGCGTCGGGCGCCTCGGTCCGGGCGACGGCGGGCGTCGCCGGTGTCTTCTGGGTGGTCTTCTCGGTTTCGTCAGTCGGGGCCACCCCGCCAGTCTCGCGCACCCGGCGGACGTTCCGGCCGGGTCCCGGCGGATCGCCGCCGGCCGCGGCTCAGCGCTTCTCGGCGGGTACGTCCATGGCGGCGCAGACCACCCGCCACACGTCCTTCGCCTCCCAGCCGGCGTTCAGCGCCTCGTGGACGGTCCGGCCGCCCAGCTCGGACAGCACGTGGTCGCGGGCGAAGGAGTCCGCGTACCCGGAGCCGAAGTGGTCGGCCATCCGCTCCCAGAAAATCGTCAACCGCATGACCCCAGTATCCCGCTCCCAAGAGTGCAGCCAGCCCGCTGGGGCTTGCCACCGCGCGGTTCCGCCCTACGGTCGGAACATGGCCGAAAAACCCCTCTCCTCCCCGACCTCCCCGCCGGCGGCCCCCGGATCGCCGCTGGCCCGCGCCGAGCGGTTCGTCTGGCTGACGGCCCGGGTGCTGGAACAGCGCCGTTTCGCCTACCACTTCCTGCGCGGCGGCGCGGATCCGGTGGAGGCGGCCCTGACCGCGTACCTCGACGAGGACGGCGGTTACGGCCACGGACTCGAACCGGACCTGCGGGGCCCGGTGAGCCAGCCGCTGCACACCGCCCACGCGCTGCGGGTCCTCGACTCGATCGGGCGCTGCGGCGGGCTGCGGGTGGAGCGGATCTGCCGCTATCTGACGGCGGTCTCCACACACGAGGGCGCGCTGCCGGCGATCCATCCCGCGCAGCGCGGCTATCCGTCGGCGCCGTTCGTGCCGATCGTGGACGACCCGCCCGGGGAACTGCTCTCGACGGGCCCGGTGGTGGGCACCCTCCACCGCAACCAGGTCTGGCACGCCTGGCTGTTCCGGGCCACCGAGTTCTGCTGGGCGGCGGTGGAGTCGCTGGAGAAGTCCCACCCGTACGAGGTGCAGGCGGCGGTGGCGTTCCTCGACTCGGCGCCGGACCGGCCGCGGGCCGAGGCGGCCGCCGACCGGCTCGGGCGGCTGGTGCGCGAGCAGCGGCTCGCCGTGCTGGACCCGGACCGCCCGGAGGATTTCCCGGTGGCCGACGGGTACGCGCCGGGCGAGCACCACTACCCGCACGACTACGCGCGCGTGCCGGACTCGCTCGCCCGGGGCTGGTTCACCGACGAGGAGCTGTCCCGCTCGCTGGACTTCCTCGCGGCGGAGCAGGCCGAGGACGGGGGCTGGCCGATCCGGTGGCGGGCCTGGGCGCCGGGCTCGGCCCTGGAGTGGCGGCCGATCGTCACGATCGAGGCCCTGCGCACCCTGCGCGCGTACGGGCGCCCGCTGGACGACTGACCGGGTTCACGCGTGCCTGGTCCGGTCGGTCGTCCGTGGGTGCGGTTCAGCCGCCCAGGGCCCGTACTCCCGCGGTCACGGCGACGGCGGCACCCACCACGACCAGGAAGGGCGCGCGCAGGACGAGCGCGAGCGCGGCGGCGCCGACGCCGGCGGCCCGGGCGTCCAGGGCGAGAGCGGTGCCCGTGCCGAAGGTCTGCTGGGCGGTGAGCGCCGCGAGCAGGGCGACGGGGAGGAGCGCGGCGAGCCGCTGGACGAGCGGCCGCTCCAGGGTCTGGGCCGGCACGAGCAGGCCGGCCAGCTTGACCAGGTAGCAGCCGGCGACGGTGAGGCCGATGGCGACCCAGACCTGGGTGCTGTTCATGGCGTTCATCGAGCGGCCTCCTCGTCCGGTCCCGGCTCCTGCTGTGCCCGACGGCCCTGGAACCAGAGGACGGCCGGGGCGGCGAGCGCCGCGACGAGGACGGGGACACCGGCCGGCAGCACGGGCAGCAGGCCCAGGCCGAGGACGACGGCGATCGCGGCGGTGGCACGCTCGGTCGCCGACCTCAGCATCGGGGCGAGCAGGGCGAGGAAGACGGCCGGCCCGGCGGCGTCCAGCCCCCAGGCGGCGGTGTCGCCGATGGCCTCGGCGCCGAGCGCCCCGAGCAGGGTGGTGAGGTTCCACAGGGCGTACAGGGTGAGCCCGGTGACGGTGAAGCCGATCCGGGCGGACCTGCGGTCCGGCTGGGCGAGCGCGACGGCGGTGGTCTCGTCGATGACCCACTGCGCGGCGAACGGCTTCACGAAGCCGGGCAGGGAGAGGAGCTGGGAGAGGCGCAGCCCGTAGAAGGCGTTGCGGGTGCCGAGGAAGAAGGCGCCCGCGGCGGCCGTGAACGGGTTCCCGCCGCCGGCGAGGGCGCCGACGAGGGCGAACTGCGAGGCGCCCGTGAAGACGAGCAGGCTGAGGACGCAGGTCTGGAGGAGGGTGAGCCCGGCGCCGGCCGAGGTCACGCCGAAGGCGAAGCCGGAGAGTCCGACGGCGACGCCGACGCCGAGCGCGTCCCTGACCACGGCCGCCTCGGGCTTCCGGGCGCCGGCGGCGGGCCCCGCCGTGCCGGCGGGCGGGTCGTCACGTATGTCCCGCGGGGCGGGACGAGCTGTCTGTTCTGCCACCCGCCCGACGTTACGGAGCGGCCGGCGGCGCGTCTTGTACGTTCTTGCGCCCCAGGCCACGGGCCCGCTGGTAGGCCCCGGGCGGGACGCCGACGCTTCGGGTGAAGTGCCGGTTCAGATGAGGCTGGTCGGTGAAGCCGACGGCGACGGCGGCCTCGGCGGGTGCCGTCCCGGCGTCCAGCAGCCGCCGGGCCCGGCGCACCCGCGCGTCGGTGAGCCAGGTGTGCGGCGGCATGCCGTACTCGGCGCGAAAGGCCCGCAGCAGGGCGAACGGGCTGGTCCCGAGCTCGGCGGCGAGCCGCTCCAGGGTGGGCGGCTCGGCCATCCGATCCTCCAGGACGGCACGCGCCCGCGCCGCGTCCCGGGCCCCCGCGCTCCGCGGCGCCAGCGGTCGCAGCCGGCCGCCGTGACTGCGCAGCATCCGCGCCGTGACCAGGCGCAGCAGACTGTCGGCGGCGAGCGCGTTGCCCTCCTCCGCGGCCCGGTGCACGCCGATGACGAGCTGGGCGGCGTAAGGGTCGTCGACGACGGGCTGGGTGAAGCCGACCGGGCCGCGGACGGCGATGACGTCGGCGGCGATGGACCGGATGAGCTCCGCGTCCGGGTAGATGGTGCGGTAGGTCCATCCCTCGGGGATGCCCGCGTGACCGGTGTGCGGGGTGTCCGGGTTGACCAGGGCGATCTGCCCCGGCCCGGCGTGGACGAGGTCGTTCTTGTAGTGGAACGCCTCGACGCCCTCGGTGATCGCCGCATAGACGAAGGACTCGTGGGTGTGCCGGGAGAAGGTCTTCTCGATGTAGTGGGCGTGCAGCAGGTCCACGCCCGGCAGCTCGGCGTACTGCCAGTACCGTGCCCGCTCGCCCCTCGCCATGCCCCCATTCTGCGTCCGCCCCGGCCCGTGCGACGAGCGGGGGCGCCACCCGCCGGGGTGATGCCGTTCGCCGGCCGGGCCGGGTTTTCCACAGGTCACGGCGGTTGTCGGTGGCGGGGTGCACGATGGGAGGCATGGTCACGTCCGCGCTCGAAGACTTCTCCCCGGCCACCCGAGGGTGGTTCACCGGGGCGTTCACCGCGCCCACGGCCGCCCAGGAGGGCGCCTGGCGGGCCATCGGCGCGGGCTCCGACGTGCTCGTCGTGGCGCCGACCGGCTCGGGCAAGACGCTGGCCGCCTTCCTCGCCTCCCTGGACCGGCTGGCGTCCTCGCCCGTGCCCGCCGAGCCGAAGAAGCGCTGCCGGGTGCTCTACGTCTCCCCGCTCAAGGCGCTCGCGGTCGACGTCGAGCGGAACCTGCGGTCGCCCCTGACCGGCATCCGCCAGGAGTCCGTCCGGCTCGGGCTGCCCGAGCCGGACGTGCGGGTCGGCATCCGCTCCGGCGACACCCCGGCCGCCGAGCGCCGCGCGCTCGCCACCAGGCCGCCGGACATCCTGATCACCACCCCCGAATCCCTCTTCCTGATGCTGACCTCGGCCACCCGGGAGGCGCTGGCCGGGGTGGAGACGGTCATCCTGGACGAGGTCCACGCGGTCGCCGGCACCAAGCGCGGCGCGCACCTCGCGCTCACCCTGGAGCGGCTCGACGAGCTGCTGCCCCGCCCCGCCCGCCGGATCGGCCTGTCGGCCACGGTCCGCCCGGTCGACGAGGTCGCCCGCTTCCTCTCCCCCGGCCGCCAGGTGGAGATCGTCCAGCCGCCGTCGGGCAAGGAGTTCGACCTCTCCGTCGTCGTGCCCGTGGAGGACATGGGCGAGCTGGGCGGCTCCCCCGCGTCGGAGGGCAAGGACGGCGGGGACAAGCCGTCGATCTGGCCGCACGTCGAGGAGCGGATCGCCGACCTCGTCCAGGCCCACCGCTCCACCATCGTCTTCGCCAACTCGCGGCGCCTCGCCGAGCGGCTCTGCAACCGGCTGAACGAGATCGCCTACGAGCGGGCGACCGGCGAACCCGCCCCGGAAGGCGCCCCGCCCGCCGAGATCATGGCCCAGTCCGGCGCGGCGCAGGGCGCACCGCCGCTGCTCGCCCGCGCCCACCACGGATCGGTCTCCAAGGAGCAGCGCGCCCAGGTCGAGGAGGACCTCAAGGCGGGCCGGCTGCCCGCCGTGGTCGCCACCTCCAGCCTGGAGCTCGGCATCGACATGGGCGCCGTCGACCTCGTGGTCCAGGTCGAGTCGCCGCCCTCCGTGGCCTCCGGGCTCCAGCGCGTCGGCCGCGCCGGGCACCAGGTCGGCGCGGTCTCCACGGGCGTGGTCTTCCCGAAGTACCGCGGCGACCTGGTGCAGGCCGCCGTGGTCACCGAGCGGATGCGGTCCGGATCCATCGAGTCGCTGCGGATCCCGGCCAACCCGCTGGACGTGCTGGCACAGCAGCTGGTCGCGATGGTCGCCCTGGACACCTGGCAGGTGGACGACCTGCTGACGGTGGTGCGCCGGGCCGCCCCGTTCGCGTCCCTCCCGGAATCGGCCTTCACGGGCGTGCTGGACATGCTCGCGGGCCGCTACCCGTCGGACGCCTTCGCCGAGCTGCGCCCGCGCGTGGTGTGGGACCGGGTCACCGGCACGGTCACCGGCCGGCCCGGCGCGCAGCGGCTCGCGGTCACCTCCGGCGGCACGATCCCGGACCGGGGCCTGTTCGGGGTGTTCCTGGCCGGGGCCGACCCGAAGAAGGGCGGCGGCCGGGTCGGCGAGCTCGACGAGGAGATGGTGTACGAGTCGCGGGTCGGCGACGTCTTCACGCTCGGCACCACGTCCTGGCGGATCGAGGACATCACCCGCGACCGGGTCCTGGTCTCCCCGGCGCCGGGCGTGCCGGGCCGGCTGCCGTTCTGGAAGGGCGACCAGCTGGGCCGCCCGCTGGAACTGGGCCGCGCGGTGGGCGCGTTCCTGCGCGAGCTGGGCGCGCTCGGCGAGGAGGACGCCCGGCTGCGCCTGATCGCGGCGGGCCTGGACGCCTGGGCGGCGGACAACGTCCTGGCGTATCTGAGGGAGCAGCGGGAGGCGTGCGGCCATGTGCCGGACGACCGCACGATCCTGGTGGAGCGGTTCCGGGACGAGCTGGGCGACTGGCGGGTCGTCGTCCACTCCCCGTTCGGGGCGCAGGTGCACGCGCCGTGGGCGCTGGCGCTCGGCGCCCGGCTCGCCGAGCGGTACGGCATGGACGCGCAGGTGATGCACGCCGACGACGGCATCGTGCTGCGGCTGCCGGACGCCGATCTGATGGGCCTCGACATGGGGCTCGACCTGCTGGACCACGAGCCGGTCGACCCGAGCCGCCACCAGGACACCGCGTACGACGCCGACCAGGCGCCGGTCGGCGCCGCGGACACGCTCTTCGACAAGGGCGAGGTCGCCCAGATCGTCACCGACCAGGTGGGCGGCTCCGCGCTGTTCGCCTCCCGGTTCCGCGAGTGCGCCGCCCGGGCCCTGCTGCTGCCGAAGCGGAACCCGGGGAAGCGGACCCCGCTCTGGCAGCAGCGGCAGCGCGCCGCGCAACTGCTCCAGGTGGCGAGCGAGTTCGGCTCCTTCCCGATCGTCCTGGAGGCCGTCCGCGAGTGCCTCCAGGACGTCTTCGACGTGCCCGGCCTGACCGAGCTGATGGGTGACATCGAGGCCCGCCGGGTCCGCCTCGTCGAGGTCACCACCCCCGAGCCCTCCCCCTTCGCCCGCTCGCTGCTCTTCGGCTACGTGGCGCAGTTCCTGTACGAGGGCGACTCCCCGCTCGCCGAGCGCCGGGCGGCCGCGCTGTCGCTGGACTCCCGGCTGCTGGCCGAGCTGCTCGGCCAGGCGGAGCTGCGGGAGCTGCTGGACCCGGAGGTGCTGACGGAGCTGGAGCGGGAGCTCCAGTGGCTCACCGAGGACCGGCGGATCAAGGACCGCGAGGGCGTCGCCGACCTGCTGCGGGTCCTCGGCCCGCTGACCGACGCCGAGCTGGCCGCGCGCGGCGCCGACGAGGGCTGGGTGCGGGAGCTGGCCAGGTCCCGCCGCGCCATCGCGGTGCGGATCGCGGGCACCGAGCACTGGGCGGCGATCGAGGACGCCGGCCGGCTGCGGGACGCCCTCGGCACGGCGCTCCCGGTCGGCGTGCCGGAGGCGTTCACCGAGCCGGTCAAGGACCCGCTCGGCGACCTCCTCGCCCGGTACGCCCGCACCCACGGCCCCTTCACCTCCTCACAGGCGGCGACCCGCTTCGGGCTGGGCGCCGCGGTCACCGACGGCGCGCTGCAGCGGCTCGCCGCGGCCGGCCGGGTCGTCCAGGGCGAGTTCCACCCCTCGGGCATCGGCCAGGAGTGGTGTGACGCGGCCGTCCTGCGCCGGCTGCGCCGCCGCTCCCTGGCGGCCCTGCGGCACGAGCTGGAGCCGGTGCCGCCGGCGGCGCTGGCCACCTTCCTGCCCCAGTGGCAGCACCTCGGGGGCAGCAGTCTGCGCGGGATCGACGGTCTGGCCCGGGCGGTGGAGCAGCTGCAGGGCGCGCCGGTGCCGGCCTCGGCCCTGGAGAAGCTGGTCCTGCCGTCCCGGGTCCGGGACTACTCCCCGGCGATGCTGGACGAGCTGACCACCACCGGCGAGGTCGTCTGGGCCGGGGCCGGTTCGCTGCCCGGCAAGGACGGCTGGGTGTCGCTCTACCTCGCGGACGCGGCCCCGCTGCTGTTGCCCCCGCCGCACCCGCTGGAGCTCACCGCGCTCCACGAGTCGGTGCTGACGGCCCTGTCCGGGGGGTACGGGCTGTTCTTCCGGCAGATCGCCGACCAGGTCCGGATCACCACCCACCCGGACGCCACGGACCCGCAGCTCGCCGACGCCCTGTGGGACCTGGCCTGGTCGGGCCGGCTCACCAACGACACCGTGGCGCCGCTGCGTGCCCTCCTCGGCTCGGGCCGCACCGCGGGCTCGACCGCCCACCGGGCCCGCCGCACGGTGCCGCGCGGGCGGTTCGGGGCGCTGGGCGCCACCCGGCCGGCCTCGCGTTCGGGCCCGCCGACGGTCTCGGGCCGCTGGGCGCTGCTGCCCCCCGCCGAGCCGGAGCCGACCCACCGGGCCCACGCGCTGGCCCGCACCCTCCTGGACCGGCACGGGGTGGTGACCCGTGGCGCCGTGGCCGCCGAGGGCGTCGAGGGCGGTTTCTCAGCCGTCTACCGGATCCTGTCGGCCTTCGAGGACAGCGGCCAGGCCCGACGGGGCTATGTGGTGGAGGGGCTGGGCGCGGCGCAGTTCGCGATGGACGGGGCCGTGGACCGGCTGAGGGCGGCGGCGACCGCCCGGGACCGGGGCGCCGAGGCGGGCGCGGGCCCGCGCGCGGTGGTGCTGGCCGCCGCCGATCCGGCGAACGCGTACGGGGCGGCGCTGTCGTGGCCGGAGCCGCCGACGGGCGCCGGGCACAAGCCGGGCCGCAAGGCGGGCGCCCTGGTGGTCCTGGTCGACGGCGAGCTGACGCTGTACGTGGAGCGCGGCGGCAAGTCGGTGCTGTCCTGGCCGACGGAGCCGGACGACCCGGCCCTGACGGCCGCGGCGGGAGCCCTGGCCGAGGCCGCCCGGGCGGGCGCGCTGGGCACGGTCACGGTGGAGCGGATCAACGGCGCGACGGCCCTGACCTCCCCCTTGGCCCGATCCCTGGAGACCGCCGGCTTCGTCGCCACCCCCCGCGGCCTCCGCCTCAGACCCTGACCTCGACCGCCGACCCCCGACGACCGCCGACCCCCGACC
>NZ_JOGX01000096.1 GCF_000719555.1 Streptomyces sp. NRRL F-5727
CGCCCGCACCGGCGTGACGGCCCCCCGGATCCACCCGTACGCCCGCACCCGCGTGACGGCCCCGTCACGGCCCCTTCACGGACGGGTGGCAAGCTTGAAGGATGAACGATGCCGCTCCGGCGCCCACCCCCGCGCCCGCCCCCCGTTCCCGCGCCCGTGTCCGTGCCCCCGAGCTGATCGGCAAGGGCGGCTGGATCAACACCGGCGGGAAGGACCTGAAGCTCGCCGACTTCCGAGGTCGCGTGTTGATCCTGGATTTCTGGACCTTCTGCTGCATCAACTGCCTGCATGTCCTCGACGAGCTGCGTGAGCTGGAGGAGAAGCACCGGGACACGCTCGTCATCGTCGGGGTGCACTCGCCGAAGTTCGTGCACGAGGCCGAGCACCAGGCCGTGGTGGACGCGGTGGAGCGGTACGAGGTGCACCACCCGGTGCTGGACGATCCGGAGCTCGCGACCTGGAAGCAGTACGCCGTGCGGGCCTGGCCGACGCTCGTCGTGATCGACCCGGAGGGGTACGTCGTCGCGCAGCACGCGGGCGAGGGGCATGCCAACGCGATCCGGACGCTCGTCGAGGAGCTGGAGGCGGAGCACGAGGCGAAGGGGACGCTGCGGCGCGGGGACGGGCCGTACGTGCCGCCGGAGCCCGTCGCCACCGATCTGCGGTTCCCGGGGAAGGCGGTGGTTCTGGCGGACGGGAATCTCCTCGTCTCCGACACCACCCGGCACCAGCTGGTCGAGCTGGCCGCCGACGGGGAGACCGTGGTGCGGCGGATCGGCGGCGAGGGGGTGTTCCGCGAGCCGCAGGGGCTGGCGCTGCTGCCGGACGGGAGCGTCGTCGTCGCGGACACCGTGCACCACGCGCTCCAGCGGTTCGACCCGGCGACCGGTGAGGTGGAGCGGATCGCGGGCACCGGGCGCCAGTGGTGGCAGGGGTCGCCGACCTCCGGTCCGGCGCTCGACGTGGACCTGTCCTCGCCGTGGGACGTCGCCTGGTGGCGGGGCAGGGTGTGGATCGCCATGGCCGGCGTGCACCAGATCTGGACGTACGACCCCGGGACGAAGACCGTCGAGGTCGCGGCCGGCACGACGAACGAGGGGCTCGTCGACGGGCCCGGCGCCGAGGCGTGGTTCGCGCAGCCGTCCGGGCTCGCCGCCACCGAGGACCGCCTCTGGATCGCCGACTCGGAGACCAGCGCCCTGCGGTACATCGACACCGACGGCACCGTCCACACCGCCGTCGGCACGGGCCTCTTCGACTTCGGGCACCGGGACGGCGCCGCCGACCAGGCGCTCCTGCAGCACCCGCTCGGCGTGACGGCCCTGCCCGACGGCTCGGTCGCGGTCTCCGACACGTACAACCACGCCCTGCGCCGCTACGACCCGGCCACCGGCGAGGTCACCACCCTCGCCACGGATCTGCGCGAGCCGAGCGGCGCGGTCCTGGTCGACGACGACATCGTCGTCGTCGAGTCGGCCCGGCACCGTCTCACCCGGCTGCGGCTCCCCGAGGAGGCCGTGCAGGTGGAGGCGGTCGCGCACCGCACGCGGCGCGAGGCCACCGAGGTCGCCCCGGGCGCCTTCCGCCTGGACGTCGTCTTCCGGGCCCCGACGGGCCAGAAGCTGGACGAGCGCTACGGCCCCTCGACGCGCCTCCTGGTCTCGTCCACCCCGCCGGAGCTGCTGCTCTCCGGCGAGGGCACGGGCACGGACCTCTTCCGCGACCTGGAGCTGAACCCGGCCCTCACCGAGGGCGTCCTGCACGTCTCCGCGATGGCCGCGTCCTGCGACGACGACCCGGCCAACGAGTACCCGGCCTGCCACGTCCACCAGCAGGACTGGGGCGTCCCGGTGAAGCTCACGGAAGGCGGTGCGGGCCGCCTCCCGCTGATCCTCGCGGGAATGGACGCCTGAGGGGTCAGCCCTCCAGGAAGGCGACCAGGGCGTTGGCGAGGAGGTAGGGGTCCTCGGCGCCGCAGAGCTCGCGGGCGCTGTGCATGGAGAGGATCGCCACGCCGATGTCGACGGTGGTGATGCCGTGGCGGGCGGCCGTGATGGGGCCGATCGTGGTTCCGCAGGGCATGTCGTTGTTGGAGACGAACGACTGCCACGGCACGCCCGCCTTCTCGCACGCGGCGGCGAAGATGGCGCGGCCGGTGCCGTCGGTGGCGTACCGCTGGTTGACGTTGACCTTGAGGATCGGGCCGCCGTTGACGCGCGGGTGGTGGGTCGGGTCGTGCCGCTCCGCGTAGTTGGGGTGGACGGCGTGGCCGGTGTCGGAGGAGAGGCAGACCGTGCCGGCGAAGGCGCGGGCGCGGTCCTCGTAGCCGCCGCCGCGGGCGTAGACGGAGCGCTCCAGGACGGTGCCGAGGAGGGGGCCCTGGGCGCCGGTGTCGGCCTCGGAGCCGTTCTCCTCGTGGTCGAAGGCGGCGAGGACCGGGATGTACGGGAGGTCGTCGCGGCCCGCGAGGGCGGTGAGCGCGGCGACGCCGGCGTGCACGGAGATCAGGTTGTCCATGCGGGGTCCGGCGACGAGTTCGCGGTCGCGGCCGAGGTAGGCGGGGGCGTCGACGGCGTGCACCATCAGGTCCCAGCCGGCGACGTCCTCGGCGTCCACGCCGGCCTCGCCGGCGACGAACTCGATGAGGTCGCCCTCGTGGACGTCGCCGGTGCCCCAGACGGGCTGCATGTGGCGCTGGCGGTCGAGCTTCAGCCCGTCGTTGGCGCTGCGGTCGAGGTGGATGGCGAGCTGCGGGACGCGCAGCAGCGGCCGGTCGACGTTGACGAGGCGGTGGCTGCCGTCGCGGAGGGTGAGCCGGCCGGCGAGGCCGAGGTCGCGGTCGAGCCAGGTGTTGAGGAGGGTGCCGCCGTAGATCTCCACGGCGATCTGCCGCCAGCCCTGGCCGCCCATGTCGGGGCGGGGCTTGACGCGCAGGTTGGGGGAGTCGGTGTGGGCGCCCACGATCCGGTACGGGGTGTGCGGGTCGGCGCCGGCGGGCACGTACCAGGCGATGATCGCGCCGCCGCGGGTGACGAACTTCCCGCCGCTGGTCCCGTCCCACGCCGCGGTCTCCTCGACCCGGCGGAAGCCCGCCTTCTCCAGCCGCTCGGCGGCGTTGGCCACCGCGTGGTACGGCGACGGGGACGCCGCGAGGAAGGTCATCAGGTCATCGGTGTGGCCGGGGCCGAAGGGTGCGGACGCCGGTCGGGAAGCTGCGCTGCTCATGCGCCCCACCTTACGCAGGGCCTTCGGCGGCCCTTCCGGGTGCCGGGACATCCCGGCCGGGCCCCCGCCGGTGGAGCCCCACCCGCGGGTCCTCCGCCCGCGGAGCCCGCCTGCCGCTCCCTCCGCCCGCGGAGCCCGTACCCCTCCCCCGTAGGACCCGGCGAGTGAGCCGAAGGGCGCGCCGGGGGAACGGCGCCGGCCGCGCGCAGGCCCGGGAGGAACGAGCGGGCCGAGCACGGTCGGGGTCGTGAGCCCGGCATGAAGCGCCCCGGAGGCGAACCGAGCCTCCCAAAAAAGAGCAGAACGGCCCGCCCCCCTCCCCGGGGACGGGCCGTTCCAGTAAGGACCAGGCGGGTTCTTAGAACGCCGCCTCGTCCAGGTCCATCAGGCTGCCGTCCACGCCGTCGGCGAGGAGGCGCTCGGTGGAGACGCCGGGCAGGACGTTGGCGGCGAAGAACTTCGCGGCCGCGATCTTGCCCTGGTAGAAGGCGACATCCTTGCCCGTGGCGCCGGCCGCGAGCTTCTCGGCGGCGACGGCGGCACCGCGCAGCAGCAGGTAGCCGACGACGACGTCACCGGAGGCCATGAGCAGGCGGGTGGTGTTGAGGCCGACCTTGTAGATGTTCTTGACGTCCTCGCCGGTGGCGGTGAGGTCGGTGATCATCTTGCCGACGATCGCCTCCAGGTCGACCGCCGCCTTGGCGAGCGCGTCGCGGGCGCCGGCCAGCTCCTCGCCGCCGGTGCCGACCGCGAGGAACTTCTTGATCTCCTCGGAGAGGGTGTTCAGGGACGCGCCCTGGTCGCGGACGATCTTCCGGAAGAAGAAGTCCTGGCCCTGGATGGCGGTGGTGCCCTCGTAGAGGGTGTCGATCTTGGAGTCCCGGATGTACTGCTCGATCGGGTACTCCTGGAGGAAGCCGGAGCCGCCGAAGATCTGGAGCGACTGCGCGAGCTGCTCGTAGCCCTTCTCGGAGCCGTAGCCCTTCACGATCGGGAGCAGGAGGTCGTTGAGGCCGTGCAGGGCCTTGGCGTCCTCGCCGGCCGCTTCCTTGATCTGGATGGCGTCCTGGACGGAGGCCGTGTAGAGGACGAGGGAGCGCATGCCCTCGGCGTACGCCTTCTGCGTCATCAGCGAGCGGCGGACGTCGGGGTGGTGGGTGATGGTGACCTTGGGCGCGGCCTTGTCCATGAAGTTGGCCAGGTCGGTGCCCTGGACGCGCTCCTTGGCGTACTCCAGGGCGTTGAGGTAGCCCGTGGAGAGGGTGGAGATCGCCTTCGTGCCGACCATCATGCGGGCGAACTCGATGATGAGGAACATCTGGCGGATGCCGTCGTGCTTGTCGCCGATGAGCCAGCCCTTGGCGGGGTGCTTGTCGCCGAAGGTCATCTCGCACGTGTTGGACGCCTTGAGGCCCATCTTGTGCTCGACGTTGGTGGCGTAGACGCCGTTGCGGGCGCCCAGCTCGCCGGTCTCCCAGTCGAACTCGTACTTGGGGACGAGGAAGAGGGAGAGGCCCTTGGTGCCGGGGCCGGCGCCCTCGGGGCGGGCGAGGACGTAGTGGAGGATGTTCTCCTCCATGTCGTGCTCACCGGAGGTGATGAAGCGCTTGACGCCCTCGATGTGCCAGGAGCCGTCCTCCTGCTGGATGGCCTTGGTGCGGCCGGCGCCGACGTCGGAGCCGGCGTCGGGCTCGGTGAGGACCATGGTGGAGCCCCAGCGCTTCTCGACGGCGATCTGCGCGACCTTCTTCTGCGCCTCGTTGCCCTCGTTGTAGAGGACGCCGGCGAACGCCGGGCCGGAGGAGTACATCCAGACGGCCGGGTTCGAGCCGAGCAGCAGCTCCGCGTAGGCCCAGACGAGGGAGCGCGGGGAGACGGTGCCGCCGATGCCCTCGGGGATGCCGAGGCGCCAGTACTCGGACTCCATGAAGGCGTCGTAGGACGCCTTGAAGGTGGCCGGGACCGGGGCGGTGTTGGTCTCCGGGTCGAAGACCGGCGGGTTGCGGTCGGCGTCGGCGAACGATTCGGCGAGCTCGTTCTCGGCGAGGCGGCGGATCTCGTCGAGGATGCTCTTGGCGGTGTCGACGTCCATCTCCTCGAACGGACCGGTGCCGTACACCTTGTCGCGGCCGAGCACCTCGAAGAGGTTGAACTCGATGTCGCGGAGATTCGACTTGTAGTGCCCCATGGCGACGGCTCCGTAAAGATCGGGGAGGGATGCTTCCTCGTACCGCGCTACCCAGGTCCTACTCACGAGTAGCGCACTCTTCTCTACGATGATGCTACCCACCGGTAATAAGAGCAACCCCTACCGGGCGATCTGTGACGCAGTAGGCTCATGGCCCATGTACGGCTACGAGCAGAATCCGGGTGCGCAGCAGCAGTACGGGCCTCCTCAGCAGGGGCAGTACGCGCCGCCGCAGGCCGGTATGCAGCCCGGCATGCAGGCCGGTTACGGGCAGCAGCAGGCCCCGCTCTACCCCGAGCCCTCGCCGCCCTCCCTCGCCGACGCCGTACGCGCCTTCACCACCGGCACCCTGGCCGCCGAGGACTTCCAGCAGATCTTCGCGACCTCGAAGGTCTACTGCCCGCGCGGCGACAACCCCGGCTTCCTGGCCCTGCACAACACCCAGCAGCCGGTGATCCCGATGTTCACCTCGCTGAAGGAGCTGCGGCGGTACGCGGGCAAGGAGTCGAAGTACTTCGTGATCACCGGCGCCGAGGTGATCGACCTGCTGCCGACCGGCTACGGCTTCGTCCTGGACATGGAGGGCGACCACCGGATGGTCTTCGACGCGAAGGCCGTGGAGCAGATGGTCGACTTCGCGATGCGGCGGATGTACGGCTGACCCAGTCTGGAGGTACGCGAGGGCGCCCGGGAGGAATTCCTCCCGGGCGTTCCGCGTTCCGGGTGGCAGGAAGTTCAGGATTCAACTAAAGTGAGGGTACGAGGACAGGCCGAGCCGGCCACCGTGCCCTCAGGCCGTACGAAGGAGGTCCCGCCATGCCCGCCGTGACTGTCGAGAACCCGCTCACCCTGCCGCGCGTCGTCGCCACCGCCGACGCCGCCCCGCGCCCCGTCCTCGCCGTCACCACGGCCCCCCAGGGCTTCGAGGGCGAGGGCTTCCCGGTCCGCCGGGCCTTCGCGGGCATCAACTACCAGTACCTCGACCCGTTCATCATGATGGACCAGATGGGCGAGGTGGAGTACGCGCCGGGCGAGCCCAAGGGCACCCCCTGGCACCCCCACCGCGGCTTCGAGACCGTCACCTACATCATCGACGGCACCTTCGACCACCAGGACTCCAACGGCGGCGGCGGCACCATCACCAACGGCGACACCCAGTGGATGACCGCCGGCTCCGGCCTCCTCCACATCGAGGCCCCGCCGGAGTCCCTCGTCGTCAGCGGCGGCCTCTTCCACGGCCTCCAGCTGTGGGTCAACCTGCCCGCGAGCGACAAGATGATGGCCCCCCGCTACCAGGACATCCGCGGCGGCCAGGTCCAGCTCCTCACCTCCCCCGACGGCGGCGCGCTGCTCCGCGTCATCGCCGGCGAGCTGGACGGGCACCAGGGCCCCGGCATCACCCACACCCCGATCACGATGATCCACGCCACCCTCCGCCCCGGCGCCGAGATCACCCTGCCCTGGCGCGAGGACTTCAACGGCCTCGCGTACGTCATGGCCGGCCGCGGCACCGTCGGCGCCGAGCGCCGCCCGATCCACCTCGGCCAGACCGCCGTCTTCGGGCAGGGAGGCTCGCTGACCGTCCGCGCGGACGAGAAGCAGGACTCGCACACCCCGGACCTGGAGGTCGTCCTCCTCGGCGGGCAGCCGATCCGCGAGCCCATGGCCCACTACGGCCCGTTCGTCATGAACACCCAGGCCGAACTCCGCCAGGCGTTCGAGGACTTCCAGGCCGGCCGCCTCGGCACCATCCCGGCCGTCCACGGCATGGGCGAGTAACGAGCACTCACAAGGTGACGGGTCGTCGCCCGGACGGCCCGTCACGTCCGCATTCCACCGCTATCGGTGTGATCTTATGGACGGGTGGAGACGAGTCGAACGCCCCTGCTTCCCGAGCCCGCCCGCAAGCTCGCCGCCTGGTGCGCCGTGGTGCTCCTGGTGGCCGGGGTGGCCGCCGTCTTCATCTGGCTCTGCGTGGTCTTCAAGACCGCCGTGACCCCGGTGCTGCTGGCCATCCTCGGGACGGCGCTGCTCGGCCCGCTCTACCGCCGGCTGCTGCGGATGAAGGTCAGCAAGTCCCTCGCCGCCGCCGTCACCGTCGCCGCCGTCCTCCTGGTCGTCGGCGGCGCCACGTACATCGTGGTCGCCGCGCTCATCGAGACCGGCGACCAGATCCTCGCCTCGCTCCGGCAGGCCGCCCTCGACATCGCCGAGCACCTCGGCGCCGCCGGGACCTCGCTGGAGGACCTGGCCGCCAACGCCAAGAAGCTCCTGGAGCGGTTCGGCGGCACGGCCGCCTCCGGGGTGATCTCCGGGCTCAGCGTCGTCGGGCAGATGCTCGCCACCGCCGTCCTCGCCCTGCTGCTGATCTTCTTCTTCCTCCGCGACTCCGACAAGGCCGTCGGCGCCCTGCGCGCCTTCGTCCCCTCCGGCACCTCCGACACCGCCGAGGCCATGGCCCGCCGCGCCTTCGAGGCCGTCGAGGGCTTCATGCGCGGCACCACCCTCGTCGCCTTCGTCGACGCGGTCCTCATCGGCGTCGGCCTGCTGATCCTCCAGGTGCCCGGCGCGGTCGGCCTCGCGGCCCTCGTCTTCGTCACCGCCTACATCCCCTACCTGGGCGCCTTCCTCTCCGGCGCGGTCGCCGTCCTCGTCGCCCTCGCCGACCGCGGCTTCGTCATCGCGCTGTGGGTGCTCGGCGTCGTCCTCGCCGTCCAGGTCATCGAGGGCAACGTCCTCCAGCCGATGGTCCAGAGCCGCACTGTCCAGATGCACCCCGCCGCCGTGATGCTGGCCATCACAGCCGGCGCCTCCGTGGCCGGCATCCTCGGCATGCTCCTCGCCGTCCCCCTCACCGCCGCCGCCACCGGCATCCTCGGCGAACTCCGCGCCCGGTACGGCTCCGCGGCGGCCCCCGAAGAGAACGCCTAGCGGCCGCCCGGGCCGGCCCGTCGACCGCCTAGACCGGCGCGCCGCCCGGCTCGAAGGACCTCAGCATGGCCTCCAGCGCCGCCTGGTCCGGGCCCACCCACGGGTCGGCGTCCGGCGCGACCGCCAGCGTCCCCAGCATCCGGTCCGTCATCCGCACGGCCGGCGGCAGATGGGTGCAGAGCACGATCTCCGGGTCCGTCTCCCGCAGCGGCGCCAGGCTCGCCCGGAACCTCTCCGGGTCCACCACGTGCACCCACGGGCTGTCGATCGTCGCCCACAGCAGCTGCGCGGCCCGCAGCTCCTCCGGCTTCAGATCGCTCGCGTGCCCGCTCTCGGCCAGCTCGGCGCTCGGCATCGGGCCGCCGAAGCAGTCCGAGCTGAAGCAGATCCGGGTCCGGTCGTCGTAGAAGCCGACGGTCGCCGGACTGTCGAAGAGCGGCGGCCGGAAGGCGTGCAGGCCCCGGTCGCCGACGTCCAGGGACTGCCCGGGGTTGAGGAAGTACACCCGGTCCATCGGCAACGGCCGCTCGGTCGTCATGATGCCGAAGCCCAGGAAGGTGGTCACCACGCGCGCGCGTGGTGCGGCGTCGAGCAGCGCGAAGATCCCGCCCGTGTGGTCGCGGTCCGGGTGCGTGAGCCAGATCCACCGCACGTCGGCGGGGTCGATCACCCCGGAGAGCGACGCGAGGAAGTCCCGGTCCTCCAGCGACAGACCGGTGTCGACGACGACGGGTTCGGCGGCGGTCAGCACGTAGGCGTTGACGGGGATGTGACCGATCCCCGGAATTTCCAGGCTGTCGGCGATGACGGTGGTGTCGCTGCCGACCTTGTGGGTGTCCATGGCGAGCTCCGTGGTCCCCCCGGCGGCCGTACCCCACCAGTCTCCGCCGCCCGACCGCCCACCGCGCGCCGGGCCGCCCACCCCGCCGGAGGCCGTACGCGCACGGTCGGACGCCCCACGCGCGCGTGCACGGCCGGCGCCGTACGCCCCGCTCGCCGCCCCCGCCCCCCGGCGGGCTACCCGCAGCAGCCCTCCGGGCCCGCCGGCTCGCGGAGTTCGAACCAGATCGTCTTGCCTTCGCCGCGCGGTTCCACACCCCACGCGTCGGCGAGCATCTCCATCAGCACCAGGCCGCGGCCGCTGGAGGCCATCTCGCCGGGATGGCGCTTGTGCGGGAGTTCGTCGCTGGCGTCGGAGACCTCCACGCGCAGCCGGCGGGACTTCTCGCCGCAGGCGACCTCGGCGGTCAGCAGGGCGTCGCCGTCCGTGTGGACGAGGACGTTGGTGACCATCTCCGAGACCATCAGGACGGCCGCGTCCAGCTGGTCCTCGTCCGTCCAGTCGTGCAGCAGCTGCCGCACCTGCTCGCGCGCCTCCGCGATCCGCTCCGGCTCCGCCTGGGCGATCGTCATCAGGGTGCGGCGCGGGGTCTCCCGCACCGTCGTCGCCGGCCGCCGGGAGAGCAGCAGCACCGCGATGTCGTCCTCGCGCCGGTCCGCCAGCGGCCCGGTGGTGTGGTGCGAGCCCGGCCCGTGCACGGCCTCCACGAGCGTGTCGGCCAGCTCCTCCAGGTCGTCGCCCCGGTGCGCCTCCAGGAGCCGCCTGACCCGCTCCCAGCCGCTGTCGAGGTCGTGCCCGCCGGTCTCCAGGAGCCCGTCCGTGCAGATCATCAGGGTCTCGCCGGGGTCGAGGGTGAGCCGGGTGGTGGGGTAGTCGGTGTCGGCGTCGATGCCGAGCGGAAGGCCGCCCGCCGTCGGCCTCAGCAGGACCGTTCCGTCGACCATCCGCACCGCCGGGTCCGGATGACCCGCCCGGGCGATGTCCACCGTCCCCGTCTCCAGGTCCACCTCCAGGTACAGGCAGGTCGCGAAGCGCGGCCCGCCGCCGGGCCCGTCGCCGTCCGCCCCGTACCCGTCGTTCACCCCGTACAGGAACCGCGAGGCCCGCGACAGCACCGCGTCCGGCCGGTGCCCCTCGGAGGCGTACGCCCGCAGCGCGATCCGCAGCTGGCCCATCAGCGCCGCCGCCCGCACGTCGTGCCCCTGGACGTCCCCGATGACCAGCGCGATCCGGCCCGCGCCGCCGCGCCGGCCGCCGGGCAGCCGGATCATGTCGTACCAGTCGCCGCCCACCTGGAGCCCGCCGCCGGTCGGCACGTACCGCGCCGCCACCTGGATCCCCGGGATCCCCGGTCCGAGCACCGGCATCATCGTCCGCTGGAGCCCCAGCGACAGCTCCCGCTCCGACTCCGCCACCCCGGCCCGGGCCAGCGCCTGCGCCAGCATCCGCGCCACCGTCGTCAGCACCGACCGCTCGTCCGGCGTGAACGCCACCTGGTGCTTGAAGGCCGCCATCCAGGCGCCCATCGTCCGCCCCGCCACCACCAGCGGCACGAACGCCCACGACTGCCGCTGGAACCGCTCCGCCAGCGGCCACGTCATCGGGAAGCGGCGCCGGTACTCCTCCGGGGACGGCAGGTAGATCGCCCGCCCGGTCCGCACCACCTCCGCGGCCGGATAGTCCGTCGCCAGCGACATCGACGTGAAGGGGCCCTCGTCGCCGTCCCGCTGCCCGTGGTGCCCGATGACCGTCAGCCGGTCGCCCGACACCCCGAAGACCGCGAGCCCGTCCGGCGAGAACCCCGGCATCGACAGCGAGGCCGCCACCCGCAGCACCTCCGCCGTCGACCGCGCCTCCGCGAGCGCCCGCCCCGCGTCCAGCAGGAACGCCTCCCGCGACCGCCGCCAGTCGCCCGTGATCGGCGTGTGCGGGCCGGCCGCCCCCGGCTGCGGGTCGGCCACCTCTTGGAGCGTGCCGACCAGCTGGTAGTCGCCGCCCTCGACCAGCGGCTTGGACCGGCTCCGTACCGTACGGATCACCCGGCCGCGCTCGTCCATGATCCGCAGCCGCGCCTCGGCGAGCGTCCCCTCGGCCACCGCGAGGTTGACCACGCCGTCGATCTCGTTCCAGTCCACCGGATGAAAACGGGACCGCACCGCCGCCTCCGTCAGCCGGACCGGCTCCGCGGGCAGCCCGAGCAGCCGGGCGGCCTCGGCGTCGAGTGAGACGATCCCGGAAGCGTTGTCCCAGCGCCACAGGCCCGTGGCGATCGCGGCCAGGACGTCCTCGGTGCGCATTGCCCTACTTTATGAATATCGGACTGCGTGTCGCCACCGTGTCCCCGCCGGTGGCGACCGAGAGTGACCGAATCGCGATCTTGGGTGTCCCGGTAGGCTTGGTGCGGCCCCGGCACTGCCCGGGCCGAGGTTTCAAGGTTTCTCTCCGATCCCGAAGACTGGATGAACGACGATGCATCGGTACAGGTCCCACACCTGCGGCGAGCTCCGCGCCTCTGACGTCGGCACCGACGTCCGGCTCAGCGGCTGGCTGCACAATCGGCGCGACCTGGGCGGCATCCTCTTCATCGATCTGCGCGACCACTACGGCATCACGCAGCTCGTCGCCCGCCCCGGCACCCCCGCCTACGAGGCGCTCGACAAGCTGACGAAGGAGTCCGTCGTCCGCGTCGACGGCAAGGTCGTCTCGCGCGGCACGGAGAACGTCAACCCCGAGCTGCCCACCGGCGAGGTCGAGGTCGAGGTCGGCGAGGTCGAGGTCCTCGGCGCCGCCAAGCAGATCCCCTTCACCATCAACGCCGACGACGGCGTCAACGAGGAGCGGCGCCTGGAGTACCGCTTCCTCGACCTGCGCCGCGAGCGCATGCACCGCAACATCATGCTGCGCTCCGCCGTCATCGCCGCCATCCGCTCCAAGATGACGGCCCTCGGCTTCAACGAGATGGCGACCCCGATCCTCACCGCGACCTCCCCCGAGGGCGCCCGTGACTTCGTCGTCCCGTCCCGCCTCAACCCGGGCAAGTTCTACGCGCTCCCGCAGGCCCCGCAGCAGTTCAAGCAGCTGTTCATGATCTCGGGCTTCGACCGCTACTTCCAGATCGCGCCCTGCTTCCGCGACGAGGACGCCCGCGCCGACCGCTCGCCCGGCGAGTTCTACCAGCTCGACGTCGAGATGAGCTTCGTCGAGCAGGAGGACGTCTTCCAGCCGATCGAGAAGCTCATGACCGAGCTCTTCGAGGAGTTCGGCGGCGGCCGCCACGTCACCTCCCCGTTCCCGCGGATCCCGTTCCGCGAGTCGATGCTCAAGTACGGCAACGACAAGCCGGACCTGCGCACCTCGCTCGAACTCGTCGACATCACCGACGTCTTCGAGAACTCGGAGTTCAAGGCGTTCGCCGGCAAGCACGTCCGCGCGCTCGCCGTCCCGGACACCGGCGACCAGCCCCGCAAGTTCTTCGACGGCCTCGGCGACTTCGCCGTCTCCCTCGGCGCGAAGGGCCTGGCCTGGGTCCGCGTCGGCGAGGGCAACGCCCTCACCGGCCCGATCGCCAAGTTCCTCACCGAGGAGAACGTCAAGGTCCTCACCGAGCGCCTGGGCCTCAAGCCCGGCCACGCCGTCTTCTTCGGCGCCGGCGAGTTCGACGAGGTCTCCAAGATCATGGGCCCGGTCCGGGTCGAGGCCGCCAAGCGCGCCGGCCAGTTCGAGGAGAACGTCTTCCGCTTCGCGTGGATCGTCGACTTCCCGATGTACGAGAAGGACGAGGAGACCGGCAAGATCGACTTCTCGCACAACCCCTTCTCCATGCCGCAGGGCGGCCTCGAGGCCCTGGAGACGAAGGACCCGCTGGACATCCTCGGCTGGCAGTACGACATCGTCTGCAACGGCATCGAGCTGTCCTCCGGCGCCATCCGGAACCACGAGCCCGACATCATGTTCAAGGCGTTCGAGATCGCCGGCTACAGCCGCGAGACCGTCGAGACCGAGTTCGCCGGCATGCTCCGCGCCTTCCAGTACGGCGCCCCGCCGCACGGCGGCATCGCCCCCGGCGTCGACCGCATCGTCATGCTCCTCGCCGACGAGCCCAACATCCGCGAGACCATCGCGTTCCCGCTGAACGGCAACGCGCAGGACCTCATGATGGGCGCCCCCACGGAGCTCGACGAGACCCGCCTCCGCGAGCTGAACATCCAGCTCCGCAAGCCGGTCGAGAAGAAGGTCGCCGACGACCGCCCGGTCACGGAGTCGGTCCACCCGGACGCGGCGCGCTGAGCCTGACGGCCGACTGAGGGGCCCGGAATCCGCCGCCCGCGGATCCCGGGCCCTTCGCGCTCACCCGGCGCCCGACTCCCACCGCACCTCACCGTCCTGGATGCCCTCCGTCGGTACGAGCCCGGCGGCGCGGGCGACGGCGGCGGAGGCGGTGTGGTCGGGGTGGACGTGGGCGACGACGATAAGGCCCCGGTCCCGCAGCCACGCGACGAGCGCGCGGGCGGCCTCGGAGGCGTACCCGCGCCCCTGCCACGGGCTCCCGACGACCCAGGCGACCTCGGCGGTGTTCCCGCCGACGGTCGCCTGCACGGTCCCGACGAGCCGCCCCTCCTCACGGGCGCGGATCACCCAGTTGCACCAGGTGGTACCCGGATCGGGCGCCCCGGCCGCCCACCGCGCGTACCGGGCCCGCAGCTCCTCCAGGCTCTCCGGCGCACCCCCGACGAACCGGTGCAGCGCGGGGTCGTTCAGCACCCCGGCCATCTCCTCGGCGTGCCCGACGTCCAGCGGCACGAGTTCCAGCCGCTCGCCGGCCGGGATCACCTCGGCGACCATCGTGTCGGTCATGCCTTGCCCTGTTCTGCCAGGGTCCGCAGGATCGCATTGAGGTCCTCTAGAGCCCGAAGGCAGAAATCCTGGTCCCGCATCAACTGGTTCACGCGCTCGTCGAATTCCGGAGAGGCCGCAGAACCGTCAGCTCCTCCAAAAAGTCGTGACGGCGCGAGAAGCCAGTTTCTCCGCGAAGTGTCGATACGCCATTCGTATTGTGTGGGAGTTGTCTGCAAGGCGTTCTCGATGCCGCAGAGCTTTCCTTCGTCGGGCTCCGCGAACCTCCAGCCGAGGAAGGGAACCTGAGGGTAGCCGTAGAGGGGGTGTTGCTCCCCGCTCACTCGGATCCACTGCAACTCCCCGAATCGGCCGAGCGCCTTGCGTGCCAAGTCAAAAAGTTCTGACAACTCTTCGGCAGCCTTTCTCGATGCAATTCACCAGAGTGGGCCGGCGTATCCGCCGTCTCCGATGAGCAGTTTCTTCCCCGGATTGAGGAGCCTGATGGCACGCTCATAGTCCCCATACGGAATGGGATCACTGCTCATGGCGGGATCGTAGACGTACCTGCCATCCGTATAGATGTCGTGGTAGCGGTACTCCGTGACCTTTGATCCCATTTCCTCCGGGATGTTGATGACGTCGCTTCCCCGAGTCGTCAAGTTGATGATCTTTCCATCTCCGGATGATCCTTCGAGAATCCTCTCAGCAATCTCGGAGCAGTCGATGTTGCCGCCACGGGGAGCAGCCCGCATGGCGTCAACCGCAGCTTGATCGGGCGGGAACTGCGGATTCGGTTCTCTGAAGTCGTATATACCCCGTTCCTTCTTGCAAGGTGTCAGTCCGAGTGGGTCGCTCCAGGCGCGAGGATCGGAGACATACGTCGCGGGGTTGGGGGCCGGGGCCAGGCCCAGCGGGTCCTGGGTGAGGTAGCGGGCCGATTCCGGGTCGTAGTAGCGGAAGTAGTTGTAGTGGAGGCCGGATTCGGGGTCGTAGTACTGGCCCGGGAAGCGGAGGGGGGTGTAGGTGGTGGCGGACCTGTTCCAGGTGGTGGTGCCCCAGAGGGCGGCGCGGGTGTGCCAGGCCAGGGTGCCTGACTCGTCGACCAGTTCCGTGGGGGTGCCGACGAGGTCCGTGACGATGGCGAAGAAGCGGGTGTCGTCGGTGTCCGTGCGGCGTTCCGTCTGGGAGAGGGGGCGGAGGCCCGCGTGGTCCCAGGTGAGGACGACGTTCTCGGTCGTCTGCTCGCAGAGGGTGGTGTCGTCCCAGGTGAAGTGGACCGTCTCCAGGGGCGACTGCTTGGAGATGCGGCGGCCCAGCGGGTCGTACGTGTAGCGCCAGAGCGTGCCGTCGGGGGTGGTGACCGACCGCAGGCGGTCTTCCGGGTCCCACGCGTAGCGCCAGGTGTCCGGCTTCCTGGAGAGGCGGGTCTTCTGGCGGAGGGTGATGCGGCCCTGCGCGTCGTGTTCGTAGCGGACGGCGCCCGCCCGGGTGATGCGGGTGCCTTCGTAGGCGCGGGGGCCTGTTGCCTCGTGGGACGGGTGGGTGGACGGCCAGGACGCCTCCGTCTGGTTGCCGGCCGCGTCGTAGGCGTAGCGCTCCGTCCAGCGGTCCGCCCGGACCGCCGTGACGCGGCCCGCGCCGTCCAGGTCGAAGTGGCGGGTGCCGGAGAAGGCGTCGGTGACCGACGTCAGGGCGCCGTCGGGGCGGTAGGCGTAGGCGCGGTGCTGGACGCGGCCCGACGGGGAAGTGACGTCCTGGGAGATCAGGCGGTTCAGTTCGTCGTACGTCGACGTCAGTGCGGCGAAGTCGCCGATCCTGCGGCCGACTTCCCGGCCCAGCGCGTCGAAGGTGAAGGCCAGCTCGCGGCCGGAGGCGGTGAGCTTCGTGCGGCGGCCGGCCGCGTCGTACGTCCACTCGCTGACCGCGCCGGTCGGGGTGGTGCGTCCCACCCGCCTGCCGAGGTCGTCGTACGCGAACGTCATCGTCCGGCCGTTGACCGTCTCGGACCTCAGGCGGCCGTGGCGGTCGCGGAGGCGTTCCAGGCGGGCGTCCGGGCTGACCGCCTCCGCCAGTTCGTCGAAGACGTCGTACGTGAACGTCGTCGTCCCGACGCCCTCGACCTCCTTGCGGACGATCCGGCCCAGCGCGTCGCGCTCGAAGCGGATCGTTTCGCCCAGGCCGTTCACCCGGGCCGAGAGGCGGCCCGCCGCGTCATACGCGTACGCCAGCGTCCGGCCGTCGAAGTCCGTCTCGCTGATCTGCCGGCCCGCCGGGTCGTACGCGTACTCCCAGGTCAGGCCCTGCGGGTTCGTCACCCGCGTCAGGCGGAGGTCCGCGTCGTGGGCGAACTCGTAGCGGACGCCGTCCGGGTCCGTGCGGGAGGTCAGCAGGTCGAAGTCGGTGTACGTGAAGCGGGTCGTGCCGCCGAGGGCGTCCGTGTGGCTCAGGCAGTTGCCCTCGCCGTCGTACGTCCACGACTCCACCGAGCCGTCGGGGGCCACGCGCCGCGACGGGCGGCCCTCGACCGTCCACTCCAGGCGGGTCACCGCGCCGAGCGGGTCCGTGATCCGGACCGCACGGCCGAAGGGGTCGTGCTCGTAGCGGGTCGTCGCACCGAGCGGGTCGGTGACCTCGACCGGAAGGCCCCGGGCGTCCACGGCGATGCGGGTGGTGGCGCCCAGCGGGTCCGTCACCGCCGTGAGCCGGCCCGCCTCGTCGTACGCGAACTCCGTGCGGGCTCCGGACGCCGAGGTCACCGACGTGCGGTTGCCGCGCGCGTCGAAGGTCTGGCGCGTCACCGTGCCGTCGGTTCCCGCGATCCGGACGGGCATGCCGTCGGCGTCGTACTCCACCCGGACCCGCCGCCCGTCCGGGCGCTCCGCCAGGACGGGGCGGCCCTCGCCGTCGTACTCCGTGCGGCTGACGTGGCCGAGCGGGTCCGTGCGCGACAGCATCCGGTTGTGCCGGTCGTACGTGAAGCGGGTGACCGCGCCCAGGGGGTCGATCTCGGCGACGACCTGGGAACGGGCGTCGATCAGGTGGCGCTCGGTGCGGCCGCTGCCCGTCGTCAGGGTCGTCGTGCGGAGTCCCGTGGCCGGGTCGGGGGTGTCGTCCCAGGTGAACGTCGTCTCCAGGTGCCCGTTCGCGCCCGACTGGTAGGTGCAGCGGTCCTGGTCGTCGTAGACGTAGTCGAAACGGCTGCCGTTGGTGTCGGTCCACGCGGTGATCCGGCCGTGCTCGTCGCAGTCGAAGCGGAGCGGGCGACCGGACGAGTTCGTGATCGACGTGAGATGGCCGTCGGTGTAGCCGTACCGCAGGATCTCCTGGTCGGAGCCGTCCGGCGCAGCCCCGGCGAGGTGCAGGGCCGTGACCCGGCCGTCGGCGGTCGTCAGCTTCAGGTGGTAGCCGCCGTGGTGGACGATCGACGTCGGGGCGCCGGACTCGTCGTCGTACTCGAAGGCGATCCATTCGCCGTTGCGGTCGTCGAGCTGGGTCAGCAGCGCGAGGCCGTCGGTGCGGTCGGTGAAGTGCCACACCCTGCCGCTGCCGGGGTCCGTGATCGTGTAGCCGCCCTCGACCCGGTCCAGCGGCCACTGCCGCCCGTGCGCCGGCAGGACGGGGACGCCGGGCGCCGGGTGGGGGTAGGCCAGCAGGCTGCCCTCGTCGCAGCTGAAGACGATGCCCTCGGAGTCGATCTCCAGCCGCTGGTCCACGGTGCTCGACCACGTCGGGCCGAACCAGCGGCCCGAGCGCCGGGACGAGTCGAAGGTGCGCCGGAAGACGACGGGGAGGGAGCCGGGCAGCGCGATGTCCGTCTGCGGCAGCAGCATTCGGCCCGTCGCGATGTCGATCGGGTCCTGCTTGCAGACGGTCTCGGAGCACCGCTGCCCCTGACTGTCGGGGTTCTTGTTCAGATCGGTGCGGCTGCCGTCCGGGTCCGGCTTCCCGCCGGGCGGACGCTTGGCGTCGAGGCCGGCGCGCAGGCCGCCGCGCGCCAGACCGGTGCCCTTGGTGCCGAGCAGTTCCGGTATGAGACGGCCGATCCCCTCGGACGGGTCCTCCTTGAACCCTTCCCAGGCGTTCTTCAGCGCCCGGTCCGGGTTGGCCCCCAGGGAGACCAGGCCGGCGAGCGTCATGTTGACGCCCTTGTAGTACTCCGCCGGGTGGGTCAGGTTGTACGGGTCCGTGGGGTTGAGCGAGCGGACGAAGTTCCCGGGCCCGCTGCCGCTTCGCCTTGCCCGGATCGGAGAACTCTCCCGGGTGCGGCAGCGGACTGTCCCCCGTGCGGGCCGCGTTGTACGCGTCGACCTTCTTGTTGTAGCTGTCGACCGCCTTCTTGGAGTCCTGGTCGCCCTCCTTGTACAGCGCGATCGCCTCACGCGCCTTGCCCTGGGCCGCGACGACCGCCTTCGCGTACGTCTCCAGCGCCTTGGCCGCGCTCTCCATCGCGTCCGCCGCGTGCA
>NZ_JOGX01000097.1 GCF_000719555.1 Streptomyces sp. NRRL F-5727
AAGACGGCATACGAGATCTAGTACGGTCTCGTGGGCTCGGAGATGTGTATAAGAGACAGCCGTCCCCCACCCCGACGACGGCGCCGCGCCCCGCGCCGCCCGCGACCCCCGTCGCGCTGCCGCACTACAAGCGGGCCTCCCGGCCCCAGCCGAAGACCACGTCGTCGCCGGTCACCACGATGCTCCTGATCACCGCCCCGGCCGTGCTGGCCACCGCGATCCTGCGCCCGCGCTCCTCCCGCTGACCGGCCCGAGCGCCGCGCCCCCGACTCGAACCCCCTGAGAAAGACCGAGGAACCATGTCCGAATGGCTCGTCCTGACCTTGGCGATGGCCGCCGCGTGCGCCGTCGTCCTGGCCATCGTCGTCATCAACCACCGCCGGATCCCCGACGACGACGACCCCAACGAGACCCCCGACGTCATCGAGTACATGACGATGATGATCGGCGTCATCTACGCGATCGTCCTCGGCCTCGCCATCGCCGGCGTCTGGGAGGGCCGCGGCGCCGCCCAGGAGGTGGTGCGCCAGGAGGCCCAGGCGATGCACGAGATCTCCGAGCGGGTCGAGGTCTACCCGCTGCCGGTCCGCGAGGGAATCCGCGCCGACGTCGACGCGTACGTCGACTACGTGGTGAACACGGAGTTCCCGCACATGGCGGAGGAGGGCGAGACCACCCCCGAGGGCGACGCCCTGCTCCAGAAGGTGCGCCGCAGCGTCACCGACTACCAGCCCGCCAACGACTTCGAGGGGCAGGCGTACCAGCCGCTGGTCGACCAGGTGATGGTCGCCGACGACGCCCGCGGCGCGCGCGGCCAGAGCGCCGGCGAGACCATGCCCGGCGTGGTCTGGTTCGGTCTGATCATCGGCGCCCTGGTCTCGGTGGGGCTCATCTTCACGCTCCAGATCCGTCGCACCGGCCGCGAGTTGCTGCTCGCCGGCCTCTACAGCGCGCTGATCGCCTTCCTGCTCTTCCTCATCTGGGACTTCGACGCCCCGTTCGGCCGCGGCCTCGCCGCCACCGCCACGCCGTTCACCGACCTGTTCCCGCAGGTCACGGAGTGACGGGGAGGGCGGGGCTGGGCCGCCCGGGGGACAAGGGTGCCCCATTCGCACGTCTGGGATCGCGGCTGTGGTAGTGCGCTCCTAGCGTTTCGGGCAACGAGGTGCACGCAGGCTTCACGCGGCCAAACCGCCGCGGCCGGCCCTCGGGACCCGGAGGAATCACCATGCGCGCGATACGTGCCGCGTCCACCGCCCTGCTGGGGGCGGCCGCCCTCGCCCTGGCCGCCCCCGTCACCGTCGCCCACGCGGCCGACGGTGCGCCCGCGCCGAACCCGCGGGTGCGGGGCGCCAAGGCCCCGGGCGATTTCGTCGTCTCCCCGTCGCTCGTCGCCCCCGGCGGGCGGGTGACGCTCAGCGCCCCCGGCTGCGCCAGTACGGCGACGGCGACGGCGGGCATCTTCGACACCGTCCAGATCGCCCCGGGCTCGGCCGTCACCGCCACCGTGGACGCGGACGCCAAGCGCGGCGCCGTGTACACGGTGGCGTTCAACTGCTCGGGCGGCGTGCAGGACACCGTGGACCTGACGATCAGCGGACTGGCCACCCTGTCGCCGACCGCCCGCTCCACCGTGCTGCTCACCCCGCGCGGTGTGCAGGGCGGCCTCGGCGGCTCCCAGGGAAGTCTCGAATCGGGGACGCTGGCGGCCGGTACGGCCCTGGTGCTCGCCGCCGCCGCGGGCACGGCGTACGTGGTCCGGCGCCGTTCGCACGACCGCCGGCACTGAGCGGCCGGGCCCGCCCCGTCGCGCCGGACAGCCCGCCGCCCCCGGATCCCTTCCGGGACACGGGGGCGGCGGGCACAGGAGGCCGACCGGGAGGTTCGGCCGGTCAGACGCCCGTGCCGGTCATCCGGCGGCGACGGAGCACGAAGACGCCGCCGCCGAGCGCGGCGGCGGCGACCAGGCTGCCGCCGACGGCCATCTCGGTGGAGCTGGGCGCCAGCGAACCGCCGAGGCCACCCTGGGCGCCGCGGCCCGCGAGCACGCGGAACGGGTGCGTGACGACGCGGGAGTTGTCGCTGCACTTGACGGCCAGGTTGTAGTTGCCGGGCGTGGCGTTGTTGTAGACCCGGGCGATCGCGCTGGACAGGCCGTTGGAGTTGACCGAGAGGCTGGTCTCCGGGAAGGCGTTGGACGTGACCGTGCCGCCGTGGCCGCAGCCCTTGGCCGTGATCGTGATCGTCGACCCCGCGTGGACGTCGTAGGGATTGACTTGGACGTTGCTGGGACCGTTGGTGGCGGCGGCGAGGGGAGCGGCCAGGGCGACCGCCGCGAACGCGGTGGCGGTCACCGCCAGAGTGCGTGCAGCACGCATGGTTGAACCTCCAGTGGAAGGCGCCCCGAAGCGGTGCTCCGGGAGATTCGACGAGTACGCCTTCCATGACGAACCATCACAACTCGGGCCCCTCCCTGCACCTCGGCACTGAGCCGGTCCGGTGAGCGGTCATGTCCGCCGATCGAGTTGTGCGGGACCACAGACCCGCAGGTCAGGGGCGCGCGAAACGATTGTCAGACGAGTACTCGGATGGGTCAGCGCGCTGTCACCCGGGCGGGCAGGGGGCCCGACGCCCCCCGTCCGCACCGTTTCTGACGGCGGGTCGGTTCTCGGGCGGCTCCCGGCGGGGCCCTTGGTCGGCGCGTCGCCACCCGTACGGAGGCGGGGGGTTACCCGTTCGGGCCGCCCGGAGGGCGGAGGTGCAAAGGCGCCCTTACCGTTCACACGTCGCCACGAAGGGAGAACCATGCCCCCGAAGGACTTCCGCGTCCCTGAGCGCAGGAGACGACAACCCTGGGGCGTCCTGGCCCTCGCCATGCTGTCCGGACTCGCGATGATGCGCAACGGCGCGGACGTCGCGGGAGGCCCGCCGCAGCCGGCCGCCGCGGCCCGTCCGGTGGCGCGTCCGGTCGTCGCGCCGCCCGCGGAGGAGTCGGCGGGCGTCCAGCCGCTGCCCTTCGCGCCCGCCTCGCGGATCCGCATCCCGGCGATCGAGGTAGCGGCCCCGGTGATGGACGTGGGGCTCGACGCGGACGGCTGGGTGGCGGCCCCTCCCCCGCAGGACGCCAATCTGGCCGGCTGGTACCAGAACGGCATCGCGCCCGGCCAGCGCGGCACCGCGGTGATCGTCGGGCACGTCGACAACAACAGCGGCCCGGCGGTCTTCTACGGCCTCGGCTCCCTGGAGAAGGGCCAGCACGTCGAGGTCGAGCGGTACGACGGACGGGTGGCGGTCTTCGAGATCTACGGCATCGAGGTCTACTCCAAGGAGGACTTCCCCGGCCCGCAGGTCTACGGGGACACCGGCCTTCCGGAGCTGCGCGTGATCACCTGCGGCGGCGGCTACACCCGGGCGAAGGGGTACGACGGGAACGTGGTCGTCTACGCCCGGATGGTGGGTTCGCGCTGAGCCACGCGCGCGTGCAGGGCCCCGGGGGTGTCCCCCGGGGCCCTTCGCGCGACGTCCGGGCGGTCAGCGCCGGGGGACCGTGACGGCGTAGCCCTGGTCGAGGAGCGCGGGCAGGTAGCGGCGGAGGGCGGCGACGCTCTGGGAGCGGTTCCCGCCGGCGTCGTGGGAGAGGACGATGACGCCGGGTCCCGCGCCGTCGAGGACCCGGCGGACGATGGTGCCGGTGCCGGGCTCCTTCCAGTCGAGGGTGTCCACGGACCAGGCGAGCGGCTCCATGCCCAGCTCGGCGCCGATCTCGAAGGAGTGCCGGTTCCAGGCGCCGTACGGGGCCCGGTACCAGAGCGGGGCGGCGCCCAGCGTCCGTTCCACCACCTCGCTGGTGGAGCCGAGTTCGTCCCGGATGCGGGAGGGCCGCAGCTTCGGCACGAGCGGATGGGACCACGAGTGGTTGCCGACCACGTGCCCGTCGTCGGCCATCTCCCGGAGCAGGTCCGGGTTGGCCACCGCCATCTCGCCGCAGACGAAGAACATCGCCCGGCAGTCGTACTGCCGCAGGGTGGCCAGGATGTCGGGGGTGTAGCGGGGGTCGGGGCCGTCGTCGAAGGTGAGCACCATGGTGCGGCCGACGCCGGTGAGCGAGAGGAAGGGCCGCCGCCGGACCGGGGGCAGGGCCCGGGGCCGGCCGGCGGGGGCGTACGCGGTCATGGGCTGGAGCCGGTACGCGGAGGGGCGCAGCCGGGGCGAGGAGGCCGGCGGCCCGGCGGCGGCGGGCGGGCCCTGGGGTGCGGCGGGGGTGCCCTCCCCGGCGGTGTCGCCGGGGCCGAAGCGGTCGAGGGCGAACGCGCCGGCCGCGACGGTGACGCCGAGTCCGGCGGCCAGGCGCAGCACCGACCTCCGCCCGATGGGCAGCTGATCGTTTTTCATGACCAATGGTTCGTCCGGGGAGGGTCCCGGGCCCCTCACCGACACCGGGCCGCCGCCCGATTGCACCCGTTGGGCCGATACCCCCGGAGGGGCCTCGTCACTGCGGGCGGCGTCGTACGCGGCCGGGCCGGCCCGCCGGCACGGTCACGGTCGTCCCCCGACCGGCCGCCGCCGTCGCTATGTGCCGAGGGCGAGACCGTCCTTGTCGGCGCCCCGGCCGAGGACGACCTGGCGGATCGTCTCGCGGATGCCGGCGTGGCGGGGGTCCGAGGTGTCGGCGCCCAGGTTGACCACGCGGCCGCGGCCGGTGTCGAACCACTGGGGCACGAACTCGGCCTTGGTGACCTCCCAGCGGGCGCCGGGCCTCTTCGGCGGGGCGAAGGTGAAGCGGCCGATGCTGCCCTGGTTGCCTCGGGGGTCGAAGACGCCCTCGTGGTTGATCATGTCGCCGGCGATCTGGTCGCCCATGCCGTAGATCACCCAGGTGCCGTTGACCTTCTCGTACGCCTGGGGGACGTGGGCGTGGGTGCCGACGATGAGGTCGATGTCGGGGCGGCCGCCGGTGCGGGAGGCGGTGAGCGAGCGGGCCAGCGAGAGCTGCCGTTCGTCGGGCTCGGTCTGCCACTCGGTGCCCCAGTGGACGCTGACGACGACCACGTCGGCGCCGGCGGCGCGGGCGGCCCGGGCGTCGGCGAGCACCTTGGCCTCGTCGAGCAGGTTCACCGCCCAGGGCTGCCCCGCGGGGAGCGGGTAGCCGTTGGTGTCGTAGGTGTAGGCGAGCTGGGCGACGGTGGCGCCGCCGGCCTTGAGCAGGGTGGGCCGGGCGGCCTCGGCGGCGGTACGGGCCGATCCGGCGTGCTTCACGCCCGCCGCGTCGAGGGCGTCGAGGGTGCGGCCGAGCCCGGCGGCGCCGTCGTCGAGGGTGTGGTTGGAGGCGGTGGAGCAGGAGTCGTAGCCGGTGGCCTTCAGCGCGGTGGCGACCTCGGGCGGGGACTTGAAGGCGGGGTAGCCGGTGTAGGGGCCGCCGTCCTTCCCGTACACCGTCTCCATGTGGCAGATGGCGAGGTCGGCGCGGGAGACGACCGGCTTGACCCCGGCGAGCATGGGGCGGAAGTCGTAGCCGCCGTCGCCGGCGTCGGCGGCGGCGCGGCGGATGATCGAGTCGTGCGGGAGGACGTCGCCGGAGGCCACCAGGGTGAAGCCGGCCGGCTTGGGGGCCGGGGCGGGGCGCGGCGCGGTGGAGCCGCCGGAAGAGCCGCCGGGTGAGGGGGTGCCGCCGAGGCCGCCCTGGCTGCACGCGGCGACGACGGCGAGCAGGGAGCCGGCGAGGACGGTGGAGCCGGCACGGGCGAGTCTGGCGCGTACCGGTCTGGTGCCTGCGGTCATGACGACTGCCACCCCGATCATAGGAAGAACACGTGTTCTGCCGAATTCATCCCTCGGGGGGTCTTCAGTCAAGGGACCGGGCCGGGGCAGGGCGCGAACCCCACCGAATCGGACGAACAACCCTCACTTGATCGCCTTCCGACCGTTCGCCGTGCCATTCGCCGCTCGTTCCGACCGTTCGTCGCAGACCGTTGTCCGTTCCCTGTCCTCGTCCGGCCGGATGCGTTCGTATACGGCGCGGACGACGAACCGCCGAGCGGGCGGCGAAGGGTGGGCACTCATGACGACGGCGACGGCGACGACCGACGAGCGGACGCTTCAGGAACTCCAGCGCGAGCACGGCCCCGCCCTGCTCTCCTTCCTCCTCGGGCTGACCTACGGCGACCGCCAGCGCGCCGAGGACCTCGCCCAGGAGACCCTGGTCCGGGCCTGGCTCCACCCCGAGGCGTTCAGCGGCGCCTACGCCTCGATGCGGCCCTGGCTCTTCACCGTGGCCCGCCGGCTCGCCATCGACGCCCGCCGCTCCCGGCTGGCCCGGCCGGCCGAGATCGGCGACGGGGTCCTGGCGGTGACCCCGGACCCCTCGGACGCCACCGAGTCGGCCGAGGCGGCCCTCGACGTCCGGGCGGCGGTACGCGAGTTGAGCCCGGAGCACCGGGCGGTGCTGGTACGGCTCTACTTCCACGGGCTCACCGTCAACGAGGCCGCCGTGGACCTCGGCATCCCGGCCGGCACGGTCAAGTCCCGTTCCCACTACGCCCTCCGGCAGCTCGGCCGCTCGCTGCCCGGCTACCGGCCGCGTCACGGCGTCGTTGCCCGCCACCGGGCCGCGGCCGCACAATGACGCCGTGACGCTCCCTGACACCGTGGCGCTGACTCCCGCCGCCGCCGAGAAGATCCTCGCCGACAACTTCGCCCCCTGGGTCCTGGACCTGGAACTCACCGTCGACTCCGTCGACGGCCACGAGGCCGTCCTCCGCCTCCCCTGGTCCGACCGGCTGGCGCGCGAGGGCGGCGGCATCTCCGGCCAGGCCCTGATGGCCGCGGCCGACACCGCCACCGTCATCGCCGTCTCGGCGGCCCGCGGCGGCTTCGTCCCCATGACGACCGTCCAGCAGTCCACCAGCTTCCAGCGGGCGGTCCTCGGCGCAGACGTCCTGATCCGCGCCCGCCTCACCAAGCTCGGCAAGCGGATGGCCTTCGCCGACATCACCATGACCGCCGACGGCACCACCGAGCCCGCCGCCCACGCGACGGCCGTCTACGCCCTGCTGGGCTGAGGGCACCGGCGACGCCCGGGCGCCCTTCGCCTCCCGGTGAAGGTCGGCGGCGGCTGGGGGATCCACAACGACGTCACGGTCGCCGGCGACCTCGACGGCGCGCCGACCGGCGATGTGGTCGCCCGCGACGGGGACGGCGTCCCGTGGCCGTATCCGGGCCGCGGCGACGGCACGTTCGCCGGCCGGCAGCGGATCGGCGGGGGCCGGCAGACGTACACGCACCTCATCGGCGCGGGGACGCGGACGGTGACGGGCGGGCCGATCCGCTCGGCCTCGGGGCCCGGAGCGGCGTGTGGCTGTACCGCGGCACCGGCGACGGGCGCGCGCCGTTCCAGGGCCGCCAGGCCACGGCCGATCTGACGGCACCGGCGAGGGCGGGGCTGCCCGCCACCTGAGGCGTGGGGGTCGGCGGGGCATGGCGGGGCACGCGCTGGGCGGGCCCCGCCGGCCCGCCCGGACGGCGCGGGCCGGGCGGGCCGGCGCACGCACCCAGGAAGGCCCCCGCGGCACGGCCGCGCACGCGGGAACGAACCCGGGGTCTATACACTCCATGTATACACAGTGCGTATAGTCACGCCCATGACCTCACCACCTCACACCCCGCCCCTCCCCCGCCTGTTCAAGGCCGTCGTCGTCACCGGGATCGCGGTCGGCGCCGCGCACCTCGTGCTCTCCGACACGCTGCGCTTCGCGCTCGTCGGGCAGGCGTCGGCCGCCCTGGGGACGCCGACCGGCTACGGGGAGGCGCAGGTGTTCACCACCGCGCTGCTCAACACCGCGCTGGTCATGCCGCTCGTGCTCTGGACCGGGATGCGGCTGAGCGGGGAGCGGCAGCCGGCGGCGATGGTGCTGGTGGGGAGCGTGGGATGGATCATCACCGTCTGGAACGGGATCGACGGCCTGGACGACCGCTTCGGCGCGGTCCTGCCCTTCCGCTCGCTCGCGCTCGTCGTCGGTGTCACGGCGCTCGCCTCGCTCGTCCGCCGGCGCCCCTCCCCAGCCTCTTCCGCACCATCCGTCCCGGCAGACCCGTCGGCACCGATCCGGCCGGGGAACGTATCCGAAACCACACCGGCGAGTTGAGCAAAGCGGTCCACGCGGACGCCCCGAGCGGAGGAGGCTCTGCTCCGGGTCCCGAGAACCGCGGGTCCCCGACGTCCGGGAGAAGGTGGGAGCGTTGCCGCCCGAGAGCACGAACGGCGCCGGCCGCAGGAGCGGCGGGGGTCTGGCCGTACCGATGGCCTGGCTGTGCGCCGAGTACCTGGCCGACCAGTATCTGACCGCGGCCGGCCTGACCGACCCCGGCTCACTGGAGCACCGCGCCTCCCTGCGCGCCCTGGCCCTCACGGTCCATCTCTCCGGGGAGCCCGGCGCCGACGTGTGGCTGGGCCTCACCGCGCACGAGGCGGGCTGGCCGGACTGGGTGGAGGAACGGCTCGCCGCCGCCGAGGCGGAGGACCCCGACGGACCCGACCTCGCCCTCGCCCGGGACACCTGGCGGGCCCTGCGGGAGACCTGGGTGCACGCCGCCGACCTCGACGGCCTGCCGGGGACGGGTCCCGGGCTGACGGTCGACGAGACGGCCCGCGCCTGGCTGCCCGCCTGGCGGCTCGGCCTGCCGCTCGCCCATCTCGCCGTGTGGCTGTCCTGACGGTCAGCGCGTCGGCGACGGATGCACGCCCGGACGGTACTTGGGGAAGCGCGCGGTCACCTTCATGCCGGCGCCGACACCGGTCTCGATGACGAGTCCGTGCTCCGGCCCGTACACCTGACGCAGCCGCTCGTCCACGTTGGACAGGCCGATGCCGGAGCCGCCCGGCTGCTCGCCGCGCAGCACCGCCCGCAGCCGCTCCGGGTCCATGCCGACGCCGTCGTCCTCGACGGTCACCACGGCCTCCGATCCGGCGTCCCGCGCGGCGATGGTGACCCGGCAGCCCCGCTCCCGGTCCTGCAGCCCGTGCTTGACGGCGTTCTCCACCAGCGGCTGGAGACAGAGGAAGGGCAGCGCGACCGGCAGCACCTCCGGCGCGATCTGGAGCGTCACCTTGAGCCGGTCGCCGAAGCGGGCCCCGGCCAGTGCCAAGTACTGCTCGATCGCGCGCAGTTCGTCGGCCAGGGTGGCGAAGTCGCCGTGCCGGCGGAAGGAGTAGCGGGTGAAGTCGGCGAACTCCTGGAGGAGGTCCCGGGCCCGCTCCGGGTCGGTGCGGACGAACGAGGCGATCGCGGCGAGGGAGTTGAAGATGAAGTGCGGGGAGATCTGGGCGCGCAGCGCGCGGATCTCCGCCTCCACCATCCGGGTCCGGGAGCGGTCCAGTTCGGCCAGCTCCAGCTGGACCGAGACCCAGCGGGCCACCTCGGTGGCGGCCCGCACGAGCACCGCCGACTCCCGCGGCCCGTAGGCGACCAGCGCGCCGAGGACCCCCTCCTCACCGGTGAGCGGGGCCGTCACCGCCCACCGCAGCGCGCAGCCGGGGTCGGCGCACCCGGTGGGCGCCGAGCGGCTGCGGCCGGTCTCCAGGGTCGCGGCGGCCAGCTCGGGCACGCCCGCGTGGTGGTGGGCCTCGCCGGGGCCGTCCCAGGCCAGGACGGCCGAACCGTCGGTGAGACAGAGGGCCTCGGTGCCGAGCAGCGAGCGCAGCGGGCGGGCCGCCTTGCGGGCGGTCTCCTCGGTCAGCCCGGCACGCAGCGGCGGAGCGGCGAGCGAGGCGGTGTGCAGGGTGTGGAAGGTGGCGCGCTCGACGGGGGTGCCGAGGTCGAGGTCGGCGGAGCGGGCGCCCCGGCGCGCCGTGAGCCGGCCGAGGACGACGCCGGCGGCGAGCAGGACGGCTCCGGCGGCGCTCGCCGCGGCCAGGGCGATGCCGCTCACCGGCGGGCCTCCTGGGCGGTCACGGGGGCGGTGAACTCCTCGGGCAGATGGAGCCGGGCGAGGGTCGCCGCGGTGCCGGGCGGGACGCTGCGCGGGGTGGCGAGCGAGACCAGGATCATGGTGAGGAAGCCGAGCGGGACGGACCAGACGGCGGGCCAGGCCATCAGGGTGTGCGTCCAGCCCGCCGGGGCGAGCCCGGCCCGGGTGGCCATCACGGCGGCGAGCGCGGAGCCGCCGCCGAGGAGGAGCCCGGCGGCGGCGCCGGGCGGGGTGAGCCGCCGCCACCAGATGCCGAGGACGAGGAGCGGGCAGAAGGAGGAGGCGGAGACGGCGAAGGCGAGGCCGACGGCGTCGGCGACCGGCACCTTGGAGGCGGCGACGCCGACGGCGAGCGGGACGGCGGTGGCGAGCACCGTCGCGAGCCGGAAGTGCCGGACCGCGCGGGACGGCAGCACGTCCTGGGCGAGGACGCCGGCGACGGACATGGTGAGTCCCGAGGCGGTGGAGAGGAAGGCGGCGAAGGCGCCGCCGGCGAGGAAGGCGCCGAGCAGGTCGCCGAGCGCGCCGCCGACGATCCGGTCGGGCAGGACGAGCACGGCCGCGTCGGCCGACCCGGTGAGGGCGAGCTCGGGGGCGTAGATCCGGCCGAGCGCCCCGTACCCCGCGGGCAGCAGGTAGAAGACGCTGATCAGGCCGAGCACGACGAGGGTGGTGCGGCGGGCGGCCCGTCCGTGGGGGCTGGTGTAGAAGCGGACGGCGACGTGCGGGAGGCCCATGGTGCCGAGGAAGGTGGCCAGGATCAGTCCGTACGTGGCGTACAGCTGGTGGCCGTCGCGGCCGCCGGCCAGGGGCTGGGACCAGCCGAGGGGATCGGCGCCGTTCGCGCGCCGCTCGGGGACCGGCGTGCCGGGCGGCAGGGCGAGGACGGTGCCGCCGTCGACCCGGTGGGTGCCCGGCGGGAGGGTGACGGCCCGCTCCTCGTACCGGACGGAGTCGACCGTGCCGGTGACGGTGAGGGTCAGTGGGGCGTCCAGCCCGACGCGCACGGTGTCGGCGACCCGGACGACGGTGTGCTCGCGGAGCACGGCGGGCGCGTCGAAGCGGGCCCGGGGTGCCCCGTCGCCGTACCAGGCGGCGACCAGGAAGAAGGCCGGGACGAGCAGGGCGGTGAGTTTCAGCCAGTACTGGAACGCCTGGACGAAGGTGATGCTGCGCATGCCGCCCGCGGCGACCGTGCCGGTGACGACCACGGCGACGAGCAGCCCGCCGACCCAGTCGGGGGCGCCGGTGAGGATCTCCAGGGTGAGCCCGGCGCCCTGGAGCTGCGGCAGCAGGTAGAGCCAGCCGATGCCGACGACGAAGAGGCTGGCGAGCCGGCGGACCTGCGGGGACTCCAGGCGCGCCTCGGCGAAGTCGGAGAGGGTGTACGCGCCGGAGCGGCGCAGCGGGGCCGCGACGAGGACGAGCAGCACCAGATAGCCGGCGGTGTAGCCGACCGGGTACCAGAGCATGGCCGGGCCCTGGACGAGGACGAGTCCGGCGATGCCGAGGAAGGAGGCGGCGGAGAGGTACTCGCCGCTGATGGCGGCCGCGTTGAGCCGGGGCCCGGCGGTGCGGGAGGCGACGTAGAAGTCGGAGGTGGTGCGGGAGACGCGCAGGCCGAGGGCGCCGATGAGCACGGTGGCGAGGACGACGGCGGTGACGGCGACGACGGCGTAGGTCTGGTTCACGCGGGCCGCCTCACCTTTCGACGAGGCCGGTGAAGTCGCGCTCGTTGCGCTCGGCCCGGCGGACGTACCAGTGGGCGACGGCCCAGACGACGGGGTAGACGCCGACGCCGAGCGCGGCCCACACCAGCGCCTCGGGGGCGGGCAGGGCGAGCAGCAGCGGGAGGGTGCCGACGAGCAGGGCGAGGGCGCCGAGCGCCGTGAGGGCGGCGCGGAGCTGGCTGCGCATCAGGGAGCGGACGTAGGTGTGGCCGAGGGTGGTCTGCTCGTCGATCTCGGAGCGGGCCGGCGGGTGCAGCGGCCGGGGGCGCGGCACGCGGCCGGGCCGGTCGCCGAGGGCGCTGGCGTGGGTGACGGTCTCGCGCCGGGGCCGGCGCGGCTCGGGGTGCTCCGGCATCGGCGTCGCTCTCTGACGGGCGGGTGGGCCCGTGGAGTGTAGGCAGACGGGGCGGCGCGCCGGTAGGGGTGTGGTCAGCCGCCGGCGCGGCGCAGCAGCAGGTCACGGAGGTGGCGGGCGTGCCGGCGGCTGACGGCGAGGTCGGTGGCGCCGACCCGGACGGAGGTGGCGCCGCCGTCGAGGCGGAGCTCCTCGACCCGGTCGAGGGCGACGAGGTGGCTGCGGTGGATGCGGACGAAGCCCCGGTCGGCCCAGCGCTCCTCCAGCGTGGAGAGCGGGATGCGGACGAGGTGGCTGCCCTGGTCGGTGTGGAGGCGGGCGTAGTCGCCGTGGGCCTCGACGTAGGCGATGTCGTCGACGGCGACGAAGCGGGTGACGCCGCCGAGTTCGACGGGGATCTGCTCGGGGGCGGCGGCGGCCGGGGGCGGGGCGGTGGCGTGGACGAGTTCGTGGACGCGGCGGACGGCCTCGGCGAGCCGTTCGCGGCGGACCGGCTTGAGGACGTAGTCGACGGCCTTGAGGTCGAAGGCGGTGAGCGCGAAGCCCTCGTGGGCGGTGACGAAGACGACGAGCGGGGGGCGGGCGAAGCCGGCGAGGAGGCGGGCGACGTCGAGTCCGGTGAGGCCGGGCATGTGGATGTCGAGGAAGACGACGTCGATGGTCTCCTCGCCGTCCGGCCCGGAGTCCAGCGCGCGCCCGATCCGGCGCAGCGCGGCGGTCGCGTCCCCGGCGCCCTCGGCGGTGCGGACCCGGGGGTCGGCGCGGAGCAGGTAGAGCAGCTCCCCGAGGGCGGGTTCCTCGTCGTCGACGGCCAGTACGCGCAGCATGCGCGGGAGCCTACTTCAGGGGGGAGCGGCCGGTCCCGCCCCGCCTCCCCGAGCGGCCGGTCCCGCCCCGCCTACTTGAGCAGCCGGGACATGCGGCGGTCGGCGAGGACCTTCCCGCCGGTCTGGCAGGTGGGGCAGTACTGGAGGGAGGAGTCGGCGAAGCTGACCTCGCGGATGGTGTCGCCGCAGACGGGGCAGGGTTCGCCGGTGCGGCCGTGGACGCGCAGGCCGGTCTTCTTCTCGGCCTTGAGCTTGCCGGCGGCGAGGCCGTGGGAGCGGGCGACGGCGTCCTGGAGGGTGGTGCGCAGGGCCTGGTAGAGGGCGGCGGTCTCCTCGGGGCCGAGGGTGGCGGTGGGTTTGAAGGGGGACATCCGGGCGGCGTGCAGGATCTCGTCGCTGTAGGCGTTGCCGATGCCGGCGATGAGGCTCTGGTCGCGGAGGGCGCCCTTGATCTGGCGGCGTTCGCCGGCGAGGAGGGCGGCGAAGGCGTCGGGCCCGAAGTCCTCGGCGAGCGGGTCGGGGCCGAGGCGGGCGATGCCCGGGACCTCCTGGGGGTCGTGGACGAGGTGGACGGCGAGCCGTTTGGTGGTGCCGGCCTCGGTGAGGTCGAAGCCGTCGCCGCCGGTGAGGGCGGCGCGCAGGGCGAGCGGCCCCTTGCCGGGTCGGGGCGGTCCGGAGGGCAGCGGGTCCTGCCAGCGGAGCCAGCCGGCCCGGGCGAGGTGGACGACGAGGTGCAGGGGTCCGGCGGGGGTGGCGGCGGTGATGTCGAGCCATTTGCCGTGCCGGGCGACACCGGTGACCTCGGCGCCGTCGAGGACGCCGAGCGGCGGGTCGTACGTCTTGAGGACGCTGATCGCGACGGGCAGCACGCGGGCGAACTCCTTGCCGACGAGGTGCTCGCCGAGGAACGCGCGGAGGGCTTCGACCTCGGGCAGTTCGGGCATGGCACCACCCTGCCGTACGGCACCGCCGGCCGCGCGCCGGTCACTCCCCGGGGTGCGGGTCCTGGACGGCGAACTCGCACCAGACGCATTTGCCGCCGCCGCGGGACTCGACGCCCCAGCTGTCGGAGAGCTGGTCGACGAGGAGGAGGCCGCGGCCGGAGACGCCGGCCTCGCCGGCCTCGCGGCGGCGGGGCAGGGCGCTGGAGCGGTCCTCGACCTCGACGCGGAGCCGTCGTGCGGTGCCGGGCAGGATCCGCAGGGTGACGATGGCGCCGCCGTCGGTGTGCATGAGCGCGTTGGTCATGAGTTCGTCGGCGACGAGCTCGATCTCGTCGGCGCGGGAGCCGGCGCCCCAGGCGCGGACGGCGGCCCGGACCATGTGGCGGGCGGCGCTGAGCGCCTCGGGGTCGCTCTGGGCGACGTGCTGGCGGAACCGCCCGCCGGCCGGGGTGTACGCGCCGAGGCGGCGCAGCAGCAGGATGGCGACGTCGTCCTCGCCGCCCCGGTCGGCGACGACCTCGCACAGGTGGTCGGCGAGTTCCTGCAGGTCGGAGGGGCCGTGCCGGACGAGGGAGGAGAGCCATTCGAGGCCCTCGTCGAGGTCGGCGCCGGGCTTCTCGACGAGGCCGTCGGTGTAGAGCATGAGGGTCTGGCCGGGGTCGAGTTCGAGGGTGGTGACGGGGTAGTCGAGCCGGCCGAACTCGGCGGAGAGGCCGAGCGGGAGCCCGCCCTCGACCGGAACCCGGCGGCAGGTGCCGTCGGCCTCGCGGACCAGTGGGTCGACGTGCCCGGCGCGGACCACCTGGACGACGCCGGTGCCGGGGTCGGCCTCGGCGTAGGTGCAGGTGGCGAAGCGTTCGGTGTCGAGTTCGTGGAGGAAGACGGAGGCGCGGGCCATGACGGTGGCGGGGGTGTGGCCCTCGGCGGCGTAGGCGCGGAGCACGATCCGCAGCTGGCCCATGACGGCGGCGGCGTGGGTGTCGTGGCCCTGGACGTCGCCGATGACGGCGCCGACCCGGCCGCCGGGGAGCGGGATGACGTCGTACCAGTCGCCGCCGACGTCGCGGCCGAGGCGGGCGGAGCGGTAGCGGACGGCTATCTGGGCGCCGGGCACCTCGGTGATCCGGCGGGGCAGCATCGCCTGCTGGAGCCCTTCGGCGAGGTCGTGTTCCTGCTCGTAGAGCATGGCGCGCTGGAGGCTCTGGGCGATGCTGCTGCCGAGGGCGACGAGCAGGGTCCGCTCGTCCTCGCTGAAGCCCCGCTTGTCGCTGTAGAGCAGGCCGAGGGCGCCGATGGGGCGGGCCTGGGCGATGAGCGGGAGGTAGGCGGCGGAGGTGATGCCGAGGCCGCTGATGTGCGGCCAGAGGACGGGGAAGGAGGCGGCGAAGTCCTCGGCGGTGTCGATGAAGCGGGGCCGCAGGGTGCGGATGACCTCGCTCATCGGGTACGGCTCGTCCACCCGGGTGAACCGGGTGCCGGGGACGAAGGCGCCGTCGGGCCCCTCGGCGACGAGGTGGATGCGGCCGGCCTCCAGCAGGCCCATGACGAGGCTGGCGGCGCCGAAGTGCTCCAGGGCGTGCGAGTCGTTGAGGAGGTCGATGACGTCCTGGACGGTGCGGGCGTAGGCGAGGGCGGCGGTGGTGCCCTCGACGACCCCGGCGCGCTGCCGGCGGCCCTCGTCGAGGCCGAGGCGGGCGGCGGACTCGGTGAGTTCGTGGGTGGCGTCCCGTATGACGCCGACGATCCGCACGGGGCGGCCGGTCGGGTCCCGGTAGACGATGCCCTGGGTGTGGGTCCACTGGTGGGAGCCGTCGCGGCGGCGGATGCGGAAGTACGCCCCGTACTGGTCGCTGCCGTCCTTGAGGGCCTGGGCGACGAGGGTGTCGAGCTGGCGGCCCTCGTCGGGCAGGACGCGGCTGCCGAGGGTCTCGGGGCGGCCGTCGTACTCGTCGGGGTCGAAGTCGAAGACGTCGAGGGCGGCCTCGTCCATCTCCATGGTGCCGGTGAGGAGGTCCCAGTCGAAGCCGCCCATGCGGAAGGCGGCTCCGAACGCGCTGAGGATCGGCGCCGCCGCGCCCTCCGTCACCGGTGCCGTGTCCGGCCGACCCGCCGTGTCCGCTCCCCCGCTGCCCACGCTCATGGGGGCCACGCTAGGGCCAGCGCGTTCCTCGCGCACCACAAAGATCTTCAGCCGGCGAAGGTGTCGGGTTCGGCGGACTCCGGCTCGACGGGGAGCGGGAGGAGCGGATCGTCGCCCTGGGGGTCCTGGTACGGCTCCGTGTACGGGTCGGCGTAGGGGTCCGCGTACGGGTCGGTGTAGGGGTCCGTGGAGGGGTCGGTGTACGGGTCCGTGGAGGGGTCGGCGGGCGCGTCCGGCTCGGGGTACGGCTCCGAGGGCGCGTCCGGCACGACCGGCTCCTCGGGGGCGGTCGGGGTGTCGGGGGCGCTGGGGGCGTCCGGCGTGGTCGGCGCGGGCGGGACGGCCGGGGTGTCGGGGGCGGTGGGGG
>NZ_JOGX01000098.1 GCF_000719555.1 Streptomyces sp. NRRL F-5727
GCGCTGGGGCGGCGGGCGGCTCGGGGGCGGGCCGCTGGCCGGGGACGCCGGCCGGGGCGGCGGCGACGGGCGCGGCGGGCTCGGCGGCCTGCCACTGCTGTCCGGCGCCGCCGTAGGTGTCATAGGGGTCGTACGCGGGCTGGGCGTAGCCGCCCTGGGCCTGGCCGTGTCCCGGCATGCCGGCGTAGGGGTCGTACGCGGGCTGCTGGGGCGCCTGGGGCTGCTGCGGGGCCTGGGGCTGCTGGGGCTGGGCGTAGGGGTCGTAGCCGTACGTCTGCTGCTGTCCGGCGTACGGGTCGTACGCGGACTGCTGCGGGGGCTCGGCCTGCTGCTGGTACACCGGCTGCCCGTACGCGTCGTAGCCGATGATCTGCGGCTGCGGGTAGTACGGGTCGTACGGGTTCTGCTGATCGTTCACCGGTGCCCCTCCCCGGGACTGTGACTAGCCGCGGTACAGCTGGCGCTTGTCGATGTAGCGGACGACGCCGTCCGGGACGAGATACCAGACGGGGTCGCCCTCGGCGACCCGTGCGCGGCAGTCGGTGGACGAGATGGCGAGGGCGGGGACCTCGACGAGGGAGACGCCGCCCTCGGGCAGTCCGTCGTCGGTGAGGTCGTGGCCCGGCCGGGTGACGCCGATGAAGTGGGCGAGGGCGAAGAGCTCCTCCGCGTCGCGCCAGGTGAGGATCTGCGAGAGCGCGTCGGCACCGGTGATGAAGAAGAGGTCGGCGTCGCTGTTGAGGGAGCGCAGCTCCCTCAGGGTGTCGATGGTGTAGGTCGCGCCGCCGCGGTCGATGTCGATGCGGCTGACCGAGAACTGCGGGTTGGAGGCCGTGGCGATGACCGTCATCAGATAGCGGTCCTCGGCGGGCGACACGGCCTTGTGGCTCTTCTGCCACGGCTCGCCGGTCGGTACGAACACCACCTCGTCCAGGTGGAACAGGGCGGCGACCTCGCTGGCCGCCACCAGGTGTCCGTGGTGGATCGGGTCGAACGTCCCGCCCATCACGCCGAGGCGGCGCTTGCCGCGGCCGCCAGTAGGCACTTCCTGCTCTCCCATGCGTGCAGAGCCTACTGGCACGGCGGCGGACGCCGGCTCAGCGGCCTCCCGGTCCGCGTCCGGCTCAGCGGTCGCGGTTGAAGCGGGTGGTGATCCAGAGCAGCAGCATCAGCGCGAGGAAGGCGCCACCGCCGGTGACGTACGGGTTGAGGCTGTCGTGGTTGCCACCGTGCTCGGCGCCCTCGGAAGCAAGCGTGACGAGGTTGGCGGCGGTGCTGTGGAGGCTCATCTTCGGCAGACCTATCAGATCGGGGGTGGGAGCGGAGACTTCGCGCACATCGTATGCGGGCGGTCGCGGCTCTCTCACGCCGACTCAGGCGTTGGCGTCCTCGGCGTCCCCGGACGCCCCTCGGGCGGAGGTGTCGGCGGACCGGGTCTCGGCCGTCGTCTCGTCCGTCGTCTCGTCGCCTCCGTAGCCGCGGAGCAGAAACCAGGCGAGGAGGGCGCCGCCGACCAGGGAGACCAGCAGGACGATGCGGAGCGTGTCGCCCGGTCCCTGCTGAGCCGCCGCGGCGATGCCGGTGAGGGCGGCGGTGGCTGCGGCGATGTCCGGCATGCGGTCGTGCTCCCTTGTTCCACGGGGTTCTTTGTCCACAGGGCCCGAGTTGTCCACAGGCTCTCCGCCCACGGTAGCGCCCTCGCCTAGGGTGGGGCGTGTCAGGGGGACGAGTACCGACTCGTACGGATGGACAGGGGGCGTTCATGACCGACAACCACGGCGGGAACCAGCAGGGAAGCGCGCCGAGCAGGCAGCGCAAGCGGTTCCCCGGTATCTCCTCGCGGGCCTACGAGCACCCGGCGGACCGGTCGGCGCTGGTGGCGCTGCGGAAGCTGAGCGGTTTCGACACGGTGTTCAAGGCACTCAGCGGACTGCTGCCGGAGCGCAGTCTGCGGCTTCTCTACCTCTCGGACTCCGTCCGGGTGAGCGACGCGCAGTTCTCGCACCTCAACGACATGCTGCGGGACGCCTGTTACATCCTCGACCTGGACAAGGTCCCGCCGATGTACGTCACGCAGAACCCGGTGCCGAACGCGATGTGCGTGGGCCTGGACGAGCCGGTGATCGTGCTGACCACGGGGCTCGTCGAGCTGCTCGACGAGGAGGAGATGCGGGCGGTCATCGGCCACGAGGTCGGGCACGCCCTGTCGGGGCACGCGGTGTACCGGACGGTGCTGCTCTTCCTGACGAACGTGGCGCTGAAGGTCGCGTGGATCCCGCTGGGCAACGTGGCGGTGATGGCCATCGTGACCGCGCTGCGCGAGTGGTTCCGCAAGTCGGAGCTGTCCGCCGACCGGGCGGGGCTGCTGGTGGGGCAGGACCTGCGGGCGTCGATGCGGGGCCTGATGAAGATCGCCGGCGGCAACCATCTGCACGAGATGAACGTGGACGCGTTCCTCGCCCAGGCGGACGAGTACGAGAAGGCCGGTGACCTGCGGGACTCGGTCCTGAAGATCCTCAACGTGCTGCCGCGCTCGCACCCGTTCACCACCGTGCGGGCGGCCGAGCTGAAGAAGTGGTCGGAGAGCCGCGACTACCAGCGGCTGATGGACGGCCACTACCCGAAGCGCTCGGAGGACAAGGACACCTCGGTCACGGACTCCTTCCGGGAGTCGGCCGGTCACTACGCGCAGACCGTGCGGGAGAGCAAGGATCCGCTGGTCAAGCTCGTCGGGGACATAGCCGGCGGGGCCGGGGAGCTCGCGGGCGACCTGGGCGGACGGCTGCGGACGGTGTTCGGCGGCGGCGCCCCGAAGGAGCCGGGCAAGGAGCCGGGCAAGGACTCGGGCCAGGACTCGGGCCAGGACTCGGGCGGGGACTCCTCCGCCAAGGACACGGGCGCCGGGGAGTAGCCGGGCGTCAGGGCCTGGGCTGGGCGGCCGGGGCGAGGGCTCCGCAGAGCGCGGGGGCCGTGGGCCGGTCGGTGGCGTAGGGGTCGGTGAGGGCCGGTCCGGCCTTCGCCGGGACCTCGGCTCCGGCCAGCAGCGGCCTGAGCTCGCCTCCGGTGTCGGCGCCGCACGCCTGCGGCCCGGCCTCGACGGTGCTGACCAGCAGCTCGGCGCGGTGCATGCGCAGGTCCTCGCGGTCGAAGCGGAAGTGCAGGGTGCGGTGGACCGTGAAGAGGGAGGCGGCGGCGTCGGTGCCCGGGCCCTGGACGGCGGGGCGCAGCGCGTAGGTGAAGGTGTGGTCGGCGGTGACGTCGAGGGTGTCCGCGGTGGTCTCGGCGAAGCGCAGGGTGCCCTGGACGCGGGGCGCGGGCTCGGCCACGGTGACCTGCCGGGGGTCGAAGCGGACCACCCAGGCGGCGACGGCGTGCCGGCCGTCGTCGGCGGGTGCGGAGACGCTGCGGTCGAACTGGGCCAGCTGGTCGGGGTCGAGCAGCAGGCGGGCGGGCCGGACGGTCTGGCCCGCGAGGACGTCGGGCTCCAGGGAGGAGGCGACGAGGTAGTCCTTGGCGATGCTGAGGGCGGTGACGACCTGGCCCTCGGAGAAGTGGGTGGTGCGGGCGGCGACGGGGAGGTTGATGCCGGCGGCGCCGGTGCGGTACTCGGCGGCGGGGCTGCGGGCGAGGAGCCGGGCGGGGTCTCCGCCGGGGACGGGGCCCTGGGGGGCGAGCGGGACGACGGTGGTACGGAGCGGCTCGGCGCGCTGGTCGGGTGGGGGCTGGTAGGGGTTGCGCAGGCCGAGATAGACGGCCGTGCCGAAGGCGAGGAGGATCAGCAGGGCCAGGAGGAGGGCCTGGCCGGAGCCGTGGCGGCCGATGGGGCCGGGGCGGTTGCGGACGGCGAGCGCGTGCTCGCCCATTCGTTCCCGGGCGGAGTACTCCTGGAGGTGGGCAGCGCGGACGAACGCCTCGTCGAAGACGACGGATCGGTACTCGTCCTCACCGCCGGGGAGTCCCTCGGGAGTCCCCTCAGGCGGGTCGCCACGCCCTGCCATACCTTCAGGGTAGGTCGGCGGGGGCTTCGGTAAACGCCCAGGTACACGACAAGTTCGGAAGTTTTCCGCCGTCGGAGTGGCGGCCGGACGGCCGTCCGGGTGGTGTCAGGGTGTGCGGGGGGCGGCGGAGGCCGCGGGGGGCGTCCGGTCGGCGCTCGCCGGGTGGCCGGCGGCCGGCGGGGCGGCCGCGGTGGCCGGGGTGCCGGTGAGGACCGGTACCGGGGGCGCGGCGGCCGGGGAGGCGGCCGGCGGGGCCGGGTTGGGCTGGTCGACGCCGGTGGAGGCCGGCGGGACCTGGTCCTGCCGGTTGGCGGCGGCGCCGCGGTAGACGGCGGTGAAGGCGAGGGCCACCATGCCGATGCCCATCAGGAGGGCGAGGAGCCAGGCGACGGGCCGGTGCCAGCGGGCGCTGCTCCGGTAGGGGCGGAGGGCGCCGCCGTGGCGGCCGTAGGGGCTGGCGTCGTCGCCGATGTCGTCGGGCTCGTAGGTGAGGCCGACGGGGTCGCGGCCGTCGTCGTAGAGGTCGTCGTCGCCCGCGGCGCGGAGGGCGCGGGCGCGGGCCGATTCGGCGTCGGCGCGGGCTTGGGCGGCGGCGAGGAGGCGTTCGACGGCCGTCGGCTCGTGGACGGCGGCGGCCCTGACGAACTCCTCGTCGAAGACCACGTCCCAGTGGCCCTCGGCGGCGCCTCCGCGCTCGTCGTCGGGCTCCCAGCCGTTCGGGGACGGCCTGCCCCCCACGTCGTCCGGCACGGTCTCAGAGTAGACCGGGGATGTGGTTTTGGGCAGGGAGAGTGCGAAGTCTCCCCGCCCGTACCGAAAGGAGGTGTGCGAGGTGGTGTTACCGGATGTGACCGTCGCCGGTCACGATGTACTTGGTGGAGGTGAGCTCCGGAAGGCCCATGGGGCCGCGGGCGTGGAGCTTCTGGGTGGAGATGCCGATCTCCGCGCCGAAGCCGAACTGTCCGCCGTCCGTGAAGCGGGTGGAGGCGTTCACGGCCACCGTGGTGGAGTCGACCAGCTGGGTGAAGCGGCGGGCCGCGGCCTGCGAGGTGGTGACGATGGCCTCGGTGTGGCCGGAGGTCCACATGCGGATGTGCTCGACGGCCTTGTCGAGGGAGTCGACGACGGCGGCGGCGATGTCGTGGGAGAGGTACTCGGTCTCCCAGTCCTCGGGGGTGGCCGGGACGACGGTGGCCTTGGTGCCCTCGGTGTGGGCGAGGACCCGCTCGTCGGCGTGGACGGTGACGCCGGCCTCGGCCAGCGCGTCGAGCGCGCGGGGCAGGAAGGCGGCGGCGATGTCCTGGTGGACCAGGAGGGTCTCGGCGGCGTTGCAGACGCTGACCCGCTGGGCCTTGGAGTTGATCAGGATGTCGACGGCCATGTCGAGGTCGGCCGCGGCGTCGACGTAGACGTGGCAGTTGCCGGTGCCGGTCTCGATGACCGGGACGGTGGACTCCTCGACGACCGTCTTGATCAGGGAGGCGCCGCCGCGCGGGATGAGGACGTCGACGAGGCCGCGGGCGCGCATCAGCTCGCGGACGGAGTCGCGGGACTCGCCGGGGACGAGCTGGATGGCGTCGGCGGGCAGCCCGGCGCCGCCGACGGCGTCGCGGAGGACGGTGACGAGGGCGGTGTTGGAGGCGTAGGCGGAGGAGGAGCCACGGAGCAGGACGGCGTTGCCGGCCTTGAGGCAGAGGGCGGCGGCGTCCACGGTGACGTTGGGCCGGGCCTCGTAGATGATGCCGACGACGCCGAGGGGGACGCGGACCTGGCGGAGGTCGAGGCCGTTGGGGAGGGTCGAGCCGCGGACGACCTCGCCGACCGGGTCGGGCAGGGCGGCGACGTGGCGGACGTCGGCGGCGATGGCGCGGACCCGCTCGGGGGTGAGGGTGAGCCGGTCGATGATCGACTCGCTGGTGCCGGCCTCGCGGGCCTTGGCGATGTCCTCGGCGTTCGCCTCGACGATCTCCGCGGTGCGGACTTCGAGGGCGTCCGCGATGGCGAGGAGGGCGTCGTCCTTGGCCGAGCGCGGCAGTGGCGCGATCTGTGCGGCGGCGCCACGGGCCCGGTAGGCGGCCCGGGTGACCGGGGAGAGGTTGTCGAGGGGCGTGAGCGAGGTCATGCCCGCAGGGTACTGGCACGGGCGGGTGGACCCGGCACGTACGACGGGCGCATCCCGCAGTGCGAGACGCGCCCGTGTCGGTGCGCGGACGGCGGCTGCCCGGTCCGTGGCCCGGGACCCCGGCCGGTCAGTAGGGGTGGACCCCGACGGGGGCGGCGGGCGGCGGGCCGTAGCCCTCCGCGATCCGCTGGTGGTAGGTCTCCCGGTCGATGACCTCCAGGCCGACGATCTCCCACGGGGGGAGCTTGGCGGTCTGCCGGTGCTCGCCCCAGAGCCGGAGGGCGACGGCGGCCGCGTCGTGCAGGTCGCGGGCCTCCTCCCAGTACCGGATCTCGGCGTGGTCGTTGGCGTAGCGGCTGGTCAGCAGGAAGGGGTGGTCGTGGGCCAGCTGTTCCAGCCCTCGGCGCACCTCCTTCAGCGGTGACTCGACGCCGGACACGCTGAGGGTGACGTGCCACAGCTTGGACAGCGGGCGCTCCCCCGCGCCGCCGTCCCGTGTGCCCGTCTCGGCTGCTGTGCCCTTGCCTTCCGTGGCCGTGTCCTGTGCCGCGTCGAAGTCGGCTCCGGCCTCGACACTCGTCAGGGCGCGTTCGGCCGTCCCGCGGGGCAGTGCCCCTGGGCGCGCTCGTCTCACCGGCGGCCTCCTGTGTGATGCGTGTGGTGCTGTACCCCGCGTTTGCTCGTTACCCCCGAGACAAAGTTGACCAGTCCGAGCCGTCGCATGGGGCGGTTTTGGTAAAGGTCCCTTCCGGATGGCAGGAGTTTCAGCCGTTTCGGCGGTCGTTTCGCAAGGGCTTCCGCACCGGTTTCCGGCCTCGGAGGGGGGCGCGCTCAGCCGAGGACGACGAGGTCGTCGCGGTGGACGACCTCGCGCTCGTACTCGGGGCCGAGCTCCGCGGCGAGTTCGCGGGTGGAGCGGCCCAGCATCCGGGGGAGCTCCCTGGCGTCGAAGTTGACGAGGCCGCGGGCGACGGGGCGGCCGTCGGTGTCCCGGAGCTCGACCGGGTCGCCGGCGACGAACTCGCCCTCGACGGCGGCGATGCCGGCGGCGAGCAGCGACTTCTTGCCCTCGACGACGGCGCGGACGGCGCCGTCGTCGAGCGCGAGGGAGCCCTGGGGGGTGGAGGCGTGGGCGAGCCAGAGCAGGCGGTCGGCGGAGCGGCGGCCGGTGCGCTGGAAGTACGTGCCGGTGTCGCGCCCGGCGAGGGCGTCGGCGGCGCGGCTGGCGGAGGTGAGGACGACGGGGATGCCGGCGGCTGCGGCGATCCGGGCGGCCTCGACCTTGGTGACCATGCCGCCGGTGCCGACGCCGGCCTTGCCGGCGGAGCCGATCTCGACGTGGGCGATGTCCTGCGGGCCGCCGACCTCGGCGATCCGGGAGGTGCCGGGCTTGGCCGGGTCGCCGTCGTAGAGGCCGTCGACGTCGGAGAGGAGGACGAGGAGGTCGGCGCGGACGAGGTGGGCGACGAGGGCGGCGAGCCGGTCGTTGTCGCCGAAGCGGATCTCGTCGGTGGCGACGGTGTCGTTCTCGTTGACGACCGGCAGCGCGCCCATGGCGAGGAGCTGGTCGAGGGTGCGGTAGGCGTTGCGGTAGTGGGCCCGGCGGCTGGTGTCGTCGGTGGTGAGCAGCACCTGGCCGACGCGGACGCCGTAGCGGGCGAAGGAGGCGGTGTACCGGGCGACGAGGAGGCCCTGGCCGACGCTGGCGGCGGCCTGCTGGCGGGCCAGGTCCTTGGGGCGGCGGGTGAGGCCGAGCGGGGCGAGGCCGGCGGCGATGGCGCCGGAGGAGACCAGGACGATCTCCTTCTCGCCGCCGCTGCGGACCTTGGCGAGGACGTCGACGAGGGCGTCGACCCGGTCGGCGTCGAGGCCGCCGGCGGCGGTGGTGAGGGAGGAGGAGCCGACCTTGACGACGATCCGGCGGGCCTCGGTGACGAATGGGCGCGTCACGGTCTGCGGAGTCACGTCCGGTCGGTTCATGTCCTGCTGCACCGTCGCCATCTCCGTCGCCACCTGGGCCGTCCTCACTCGCTGTTCCGGCGCCGTGCGCTCCCGGCACGGTCGCGAGGGGCAATCTACGCGAGCCGGGACGGCTGCCGCTCCTCCGTTTCGCCCTCCGGACCGGCGTCCCGCGGACCGGGACCCCGGCTGACGAGGATCCGGCGGGAGATCACGTACGTGAAGGGGATGGCGACGACGGCGGCCACGAGTGGCGCGATCCGGTCGTCCGTTCCGGCCCAGGTGACGAGCGCGTACAGGCCGGCGCTCTGCACGACGTAGTTGGTGACGTTGGTGAGGGGGAAGAGGGCGAACTTCTTCCAGGTGGGGCGGGTGCGGTAGGTGAAGTACGTGTTGAGGAAGAAGGAGCCCACCATGCTGAGCAGGAAGGCGAGGGTGTACGCGGCGAAGTACGGCATCCAGGGGTGGAGGAGCAGGTAGCAGCCGAAGAAGGTGCCGGTGTTGATCCCGCCCACCACGCCGAAGCGGATGATCTGGCCGAGCTGGTCTCGCATGGGCCCATCAGATCGCCGAGAGATGAACGGGACATGCCGCGGGGGCGACACCCGCACGACGAACGGCCCCCTCGTACGGTGGGTACGAGGGGGCCGTTCGACGATTCCGACGAATCCTAGACGGCGGCGCCGCGGCGGGCGGTCCAGCCGGCCCAGGCAGAGCCGATCATGTCGCGGACGTCGTACCGGGCCTTCCAGCCCAGCTCTGCGGCGATGCGGTCGGCGGAGGCGACGACGCGGGCCGGGTCGCCGGGGCGGCGCGGGGTGACGACGGGCTCGGTGGTGTGCTCGGTGATCTCGTTGATCAGGCCGACCATCTCGGTGACGGAGACGCCCTCGCCGCGGCCGATGTTGACGGTCAGGTCGCGCGGCTCGCCCGCCTCGGCCCACTCGGCGAGCTTGCGGGCGGCGACGAGGTGGGCGTCGGCCAGGTCCTCGACGTGGATGTAGTCGCGGATGCAGGTGCCGTCGGGGGTGGCGTAGTCGTCGCCGAAGATCCGGGGCGCCTCACCGGCGTCGAGCCGCTCGAAGACCATCGGCACCAGGTTGAAGACACCGGTGTCGGCGAGCTCGGGAGTGGCCGCGCCGGCCACGTTGAAGTAGCGCAGGCAGGCGGTGGCGATGCCGTGCGCCTGGCCGGCCGCGCGGACCAGCCACTCGCCCGCGAGCTTGGTCTCGCCGTACGGGCTGAGCGGGGCGCAGGGCGTCTCCTCGGTGACGAGGTCGACGTCCGGCATGCCGTACACGGCGGCGGAGGAGGAGAAGAGGAAGTTGCGCACGCCGGCCGCGGCGACCGCCTCCAGGAGGACGGTGAGGCCGACGACGTTCTCGCGGTAGTAGTGCAGCGGCAGCTCGACGGACTCGCCGACCTGCTTCTTCGCGGCGAGGTGGACGACGCCGGTGACGGCGTGCTCGGCGAGCGTCCGGTCGAGCAGCTCGCGGTCGAGGGTGGAGCCGACGACGAGCGGCACGCCCTCGGGGACCCGGTGCGCGTATCCGGTCGACAGGTCGTCGAGGACGACCACCCGCTCGCCCGCCGCCGTCATGGCCCGGACCACGTGCGCGCCGATGTAACCGGCACCGCCGGTGATCAGGTACGTCATGCTCTCCCCACTCCCTTGTCGCTGAGCACCGCGGGAACTCCGCCGCGGAGTCACACCGTACCTGCTGCCCGCCGCGACGTCGAAACGCCTGCGTCCCGACGCGGGGGCGCACCCGCCTCAAGGGGGGCGCGTGACGGCTCTCGCGCGCCCCGGGGGTGTCCCCGGCAGGCTGCATACTGGTGCTGCTCACTCTCCGCATATGTACGTGTTCGAGGAGTAAACAGCAGTGCGAAATCCCGAGTCACCCCGGCTGCTGGGGGTCTACCGCCGAGCCGTTCCCGACCGCGTGCGACGGGCCGTCGTCGCGCAGGTGGACGCCGATGTGCGCCGCCGCGTGAAGCTCCGCATCGCCAGCGGGACCGCCGCCGCCGAGCGTCTGCGCCGCAACCGGCTGGCCCGGCGGTACGCGGCGCTCACCGCCGGACCGGACCGTGCCGTGATCAGCGTCGGCCGGGAGCCGAAGGTGGCGCTGATCGCCGAGGGGATCACGCCGCTGCGCGCCCGACGGGCCAATCTGGAGGCGGTGCTCGGCGCGCTCGCCGCCGCCGGCGTCGCGCACTTCTGCGTCCCCGGCAAGTCGGACACCTCCTCCGCGGTGGCCGTGCGCGAGGAGGACCGGGCCGCCGTGCTGGCCGCCCTCGCCGCCGCCTGCGCGCGGGAGCCGGGCTACGCGACCCCGGTCGGCGGGAACGGCCCGGTCAGCCGCCCCTCCCAGCCCGGTTTCGCCGCCGGGACCTGGCACCGGCTGCGTACCGCCGCCGTCGTGCGGCTGACCTGGTACCGGGCCGACCCCACCCACCAGCTCAAGCTGGGCGACGCGTACGGCTGCGACGTGGAGTTCTGGCGCGAGGAGGATGGCGAGCTGACCGCGCCGCGCCCGGGCCGGGTCACCGCCGTCCTGCCCCCGCAGGGCCGGCTCGTGGACGCCCCGGAGTGCTGCTTCACGGACTTCACCGACGTCCGCCCCGGCGCCCGTACCGTCCCCGACGGCGCGCCGCTCGTGCCGGCCCGCGCCGAGACCGCCGTCGTCCGCACCGACCAGGTCACCTTCCCCGTCGACGTCGTCTACACCTGGGTGGACGGCTCGGACCCGGAGTGGCTGCGGCGGCGCGCGGAGTACGCCGGCGAGGCGTACCACGCGGAGGCGGCCAACGCGGCCCGCTACCTCAGCCGCGACGAGCTGCGCTACTCGCTGCGCTCGCTGCACCTGTACGCACCCTGGGTGCGGACCGTCTTCCTGGTCACCGACGACCAGACGCCGTCCTGGCTGGACACCACCGTCCCCGGGCTGCGGGTCGTCTCGCACAAGGAGATCTTCCGCTCCCCCGAGGTGCTGCCGACCTTCAACTCGCACGCGATCGAGTCGCAGCTGCACCACATCGACGGGCTCTCCGAGCACTTCCTCTACCTCAACGACGACGTGATGCTCAGCCGCGAGGTGACCCCGGGGGACTTCTTCCACGCCAGCGGGCTCACCAAGTTCTTCCCCTCCCCCGCGCTGGTCCCGGTCGGCGAGCGCAGCCTCGACGACCCGCCGGTGGCCGCCGCGGGCAAGAACAACCGCCGGCTGATCGAACAGCGGTACGGCTCGGTCCTGGTGCAGAAGATGAAGCACATGCCGCATCCGCTGCGGCGCAGCGTGCTGGCGGAGATCGAGACGGAGTTCGCCGCCGAGTACCGCCGCACCGAGGCGAACCGCTTCCGCAGCGTCGACGACATCTCGATCGCCTCCTCGCTGCACCACTACTACGCCTTCCACACCGGCCGCGCGGTCCCGTCGACCGATCTGCCCTACGCCTACCTGGACCTCACCCACCCGTGGACGGAGACCCGGCTCGGCCGGCTGCTCGCCCAGCGCGACCGGGCGGTCTTCTGTGTCAACGACACGGTCTCCACGGAGCAGGACGCGGGCGGGCAGAAGGACCTCATCACCCCCTTCCTGGAGGCGTACTTCCCGGTCCCGAGCCCGTACGAGAAGCGCTAGGCGGTACGCGTGAGGGGGGCGCCCGGGCGGGCGCCCCCCTCACGCGTGTCCGGGTCGGTCAGTCCTTCTCGTACGGCGAGCGCACCGGGAAGTACGCCTCCAGGAAGGCGCGCAGCACCCGGTCCTGTTCGTCCAGCGGCACCTCCGCCTCCGCGGACTCGCCGATGCAGATGACGTCACGGTGGCGGGCGGCGAGGAGGCGGCTGAGCGCCACGTGGTGCTTGTAGTCGCCGATGTTGGCGTACGCGGCGGAGATCGAGCCGGGCGACGCCTTTCCGGTCAGATAGCCGTAGTGGTGGTGGAGCGAGGAGGTGATCGACAGGTCGGTCCGGCCGCGGAACGGGGTCGCGGCGGTCCGCGCGGTCTCCTCCGGCCACCGCTCGGCGATCTCCGCCAGGACGCTGCGGCGCAGTGGGTGCGGGGTGTGCAGGAAGCCGTGGGTGGCGATCCGGCCGAACGCCTCCTCCAGGAGGACCTGGTTGTTCTTGGCGGCGACGAAGTAGCCCTCGGTCCCGTCGGTGACGTCGCCGGGCGGGACGGCGGTCGGCGAGCGGAAGAAGAGCGAGTTGCCGTTCGACTGGAAGAACTTGTTCGGTGCGAGGGGGCGGCCGAAGAACACGTCGTCGTTGATGTAGAGGAAGTGCTCGGCGAGGCCCTCGATGCGGTGCAGCTGGGACTCGATGGCGTGCGAGTTGAAGCTGGGCAGCCACTGCGCGTCGGCGAAGAGTTCGCGGTGGCTCACCACCTCGACGTCGGGGTGGGCGGTGTCCAGCCAGGCCGGCGCCTGGTCGTCGGTGACGAGGAAGATCCGCCGGATCCAGGGGGCGTGCGCGGCGAGGGAGCGCAGCGAGTAGCGCAGCTCGTCGCGGTTGCGGAAGCGGACGTCGCCGGACTGGGCGTCGTCGGTGGCGAGCCCCTGCTCGCGGCGGGCGGCGTCGCGCTTGGCGCGCCACACCGGGTCGGTGTCGTCGACCCAGGTGTAGACGGCGTCGACGGGGAAGTCGACGTTCCACATGAGCTTCTTGGTGAAGACCGCCAGGGTCGGGTACTCCCGGCCGGCGACGGAGATCCGGGCGTCCCCGTCGAGGGAGGGCAGCCGGGGGCCGACGAGGGTGGTGCCGCGCGGGGCGGTGTACCAGCCGGTGTCGCCCTCTTCCTCGGACCAGAACTCGACGCCGCAGCCGTACACCGGCCCGTACCGCAGGGTCCGGCTGTCGCTGACGAGCGGTTTGAAGATCCGGACGCCGGCGACGTCGGGGGCGTGGGTGAGGGTCTCGGCGAGCCGGGCGCCGGGGGCGGCGGTCCGGGGGGCGACGAGCTCGGCGTAGACCGGCCGGCCGTGCAGCTCGGTGCCGAGGGCGCGCAGGGCGCGCTCCCGGTCGGGCTGCTTGACGGCGAGGCGGTGGCTGACGGTGGTGGGGTCGTGGAGCAGGACGTAGGGGACGCCGTGCCGTTCCAAAGCCTGCGCGGTCAGCTCCAGGTTGATCTCGCCCATGCGCCAGGACGGGACGTCGTCGCGGACCTCGGCGAGCCGGCCCGCCGAGCGGACCAGGGACTTGGGGTCCTTGGCCTGGAGGATGACCTCGCGGGCCTTCTGTTCGTCCGTGGAGGGCGAGAGCCTGCTGATCGGCGCGGAGACGGCGAAGCTGCGGCTGCCGCCGGCGGCGACCCGGTGGGCGGCGCGGTCGGCGCGGGCGGCGGCGCGGGCGGCCGGGCCCTCGGCGTGGAGCGCGGCGAAGAGCTCGTCCCAGCGGGCGGTGACGACCTCCGGGGCGAAGCGCTCGCGGGCCCCGGCGCGCGCGGCGGCGCCGTAGCCGGTGCGCAGTTCGTCGTCGCCCATCAGCCGGGAGAGGGCGGCGCCCAGCGAGGCGATGTCGTCGGCGGGTACCAGCAGGCCGTCCACCTCGTGGCGGACGATCTGGGAGGGGCCGGTGAGGGTGTCGTACGCGACGACGGGGACGCCGGCGGTGAACGCCTCCAGCATCACCAGCCCGAAGGACTCGACGCGCGAGGGCATCAGACAGATCGCCGCCGTGGCCCACTCCTCGGCCATCCGGCGGCTGCGGCCGACGAGTTCGACCCGGTCGTGCACGCCGAGGCCCTCGACGAGCCGGCGCAGGGCGGCCAGCTGGGGGCCGTCGCCGAAGATCCGCAGCCGCCAGCCGGGGTGCTCGTCGGCGACCTCGGCGAACGCCTGGATCGCGTGGTCGAGCTGCTTCTCCGGGACCAGCCGGCCGGCCACCACGATGGTCTTCGAGCCGAGGTCGGAGCGGGGCCGGTAACCGTCGGGCATGGCGTTGGGGATGGTGGCGAGGCGCGGGGCGGCGGTGCCGAGCGACTCGGCGAACCAGTCGGTGGTCAGCTCGGTGAGCGAGACCAGGGCGTCCAGCCGGGGGGCGTGGGTGAGGAGCGGTTCGCCGGTGGCGCCGCGCAGCTGGGAGACCCGGTGCTCCTGGTGGACGACGGCGACCCCGGCCGGGACGAGGGCGACGGCGGCGGCCATCAGGGCGGGGGTGGTGGTCACCAGGACGTCCGCGTCGAGCCCGGAGAGGGCGGCGGTCATCTCGATGTCGGAGAGCCGGTCGAAGGTGGGCTCCCAGGCGGTCTCGATCAGCTCGCTGGGCAGCTTGGCGAGGGCCTCGCACTCGCCCGGGGTGAGCGTGGAGGGGCGGACCGGGCGCGGCGAGCGGCCGGTGCGGTCCACCAGGTAGCGGATGGCCATCCCCTTCGCCTCCGGCAGGAACGGCTCCTCCTCCGTCCTGAACACGCTGAGGATCTCGACCTCGTGACGCGGCATCAGCTGGGCGGCCTGGGTGTAGGCGGCCATCTCGGTGCCACCCATGGCGTCGCCCCAGGTGAGCAGGATGGTGATCTTCATACGCGTTCCTCCGCGCCGTCGGGGGCGCCTTCGAACCCGACGCAGGAGACGGCGAGCGCCCCGGCCGAGGTGATGTAGGCATGCACTCGGAGGAGCGAGCCGTCTTCCAGGGCGATGATCCGGAACGAGGTGCGGATCACCTGGTCGCGCCGGCGCAGGTCGGTGAGCCGGCGGCCGATCTTGAGGCCGGTGCGGCCCTGCTGGAGCTGGATGTCCCAGCGGTGGGCGCGGCGGCCGGAGACCATGCCGGCGAGCGGCAGGTCGAAGGCGAAGCGGTCGCCGTCCCACTCCAGCGGGGCCCGGAGGACCGCGCCGCCGCCGCGGCGGACCGCCTGGGCGGTGTACGCGGCGGGCGGGGCCTGCGGGGCGACGACCCGGCCGCGGACCGTGATCCGGTCCCAGCGGAGGGCGAAGGTGTCGAGTTCGGCCTGGTGGGCGGGGGCGCGGACCTTGAGGACGGCGAAGCCGTCGACGGAGCGCATCAGCCGGAAGTGGGCGCCGCCGGCCGGGTCGGGCGAGACGGGGGCGACCGGGCCGTCGGTCGCGGGGAGGGCCACGGCGGCGACGCCGGTGCGGGTCTCCTGGCCGTCGGGGCCGGTGAGGACGGTGGCGACCCGCCACAGCCCGGCGGTGAGGGCGAGACCGGGGTCGCTCGCGCTGTCGCCGTCGGGTGCGTCCGTGAAGCGGAGGGCGGTGGTGGCGGTGAGCAGACGGGTGCCGTCGCTCTGCGGTTCGAGCTCCAGCGGGAGCCGGTGCGTCCGTCCGCCGCGGGCGAGTTCGAGCCGGGCGGAGGCGACGGCGGTGGTGGGCGGCACGAGCAGGGCGACGTTGAGGGTGCGGCCGCCGAGGACGGAGAGGTGGAGCGGGCGGAGCGCGGGCCGGGGCGGGATCCCCCCGCCGAACGCCGGCGCGGTGTGCAGCCGTTCGACCCGGCGGCGCATCCGCACCGCCACCCGCCGGGCTCGTTTCGCGGCACCCACCGCGTAGGGCAGCAAGGCGTCACTCACGACAATCCCGGCTTCCGTTCTGGGGGTTGACAGTCGGGCGCCACATAGTGGCAAGGCCCCCGAACGAAGGCAAATCCCCTGCGGGGCGTCCGGGGGGTGACGATCAGGTGACCGTTCACCGTCCTGACCCACACAGGTGTACGGGCTACGCCGCCGGTCCCCCACGCGTTCTCGGCCGGGCCCCCGCGCGCGCACGCCCCGCCCGCCCCCCG
>NZ_JOGX01000099.1 GCF_000719555.1 Streptomyces sp. NRRL F-5727
CGGTTACATTCCGAACCCGGAAGCTAAGCCTTTCAGCGCCGATGGTACTGCAGGGGGGACCCTGTGGGAGAGTAGGACGCCGCCGAACAATCATTGTGGAAAAGCCCCGCACCTTCTGGTGCGGGGCTTTTCTGCGTTCCGGGGCGGGTTGTTTCCGCACCGTGAAGCGCCCATGAAACGCGGGGCGTTTCCCTTCCCTTCTTCAGGAGCCGACCTTAGCGTCGGCGACCGGCGCGACCTCCGTACGCCTCCTGAGGAGCTGACTTGACCACTCGTCCACCCCGCCGTCGCGGGCGCGCGGCCACCGTGGCCGCCGCCCTCGCCGCGGTTCTCCTGGCGGGTTCCGCGCCCGTCGCCCAGGCCGAGGAGATCCCCCTCGCGCTCGGACACCGGCTCGTCGACCACTACGAGGGGGCGCCGGGCACGGCCAGGCCGCTGCCGGGCGCCGGGCCCGCCCAGCACCCCCACCTGGCGCCCAACGGGCGCAGCGGTATGCACGCCGACGGCGCCGGCAGCGGCACCCACCCGTATCCGGCGCCGCTGGGGCGGAGCCCCCAGGTGACGAGCGAGCAGATCGCCCCGGTCGGCGGCGAGTGCGCCACCGCCACCTTCGACGCCGGCGGGCGGCTCCTCACCGTCTGCGGCACCTTCAACGGCTTCCTGCTCAAGCTGCTCGACCCGCGCAGCCTCGACACCCTCGCCGAGTACAAACTGCCGCAGCGCTCCTCCACCGTGGAGGCCATCACACGGCTCGACTTCGAGAAGATCTTCAAGGACACCTCGGGCGGCGCCTACTTCTACCTGGACGACCGCGACCGGGTCGTGCTCGCCGACTCCCGGCAGCACGTCCTGCGCATCGCGCACGGGCAGAAGGCGGACGGGTCCTGGGCGTTCACCGTCGAGGACGACTGGGACCTGACCCCGCTCGTGCCGCACGACTGCGTCAGCTGGACCAACCTCTTCCCCGACGGGGTGTGCGACCCCGTCACCTCGGTCATGCCGGACTGGGACGGGCGGATCTGGTGGGTCACCCGGCTCGGGCGGGTCGGGACCGTCGACCCCGCCACCGGGACGCTGCGGTCGATCCGGCTCGACGGGGAGGAGATCCAGAACTCCTTCTCCGTCGCCGAGGACGGCGTCTCGATCGTCACCGACCACGCCCTGTACGCGTTCCGGGCGGACGGTGACGGGACGCCGCGGGTGGTCTGGCGGGAGGCGTACGACCGGGGCACCGGGACCAAGCCCGGCTCGGTGAACCAGGGGTCGGGGACCACACCCGATCTCTTCGGCAGCCGGGACGAGTACGTCGCCATCACGGACAACGCCGACGACCGCATGAACGTCCTCGTCTACCGGCGGGGGGACGACGTGCCGGCGGGGGAGCGGCTCGTGTGCAAGGTGCCGGTCTTCGGGTCCGGGGCCTCGACGACCGACAACTCGCTGATCAGCTGGGGCGACAGCCTCGTCGTGGAGAACAACTACGGGTACGAGAACCCGTCGTCGCTCGGCTTCGGGCGCAGCGTCGTCGGCGGGGCCACGCGGATCGACGTACGGTCCGACGGGAGCGGCTGCGACGTGGTGTGGGAGAGCGACGTGCGGTCGCCGTCCACCGTGCCGAAGCTCTCCACCGCCAACGGGCTGCTGTACTTCTACGAGAAGAGGCCCAACGGGCTGGGGATCGACGCCTGGTACCTCACGGCCGTCGACTTCCGCACCGGCGGACGGGTCTTCTCGCGGCTGACCGGGACCGGGCTCGGCTACGACAACAACTGGGCGCCGGTCACCCTCGGCCCCGACGGCACCGCGTACGTCGGCGTCTTCAACGGCATCGTCGCCGTACGGGACACCGCCTGAGCCACGACAGCGGCGGACGTGCGGGAGCGGCGCGGCGCCCTCGGCCGGGTGCCGCGCCGGTCCCGTGTCCGCCGGGTCACTCCATCGGCGGCACCTCGCCGACGGTGGTCCGGACATCGATCACCGCGAACGCGGCGCCCTGCGGGTCGAGGAGGGCGGCGAAGCGGCCGAAGGGGCTGTCCATCGGGCCGAAAACCTTGCGTCCGCCGAGCCGTTCGGCCGCGGCCACCGCCAGGTCGCAGTTGTCGACGGCGAAGTAGATCTGGATGTAGGAGGGGACCTCCGCCGGGAAGTCCTCGGGCGTCATCTTCATGCGGCCCAGGAGGGGGTCGGCGCCGAGGTCGAAGACCTTGTAGTCCATGTCCTCGGTGGTCATCTTCTTGGTGCGGTAGCCGAAGACCTCCGGGAAGAAGGCGTCGGACTTCTCGGGCTCGCGGGTGAAGACCTCGGCCCAGACGTACGAGCCGGTCTCCCCCTCGAGCTCGAAGCCCTCGTGGACACCGGCCTGCCAGAGGCCGAACACCACGCCCGTCGGGTCCTGGGCGATGCACATCGAGCCGAAGTCGCCGACCTTCATCGGCTCCATCAGCACCGTGCCGCCGGCTGCCCTGATCTTCTCCGCGCTGGCCTCGACGTCGTCCGAGGCCAGGTACAGACACCAGGCGGACTGCGGCGAGGTGTCCCCGCCGGGCATCGGCGGGACGACGGCGGCGACCGCCTTCCCGTTCTTGTACGCCTGGGTGTAGTTGCCGAACTCCGTCGACGCCTCGCCGAAGGTCCAGCCCAGCACGTCGGCGTAGAACGTCTTGGCGCCCTCGGCGTCGGTGAACATCGCGTCGGTCCAGACCGGTGTGCCTTCAGGTCGTACGGCCATGACGTGACTCTCGCTTCCGATCGATGACGTTATGGGTGTTTCGTGGTGCACGCCCACGCTAGTCACGCCCCGGCGGTCCCGCGCGGTGGCGCGCGGTCGGCTCAGGACGACGGGCGGCCGAGCGTGTAGCGGTGGAACGGCGCCGGCGGCAGGGCGAGGTCGGGCCGCCACACGGCCAGCACCTGCGCGGAGGGCAGGAACAGGGCCTTCGGCAGTGTGTCGGGGGAGGTCCACTCCCAGCGCCGGATCTTCTCCGGCTCGGCCACCGCCGGGGTGCCCGTGAAGGTGCGGACGACCGTCGCCGCTGTCATCCGGGTCAGCACCGGCGAGGTGACCGTGTCGAGGAGCAGGCCGAGGACCTCGACCTGGGCCGCGCCGGTGACCAGCGTGGTCTCCTCGGCCAGCTCCCGGGCCGCGGCCTCCTCGATCGACTCGCCCGGTTCGATGCCGCCGCCCGGCAGCTCCCACACGCCCGAGCGGTCCAGGCCGAGCAGGACCCGGCCCCGGTCGTCGAGCACGACGATCCCGGCGCCCAGCGCGGCGGTCGCGGTCGGCGGGCGGGTGTTGCGGGAGGCGGTGGCGGGGTCGGCGGCGGTGTCGGAGGCGTACCGGTCGGAGCTCATGCGCCCTGTCTACCAGCCGTCACCGACAGCGGGGTCAGCCGGCGGCGGGCGGCGGGACGACCGCCACCGGGCAGGCGGCGTGGTGGAGGACCGCGTGCGCCACCGAGCCCACCAGGAGCTCGGCGATCCGGTGCCGGTGGTGCCGGCCCACGACCAGCAGGGCCGTGTCGGCGGAGGCGTCCACGAGGAGTCCTGCGGCGTCCCCCGGTGCGACCGTGCGGACGAGCTTCACGTCCGGCCACCGCTCGGCGAAGGGGCGCAGCCGGGTGTCCTGGACGCGCCGGGCCTCCGCGAGGAGGTCCTCGGTGTCGTCCGCGAGGGGGAGGGGCGGCGGCATCTGGAAGGCCGGGGAGGGGGCCGCGACCAGCGCGGACGGGTTCGGCGGGAGCGGCAGCGCCGTCATCGCCTCCAGCGGGACGCCCCGGAGCCGGGCCGTCTCGAAGGCGAAGGTCACCACCTCGTCCGGGGTCTCCTCGGGATGCAGTCCCAGCAGGATCCGTCCGGCCTCGGGGCCGCTGTCCAGGGACGCGGTGCGGGCCTCGTGCGGCACCACCACCAGGGGGCAGGGGGAGCGGGCGGCGAGGGCGCGGCCGGTGGAGCCGAGCAGCAGGGTGGCGAAGCCGCCGTGACCCCGGGAGCCGGTCACCAGGAGGCGGGCGCCGCGGGCGAGGGCGGGCAGGACGTCGGTGACCGACCCGTCCAGGGAGTCGTACCGGACCGGCACCGCGTGGCCGCGTTCCTCCACCACCGTGCGGACCGCTTCCAGGACGGTGTCCCTCAGCTCGGGCTCGGTGCCGAGCGAGGCGATCCGGGCCGCGCCGAGCTGGAGGGCGTCGGAGCGGACGTGCGCCACGACCAGCGGGGCGCCCATGGTCTCGGCGGCGCCCAGCGCCCAGGACAGGGCGCGGAGGCTGTGCTCGGAGCCGTCGACGGCGGCGACGACGGGCGGGTCGGTTACCTCGTTCATGAGGGGATGCCTCCCGCGCCCGGCGCCGCGCCACACCGGCGACGGCGACCGGGTCCGTCAGGCGTTCTGCGCGCGGGCGGCCTCGTCGGCGGCGCGCTGGGCGTTGCGCTCCTTGATGCGCACGTTCTCCTTGCGGACCTCGGCCTGGGTGGCGCGCTCCTTGACCAGCCACTCAGGGGCCTCGGCCTTGAGCGCCTCGATCTGCTCGGTGGTCAGCGCCTCGGTGACGCCGCCGCGGGCGAGGCCGGAGATGGAGATGCCGAGCTTGGCGGCGACGACGGGGCGCGGGTGCGGGCCGTTCTGGCGCAGCTCCTGGAGCCAGGCCGGCGGGTCGGCCTGGAGCTCGTTGAGCTCGGCGCGCGTGACGACGCCCTCCTGGAAGTCGGCGGGGGTGGCGTCGAGGTACACACCCAGCTTCTTGGCCGCGGTCGCGGGCTTCATCGTCTGGGAGTTCTGGTGCTGCGTCATGGTGTCCAGGGTATCGAGCGGACGGGCGTGCGCCGACCACGGCCGCCCGCCGACCTGCGCGGACGGGGCGGACCGGCGGGTAATCTTGCGGGGTGACTGACTCCTCCCCGGCCCCCACGACCTTCCGGCTCGCCTATGTGCCCGGTGTGACGCCCTCGAAGTGGGTGCGGATCTGGGAGCAGCGGCTGCCCGACGTCCGTCTCGCGCTCCTCCAGGTGACGCCCGGGGAGTCCTTCGGGATGCTCAGGGACGGTGCCGCGGACGCCGCGCTGCTGCGGCTGCCGGTCGACGGCGAGGACCTGGCGGCGATCCCGCTGTACGAGGAGACCAGCGTGGTGGTGATGCCGAAGGACCACCTGTTCGCCGCGGCCGAGGAGCTGAGCCCGGAGGACCTGGCGGAGGAGCTGGTACTGCACCCGCTGGACGACACGCTCGGCTGGGAGACGCCGCCCGGCCGGCCCGCGTTCCAGCGGCCGGAGACCACGGCCGACGCGATCGAGCTGGTGGCCGCCGGGGTCGGGGTGCTGGTCGTGCCGCAGTCGCTGGCCCGGCTGCACCACCGCAAGGACCTCACGTACCGCACGATCACCGGCGTCCCGCAGTCGCGGGTGGCGCTGTCGTGGCCGAGGGCCGAGGAGGCTCCCGACCTGGTGGAGGAGTTCATCGGGATCGTCCGGGGCCGGACCGTGAACAGCACCCGTGGGCGGCGGGCGGAGGCCCAGAAGGGCCAGAAGACCGCGAAGCCGGCGCCGAAGCCCGCGAAGAAGGCCGCCGGGGGCAGGCCGGCGCGGCCGGCGAAGCCCGCGCGGGGCAAGGGCGGCGCCGCCGGGCGCGGCGGGAAGCCCCGCCGGGGGCGCTGAGCGGGCTCCTCGGCATACTCCTCCTGTCGATCAAGAGAGCGCCCACCGTGGTGGGCGGCGAGAACAGGAGAAGCCTTTGGCAGCCAGTTTCAGGACCGTGATCGAGGTGGCGCCCGCCCACCTCGACGAGGCCCGGGCGATCGACCGGGTCTTCCAGGAGGCGATCGCACCCGCGACCGTCGACTTCGACTTCGACGCCATCCACCGGGCGGCGGCCGCCGTGCCGGACTGCACCGTGGTCCGGATGGTGCGGGGCTGGGGGCTCAGGGAGCACGCGCCGCTGCTCGTGATGGTGCTCTCGCTGAAGGAGGCCGTCCGGCAGGCGCTGCCGGCGGCCTGCGCGGAGGCGGGGTTCTGGGGGACGGTGGAGCGGGAGCTGGTCGCCGCGTTCACCGGGCTCGGTGAGGCGGCGGACGAGCCGGGGCTGAAGTTCTACGAGGAGTCGGAGCAGCGCACGCGCTACTACCGGGACCTCTTCTTCGCGCTGCAGGACGAGGGCTCGGGCGACGCGCTGCACGCGCTGGCGTTCTGCGTGGACGTCACCGTCGAGCTGCCGAAGGAGCGGGTGCTCGGGCTCGGTCTGACGGACACGGCGCCGTTCGCCGTCGGGCTGAACGCGATCGTGCTGCGCCGTCCGCTTCCCGTCGCGGCCTGATCCGCCGCGTTCCGCCGGCCCGCCGTCCCGGGCCGGACCCTCAGCGCGGCCACGGCCCGAAGCCGTCCTCCGCCCTGCCGTTGCCGTTGCCGTTCGTGCCGCCGCGCCGGGCGATGAACGGGACCATGAACCAGCAGAGCGCCAGCCAGAGCGCCATCACGACGACCAGCCACAGCGCGATCCCGTCGTCCAGGACCATGCGCATGATCAGCAGGAACGTCGACACCATCGTCAGGTAGAGCAGCACCACGCCCACCAGCGTCAGGCGCCCCGCCCAGGAGACCGCCTCCGGTTTCAGCCGGCGCCCCGCCACCAGCCGGTGCACCGCCACCGGCGCGACGAGCGCACCGGTGGTCGCCGCTCCCAGACAGACCGTGACCACGTAGATGATCCGGTCCGTCGTGCCCAGCTCCGCGAAGCGCGGCTGGAAGACGACCGCGACGAGGAAGCCGAACAGGATCTGGGTCCCGGTCTGCGCGACGCGGAGCTCCTGGAGGAGCTCGTTCCAGCGACGGTCGGCGCGCTGGGCGCGGCTCTCGCCGCGCCCGTCGTCGTGCGGGACGCCGCCTGCGGTGCTCATACGGGGCGAGTGCCCCGGCGCCCGCCCCCTATGCCCCCGGGCCGCGCAGTCGTCGGCGGCGGGCCGCCGCGACCAGGTCGGGGACGGTGGCGAGCTTGACCCGGGGCCGGCCGGCCGCCGCGCCGCGGGCCCGTTCGGCCCGGTCGATGGCGGCGAGCCCGCGCGCGTCCACCAGTCGGTCGCTGCGGGCCCGGGCGAGCCGTCCGAACGCCTTCGCGGTCCCGGTCGGCGTCGGCAGGCGGCCGTCGACGGCGTCGGCGAGCAGGCTGCCGACGGTCTCGGCGGCGCAGGCGCGGTTGGCGCCGATGCCGCCGGAGGGGCCGCGCTTGATCCAGCCGACGACATAGGTGCCGGTCATGCCGTCGACGCGGCCCGCGGTGTGCGGGACGGTGCCGGTGGTCTCGTCGAAGGGAAGTCCGGCGAGGGGGACGCCCCGGTAGCCGATGGCCCGGACGAGGAGGCCGGCCGGGATGTCGACGCTTCCCCCGGGGCCGCCGGCGCGGACCGCGCGGACGGCGCCCTCCCCGAGGGCCTCCTCGGGGGCCGAGTGGAAGCGGAGGACGATCCGGCGACGGCCGGTCCCGGGGACGCCGGCCCAGTCGACCGCCTCGCGGGCGGTGTCCTTGAGGAGGGCCGCCTTGTCGCCGGGGGCCGCCGCGTCGACGGCCTGCGCGGTACGGGGGTCGTGGGTGTCGACGACGAGGTCGACGCCGGGCAGGTGGCCGAGGGCGAGGAGTTCGGAGGCGGTGTACGCGGCGTCCTCGGGGCCGCGCCGGCCGAGCAGCACCACCTCGCGGATCCGGGAGTCGCGCAGGGCGGCGAGGGCGTGGTCGGCGATGTCGGTGCCGGCGAGGGCGGCGGGGTCGGAGACGAGGATCCGGGCGACGTCGAGGGCCACGTTGCCGTTGCCGACGATCACGGCCCGTCCGGCGTTGCGGAGCGCCTCCGTGTCGAGCGCGACCGTGTCGGGCGCGGTCTCCGGGTGGGCGTTGTACCAGGAGACGAGGGAGGAGGCGGAGAGGCTGCCGGGCAGGTCCTCGCCGGGGATGCCGAGGCGGCGGTCGGACGGGGCGCCGACCGCGTACACGACCGCGTCGTGGTGGGCGGCGAGCTCCTCGGGGGTGACGTCCCGGCCGATCTCGACGCCGAGCCGGACGGTGGCCCGGGGGTGGCTGTGGAAGCGGGCGAGGCTGTCGCCGGCGCCCTTGGTGCCGGGGTGGTCGGGGGCGACGCCGTACCGGACGAGGCCGCCGGCGACCGGGAGCCGGTCGATGAGGGTGACCTCGGCGTTGGTGTGCAGGAGCAGGTCCTCGGCGGCGTACATGCCGGCCGGGCCGGTGCCGACGACGGCGACCCGGATGGGGGCGAAGTCGGAGGGCAGCGAGCGGGTGAAGGACGGCTCGCCCCAGGGGTGGAAGGTGGGGGACGCGAGGACGGGGGCGGGGGCGCGGCCCTCGTAGTGGGCGGCGTTGACCGCCTCGTACCGCTTCAGCGGTCCGGTGAGCCGGTCGGCCGGGAAGATCGCGTCGACCGGGCAGGCGTCGGCGCAGGCCCCGCAGTCGATGCAGCTCTTCGGGTCGATGTAGAGCATCTCGGTGGTGCCGAAGTCCGGCTCTTCGGGCGTCGGGTGGATGCAGTTGACCGGGCAGACGGCGACGCAGGTGGCGTCGGAGCAGCAGGTCTGGGTGATGGCGTAGGTCATGGCGGCGGCTCGGCTCGTCGGGGTCGGCTCGGGGTCAGAGGAGGTGGGCGCGCTGGTAGAAGAAGACGGCGGGGCGGGTCAGCATGCCGACGTCGCCGAGGAACTCCATGAGGCCGGAGCAGCTGGCGCGGAGCCGCGCCTTGTAGTGCTCGTTGGCGGCGGCCTCGCGGCGGGCGCGCTCCGGGTCCAGGCCGGCCCGGACGTACACCTCGGGGTGCACGAGGCTGGTGATGATGTAGTACGCGGCGATGGCGACGATCAGCGCCTGGAGGTGGCGGCGGGTACGGCCGGCGCGGGCGAGGTGGCGGCGGGTCTCGTCCCGGGCGAACTTCATGTGCCGGGATTCCTCGACGACGTGGATGTTGTTGATGGTCCGGACGAAGGGGACCACCCGCTCGTCGCGCATCCAGTCCCGCTGCATGACGTCGAGGACCTCCTCGGCGACGAGGATGCCGGCGTAGGCGGCCTCGCCGAAGCCGACGGTCTTCATCACCCTGCCGAGTTCCATGACGGAGCGCCGGGGCCGGTAGGCGGGGGCGCCGAGTTTCTGGGAGCCGCGGGCGAACATGATCGAGTGGCGGCACTCGTCGGCGATCTCGGTGAGCGCCCACTGGAAGCGGGGGTCGGTGTGGTCCGTGCGGTAGATGTCCCGGAGGATCATCTGCTGGAGGATCATCTCGAACCAGATGCCGGTGGAGGCGACGGAGGCGGACTCCTGGCGGGTCAGCTCCTTCTGCTGCTCCTCGGTCATCTCGTGCCAGTAGGCGGTGCCGTAGAGGCTGTTCCACTCGGGGCTCTGGCCGTGGAAGCCCTTGTCGAGCGGGGTGTCCCAGTCGACCTCGACGGCGGGGTCGTAGCTGAGCTTGGCGGCCGACCGGAGGAGCCGTTCGGCGACGTCGTCGTGGTCGTGGTTGTCCGGGCGCACGGTGCTGCTGGCCATCGTTGCGGCTCCTTGGGTCACGCGGTCGGCTCGGTCCCTCTTGTTAGACATCACGTCTAGCAAGCTTGTTAGACGGAACGTATAGCAAGGGGATCGCGCGGGCTACCCCCCGGTACGGGTTTTCTCCGCCGGACGTGCCGAAGGGGCCGGAGCGGGGTCCGCTCCGGCCCCTTCGGGGTGCCGGTCAGGTGGGTCGGCCGTGCTGTCCGACCGTCAGAAGGTCAGGTTCCAGGCGTCGATCCGGCCGGTGTCCGCGTTCGCGTTGTCGTTCACGCGGAGCTTCCAGACGCCGTTCGCGACCTCGGCGGAGGCGTTGACGGTGTAGGTCTGGGCGATGTTGTCGGTGGAGCTGCCGCTCCGGTTGTGCAGGGTGTAGACCGAGCCGTCCGGGGCGACCAGGTCGACCTTGAGGTCGCCGATGTAGGTGTGCTTGATGTCCACCCCGACCTTGAGGGTCGACGGCGCGTTGCCGGTCACCCCGCTGACGGTGATCGCGCTCTCGACGGTGGCGTTGTCGGAGATCGTGACGTCGGTCAGGTTCTCGAAGTACGCGCCGGGCGGCGGGGTCGAGCCGCCGACGGCCTTGAGCGCGTCGACCCGGCCCTCGCCGAAGAAGCTGTTCTTCGCCGTGGTGCCGGTGCACCGGGCGTCCGAGGGGCAGGCCAGGTCGGTGGCGTGCTCGCCGAGCTTGGCCCGGATGTCCGCCGGGGTGTACGCCGGGTTGGCGCTGGCCAGCAGCGCGGCGACGCCCGCCACGTGCGGGGCGGCCATCGAGGTGCCGCTCAGCGAGGAGTACTTGCCGCCGGGGACGGTGCTGTAGACGGACTCGCCGGGGGCCGAGACCTCGATGACGTCACGGCCGTAGTTGGAGAACGACGCCTTCGACGTGCCGCTGGTGCCGTTCGCCGAGACCGTGACGACGCCCGGCAGCTCGGCCGGGATGTCGAGGCAGGCGTTGGTGATGGTCCGGGTGACCGGCGTCGAGTCGTTGGGGCTCGACGAGTCGGTGGTCTTGTTGGCCAGGTCCACGTTGGAGTTGCCGGCCGCCGCGACCTGGAGCGAGCCCTTCGACTCGGCGTACGCCTGGGCGCGGCCGACGCCCTCCAGGATCGCCGCCTGGTCCAGGTTGTCCGGGCAGTTGAACTGCCACGGGTCCGTGTAGTAGCTGTTGTTGGTGACCTTGAAGCCGTGGTCACCGGCCCAGACGAGGCCGCAGATGGTGTTCTCCGCGAAGAACAGCGTGGAGCCGGGCTCGGCGATGCGCACCGAGGAGATCTTCACGCCCGGGGCGACGCCGATGGCGCCCTTGCCGTTCTTGGCGGCGGCGACCGTGCCGGCGACGTGGGTGCCGTGCTGGTCGACGTCGCGCCAGGCGCCGGCGCGGGTGTCCGCCTTGCCGTAGGCGCAGGAGACGGAGTCGGCGGCGTTGAAGTTGGGCGCCAGGTCCTGGTGCTGGTCGTCGACGCCGGTGTCCAGGATGCCGACCTTGACCGTGGCGGAGCCCTGGTTCACGGCCCACGCCTGGTCGGCCTTGATCTGGGTCATGTCCGAGCGGACCGGCTCCGTCGTCGGGGCCGCGGACTGCGCCGGGTTCGACGGGAGAGCCGGGTTGTACGCGTCGGCCGGGACGTCCGAGGTGCGGGTCGCGCCGACCTTCTGCACGCCCGCGACGCCGCGCATGGTGGAGGCGAAGGAGGCGGAGGTCGAGTGGGCGACGATCACGCCGATGGCGTCGAAGGAGGAGAAGACCGAACCGCCGTTGGCGGTCACCGCGCTGCGGACCGCCGTGGTGTCACCGGGCGTGGTGATGACCAGGTACGCGCGGGTGCCGGCGGCCCAGGCGGCCGGCGCCTCCTGCGCGGTCCGGGCGTTCGCGGTGAACGCGGCGAGCGGCTCGTTGTCGACCGGGGCGGCCTGGGCGAGCGAGACCGGGCCCGCGAGCGCCAGCGTCGTGCCGAGGGCGATCGCCGCGATTCTCATCCGGCCGGATATGTGGGAAAACAATGCGTCCTCCGATGGCCCGGTGGCGCGGGTGGCGCCGGCCGGGCCCTGTGATGTGTGGGGTGGACGCAAGATCCCAGACGGACGGGGCGGAGGGAAGCCTTCTGTCCGACAAGCCCGTTCATGTAACAGAATCTTGACTTGAACATGGCGAAAAGGGGGCGGAATTCCTGCTCCGCCCCCTCCTCGCGGGATCACTTCAGGTACGGGCCGGCGGTGCCGATCCTGCCGGGACCGTTCAGGACGTACACCCGGAGGTTGCCCTTGCCGGGGGCGCCGACCGAGAGCGTGCCGCCGGTGACGGTCTTCACGTCACCGGTGACCGCGTCGGTGTACGTGCCGTTCGGGATGCCCGTGTAGGTGGCTGCTCCCGAGACGGTGACGAGGGCGAAGCTGTCCGTGGAGCCGCTGGTGTAGCGGCGCTTGAAGGCCATGCCGCCCGAGATGCCCTCGGTGGAGTACTGGCCCATCTGGAGCGCGGGGATCGCCCGCCGGATCTCGTTGAGCCGCTGGACGTGCTTGACCAGGGGCTGCTGGAGGGTGGTCGCGACCTGGCCGCTCGCCTCGGAGACCCGGGAGAAGCCGGAGGCGGTGACCGTGCCGGCGAGGTGTGCGCCGTAGTAGGCGCGGCCGGTGGTCGCCAGCGGGCAGCTCGGCCCGCAGTCGATCTTCTGGCCCTTCTGGAACTCGATCTCGGAGCCGTAGTAGAGCGTCGGGATGCCGCGGAAGGTCCACATCAGGGACATGTTCTCGGCCCAGGCGTCGGTGCCGCCGGTGTACCGCTCGCTGGACTTGTTCGGCCCGTAGTCGTGGCTGTCGACGTAGACGACGTTGTAGGTGGCGTCGTTGTAACTGTCGTCCGAGTCCTTGCCGTTGGAGAAGGCGTTGGACGCGTCACCGAAGTTCATGTGCATCCGCATGTCGATGACGTTCATGCCGGAGAAGCGGCTGTGGTCGGGGGCGTGGTAGCTGTTGCCGTTCAGGAAGGCGTTGGTGGAGGTGGGCTGGTTGCCGGTGCCCTGCTGCTGCTCGTAGTCGTACATCTCCAGCGCCGCCCTGGCGTCGTCGGCGTCGTACTCCTTGCGCTCCTTCCAGGTGAAGAACTGCGCGGAGTGGTTCACCGAGCCGCGGTTCCACTTGTCGTTGACGAAGGCCGCGACCTCGCCGAAGACGAAGAAGTTCCTCGCCGCCTCGGCGCCGTGCCGCTGGGTGACCCGCTCCTGGATGGCGGGGAGGAAGCGGCGGTTCCAGGTGGTGCGCGGGATGTGCACGGCGGTGTCCACGCGGAAGCCGTCGACGCCCATGTCGATGTACTTGTTGTAGGCGCCGATCAGGTGGTTCTGGACGGTCGCGTTCTCCGTGTTGAAGTCCGCCAGGTCCTCGTGCAGCCAGCAGGACCGGGAGTCCTCACCCTCCCAGTTGCCGATCCAGCACGGGTGGTACAGCTCCTTCGGGAACATCCCGGAAGTCGGGCTGGGCCACTGGCAGTTGTAGAGCGTGTAGCCCTCGGCGCTCTTCCCGCCGGTGGGCTTGCCCCAGTTGACGCAGGTGTTGCCGGCGGGCTCGGCCGTCGACCACAGGTCGCCGTTGTAGTACGACTTGCCGGTCTTCGGGTCGATCGTCAGGCCGTCGTACTCGAAGCCGGGCTGCTTCTCGTCGTAGTACCAGCTCCACTGCGTGTCCCGGACGCCGTACACGGTCGGCGTGAACAGGCCCTTGGCGCCCCAGCGGGAGGAGTGGTTGTAGACGACGTCCTGGTAGATCTTCATGCCCTTGGCGTGGGCGGCGTCGATCAGGTCCTGGTAGGAGGCGCCGGCGGACTCCAGGCGCGGGTCGACCCTGTAGAAGTCGTAGCCGTGGTAGCCGTGGTAGTCGTAGTCCGAGCGGTTGAGGACCACCGGGGTGACCCAGACGGCGGAGAAGCCGAGGCCCTTGATGTAGTCGAGCTTCTGGATCAGGCCCTTGAAGTCACCCCGGAACATGGGGTCGGCGCCGGCCGCGTTGCCCGACTTCACGTGCTGGCTGCCGCCGCGGTTGTTGGTGGCGTCGCCGTCGTTGAAGCGGGCGGTCAGGACGAAGTAGATCGGGTCCTTGCGCGGGTCGGTGCCGAGCGGCTTGCCGGTGGCCGGGGCGCTGGGCCTGTCGCCGGTGGTGGCGGTGGCCGGGGCGGAGGCGGCCGAGACGTTCCCGGCGGCGTCCACGGCCTTCACCGTGTAGGTGTACGCGGTGCGTTCGGCGAGGTCGGTGTCCGAGAAGACCGTCGAGCCGACGTCCGTGACCACCGTGCCGGTCGTGCCGCCGGTCCGGGTGACCTGGTACTTCGTCACGCCCCGGTCGTCGGCGGCCGCGTTCCAGGCGAGCAGCACCGAGACGCCGTCGGCGGCCGCGGTGAGGCCGGCCGGGGCGGTGGGCGCCTGGGTGTCGGGCGGGGTGGCGGCGCAGGGGTCCGTCGCGTTCGCGGTCACCACCCGGTCCCGGACGGTGGAGGTGCCGGTGCCGATCGTGTAGTCGGCGCCGCCGTTGTTGTCCCACACGCCGTTGCCGTTGTTGAAGGCGGCCTTGAGGGAGGTGGCCGTGCCGAGGTCGAGCTCCCGCTTCCACCAGCCGGTGCAGGCCGCCGTCATGCCGAGGCCCGGCGCGGCCGTCCACGCCCCGCCGGCCGGCTGGTAGTGGACGTTGACGGTGGACCAGCCGAGGGAGGCCGAGGAGTAGTACACCGTCGCCTTGCCGGAAGCGGGCGGCGGGGTGGCGGCGCACGGGTCGGAGTGGGCGACGACCCCGTCCTTCACGGTGATGTTCCCGGTGCCCAGGGCGTAGTTGCGGCCGCCGTTGTTGTCCCAGGTGCCGGTGCCGTTGTTGAAGGTGGCCTGGAGGCCGGCGGCGGCACCGAGACTGACGGTCTTCTTCACCCAGTCGGTACAGGCGGGCTCCATCGCCGTGCCGGGGACGGTCGTCCAGGAGCCGCCGTCGGGCGCCCAGTGCAGGTTGTAGGCCGACCAGTTCCTGGTCTTCGTCCAGTAGAAGACCGTCGCCGTGTTCTCGGCGACGGCCGCCGCCGGGGCGGGAGAGAGCGGGACGGCCGCGGGCGGGGCGCCGGGCGGGGCCGCGATCAGGCCGGTCAGACCGGCCGTGACGGCGAGCAGCGCGAGCGCTCGCCCGCGCGGCCTTATGCGGGTGGGGGTCATGCGGAATCTCCAGACTGGGGCGCGCCGAGGACGGGGCCGGTGGAGAGAACGGGGATCGGCCCCCTTGGAAGCGCGTGCGGAAACTTGCGGAAACTTCTTGCGTCGGCGGGAAGTTACCCCTGTGTGGCGCGCGCGTAAAGGGTCCGCGTCGAAGCGGTTCGCCTCACGGGATTCACGGCTGCTTGAGGTGCGGGCCCAGCAGGGTGCGCCAGGACGAGGCGATGCGCCGGTACTCGGCCGGGCAGAGCGCCGCGCGGTCGCGGGGGAGCACCCCGTCCGGGTTGCCCTCGGCGTCCACCGCGTCCGCGAACCGCCGGGGATCGGAGCCGTACAGCCAGCAGGCCCAGTTGAAGAACCGCTGCCCGTCGAGGGAGTGGACGTCGGAGTACGCGGCCACCCCCGGGTCGCCGCCCTCGGACGCCTCCCACAGGGCGCCCCAGGCGTTGATGGTGGAGATCGCGTAGTCGGTGTGGCGCGCGTCGCCGGAGGCGAGGAGGAGGACGGCGAGCTGGTCGACGGCGTCCTCCTCCCGGCCGGTGACCGGCAGGTCGTACAGGTCGACGAGGGCGTGGCCGAGTTCGTGGAAGAGCACGCCGTTCGAGAGCCCGACGACGTCCTCGTCGACGGCGGCGGCCCGCCGCGCCGGGGTGCCGCCGGTGTCGAGACCGGCGAAGACCTTCCGGGCCTCGGGGACGAAGCCGTAGCAGTAGGTGATCCGCCGGGACTTCTCGTCCCAGTAGGGGTCGGGTGCCGCGCAGCCGGCGGCGCGGAGCGGCACGTCCCGGGGGAGGGCGATGCGGGCGTCGGCGTAGGCGGCGGCTTCCTCCAGGACCCGGCGCTCCCGCAGGAAGGCGAGGGCGGCGCGCTCCTCGGCGGACCCGGCGGGCTCGTACGCGACGACGAGGCGGCCGGTGCCCTGGGCGCTCTCCGGCGTCGCCGCGGTGGAGGCGCAGCCGGTCAGCAGGACGGCGGCGAGGGTGACGCGGAGGGGGATCGCGAGGCGGCGGAGGCGGGCGGGGTGGCGGGGGCGGTGGCGGCGGCGGGCGAGGCGGCCGGGCAGGCGGGGGAGCGCGAGGCGACGG
>NZ_JOGX01000100.1 GCF_000719555.1 Streptomyces sp. NRRL F-5727
CGTGGGCTCGGAGATGTGTATAAGAGACAGGGTGTGGCGGGTGCCGGGGGTGAGGCCGGTGACGTCGGTCATGAGGGTGGTGGCGGGGAGTTCCCTGACCTGGCGGCCGTCCTGGAGGACCTGGTAGCCGGTGACGGCGCGGTCGTCGGTGGCGGCCTGCCACATGACGTGGACGGTGGTGGCGCTGCCGGAGGTGGCGGTGAGGCCGGTGGGGGGTGCGGGCGGGGTGGTGTCCGGCGGTGTCCCGGTGGAGCAGGCGGTGAGTGCGGCGAGCACGAGCACGGTCGACAGGCTTGCGGGGAGCGGGCGTTGCACGGGCCGGCCTCCGTCCGTCGGAAAGGTCCAGACCTATATCGCACGCCTGGGGAGACCCGCGCAAGAGGGCTTCACGGGGGCGTTGTCAGTGGGGTGCGCTTCACTGGAACCGTTACTCTCCGTAGTCGATTCTTGGGGGGATCATGACGGACCGTTCGCTGTACGTGTCGCCGGCCGGGGTGCGGCGGCGCGGCTGGACCGACGCGATGGTGCGGGAGCTGCTGGGGCTGCCGGACGTGCAGGGGCGCGACCCTCGGCGGTACGCGCCGCGGCCGGTGCGGCTGTATCTGCTGGCGCGGGTGGAGGCGGTGGAGCGGACGCCGGAGTTCAGGGCGGCGTCGACGGCGCTGGTGGAGGCCCGCCGGAGCGCCGCCGTCGGGGTGCTCGCCGGGACGCGGCGGGCCGCCGTGCTCGCGGCGATCCGGGCCGAGCCGATCGAGGTGCCGCGGCTGCCCGCGGCCGAGCTGGAGCGGCGGGCGGTCCGCCACCGGCACCTGCTGACCGCGCGCGCCCCGGCCGGGCGGGGCGGTCCGGCGCCGGCCGGCTCGCTGGTCCGGTGGCAGGTGGGCTATCTGCGGCAGGCGCTGGCGCGGTACGAGACGCTGCTCGACGGGCTGTACGGCGACACCGGCCGCCGCGAGGCCGAACGGCTGCTGCGGCGCAGGCTGTACGAGGCGATCGCCGCCGCGTATCCGGCGCTGGCCGGGGAGTGCGCCCGGCGGATCGCGCTGGAGTCGGCGTGAGGGCGGCGGGCACGACGCCGCCCCGGGCCCCGCGGGGTGCGCGGGGCCCGGGGCGGGCGGGACGGTTCCCGGGGTGGTTCCCGGGACGGGTCCTGGGGCGGGTCCTAGTGGGCGTGGACCGTCTTGGCGCGGGTCTCGGAGATCTCCTCGCCCGGCTCCATCGGCGCCGTCACCTCGTCGTCGTCCCGGCGCCCGCCGAAGTGGTTGAAGACCACGTTGAGCAGGACGGCCGCGACGCAGCCGGTGGAGATGCCGGAGTCCAGGATGATCTGCGCGGTCTCCGGGAAGGCGTGGTAGAAGTCCGGCTTGGTGATCGGAATGATGCCGACCGCCAGCGAGACGGCGACGATGAGGACGTTGTTGTCCTTCTCCAGGCCGGCCTTGACCAGGGTCTGGATGCCGCTGGCGGCGACCGAGCCGAAGAGGACGACGCCCGCGCCGCCGAGCACCGGGCGGGGCACGACCGAGATCAGCGAGGCCATCACCGGCGAGAGGCCCATCAGGACGAGCAGGCCGCCGCCGCAGGCGACGACGAAGCGGCTGCGGATCCGGGTCATGGCGACCAGGCCGACGTTCTGGGCGAAGGCGCTGCACATGAAGCCGTTGAAGAGCGGGCTGATCGCCGAGCCGAGGGTGTCGGCGCGCAGACCGGCGGCGATGGTCTTCTCGTCGGCGGGCCGCTCGACGATCTCGCCGAGCGCCAGCATGTCGGCGGTGGACTCGGTCATCGAGACCAGCATGACGACGCACATCGAGATGATCGCGGCGAGGGCGAACTGCGGGGCGCCGAAGTGGAAGGGGCTGGGGAAGCCGACGAGGTCCGCCTCGGTCACCGGGGAGAAGTCGGTGACGCCGAAGGGTATGGCGATCAGGGTGCCGAGGACGAGGCCGACGAGGACCGCGATCTGCTTGAGGAAGCCGCGGGTGAAGCGGCGCAGCAGCAGGACGATCGCGAGGGTGACGGCGGCCAGGGCGAGGAATCTGCCCGAACCGTAGTCCTCCGCCGCCGGGTTGGGCCCCTGGGCCCAGCCGAAGGCGACCGGCAGCAGCGAGATGCCGATCAGGGTGATGACGGTGCCGGTGACGACCGGCGGGAAGAACCGCACGAGGCGGGAGAACCAGGGCGCGGCCAGGAAGCCGAGGAGACCGGCGACGATGATCGCGCCGAAGATGACGGGCAGCGCGTCGGCCTTGTTCTCCGTCGTGTCGACGATGGCGAGCATCGGGGCGACGCCGGCGAAGGTGACGCCGTTGACGAAGGGGAGCTTGGCCCCGATCTTCCAGACGCCGAGGGTCTGGAGGAAGGTCGCGAGGCCGGCGGTGAAGAGGCTGGCGCCGGTCAGGAAGGTGAGTTCGGTGCCGGAGAGGCCGACGGCCGCTCCGACGATCAGCGGCGGGGCCACCACGCCCGCGTACATGGCGGCCACGTGCTGGAGGCCGCTGGTGAACATCTTCAGTGGGGGCAGGGTCTCGTCGACCGGATGCTTGGTCCGGTCTTCCGGGGCGGTGCCTGCGTCTTGTGCATTGCGAACCTGGGGCTCGTCGGCCACGGCGGTTCCTCCGGTCGGGTACACGTCGGCGGTGACGCGGGTGTCAGGGAGGTGGTGCGATGCGGTGCGAAGTGCAGGAGGTGCGGCTCGGTGCGGGGTGGTGCGAGGCGCCGGAGGAGGGGGTGCGGCGCGGGGACGGGGCGCCCGGTGGGGGTGCGGGCACGGGTCGCCGTCCCGGGGGGCGCCGTACGACTGGTGCGTACGGCGCCGCCCGGTCGGGCTGCCGCGGAGCCGGTTCGGGTCCGCGGCGACCGGTCGAGGGCCGTCCCCCTCGACCGGACTCCGGGGGGAGCGTCAGCCCTGGGCCGCGATGCGGGCCAGGCGCTGGGCCTCCGTGCGCGCGTCGCGCGCGATGGTGTCCTCGTCGACGGTGAGCAGGCGGTTGTTCTCCACGATCTGCTTGCCGTTGACGAAGGAGGCGGTGACCGGGGCCGCCGCGCCGAAGACGATGGCGGTGACCGGGTCGGCGATCGAGGAGTGGCCGAGGCCGTCGATCTTCCAGAGGACGAAGTCGGCGAGCTTGCCGGCCTCCAGCGAGCCGATGCTGTCGGCGCGGCCGAGGACCTGCGCGCCGCCGTAGGTGCCGAGGCGGAGGGCCTGGCGGGCGTTGAGCGCGGACTCGCGGTGGGCGCCGAGGCGGTTGATCAGCAGGGCGTTGCGGAGTTCGGTGTGGAGCTCGCCGGACTCGTTGGAGGCGGTGCCGTCGACGCCGAGGCCGACCGGGACGCCCGCCTTCAGCATGTCGGGGACGCGGGCGATGCCGGCGGCGAGGCGCGCGTTGGACGACGGACAGTGGGCGACACCGGTCTTCGTACGGGCGAAGGCCGCGATGTCGGAGTCGTTCATGTGGACGCAGTGCGCCATCCACACGTCCTCGCCGAGGAAGCCGGTCGACTCGAAGTAGTCGGTCGGGCCCATGCCGAAGAGCTCGTGGCAGAACTTCTCCTCCTCCACGGTCTCCGAGCCGTGGGTGTGCATGCGCACGCCGAGGCGGCGGCCGAGGGCGGCACCCTCGCGGAGCAGCTCGGTGGAGATGGAGAAGGGCGAGCAGGGGGCGACGGCGACCTGCGTCATCGAGTCGAAGGAGGCGTCGTGGTGCTTCTTGACGGTCTCCTCGGTCGCGGCGAGCGCGCCCTCGGTGGTCTCGACGGCGAAGTCCGGCGGCAGGCCGCCGTCCTTCTCGCTGCGGTCCATGGAGCCGCGGGCCAGGGTGAAGCGCACGCCCATCTCGGAGGCGGCGCCGATGATGGCGCCGGAGAGGTCGCCGGAGCCCTGCGGGAAGACGTAGTGGTGGTCCATGGCGGTGGTGACGCCGCCGCGGGCCATCATGGCGAGCGAGCCCTGGGCGGCGACGCGCACCATCTGCTCGTCGATGCGGGCCCAGGTCGGGTAGAGCGCGACCAGCCAGTTGAAGAGGTTGTGGTCGGTGGCCAGGCCCCGGGTGATCCACTGGTAGAAGTGGTGGTGGGTGTTGACCAGGCCCGGGGTGACCAGGTGGCCGGTGGCGTCGATCCGCCGGACCACGTTCTCCAGGTTCTCGGGGGCCTTGCCGGCGCCGAGGGACTCGATCCTGTTGCCGGCGACGACGAGGTACCCGGAGGCGTACTCGGTGTCGTTCGCGTCGACGGTGGCGATCGCCGCGTTCTCGATGACGATGCGCTGGGCTGCCGAAGGTGCTGCCATGGCGGTGCTTCCTTCATTCCTCATGGGTGGGGTGGGCACGGCAGGACCCTAGGAGGATTTGAGTGCCGGGGCCGTGTGACGGCTCCGGGTGCCGAGATGGTGGAAGAACAGGTTCAGCAGGACGGCGACGAGCGCGCCCGCGCTGATGCCGGAGCCGAGCACGGTCTGCGCCCAGGCGGGGAATCCGGCGTAGAAGGTGGGCGCGGCGAGCGGGATGATGCCCGCGCCGAGCGCGACGGCCACCAGGATGATGTTGGAGCTGTCGTCGAGTCCGGCCTCGGAGAGGGTCCGGATGCCGCTGACCGCGATGGAGCCGAAGAGGACGATGCCGGCGCCCCCGAGGACGGGCATCGGGACCAGGGAGACCACCGCGCCGAGGACCGGGAAGGCGCCGAGCACCAGGAGGGCGCCGCCGGCGACGGCGACCACGTAGCGGGAGCGGACCCGGGTGAGCGAGACGACGCCGACGTTCTGCGCGAAGGCGGAGGTCGGGAAGCCGCCGAAGACGGGGCCGAGCAGGGTGGCGACGCCGTCGGTGCGCAGCCCGCGGGTGATGGTCCTCCCGTCGCTGGGCCGGTCGCAGATCTCGCCGAGGGCGAGCATGCAGGCGCTGGACTCGGTCATGAGGACCAACATCACGATGCACAGGGAGAGGATCGCGGCGGGCTGGAACTCGGGGACGCCGAAGGCGAAGGGGGCGGGCAGCGCGGCGACGGGCGCCTCGCGCAGGGCGGTGAAGTCGGCCATCCCGAAGGGGATCGCGGCGAGGGTGCCGATGAACAGGCCGAGGAGCAGGGCGATCTGCCGGAGGAAGCCGCGGCCGAAGCGCTGGAAGAGCAGGACGACGACCAGGGTGAAGCCGGCGAGGGCGAGGTGCTTCATGGCGCCGAAGTCGGCGGCGGTCCTGTCGCCGCCCTGGGCCCAGCTGACGGGCACCGGCATCAGGGTGACGCCGATCAGGGTGATGACGACGCCGGTGACGAGCGGCGGGAAGAAGCGCAGCAGCCGGCCGAAGAAGGGGCCGACGGCGAGGCAGAAGACGCCGGCGACCATGACCGCGCCGTAGATGGCGGGGAGCTGGTGCCCGGGGGCGCTCGTCTCGGCGATGGCCAGCATGGGGGCGATGCCCGCGGAGGAGGCGGCGTTGACGAACGGGAGCCGGTTGCCGGCGAGGTTCCGGACGCCGAGGGTCTGCAGGAGGGTGGCGAGTCCGGCGATCAGCAGGCTCGCGGCGATGAGCCGGGTCATCCCGGCCGCGTCCAGGCCGACGGCCTGGCCGATGATGAGCGGAGGGGTGACGACGCCCGCGTACATGGCGGCGATGTGCTGGAGCGCGGCGGGGACGAGCCGCGAGGCGGGAAGCTTCTCGTCCACCGGATGGCAGGCGGCCTGGGACGGGGCCGGGGTGGACGACGGGGTGGGACACGGGCCTTCGGCGGACGCCGGCCCCTGTGCGGGCAGTGCCATGCTGGGTTCCCTCCGGTCTGGTGCCGGTCCCCGCCCGACTGCGGGCGGGCGGGGACCGGGTCACTCAGTGCCGCTCAGAGATGTGGTGCCACTCAGAGATTGGTCATGTCGACCGGGATCAGCGCCTCGGCGCCGTCACGCAGGACCGTGGCCTCGATCAGGCCGTACATGCGGTCCGCGGCGTAGTAGACCTCGTTGTCGTTCTTCAGCCCGAAGGGCTCCAGGTCCACCAGGAAGTGGTGCTTGTTGGGGAGCGAGAAGCGCACCTCGTCGATCTCCGCGCGGTGGTTGATGATCCGCGTGGCCATCTGGTACAGCGTCTGCTGGAGGGAGTACGAGTAGGTCTCGGCGAAGGCTTCGAGCATGTGGCGCCTGGTCTGCTCGTAGGACCGCTCCCAGTTGGGCATGCGCTGGTCGTCGTCGGTCCAGTTGAACCGCCAGCGGCCGGAGACCTGGGTGGCCAGGATGCGGTCGTACGCCTCCTGGAGGGTGGTGTACTTGTCCTTGATGTAGCCCCAGAACTCCGAGTTGGTGGAGTTCATGACGACGAGGTCCTTGAGGCCGGAGATGACCTCCCACTTCTCGCCGTCGTAGGTGATCTGGGTGACCCGGGTCTCCTGGCCCTTGCGGACGAAGGAGTGGTTGACCTCGTCGGCGCCGATGAACTTGGAGTTGGCGTCGGAGGAGGCGATGCGCTCCCAGGCGTACTCCTCGATCCGGATCCGGGCCCGCTTGATCGGCTCCTGGCTCGTCACGAAGTGGCGGGCGAGGTGGATGCCGAACTGCTCGGCGGACTCGATGCCGTACTCCTTGGCGAACGCGAAGACGGTGTTCTTCGTCGTGTCGGTGGGGAGGCAGTGGGCGTTGGAGCCGGTGAGGTGGACGTCGTCGAGGTCGCCGGAGAGGGCGACGGAGACGTTCAGGTCCTTGATGTGGTGGGTGGCGCCGTCCCGCGTGATCTTGACGACGCGGTTCTCTGCTTTGCCGTACTGGTTCTGGCCGAGGATCACAGGGTGGGCAGGGCGGGAAAGGGGTGTCATGTCTGCTAGCTCCCTCGGTAAACGGAGTAGCCGAACGGGTTGAGCAGCAGCGGTACGTGGTAGTGCTCGCCCGGCTTGACGGCGAACGTGATCGCCACCTCCGGGAAGAAAGCACCGGCCGGACCGCTGTCCCGATTCGCGGGGGCGTCCTGCTGCGCCTCGGCTTGCTGGTTCTGCTTGCTCAGGAAGTACGCCTCGGTCTCGAAGTCGAGGCGTACGTGGGTGGTGCCGACCGGCAGGGCCGGCAGGTCCTTGCACCGTCCGTCGGCGTCGGTGGCCGAGCCGCCGAGCGCGACCCAGGCGGCGTCGGAGCCGGCGCGGGCGGCGAGCGTGATCGCCACGCCCTCCGCGGGGCGACCGATGCTGGTGTCCAGGATGTGGGTGGACACCGAGGCCGTGGTGTCGGTGCTCATGCGGCGCTCTCTTCCTCTACGAGTCGGGTGAGCCGGATGCGGTTGATCTTGCCCAGTTCGGCGCGGACGATCTCGCGCTCCTGCTCGGGCGCGTTGCCGATCCGGTCCTTGACCGCGTCGCGCATCTGCTCGCCGGTCCTGCCGGTGGCGCAGATGAGGAAGACGTGGCCGAACTTCTCCTGGTAGGCCAGGTTCAGTTCGAGCATCTCGGCCTTGAGCTCGGCGGAGGCACCGGCCATCCCGCTCTGCTCGCGGGTGGAGGTGGCATCCCCTTCCTTCGGACGACCGATCGGCGGGTGGCCCGCCATCGCCTCGGCCAGGTCCTCGGCGGTGAGCTCGGCCGTGGCGGCGTCGCTCGCGAGGAAGAGGGCTTCGGCGGTGGTGTACGGGCGCTGGGCGAGGATCCTGCTCCCCCACGCCGAGCTGGAGCACACCTCGTGGAGCGCGGCGCGGGCCTCGCTGTCCGCCGAGGTGTTGAACCGGGTGAGGCCCGGTGTCGTACCTGAAGTCACGGGAAGCCTCCGTGGCTGTTTTTCGCTGTGCGTCGGACGGGCTGCGGATAGCTAACGCCCTCGACAACAACACGTCAACACTTTGTTGAAAAATCGGCGTTACAAAAGCCGCCGTCCCGACACGTGGACGACGGCTTGTGCCTGCTCTTGATCAACTACGCGTTCTTGGAGGCGTTTTCCCTGTTCAGGTAGTTGTAGACGGTGAAGCGGCTGACACCCAGTGCCCCCGCCACCGTCTCCACCCCGTGCCGCACCGAGAAGGCGCCGCGGGCCTCCAGGACGCGGACGACCTCCTGCTTGCTCTTGCGGTCGAGCTCCGACAGCGGCATCCCGTGCCGCCGCTCCATCGCCGCGAGGATGTGGTCCAGCGAGTCCGAGAGCTGCGGCAGCCGTACGGCGAGGACGTCCTCGCCCTCCCAGGACAGGACGACGTCGTCCGCCGCCGCCTGAGCGGGCTCGAGGAGCTCCGCGCCCATCGCGTCGACCAGCGGCTTCACCGCCGCCGCCAAGGGGTGCTCGGTCACTTCGCGTCCTCCCCGCCCTCACCGATCACGTTGACCTGGAGCGAGACCCGGGTGGCACCGGCACCGAGCGCCTTGCGCAGCAGCTCGTCGACGGCGGTGAGCACGGCGTCGGCGCCGCCTTCCGCGGTGTTGCCGAAGGGGCCGACATCGACCGCGTCCAGTTCGGCCGACTGGATGACCTCACGGGCCACGACCGCGTGCGCCGGCGCCTCGTCGAGGTCGAACGGCTCGGTCGTGAACTCCACTCTCAAACGCACCATGCCCCCACGCTACGGCCCGTTCGGGCCACTGGGGAGCCCCGGACCTGCGGGGACCTCTTGACAAGTCGGACGCTCGCCCGGCAACCTTCCGTCAGACAGAAAACGACTTCCGCAATACGGAAGGAGCGCCGCCCCTCATGGCCCGCTTCTCAGAAGGCGCCGGCTCGGACCAGCGCTTCGATGTGAACCTGTCGATCCTCTTCACGGAACTCCCGCTCCTGGAGCGCCCCGCGGCCGCCGCCGCGGCCGGCTTCACCGCGGTCGAGCTGTGGTGGCCCTGGATCGACACCGCCACCCCCGAGCAGAGTGAGCTCGACGCCCTCAGGAAAGCCCTGGAGGACGCCGGCACCCAGCTGGTGGGCCTGAACTTCTACGCCGGGCAGCTCCCCGGCCCGGACCGCGGCGCGGTCTCGGTCCCGGGCGAGGAGTCCGACCGCTTCAGGGCCAACATCGACATCGCCGCGGACTTCGCCGCCTCGGTCGGCTGCAAGGCGCTCAACGCGCTCTACGGCAACCGCGTGGAGGGCGTCGACCCGGAGGTCCAGGACGCCCTCGCCCTGGAGAACCTGGTCCTGGCCGCCCGCGCCGCCGACCGCGTCGGCGCGATCCTGCTGATCGAGACCCTGAACAAGCCGGAGTCGCCGCTCTACCCGCTGGTGAGCGCCCCCTCCGCGATCGAGGTCGTCGACAAGGTGAACGAGGCCACCGGGCTCGGCAACGCCAAGTTCCTCCTCGACATCTACCACCTGGCCATGAACGGCGAGGACGTCAGCGCCGTCATCGCGCGGTACGCGGACAAGACCGGCCACGTGCAGATCGCGGACATGCCGGGCCGCGGCGCCCCGGGCACCGGTGAACTCCCGCTGGAGCAGCTCCTCGACGAGCTGAGGAAGGCCGGTTACGACGGCTGGGTCGGCCTGGAGTACAAGGCCGCCGACGCCGCCGCGTCCTTCGAATGGCTCGCCGCAGAGGCCCGCCCGGCCCGCTGACGCAGGCCCCCTCCCCGTACCACCTTGTTTTGAGAGGCACCCCCATGAGCAACCTCCCCAGCTCCCCCCAGCCCGCCCGCCCGGCGATCGCGTGGATCGGCCTCGGCATCATGGGCTCCCCCATGTCCGAGAACCTGATCAAGGCCGGCTACTCCGTCACCGGCTTCACCCTGGAGCAGGACAAGCTCGACCGCCTGGCCGCCGCCGGCGGCACCGCGGCCGGCTCGATCGCCGAGGCCGTCAAGGACGCCGACGTGATCATCACGATGGTGCCCGCCTCCCCGCAGGTCGAGGCGATCTCCTACGGCCCCGAGGGCATCCTGGAGAACGCCAAGCGGGGCGCCCTGATCATCGACATGTCGTCGATCACCCCGCAGACCTCGGTCGACCTGGCCAAGAACGCCAAGGAGAAGGGCATCCGCGTCATCGACGCCCCCGTCTCCGGCGGCGAGGCCGGCGCCATCGAGGCCGTGCTCTCGATCATGGTCGGCGGCGAGCAGGCCGACTTCGACGAGGCCCTCCCGATCCTGGAGGCCCTCGGCAAGGTCATCGTGCTCTGCGGCCCGCACGGCTCCGGCCAGACGGTCAAGGCGGCCAACCAGCTCATCGTCGCCGTGAACATCCAGGCGTGCGCCGAGGCCGTGGTCTTCCTGGAGAAGTCCGGCGTGGACCTGCAGGCCGCCCTCGACGTCCTCAACGGCGGTCTGGCCGGCTCGACCGTGCTGACCCGCAAGAAGGACAACTTCCTGAACCGGGACTTCAAGCCCGGCTTCCGGATCGACCTGCACCACAAGGACATGGGCATCGTGACCGACGCCGCCCGCAACGTCGGCGCGGCCCTCCCGGTCGGCGCCGTGGTCGCCCAGCTCGTCGCCTCGCTGCGCGCGCAGGGTGACGGCGGCCTGGACCACTCGGCCCTGCTCCGCGCCGTCGAGCGTCTCTCCGGCGCGCAGCTCTGAGCCGACGCCCCGCCTCGGCGGGGCCCCAGATTTCCGGTCGGCGGCGGTGCTGACACCTGTCCTGTCGCGCCCAAGGCGCCGCCGCCGACCGGAACACCACACTTCAATTTCAACAAACTGTTGACGCCGTCGGAAGAGCATCCTTAGTCTCCACGCATCGTCAGCAGCATCCGTACGGAAAGGCCGCCCCGACACATGACGCAGCGCGTGCTTACGACCGAGTCCGGCGCCCCCGTCGCCGACAACCAGAACTCCGCCACCGCCGGCGTCGGCGGCCCTCTGCTCCTCCAGGACCAGCACCTGCTGGAGAAGCTCGCGCGCTTCAACCGTGAGCGGATCCCGGAGCGCGTGGTGCACGCCCGTGGCTCCGGCGCGTACGGCTACTTCGAGGTGACCGACGACGTCACCGGCTTCACCAAGGCCGACTTCCTCTCCGAGGTGGGCAAGAAGACGGAGCTGTTCATCCGCTTCTCGACCGTGGCCGACTCGCTCGGCGGCGCGGACGCGGTCCGCGACCCGCGCGGCTTCGCGGTGAAGTTCTACACCGAGGAGGGCAACTACGACCTCGTCGGCAACAACACCCCGGTGTTCTTCATCAAGGACCCGATCAAGTTCCCCGACTTCATCCACTCGCAGAAGCGCGACCCCTTCACGGGCAAGCAGGAGCCGGACAACGTCTGGGACTTCTGGGCGCACGCCCCCGAGGCCACCCACCAGATCACCTGGCTCATGGGCGACCGCGGCATCCCGGCCTCGTACCGTCACATGAACGGCTACGGCTCGCACACCTACCAGTGGACCAACGAGGCGGGCGAGGCGTTCTTCGTCAAGTACCACTTCAAGACGAACCAGGGCATCCGCTCCCTCTCCGCCGAGCAGGCCGCCGAACTCGTCGGCAAGGACGCCAACTCGCACCAGACCGACCTGCTCCAGGCGATCGAGCGCGGCGTGAACCCGTCGTGGACCCTCTACGTGCAGGTCATGCCGGCCGCCGAGGCCGCCGACTACCGCTTCAACCCGTTCGACCTCACCAAGGTGTGGCCGCACGCCGACTACCCGCTCCAGCGCGTCGGCCGGATGGTCCTCGACCGCAACCCGGACAACGTCTTCGCCGAGGTCGAGCAGGCCGCGTTCTCCCCGAACAACTTCGTGCCGGGCATCGGCCCCTCGCCGGACAAGATGCTGCAGGGCCGTCTCTTCGCCTACGCGGACGCCCACCGCTACCGCCTCGGCGTCAACCACACCCAGCTCCCGGTGAACGCCCCCAAGGCGACGGTCGCCGAGAACTACGGCCGCGACGGCTTCATGGCGACCCGCAACGGCTCGCGGTACGACAAGAACTACGAGCCCAACTCGTACCAGGGCCCGGCCCAGACCGACGCGCCGCTCTCCGCGCCGCTCGCGATCCACGGCTGGACCGGCACCCACGCGGCCCCGCAGCACACCAAGGACGACGACTTCTTCCAGGCCGGCGAGCTCTACCGGCTGATGTCGGAGGAGGAGAAGTCCCGGCTGATCGCCAACATCGCCGGCGGTCTCTCCCAGGTGTCCCGCGAGGACGTCATCGAGAAGAACATCGCCCACTTCGCCGCCGCCGACCCCGAGTACGGCAAGCGCGTCGAGGAGGCCGTCCGCGCCCTGCGCGAGGACTAGTCCTTCTCGGATTCCCAGACCGCGTACGGCGACTGACGGGAGGTCAGCGCCGTACGCCGTCCGGATCGCCGGCCCGGATGAGGGGTGGCCGGTGATCCGGACAGCGTGAGGACCGCGGCGGCTCCGAGCCAGTGCGGTGGCCAGGACACATCAGGCCCCCCTTCCAGACCTGAAGGAAGGGACCGGCCGAAGCGTCCGCCGGAGCCGCCGCGGTCCCAACGCCCGCTCCCCCCAGGGGAGCCCACCGTCTCCGCCCGGTGGTGCGAACGTCCTGTCGCGCCAGCCTCGCACCGCCGGGCGGTCACCAGACGAGAGCGCGGAACCAGGTTTACGGTCCCTGGTTCCGCGCTCTTTCGTCGTCCCCGCCGCACCGGGCCAGCCTCCCCGCGCCGGACAGCGTCCCCCGCACCAGGACGGCCTCCCCCGCGCCGGGACAGCGCATCGTTTCTGCGGTGAACATCCGCACCCGCACGGAGGAGCGCACCGCGATTCGCCGCCCGTGCGCCCCGGCGGCGGCGCTATCCACCGGTACGTGATCAAGAACCTGATGCGCGGGCTCGTCCCGCTCGCCCTCGTCCTGTCCCCGCTCGCCGCCCCGTCCCCCGCCGCGCCCGCCGCCCCCGCCGGCGTCCAGCTCTTCCCGGACGCGCTCGCCGAACTGGCCGAGGCCACCGAGGACTCCACGGGGTACCAGGAGTCGGCCTTCCCGCACTGGGACAAGGGCCTCGACACCGCCGACGCCTGCGACACCCGCGCCGAGGTGCTGCTCGCGGAGGCCGTCGAGGCGCCCACGACCGGGACCGGCTGCGCGCTCACCGGCGGCCGGTGGACCTCGTACTACGACGGCCAGTCCGTCACCGACCCGGCGCTGCTCCGGGTCGACCACCTCGTCCCGCTGGAGGAGGCGTGGGCCTCGGGGGCGTCCGGCTGGACGGCGGCCCGGCGGGCGCGGTACGCCAACGACCAGGGCGCCGCGGCGACCCTGGTCGCCGTCACCGCCCGCAGCCAGAAGGCGAAGGCCGGCCAGGATCCGGCCGCCTGGGTGCCCGACGGGAACGCCGCCTACTGCCGCTACGTCGGCGAGTGGGTGGGGACGAAGCTGCGCTGGGGGCTCTCGGTCGACAAGGACGAGATGGAGGCGCTCAAGCTGTTCGCCGACGGGCCGTGCGAGGAGACGGTGGTGCTGCGCTCGACAGCCCCGCGGTGAGGGCGGCGGTGACGGCGAGCGAGGCCACGGCCAGCAGGGCCATCGCCGTCGCCGGCGAGGTGAGCTGCGCGAGACCGCCCGCCAGGGCGGCGGCGAGACCCTGGCAGGCGAGCATCCCGGAACCGTGCAGGCCGAGCGCGTGCCCGCTCGACTCGTCCGGGACCAGCGCCAGCAGCCGCTCCTGGTAGAGCAGGCTCGCGCCGTAGCCGACGGCGGAGACCGCCACGGCCGCGCCCGCCGCCACCGCAGGCAGCCCCGTACCGAGCGCGAAGAGCAGGTACGGGGCGGCCAGCAGGGCCTGGAGGGGCGCGCCGAGCCGCCCCCGCAGCCGCGCCGGCACGAACCGCCCCAGGACCGTGTCCCCGGCGAGCATGCCGGCGGCGGCGCAGGCGAAGAGCAGACCGGCCCGGTCGGGGTCGTACGCCACGAAGAGCGCCTCGCAGCCGACGATCAGCCCGTTGGGCACCCACAGCGCCAGATAGAGGAGACGGCGGGGCCGGTCGGCGAGCAGCCGGACGTTGGTCCGCCAGGTCCGGGCCGCCGAGATCCGGCCGCCGGCGCGGGGCGGGCGGGCGGTGAGCCCCCAGCGGTAGAGCAGTCCGGCGAGGAGGTAGAGGCCGGCGCCGGCGAGGAGGGTGCCGCGCGCGGAAAGCACGGCGAGGAGCACGCCGCCGGTGGCGAAGCCGGCGATCTGGCAGACGCCGGCGGCCATGTTCAGCACCGAGCGGCCGAGCAGATAGCGCTCGCGCGGCAGGATCTCGCCGAGGAGCCCGTACCGCACGCCCCCGCCCAGCGACCCGACGACCCCGAGGACCGCGAGCAGCGCGAAGGCGGCGCCGAGCGGCAGCCCGGGCACGGCCTGGAGGCCCGTCCCCGCCGCGAAGACGGCGGCGACGACGGTCAGCGCGGTACGGGGCGGAAGCCGGTCGGCGGCGGAGAGCAGGGTCGTGGCGCCGAGCAGCTGCGCGAGCGAGGGCCCGAACATCGCGAGCGCGCTGAGCAGCGGGGAGCCGGTGGCGCGGAAGACGAGCGTGGCGAGGCCGAGCCCGGCCACGGTCTGGGCGGCGGTCTGCGCGGAGCCGGCGAGGAAGAGGGGCGTGAACTCGGGGGTGCGGAACAGGTCGCGGTAGCCCGCCTGGGCGGGCGCCTCGGAGGCGGAGAGGGGCGTGCCGGGGATTCTGGGGAGGCCGGGAGGGGCGCCGGTACTGTTTCGCGGGACCGCGAAACAGTGTGCGCCGGGCCGGGCGAGCGGCGAGGCTCGGTGCTCAGCGCTCATGCACCAGGAGAGAAGGAGCGCGGGAACGAGCGGGGAGGGGCCGGGCATGGGGTGGTGGCGGATCGGGGCGGACACGCTCGCGGGCGGCCGGTTCGTGGTGTCGCCGCTCGCCGAGACCGTCGCCGCGCTGAAGGCGCTGCACGCCGGGCGGGCCGGGCACCCCGGTGAGCGCAGGTGGCTGGCGGAGCACCTGCCGGCCTACCGGGCGCGGATCGCGGCGGAGCCGCTGGACGGGCTGCTGGTCCGGGCGGCGATCAGCCCGACCTGGAACGCGGACTTCCTCACGCCCACCCCGCTGGGCGAGGGCGAGCGGTGCTTCGAGGAGGAGGTGGCGGTGGTCCGCGCGACCGGCCGGCGGGCCGCCCTGGCCGACCTGGCGGTCTCGGTCGGCGGCCCGGTGCCGGAGCCGCTGGTCTCGGCGCGCGATCTGCCGGAGCGGCTCGCGGAGTTGCTGACCTGGGTGTGGCGGGAGACGGTGCTGCCGGAGTGGCCGCGGCGGCGCCGGGTGATGGAGGCCGATGTGACGGCCAGGACCGCCCGGCTCGCGCGGGACGGCTGGGCGGCGGCGCTGGACGAGCTGTGCCCGGGGAAGATGCGGTGGCTGGGGAACGGCAGGCTCCAGGTCAACGCCCGTGACTATCCCCCGCGTTCGGTCGAGGGCGGCCGGCTGCTGCTCGTGCCGGTGACGCCGAAGACGGGCTGGGTGTCGTGGGACGCGACGCGGGAGGGGGACGAACGGTACGCGATCGTCTACCCCTGCGCGGGAGTTCTGGCGCACGGGGCGGGCCCGGCGGTGCCGGAGGCGCTGGGCGCGCTGCTCGGACCGGCCCGGGCGGGCGTCCTGCTGCGCCTCGAAGCTCCGCTCTCCACCAGCCAGTTGGTGGCGCTGACGGGCCAGGGCCTCGGGTCGGTGGGCCGTCACCTGAAGGTGCTGCACGAGGCCGGGCTGGTACGCCGGAGGAGGGCGGGCCGTTCGGTGCTGTACGACTGGACGGAGGCGGGCGCGGTGCTCGTACGGGCCCAGCGGCCCTAGGCCCTGTCGTCAAACTCCCGCCTGCCCCGCGACGCCATACACGCGCTCTCGCCGCACCGGGTGAAAGCCCGAGTACGTCCAGTACGAGGACTTCCACCCGGCACGCCGAGAGCACGCACCTGACGCCGCGGGGCCGCC
>NZ_JOGX01000101.1 GCF_000719555.1 Streptomyces sp. NRRL F-5727
TCATAGCGTTAGGGAAACGCCCGGTTACATTCCGAACCCGGAAGCTAAGCCTTTCAGCGCCGATGGTACTGCAGGGGGGACCCTGTGGGAGAGTAGGACACCGCCGAACAACCCGCCCTTTTAGCTCAGTCGGCAGAGCGTCTCCATGGTAAGGAGAAGGTCAACGGTTCGATTCCGTTAAAGGGCTCAGAGAAAAGGCCCCCGCCAGATGGCGGGGGCCTTTTTGCGTTTGTACCGGGAAACAGATGCGCGGTGCCGGCGTCTCCGTCGGGAGACGCCGGCCGCGTGGTGTCAGCTCGGGTCCGGTTCCCTCAGGCGCATCGTCAGGATGGCCATGTCGTCCGAGGCGGGAGCGTGGGCGAAGCGTTCGACCGCGCGGAGGATGCGGCCGCCGACCGCGCCTGCGGTCAGGCCCGTACAGGTCCTGAGGGCGTCGGCGAGGCCGTCGTCGCCCAGCATGCGGGTGCCCTCGCGGCGCTCGGTGACGCCGTCCGTGACGCAGAGGAGGACATCGCCCGGGTCGAGCGTGAAGGTCTCCTCGTACAGCTCCAGGTCCTCCATCACGCCCAGCAGCGGCTGGGGCTCGGCGGCCGGGGAGACCGTGCCGTCCGGGCGGAGGCGCAGCGGGAGCGGATGGCCCGCGCAGACCACCTTCAGGATCGCCGAGCCGTCGGGCTGCGGGCGGAGCTCGCCGTACAGGAGGGTCAGGAAGCGGCTGCGGGCGCCCTCGTCGAGGATGGCCGCGTTCAGGCGCTCCAGGACGGCGGGGCCGCCGAAGCCCTCGCGGGCCAGCAGGCGCAGGGCGTGCCGGGCCAGGCCCGTCACGGCTGCCGCCTCCGGGCCCGTACCGCAGACGTCGCCGATGGCGAAGCCGTACACGTCCTCCCTGATCGGGAAGACGTCGTAGAAGTCGCCGCCGACCTCGTTGCCCTCGCCGGCCGCGCGGTAGATCACGTCCACCTCGACGCCGGGGATCTTGGGGAGCTCGGGCGGCAGGAGGCTGCGCTGGAGGGACTGGCTGATGGCGTTGCGCTCCGAGTACAGGCGCGCGTTGTCCAGGGCCAGGGCGGCCCGGCGCGAGAGGTCCTCGGCGAGCTCCAGGATCTCCTGACGGAAGTGGTCCTCGGCCGGGCGGCCCAGGGTCAGCATGCCGATGACGCGGTTGCGCGCGACCAGCGGCAGGACGACCGTCTCGCCGGCGACCGTGCCGGCCGTGGCCAGGGCGGTGTCGATGCCGGAGGAGAGCGGGCTGCCCAGGTGCTCCAGCTCGCGGGCCGAGGCGGCCAGCGCGGCCCGGTGGGCGGCGTCGCCCGGGGCCGTCCAGAGCCGGGCGCCGGGGCTCGGCACCGGGTCGGGCGGGGCGATGGAGTGCAGCAGCGCCTTCAGGCCGTCGATGCGGTCCTCGTCCTCGTGGAGCACGTACGACAGGTACGGGTCGGAGGCCGGGTCGGCGATCGTGTAGACCGCGCACCAGGTGGCCAGGGTGGGGACCGTCATCTGGGCCATCAGGGCCAGGGTCTGGTCGCGGTCGAGGGTGCCGGCCAGCAGGTCGGACGCCTCGACGAGGAAGCTGAGGGAGCCGCGGCGGAGGCGTTCCAGCTCGCCCAGGCGGGCGGACTCCACGGCCAGGGCGATGCGGTCGGCAGCGAACTGGAGGCGGAGGGCCTCCTCGTTCGAGTAGCGGTTCGCGGCCTCGGCGGCGACGCCCAGGGAGCCGGTGAGACGGCCCTCCACCTTCAGGGGGACGGTGACCACCGAGCGCATGCCGGTGCCCTCGAGGAGGGGGACGGCGCCGGGGACGGCGGCCAGGTCCTCGTGGACGGCGGGCATGCGGGCGGAGCCGTAGCGGCTGGCGCCGGTCTCCACGGGGACGCGGGCGAAGCGCTGGCGGGCCGCCGGGAGGCCGGTGGTCGCCCGGACCTCCAGCTCCGTCTCGTCGTCGGTGGCCAGCAGGAGGAAGGCGGCGTCGCCGTCGAGCATGTCCCGGGCCCGCTCCACCGTGCGCTGGAGCAGTCCGTCCAGGTCGTCGGGGGCGGGGGAGCCGATGAAGACCTCGAAGGGGTCCGTGGTGCGGCTCTCCGCGGTGGGGTCGGCGGCCGGGCGCTGCGGGGTCTGGAGGACCGCGCGCTCGTCCTCCCGGACCAGGAGGCAGACCGTCGACGGCTCGCCCGCCGCGTCACGGACCCGCAGGTGGGAGGCGTACACGGGGATCACGCGGCCGTCGGCGCGGCGGAGCCCGTAACTGCCCTCCCAGCGGGAGAGGCGGAGGGCCTCGACCAGGCCGGTGCCGATGCCCGGGGTGTGCGGCCAGGCGGCGAGGTCGCCCAGGGGCTTGCCGGTGACCTGCTCGGGGGCGTAGCCGAAGAGCTCCTCGGCGTCCTCGTTCCAGGAGGTGATGGCGCCGCCCTGGTCGATCTGGACGACGGCGACGCGGACCCGGCTGTCGGCGACCGGGAGGAGGGCGTCGGGGAGGACCGGGCCGGCCGAGCGGGTGCCGACCGGGCGCTGCGGGAGGTCCAGATGGAACCAGACGTGTTTGCGGGTGGGGGAGTAGTCGACGCCCCAGCGGTCGGCGAGGGCGGCGCAGAGGAGCAGGCCGCGGCCGTTCTCCCGGTCCGGGCTCGCGATCGCGGGGCCGCTCTGGACCGGGATCTCGCGCTCCGGGTAGCGGTCGGCGACCTCGACGCGGATGCTGTCCTCGGAGCGCAGGCAGAGGACCTCGGCGGCGGTGCCGGCGTGCACGACGGCGTTGGTGACCAGCTCGCTCGTCAGGACGACGGCGTCGTCCACGAGCTCCGGGTGGCCCCAGCCCTGGAGGGTGTCCCGGACGAAGGCCCGGGCGGCGGCGACGGACCGTCCGACGGGGTCGAAGGTGGCAGTCGCCCGCGCGGTGATCACAGCACTCCTCGTACGCGTCTCGACGCCCGGCTCCGCCATGCTCGGTCTGCCCCTCCCGCTGCCCGGTGGTAGTACGCGCTCCACACCGCCCCCGCCGGGCGGACCGGGGCGGCTGGACAGCCGGATGCCAGGTTACTTACCTTCACCGTCCCCGCGGATGCCGGTCCGCGCGGTTTCCGCCCTCGGAGGGTGGGGACCTTGTGCGAAGCTGCCGAACTGTTATCGCCTGGTTCGGTCGCGGTGAAACACTGGGAATGCTTCGGTGGGAGCCGGAGCGGAACGGTCGAACCCTTTCGGGAGGGTCACGGTGGAGTCTGGCACGGCGGCGCGGCGCGGCGGCGGCAGCGGCACGCGCGCGAGGGGCGGGCGTTCCCGTGGGGGGACGGTGCAGGTGGACGCGGCCGCGCTGGAGCGGTTGCTGTCCGCGCTCGTGTCGATGCGCGACGGGAACCTGCGGAGGCGGCTGACCGTCTCCGGCGACGGGGTGATGGCCGAGATCGCGGCCGTCTTCAACGAGGTCGCGGACCGGCAGATGCACGTCACCGGCGAGCTGTCGCGGGTGCGGCGGGTGGTCGGGCGCGAGGGCAAGCTGTCCGAACGGCTCGAGGCCGGGGCGACCGAGGGCGCCTGGGCGGCGGCGATCGAGGCGGCGAACGCGCTCGTCGACGATCTGGCGCGGCCGGTGTCCGAGGTGAGCCGGGTGCTGACGGCGGTCGCCGAGGGTGACCTCGAACAGCGGATGGACCTGCGTTCGGAGGGTTCCGACGGGACGGTGCGGCCGCTGCGCGGGGAGTTCCTGAAGGTCGCGCGGACCGTCAACCACCTCGTGGACCAGCTGTCGGTCTTCGCGTCCGAGGTGACGCGGGTGGCCGTCGAGGTGGGTACCGAGGGCATCCTCGGCGGGCAGGCGCACGTACGGGGCGTGTCCGGGTCGTGGAAGGACCTCACGGACTCCGTCAACACCATGGCGAACCAGCTCACGGCGCAGGTGCGGGACATCGCGCTGGTGACGACGGCGGTGGCCAACGGTGACCTGTCGCAGAAGGTCACGGCGAACGTGGCCGGCGAGATGCTCTCGCTGAAGAACACCGTGAACACGATGGTGGACCAGCTGTCGTCGTTCTCGTCCGAGGTGACCCGGGTCGCCCGCGAGGTGGGCACGGAGGGCGAGCTCGGCGGTCAGGCCGAGGTCGCCGGGGTCGCCGGCGTGTGGAAGGACCTGACCGACTCCGTCAACACGATGGCGGGCAACCTCACCAATCAGGTGAGAGGGATCGCGGAGGTGACGACGGCGGTCGCGAACGGCGACCTGTCGCAGAAGGTCACCGTGAGCGCGCGCGGTGAGATCGCCCAACTCGCCGACACCATCAACCAGATGACGGAGACCCTGCGGACCTTCGCCGACGAGGTGACCCGGGTGTCCGGCGAGGTCGGTGCCGAGGGTCTGCTCGGCGGGCAGGCGCAGGTGCCGGGCGCGGCGGGCACCTGGAAGGACCTGACGGACTCGGTCAACACCGTCTTCCGGAACATCACCACGCAGGTGCGGGACATCGCGCAGGTGACGACGGCGGTGGCCAACGGCGACCTGTCGCAGAAGGTCACGGTGGACGTGGCCGGCGAGATGCTGGAGCTGAAGCTCGGCGGGCAGGCGCAGGTCCAGGGCGCGGCCGGTACCTGGAAGGACCTCACCGACTCGGTGAACACGGCCTTCCACAACCTGACCGGCCAGGTGCGGGACATCGCGCAGGTGACGACGGCGGTGGCCAACGGCGACCTGTCGCAGAAGGTCACGGTGGACGTGGCCGGCGAGATGCTGGAGCTGAAGCGAGGGCCGGCTGGGCGGTCAGGCGCGGGTGGACGGGGTCTCCGGCCGCTGGCGCGAGCTGACCGACTCGGTGAACTTCATGGCCGGCAACCTCACCTCGCAGGTGCGGCAGATCGCGCAGGTGACCACGGCGGTCGCGCGGGGTGACCTGTCGCAGAAGATCGACGTGGACGCGCGCGGCGAGATCCTGGAGCTGAAGAACACCATCAACACGATGGTCGACCAGCTCTCCGCCTTCGCGGACCAGGTGACCCGGGTGGCCCGCGAGGTGGGCACCGACGGACGGCTCGGCGGTCAGGCGCAGGTGCCGGGCGTCGCCGGCGTGTGGCGGGACCTCACCGACTCGGTGAACGGCATGGCCGGGAACCTGACGGCCCAGGTGCGGAACATCGCGCAGGTCGCCACGGCGGTCGCGCGGGGTGACCTGTCGCAGAAGATCGACGTGGACGCGCGCGGCGAGATCCTGGAGCTGAAGAACACCCTCAACACGATGGTGGACCAGCTGTCCTCCTTCGCCGACCAGGTGACCCGGGTCGCCCGCGAGGTGGGTACGGAGGGCATCCTGGGCGGTCAGGCCGAGGTGCAGGGGGTCTCCGGCACCTGGAAGGACCTGACCCAGTCGGTGAACTTCATGGCGAACAACCTGACCTTCCAGGTCCGGAACATCGCCGAGGTCACCACCGCGGTGGCCCGCGGCGACCTGTCGAAGAAGATCACCGTCGACGCCAAGGGCGAGATCCTGGAGCTGGTCACCACCGTCAACACGATGGTGGACCAGCTGTCGAACTTCGCCGACGAGGTGACCCGGGTGGCCCGAGAGGTGGGCACCGAGGGCATCCTCGGCGGGCAGGCCCGGGTGCGCGGGGTCACCGGCATCTGGAAGGACCTCAGCGACAACGTCAACCTGATGGCCAACAACCTGACCAGCCAGGTGCGGAACATCGCCCGGGTCTCCTCGGCGGTCGCCAACGGCGATCTGACGAAGAAGGTCACCGTCGAGGCGCGCGGCGAGGTCGCCGAACTCGCCGACACCGTCAACACGATGGTGACGACGCTGTCCTCGTTCGCCGACGAGGTGACCCGGGTGGCCCGCGAGGTGGGCACCGACGGCATCCTCGGCGGCCAGGCCCGGGTGCCCGGTGGTTCCGGCACCTGGAAGGACCTCACCGACTCGGTGAACAGCATGGCCGACAACCTCACCGGCCAGGTGCGGCAGATCGCCGCGGTCACCACCGCCATCGCCAAGGGCGACCTCACCAAGAAGATCGACATCGAGGCGCGGGGCGAGATCCAGGAGCTGAAGAACACCATCAACACGATGGTCGACCAGCTGTCGAACTTCGCCGAGGAGGTCACCCGGGTCGCCCGCGAGGTGGGCACGGACGGACAGCTCGGCGGCCAGGCCCGGGTCCGGGACGTCGAGGGCACCTGGAGCGATCTCACCCTCTCGGTGAACGAGATGGCCGGGAACCTCACCCGGCAGGTGCGGGCCATCGCGGCCGTCGCCACCGCGGTGACCCGCGGCGACCTCAACGTCAAGATCGACGGTGTGGACGCGGCCGGCGAGATCCAGGCGCTCCAGGAGAACATCAACACGATGATCGCCAACCTGCGGGACACCACCCTCGCCAACGACGAGCAGGACTGGCTCAAGTCGAACCTGGCCCGGATCTCCGGTCTCATGCAGGGCCGCCGGGACCTCGACGACGTCGCCTCGCTCATCATGAGCGAGCTGACGCCGGTGGTCTCCGCCCAGCACGGCGCCTTCTTCGTGGCGACGCCGACCGGCTCCGCCAACCACGACACCGAACTCGTCGGCGAGGGCGACGGCTCGTACGAGCTGCGCATGCGCGGGAGTTACGGCTACTCCGCCGGCTCCATGCCGACCTCCTTCCGCCCCGGCGAGACCCTCATCGGCACCGCGGCGGAGGAGAAGCGGACCATCCAGGTCAACGTGCCGCCGGGGTACCTCAAGATCTCGTCCGGCCTCGGCGAGGCGTCGCCCGCGCACGTGATCGTGCTGCCGGTGCTCTTCGAGGGGAAGGTCCTCGGCGTCATCGAGCTGGCCTCCTTCCAGCCGTTCACGCAGATCCAGCGGGACTTCCTCAACCAGATCGCCGAACTGATCGCGACCACGGTCAACACCATCAGCGTCAACACCAAGACCGAGGTGCTGCTCAAGCAGTCCCAGGAGCTCACCGAGCAGCTCAAGGAGCGGTCGGCCGAGCTGGAGCACCGGCAGAAGGAACTGCAGAACTCCAACGCCGAGCTGGAGGACAAGGCCGAGCTGCTCGCCCGGCAGAACCGGGACATCGAGGTCAAGAACACCGAGATCGAGGAGGCCCGGCAGGTCCTGGAGGAGCGTGCCGAACAGCTCGCCGTCTCCATGCGCTACAAGTCGGAGTTCCTGGCCAACATGTCGCACGAGCTGCGCACCCCGCTCAACTCGCTGCTCATCCTGGCCAAGCTGCTCGCGGACAACGCGGAGACCAACCTCACCCCGAAGCAGGTCGAGTTCGCCGAGACCATCCACGGCGCCGGCTCCGACCTGCTCCAGCTCATCAACGACATCCTCGACCTGTCGAAGGTCGAGGCGGGCAAGATGGACGTCTCCCCGACCCGGATCGCCCTCGTCCAGCTCGTCGACTACGTGGAGGCGACCTTCCGGCCGCTCACCGCGGAGAAGGGCCTGGACTTCTCGGTCCGGGTCTCGCCGGAGCTGCCCGCCACGCTCCACACCGACGAGCAGCGGCTCCTGCAGGTGCTGCGCAACCTGCTGTCCAACGCGGTGAAGTTCACCGACTCCGGCGCGGTCGAGCTCGTGATCCGGCCGGCCGGCGCCGACGTGCCGCAGTCCATCCGGGAGCAGCTCCTGGAGGCCGGGGCGCTGCGCGACGCCGACGGCGACCTGATCGCCTTCTCGGTCACCGACACCGGCATCGGCATCGCGGCCAGCAAGATGCGGGTCATCTTCGAGGCGTTCAAGCAGGCCGACGGCACCACCAGCCGCAAGTACGGCGGCACCGGCCTCGGGCTCTCGATCAGCCGGGAGATCGCCCGGCTGCTCGGCGGCGAGATCTTCGCGGTGAGCGAGCCCGGTCGCGGTTCCACCTTCACCCTCTACCTGCCGCTGAACCCGACCGAGGTGCCGCCGCACGGCTCCGGGCAGGGCGAGGGCGACGACGAGCGGCGGGAGGCCGAGGCGGGGCCGGCCGGGGACACCTTCCCGCACTTCCCGCCCGCTCCCGTACGGAGCGACGCGCGGTCCGGGGCCGGGGCGCTCTTCCGGCACCGGCGGAAGGCCGGGGCGGTCGCCGAGACGCCCGACGCGGCCGGTGCGGGCGGCACCCGGGGCGCGGTGCCGGGGCAGCCGGGCCCGGAGGACGCCTCCGCCGCCGAGTTCGCCGGTGGGGCGCCGGAGGAGGCCGCCCCGGAGCCGCGCCGCACCTTCTCCTTCGCCGGCGAGAAGGTCCTCATCGTCGACGACGACATCCGCAACGTCTTCGCGCTCACCAGCGTGCTGGAGCAGCACGGGCTCGCGGTGCTGTACGCGGAGAACGGGCGGGAGGGGATCGAGGTCCTGGAGCAGAACGACGACGTGACGGTCGTCCTGATGGACATCATGATGCCGGAGATGGACGGGTACGCGACGACGACCGCGATCCGGCGGATGCCGCAGTTCGCCGGGCTGCCGATCATCGCGCTCACCGCGAAGGCGATGAAGGGGGACCGGGAGAAGGCGATCGAGTCGGGCGCCTCCGACTACGTCACCAAGCCGGTCGACCCGGACTACCTGCTCTCCGTCATGGAGCAGTGGATGCGGGACGCGTGACGGCCCGCCGTCCGGTGCCGGACCCCGCGCGGGCCGGTGCCGGACGGCGGACTCCCGCCACCCGCGTGTGAGACCGTCCGGGACGGGGAACCTTCTCGACCCGCGCCCCGTTTCCGAACTGTGCACAGTGACATCACGGTGACAGGGTGTGGCGGCGCGCGGGGTGCGGCTACGATGACCGGCACAAGGACGGACGGCAGGAAGCCGTCCTCCGGGGCGGCGCCCGGTGCTCTTCCCGGTTCCGGCAGCGGTTCCGGAAGCCGGGTCGAGCCGTTGCCGGGACGAGGAGGACGGGGCATGGTGCAGAAGGCCAAGATCCTCCTGGTCGATGACCGGCCGGAGAATCTGCTGGCGCTGGAGGCCATTCTCTCCGCGCTCGATCAGACCCTGGTGCGGGCATCGTCCGGGGAGGAAGCGCTCAAGGCGCTGCTGACGGACGACTTCGCGGTCATCCTGCTCGACGTCCAGATGCCCGGCATGGACGGCTTCGAGACCGCCGCGCACATCAAGCGGCGGGAGCGGACCCGGGACATCCCGATCATCTTCCTCACCGCGATCAACCACGGTCCGCACCACACCTTCCGCGGGTACGCGGCGGGCGCGGTCGACTACATCTCCAAGCCGTTCGACCCGTGGGTCCTGCGGGCGAAGGTCTCGGTCTTCGTCGAGCTCTACATGAAGAACTGCAAGCTGCGGGAGCAGGCGGCCCTGCTGCGGCTCCAGTTGGAGGGCGGCGGCGAGGGCGGCCAGGGCAAGGAGGCCGCCGGGCTGCTCGCCGAGCTGTCCGCCCGGCTCGCCGCCGTCGAGGAGCAGGCGGAGGCCCTCTCCAAGCAGCTCGACGACGAGTCGGCCGACGCGGCGGCCGTCGCCACCGCCGCGCATCTGGAGCGCAAGCTCACCGGGCTGCGGCGGGCGCTGGACGCGCTGGAGCCGGGGACCGGCGGCGCGCCCTCGCTGCCCGCGCAGAGCTGAGGCCCCGTCACCGGACGGCCGGATCGTGATGACCGGCCGTCAGCTTCGTGCCGGGGCAAGGGCGACACGTTCGGGTGAGGCGGACAGCCCGGCCGCTCACCGGTAACCTCAGCATCATGGCTTCACGTACGTCCGGCAAGGGTTCTCAGGGCACCGCACCATCGCGCGCCGGCCGGACGACGGGCGGCGCGAAGAAGGCGGCCGCCAAGTCCACGGCGAAGTCTCCGGCCAAACCGCCGGCGAAGAAGGCGGCGGCCAAGAAGGCCGCGCCCGCCAAGCGCGCGCCCGCGAAGAAGGCCGCGGCGAAGCGGCCCGCGGCCCGGCCTGCGCCGTCCCCGACCGGGGGCGTGTACAAGGTGGCGCGGGGTGCCGCGCACGGTGTCGGCGCGATGTTCCGGGGGATAGGGCGGGGCGCCAAGGGGCTCGACCCCGTCCACCGCAAGGACGGCCTCGCGCTGCTGCTGCTCGCCGCCGCGCTGATCGTCGCCGCCGGCACCTGGTCCCATCTGGAGAACCCGGTCGGCGACCTGGTCGAGATGCTGGTCACCGGAGCCTTCGGCCGGCTCGACCTGCTGGTGCCGCTGCTGCTGGGCGGCATCTCCTTCCGGCTCTTCTGCTATCCGGAGCGGCCCGAGGCCAACGGCCGGATCGTCATCGGGTTGTCCGCCCTCGTCATCGGCGTCCTCGGGCAGGTCCACATCGCCTGCGGTGCGCCGGGCCGGGACGCCGGCTCGGAGGCCATGCAGGACGCGGGCGGACTGATCGGCTGGGCCTCGTCCCAGCCGCTGGTCTTCATGATGGGGGAGGCGCTGGCCGTCCCCCTGCTGGTGCTGCTCACCCTCTTCGGGCTGCTCGTCGTCACCGCCACCCCGGTCAACGCGATCCCGCAGCGGCTGCGCGCCCTCGGCGTCCGGCTCGGACTCGTCGAGCCCGCGTACGAGGAGACCGCCGAGGAGTACGCGGACCAGGAGCCGTACGAGGAGGACTGGCGGGAGGCGCCGCCGCGGGCCGCCCGGCCGGTCCGGCGCCGCACCGGCGGTCCGGCCGATCCGTACGACGTGGACCGGGCCGAGGCGGAGGCGCTGGACCGGCGCGGGCGCACCGCCCGGCCCCGGACGGCGGCGCCCGAGCACGACCACGGTCTGGACCCGGTGGACGTGGCCGCCGCGGCGGCGGCCGCGCTCGACGGCGCGGTGCTGAACGGGATGCCGCCGTCGCCGCTGGTGGCCGACCTGACCCGGGACGTGACCGCCGAGCGGGACGCCGCGCTCGCGGGGGCCGGCGGGGCGACGGACGGGGCCACCGGGCCCGTACCGCCGGTGCCGAAGTCGCCGCCGAACGTGCCGACCGCGCGGTGCGCCGACAAGCGGCCGGCGGGTGGGCCCGTACCCGATCTGACCAAGCCGGCGCCGGAGCCCACCGATCTGCCGCCGCGGGCCGAACAGCTCCAGCTGTCCGGTGACATCACCTACTCGCTGCCCTCGCTGGACCTGCTGGAGCGGGGCGGGCCGGGGAAGACCCGGTCGGCGGCGAACGACGCCGTCGTCGACGCGCTGTCGAACGTCTTCCTGGAGTTCAAGGTGGACGCGGCCGTCACCGGCTTCACCCGCGGTCCGACGGTCACCCGGTACGAGGTCGAGCTCGGGCCCGCCGTGAAGGTCGAGAAGATCACCGCCCTGACGAAGAACATCGCCTACGCGGTGGCCTCGCCCGACGTGCGGATCATCTCGCCGATCCCCGGCAAGTCCGCGGTCGGCATCGAGATCCCCAACAGCGACCGCGAGATGGTCAACCTCGGGGACGTGCTGCGGCTCGCGGACGCGGCCGGGGACGAGCACCCGATGCTGGTCGCGCTCGGCAAGGACGTCGAGGGCGGCTACGTGATGGCCAACCTGGCGAAGATGCCGCACGTCCTGGTCGCCGGCGCCACCGGCTCCGGCAAGTCCTCGTGCATCAACTGCCTGATCACCTCGGTGATGATAAGGGCGACCCCGGAGGACGTCCGGATGGTGCTCGTCGACCCCAAGCGGGTCGAGCTCACCGCCTACGAGGGCATCCCGCACCTGATCACCCCGATCATCACCAACCCCAAGCGGGCCGCCGAGGCCCTCCAGTGGGTGGTGCGCGAGATGGACCTGCGCTACGACGACCTGGCCGCCTTCGGCTTCCGGCACATCGACGACTTCAACCAGGCCATCCGGGACGGCAAGGTGCAGCTGCCGCCCGGCAGCGAGCGCGAGCTCAAGACGTATCCGTACCTCCTGGTGATCGTCGACGAGCTCGCCGACCTGATGATGGTCGCCCCCCGGGACGTCGAGGACGCCATCGTCCGCATCACCCAGTTGGCCCGCGCGGCCGGCATCCACCTGGTGCTCGCCACCCAGCGGCCCTCGGTGGACGTCGTCACCGGTCTGATCAAGGCGAACGTGCCGTCCCGGCTGGCCTTCGCCACCTCCTCGCTCGCCGACAGCCGGGTCATCCTCGACCAGCCCGGCGCCGAGAAGCTCATCGGCAAGGGCGACGGCCTCTTCCTGCCGATGGGCGCGAACAAGCCGACCCGCATGCAGGGCGCCTTCGTCACCGAGGCCGAGGTCGCGGCCGTCGTGCAGCACTGCAAGGACCAGATGACGCCGGTCTTCCGGGACGACGTCACCGTCGGCACCAAGCAGAAGAAGGAGATCGACGAGGAGATCGGCGACGACCTCGACCTGCTGTGTCAGGCGGCCGAGCTGGTCGTCTCGACGCAGTTCGGCTCGACCTCGATGCTCCAGCGGAAGCTGCGGGTGGGCTTCGCGAAGGCCGGCCGGCTGATGGACCTGATGGAGTCGCGGAACATCGTGGGCCCGAGCGAGGGCTCCAAGGCGCGGGACGTCCTCGTCAAGCCGGACGAGCTGGACGGGGTGCTCGCGGTGATCCGCGGCGAGTCGGCGGAGTGAGGCGAGCGACCGGGCGGGAGGCGTGGGGCGGTCGGGCCGGGGTATCCGTTCGAGACCGGGCCGAGACTCACTCGTAAGGGAACCGGGGGCAACCGTTTCCCCTGGCCGTACGTCAAGTTGGACGGAGGGACAGAAGGATGTCCCATCCTCGCGAAGTACAGCCTCATGGCGTACAAACCGAACCCGCCCGGTTGCCCCACCCTTTCGTACCACCCATAGACTGAACGTCCAGCAGGTGGCTACACGCTCGAAAGGCGCTCTCGTGTCCATCGGCAACTCCCCCGAAGACGACCGGACGTTCCCGTCAGACGACCGGGAACCGATCGGTCGCACCCTTCAGCAGGCCCGCATCGCCGCCGGCCTCAGCGTCGAAGAGGTCAGCGCCTCCACCCGTGTCCGGATCCCGATCGTGCACGGCATCGAGGAGGACGACTTCTCGCGCTGCGGCGGCGACGTCTACGCGCGCGGTCACATCCGTACGCTCGCGCGCGCCGTCGGGCTCGATCCGGCTCCGCTGATCGAGCGGTACGACGCCGAGCACGGTGGCCGTCCCTCGCCCACCCCCGCCGCCCCGCTCTTCGAGGCGGAACGTATCCGCCCCGAGCCCCGGCGGCCCAACTGGACCGCGGCCATGGTCGCGGCGATCGTCGCCGTCGTCGGCTTCGTCGGCTTCACCATGTTCAACGGCACCGAGGCCCCGAAGGGGACCACGGCCGCCGAGGGCGGTCCGGCCCCCGCCCCGGAGAAGGCGACCTCCGCCGCCAAGCCCAAGCCGGTCAAGCCCGCCCCGAAGCCGACCGAGAGCGCCATCGCGGCCGTCCCGGCCGACAAGGTCACGGTCAAGCTCACCGCCGACGGCAAGAGCTGGATCTCGGCCAAGGCGTCCGACGGCAAGATGCTCTTCGACGGCTTCCTCCAGGAGGGCGACACCAAGACCTTCCAGGACGACGAGCAGGTCGACCTCGTCCTCGGCAACGCCGGCGCGATCGAGCTCTACGTGAACGGCAAGAAGGTCTCCGAGAAGTTCGAGGACGGCCAGGTGGAGCGGCTCAGCTACACCAAGGGCGACCCCGAGGCCGGCTGACCGGTGCGTCCGGTGTGACCTCCGTCGCGCAGGTGAACCCTGAGCGACGGGGTCACGTCCGGGACGAAGTAGTCTTGAGTCCATGCCCGAACGCCGTACCGTCGCCCTTGTCACTCTCGGCTGCGCCCGTAACGAGGTGGACTCGGAGGAGCTCGCAGGCCGCTTGGCAGCGGACGGCTGGGAGCTCGTCGAGAACGCCGAGGAAGCGGACGTCGCCGTCGTCAACACCTGCGGCTTCGTCGAAGCCGCCAAGAAGGACTCCGTCGACGCCCTCCTCGAAGCCAATGATCTGAAGGACCACGGCCGCACCCAGGCCGTCGTCGCCGTCGGCTGCATGGCCGAGCGCTACGGCAAGGAGCTGGCCGAGGCGCTCCCCGAGGCCGACGGCGTGCTCGGCTTCGACGACTACGCCGACATCTCCAACCGCCTCCAGACCATCCTCAGCGGCGGCAGTGTCGAGGCGCACACCCCGCGTGACCGGCGCAAGCTCCTCCCGCTCTCCCCGGTCGACCGCCAGCAGGCCGCCGCCGAGGTCGCCCTCCCGGGCCACGGAGCCGCCGAGGAGCCGCAGAACGTCCCGGGCGACCTGCCCGAGGGCCTCGCGCCCGCCTCCGGCCCGCGCGCGCCGCTCCGCCGCCGTCTCGACCGCAGCCCCGTCGCCTCCGTGAAGCTGGCCTCCGGCTGCGACCGCCGCTGCTCCTTCTGCGCCATCCCGTCCTTCCGCGGCAGCTTCGTCTCCCGCCGTCCCTCGGACGTGCTCAACGAGACGCGGTGGCTCGCCGAGCAGGGCGTCAAGGAGATCATGCTGGTCTCCGAGAACAACACCTCGTACGGCAAGGACCTCGGCGACATCCGCCTCCTGGAGGGCCTGCTGCCCGAGCTCGCCGCCGTCGACGGCATCGAGCGCGTCCGCGTCAGCTACCTCCAGCCGGCCGAGATGCGCCCCGGCCTGATCGACGTGCTGACCTCCACCGACAAGGTCGTGCCCTACTTCGACCTGTCGTTCCAGCACAGCGCCCCGGACGTGCTGCGCGCCATGCGCCGCTTCGGCGACACCGACCGCTTCCTCGACCTGCTCGCGACGATCCGCGAGAAGGCCCCGACGGCCGGTGCCCGCTCCAACTTCATCGTCGGCTTCCCCGGCGAGACCGAGGCCGACTTCGCCGAGCTGGAACGCTTCATCACCCACGCCCGGCTCGACGCCATCGGCGTCTTCGGCTACTCCGACGAGGACGGCACCGAGGCCGCCACGTACGAGCACAAGCTCGACCAGGAGGTCGTGGACGCGCGTCTCGCCCACCTCTCCCGGCTCGCCGAGGAGCTCACGGCGCAGCGCGCCGAGGAGCGGATCGGAGAGATGCTGGAGGTACTGGTGGAGTCCGAGGACGAGGAGGACGGCTGGATCGGCCGCGCCGCCCACCAGGCTCCGGAGACGGACGGACAGGTCTACCTCGTCGACGGTGGCGGTGCACGCCTGGACCTGGCTCCGGGCCGTATGGTCAGGGCGAAGGTCGTGGGCACCGAGGGCGTCGACCTCGTGGCGGAGTACTGCGACGTGCTGGGGAGCGACCCCCAGACCCCCGTTGCCGAGGAGGTGGGCAGATGACCGGAGTCCCGGCATCCGCGACGGGCGGGACCGGAAGGCCCGCGCCCCGCGGCAAGCTGGGCACGGCGGCCGTGAACCCCGTCAGCGTGTGGAACATCGCCAACATCCTCACCATGATCCGGCTCGTCCTCGTGCCGGGCTTCGTGGTGCTGCTCCTCCAGGACGGCGGGCACGACCCGGTCTGGCGGGCCTGGGCGTGGGCGGCGTTCGCCGTCGCCATGATCACGGACGTCTTCGACGGACATCTGGCCCGCACGTACAACCTGGTCACCGACTTCGGGAAGATCGCCGACCCGATCGCCGACAAGGCGATCATGGCGGCCGGGCTGATCTGTCTGTCGGGCCTCGGCGATCTGCCCTGGTGGGTGACGGCGGTGATCCTGGCGCGCGAGCTGGGGATCACGCTGATGCGCTTCTGGGTGATCCGGCACGGGGTCATCCCGGCCAGCCGCGGCGGCAAGATGAAGACGCTCGCCCAGGGCACGGCGGTCGGCATGTACGTGCTGGTGCTCACCGGCCCGCTGGCGACGCTGCGCTTCTGGGTGATGGCGGTCGCGGTCGTGCTGACCGTCGTCACCGGTCTGGATTATGTGCGACAGGCGGTCGTCCTGCGGCGCCGCGGGCTCGCGGCCGAGCGGGCCGCCGCCCGCGCGGAGACGTCGGCGCGATGAGCGAGGCGGCCCGGGTGCTCGCCCTGCTCGGGGAGCGGGGCCACACGCTGGCCGCCGCCGAGTCGCTGACCGGCGGCCTGGTGGCCGCCGAGCTGACCGGGGTGCCCGGGGCCTCCCGGAGTTTCCGCGGCTCCGTGACCGCCTACGCGACCCCCCTCAAGCACGAGCTGCTGGGGGTGGACGCCGGCCTGCTGAGCGCGCGCGGGGCGGTGGACCCCGAGGTCGCGGTGCAGATGGCACGGGGTGTACGGGACCGGCTGGGCGCCGACTGGGGGATGGCGACGACCGGGGTCGCGGGGCCCGATCCGCAGGACGGGCAGCCGGTCGGCACCGTCTACGTGGCGGTCGCGGGACCCGCCACGACAGGCGCGGCGGCCGGGAAAGTGGTGTCGTTGAGATTGAACGGCGACCGCGCGGAAATCCGTAGAGAGAGTGTGCGGAGCGTGCTGGAACTGCTCCACGCGGAACTCTCGGAAAATGCGCGGGCACAGGATACGGAACAGAACGGGGGGAATTGATGTTTGCAGCCCAGAGAGAACACGACATCGCTCCCCGCACGGCCGCGGCGCGAGGCGGTACGGTGGGGCGTGAAGGATGCGGCTACGCGGTCCGAGGAGGGAGCGACCGATGATCTTGCTCCGTCGCCTGCTGGGTGACGTGCTGCGTCGGCAGCGCCAGCGCCAGGGCCGTACTCTGCGCGAAGTCTCCTCGTCCGCCCGAGTCTCGCTCGGCTATCTCTCCGAGGTGGAGCGGGGGCAGAAGGAGGCTTCCTCCGAGCTGCTCTCCGCGATTTGCGACGCGCTGGACGTACGGATGTCCGAGCTCATGCGCGAAGTGAGCGACGAGCTGTCGCTGGCCGAACTGGCCGAGTCGGCGGCTTCGAGCGAACCGGTGCCGGCGCCGGTCCGTCCGATGCTCAATTCGGTGTCGGTGACGTCGGTGGCCGGTGTGCCCACCGAGCGGGTGACCATCAAGGCGCCCGCGGAGGCCGTGGACGTCGTCGCCGCCTGAAACCGAACGGGTCGAAGCCCCGGTCGGCGCCCCCTTGCGGGGGGTGTCGGTCGGGGCTTCGTCGTGTCGGCGGGCGTATGTGGTGTTTTGTTTGAGATGCCGGGTTCCGGACAGGCGTGCCATGGTGGGGGATACGTACGACTGGTTGGAGAGTTCCGTATGTCTGTCGTGAAGAGCCCGCTGTCCGACGCCGACCTCAAGACGGTCGGCCACGCCCTCCAGGGAGCCCTGGTCGACCTCCTCGACCTGGCGCTGGTCGCCAAGCAGGTGCACTGGAACGTCGTCGGACCGCGCTTCCGCTCCGTCCATCTGCAGCTCGACGAGGTGGTGGACACCGCCCGGACGCACTCCGACACGGTGGCCGAGCGCGCCTCGGCGATCGGGGTCAACCCGGACGGGCGTGCGGCGACGGTGGCCTCCACCAGCGCGATCGGCGCCGTGCCCGAGGGCTGGATCAAGGACGCGGAGGCCGTGCGGATCCTGGTGGCCTCGCTCGACGCCGTCATCACCCGGATGCGGGAACGGGTGGAGGTCACCGCCGACCCCGATCCCGTCAGCCAGGACATCCTCATCGGCCTCACGGCCGACCTCGAGAAGCATTCCTGGATGTTCCAGGCGGAGAGCGCCTAGGCGGCCGGGATGGCGGGAGGTGCCGCGCGCGGCGGCGTCCGCCGGATCGTGCGCGGGGTGCGCGCCGGGGTTGACCCCGGTGCGCCCTCCCGCCGGGTGATCCTGCCGGTCTAGCGTCGAGCGCAGGAGGCGGCCATGGTACGGCGACGGGTTCCGCTGGTGACGCTCACGCTGATCGCGGTCGGGCTGGTGGTCGGGGGGCTCTGGTGGTGGGCGGTACTGCGTCTGCTGCTGGTTCCGGGAGAGTCCGGAGCGGTCGAGGGGGCGGTGGCGGCCGGCGGCTGGGGGCTGAGTCTGTTGCCGGTGCACGTGGCCGCCTCGTCCCGGCCCGCGCGGCTCACCAGGGCATGGCGACGCCGCCGTTCGGCCGCAGGATCTGACCCGTCGTGAACGAGGAGGCGTCGCAGGCGAGATGGAGGACCGCGTGCGCGACGTCCTCGGGCTCGCCGACCCGTCGCAGCGGGGAGTGCCGGACCATCGCGGCCTCGGCCTGCTCCTGGGCGGCCGGCTCGTGCCGGTCCGTCATGGGGGTGCGCACCCAGCCGGGCGCGACCGCGTTGACCCGGATGCCGTAGGGGCCCGCCTCGACGGCGAGCGTCTTGGTGAGCTGGACGACGGCCGCCTTGGCGACGCTGTAGCAGAGCAGGCCGGGGCTCGCGGTGTCCATGGCGCCCGAGGCCATGGTGACGATCGACCCCCGGGTGCCGGCGGCGATCATCGAACGCGCCGCCTCCTGGCAGGCGTGGAGCACCCCCTTGAAGTTCACGGCGAGCACGCGGTCGAGGTCCTCGTCGCGGGTCTCCAGGACCGGGCTGGTGTGCATGATCCCGGCGACCGCCGCCATCACGTGGAGGGGGCCGGCCGCGGCCACGGCGGCGGCGAGCGCGGACCGGTCGGTCACGTCGAGGGGGTGGACATGGGCGGTGCCGCCCTCCCGGGCGATCAGGGCGGCCGTCTCCTTCAGGCCCGGCTCGTCACGGTCCGCCAGGTGCAGGGTCGCGCCGGCCCGGGCGAGGAGGGCGGCGCTCGCGCGGCCGATACCGCTCGCGGCGCCCGTCACGAACGCGCTGCGGCCGGTGAGGTCGTACGCCGAGAGGCTCATGAGGGGACCGTACGACCGGATCTGACGGACCGTCAATTGGGTGTCAGCCGCCGGTCCGGCGGGGACCCGTGCTTTCCCCTCGGGGACCGCGCTGGCAGGCCGGGCACCAGTACGTGACCCGGTCGCCCAGCTCCGCCTTGCGGACGGCGGCTCCGCAGCGCAGACAGGGGCGGCCCTCGCGTCCGTAGACGTGCAGCGGGGTGCCGGGGCGGCGGGTCGTCGTGGTGCGCCGGTCCGGGCGGTCCTTGTTCGCCTCCAGCAGGCGGTGGGCGGTCGCCACCAGGCGGGGCGGGAGGTCCGGCGCCAGCTCACCGACCGGGAGCCACGGGCTGACGGCCGCCAGGAACGCCAGCTCCGACTTGTACACGTTCCCGATGCCGGCGAGGTTGCGCTGGTCGAGCAGGGCCTCGCCGAGGGGGCGGGACGGGTCGGCGAGGAGACGGCGGACCGCCTCCTCCGGGTCCCAGTCCGGGCCGAGGAGGTCGGGGCCCAGATGCCCCACCGCCCCCGACTCCTCGGCGGTACGGATCAGCTCCAGGACCGGGAGGCGGTAGCCATACGCGGTGTACCGCTCGTTTCCGAGGATGGCGCGGATCTGGTGCCCGGGGCCGCCGCGCGGGCGCTCCCCGGTCGCGTACACCTTCCACGCCCCGTCCATCCGCAGGTGCGAGTGGAGGGTGAGCCCGCCGTCGATCCGGGTCAGCAGGTGCTTGCCGCGCGGGGTGACGTCCAGGACCGCGCGGCCGGTGAGGTCGGCGGTCGCGAACCGGGGCACCCGCAGATCCGCGCGAGTCAGCACCCGCCCGGCCAGCGCCTCGTGCAGCCGATGGGCGACCTGCCAGACGGTGTCTCCTTCGGGCATGGGCGGTTCTCCGGGGGCAGGTGTTCGGGGGGTCGGGGTCGGGCGGTTCCGTGGTCGAGCGGTGCCGTGGTCGGGCGGTCGGGGGTCGGGCGGTGCCGTGGTCGGGCGGTCGGGGGTCGGGCGGTGCCGTGGTC
>NZ_JOGX01000102.1 GCF_000719555.1 Streptomyces sp. NRRL F-5727
CCCCACCGCCCCCCTCCTCCACCTCCACCGCCTCGCCGTCCGCCGCGGCCGCGTCGAGGCGCTGCGCCGCGTCGACCTCCGGGTCGACCGGGGCGAGACCGTCGCGCTCATGGGACGCAACGGCGCCGGAAAGTCCACCCTGCTCTCCACTCTCGTGGGCATGATCGCGCCCACCTCCGGCACGGTCCTCGTCTCCGGCCTGACCCCGCACACCACCGCCCCCCGCACGCTCATCCGCCAGGTCGGCCTGGTCCCGCAGGAGCCGCGTGACCTCCTGTACGCCGAGACCGTCGCCGCCGAGTGCGCCGCCGCCGACGCGGACGCGGGCGCGCCGCCGGGGACCTGCCGGGCGCTGGTGACGGAGCTCGTACCGGGCGTGACGGACACGACCCACCCCCGCGACCTGTCCGAGGGGCAGCGGCTGGCGCTCGCGCTGGCGGTCGTGCTGACCGCCGCGCCGCCGCTGGTCCTCCTGGACGAGCCGACCCGCGGCCTGGACTACGCGGCGAAGGCCCGGCTGGTCACCCGGCTGCGGGCCCTCGCCGCCGCCGGGCACGCGATCGTGCTGGCCACGCACGACGTGGAGCTCGCGGCGGAGCTGGCGGACCGGGTGGTGATCGTCGCGGGCGGCGAGCTGGTCGCGGACGGGCCGACGGCCGAGGTCGTCGTCTCCTCCCCGGCCTTCGCCCCGCAGGTCGCGAAGATCCTGGCGCCGGAGCCGTGGCTCACGGTCGAACAGGTGGAGGAGGCGCTGCGCCCGTGACCACGCGAAGCCACCCCGTCCGGCTCGGGCCCCGCTCCGTCGCCGCCCTCGTCCTCGTCTCCCTCGTCGGCCTCGCCGGGATCGGCTGGCCGCTCTTCGCGGACGCCGGCGCCGCCGTCACCGACCACGCCGCCGACGCGCCCTGGCTCTTCGCGCTGATCCTCCCCCTCCTCATCGCCGTCGTGGTGGCGACGATCGCGGACTGCGGGATGGACGCGAAGGCGGTGGCGATGCTGGGGGTGCTGGCCGCCGTGGGCGCGGCGCTGCGCCCGCTGGGCGCGGGCACGGCCGGCCTGGAGCCGATGTTCTTCCTGATGGTGCTGAGCGGCCGGGTCCTCGGCCCGGGCTTCGGCTTCGTGCTCGGGGCGGTGACGATGTTCGCGTCGGCGCTGCTCACGGGCGGGGTGGGGCCGTGGATGCCGACGCAGATGCTGGCGATGGGCTGGTTCGCGATGGGCGCGGGGCTGCTGCCGGCGGGGGTGCGGGGGCGGCGGGAGCTGCTGGTGCTCTCCGTGTACGGCTTCGTGGCGGCGTTCGCGTACGGCACGGTCACCAATCTCTACGGCTGGGTGACGATCGGCCTCGCGCCGGGGCTGTCCTTCGTGCCCGGGGCGCCGGCGGACGAGAACCTGGTCCGGTTCGCGGCGTACGTGCTGGCCACCTCGCTCGGCTGGGACCTGGGCCGGGCCGCGCTCACCGTGGTCCTGACGCTCTCGGTCGGCGGGCCGCTGCTGCGGGCGCTGCGGAGGGCCACCCGGCGGGCGAACTTCGAGGCCCAGGTCACATTCGAGGGGCCCGTGGAGGGGTCTGCGGGTGAGGCGCCTCATAGGACCCACGTCACGTACGACCGGACATAGTAGAACGGGACGAGCCGCACAAAACGCCCATCAGCGGGCGTGACCTGCGAAAACGCCCAACGGTCGGTCGGCCCGCCCACCCCGCCGAGTCCGAACCTCCCTCGTACAGGGGACCGTTGCATCGCCCTCGGGGATTTGTTTCTGTAGTGGACGTCGCCAGGCGGCAGGTGCTCACCGAAGCACCGCGGCAGGCCGGTTCCCCCCAGTTCCCGGATTCCCCGGGCCCTGGTTCCGGCATGCCGAAAACGGTCGGAAACGGCCGTGACGCCCGGCGCAGCCACAGTCCCCGACGTTAGGTAGATGTTTTGTTCCGCTCCATCGCCACTCGTGCCACCGCCCGCAAGAAGACCTTCGCCGCCACCGCCGCCGTCCTGCTCGGCGCCTCCGGTGCGGTGCTCGGCACGACGGGCACGGCCTCGGCCGCCAGCCCGCAGGAGCTCGCCCGCGACATCGTCCCGGCCTCGCAGTTCGCCGCCTTCAGCAAGATCGTCTCGCACGAGTCCGGCTGGAACTTCAAGGCCACCAACTCCTCCTCCGGCGCCTACGGCCTGGTCCAGGCCCTGCCCGGCTCGAAGATGGCCTCGGCCGGCGCCGACTGGAAGACCAACCCGGCCACCCAGATCAAGTGGGGCCTCAACTACATGAACGAGCGCTACGGCTCCCCGAACGCCGCCTGGGCGTTCTGGCAGGCCAACGGCTGGTACTAAGAGTCACCACGCCGCACAGCGCCCCACCGCAAGGCCCCGCCCTCCCTTCGGAGGGGCGGGGCCTGCGGCATGTCCGGGGCAATGCCGCAATCCGGGGCGCTGCGGCAATCCGGGGCAATGCCGCAATCCGGGGCGCTGCGGCCTCCCGGGGCCCGCGGTGTTTCCGAGCCCCCGCCCGCCGTCTCAGGGGCGCTCGGTGCTCGCCGGGCTCGCGCCGCCCTTCGTCCCCGCGCCGGGCGCGTGCCCGAGGAGCACGACCCAGGTGCCGTCACGGCGGAACATCGACACGTACCGGGCGAAGGGCCGGCCGTCCCGCTCCTCCCCGGTGACCCGCACGCTCGCCAGGTCGTCGCCGAACTCGTGCGACACCTCGACGTCCGCGACCGTGATCCCCTTCCCCCCGTCCTCGGCGACGGCCTCCCGCGCGTCCGCCTCGACCTCCACGTACCCCGGCGGGCCCAGCTCCGCGAGCGCGGCCGCGTCCCGCCCGTTCAGGGCCCGGACGTACGCGTCGGCGGTCTCCCGTTCCGTACGCCCCTCGGGAACGGGCTCCTGCGTGCACCCCGCCAGCCCGCCGCCCGCCAGCAGCGCGCAGACGACAGCGGACCGTAACCGCTTCCCTCGCCCGGTCATGCGTTCCCCCTCGTGATCGGCATCCGTTCCCCCGGGGGACGCGGGGGACCCCCGCCCGGGTTCCGGGGCACGGGCGCGGGGCCCCGCCCCTCCCACTCCGGAGGGACGGGGCCCCGCGCTTCCCGGGCACCCCTGCCAGGTCTACAGGCGCTGGATGATCGTGCCGGTGGCGAGCGCGCCCCCCGCACACATCGTGACCAGCGCGAACTCCTTGTCGGACCGCTCCAGCTCGTGCAGCGCCGTGGCGATCAGCCGGGCGCCGGTCGCGCCGACCGGGTGGCCGAGGGCGATGGCGCCGCCGTTGACGTTGACCTTCTCCAGACCGTCGAGGTCCTTGTCGAACTCCTGCGCCCAGCTCAGCACCACCGAGGCGAACGCCTCGTTGATCTCGACCACGTCGATGTCCCGGAGCGACATGCCGGCCTTGCCGAGCACCGCGCGGGTCGCGTCGATGGGCCCGTCGAGGTGGTAGTGCGGGTCCGCGCCGACCAGCGCCTGGGCGACGATCCGGGCGCGGGGGCGCAGCTTCAGCGCCCGGGCCATGCGCTTGGAGGCCCACATCACGGCGGAGGCGCCGTCGGAGATCTGGGAGGAGTTCCCGGCGGTGTGGACGGCGGTGGGCATGACCGGCTTGAGCCGGGCGAGCCCCTCCATGCTGGTGTCGCGCAGCCCCTCGTCGCGGTCGACCAGCCGCCACATGCCCTGCCCCGCGTGCTGCTCCTCCTCGGTGGTCGGGACCTGGACGGCGAAGGTCTCGCGCTTGAACCGCTCCTCGGCCCAGGCGACGGCGGCCCGCTCCTGGGAGATGACGCCGAGGGAGTCGACCCGCTCGCGGGTCAGGCCGCGGCGGCGGGCGATCCGCTCGGCGGCCTCGAACTGGTTGGGCAGGTCCACGTTCCACTCGTCGGGGAAGGGCTTGCCGGGCCCGTGCTTGGAGCCGGAGCCGAGCGGCACGCGGGACATGGCCTCGACGCCGCAGGAGATGCCGACGTCGATGACGCCGGCCGTGATCATGTTGGCGACCATGTGGCTGGCCTGCTGGGAGGAGCCGCACTGGGCGTCGACGGTGGTGGCGGCGGTCTCGTAGGGCAGGCCCATGGTGAGCCAGGCGGTGCGGGCCGGGTTCATGGACTGCTCGCCGGCGTGCGTGACGGTGCCGCCGACGATCTGTTCGACGCAGTCGGCGGGGATGCCGGTGCGGCCGAGGAGTTCGCGGTAGGTCTCGCCCAGGAGGTAGGCGGGGTGGAGGTTGGCGAGCGCGCCTCCGCGCTTGCCGATGGGGGTGCGTACGGCTTCGACGATGACGGGTTCCGCGGCCATGAGCTGTCCTCTCCTCGACCGGGCGGGGTGTCCCGGCACCCGCCGGTCGGCGTCATGGGAGAACTAGTACGCGTTCTAGTTCTGGGGGAAGTCTGATGACTGCTACCGCCGGTACGCAAGGGTCCGGACGGCGGGAGTTCGGTGAAGGAGGACGCTTTCGGGCGCGACCGAGGGCTCGTCGGGGCGGTCCGGGAGGCGCGTGGGGGCGTATTCCGCCCGCGCCTCTTGCGACTTGTAGAACTCGTTACTAACTTTCCCGGCAACTTCTGATGGTCCATCAGATATTGGAGCGTGTTGCCGATGACCTGCCCCCACCTCCCCGAAGGATTCGACGCCACCGACCCCGACCTGCTGCGCAGCCGGGTCCCGCTCCCCGAGTTCGCGGAGCTGCGCCGGACCGCCCCGGTCTGGTGGTGCCCCCAGCCGCGCGGCATCACCGGCTTCGACGACGAGGGCTACTGGGCCGTCACCCGCCACGCCGACGTCAAGTACGTCTCCACCCACCCCGAGCTGTTCTCCTCGAACGAGAACACCGCCGTGATCCGCTTCAACGAGCACATCGGACGCGAACAGATCGACGTCCAGAAGCTGATCATGCTCAACATGGACCCGCCGGAGCACACCCGGGTCCGCCAGATCATCCAGCGCGGCTTCACCCCGCGCGCCATCCGCGGCCTGGAGACCGCGCTGCGCGACCGCGCCCGCGCGATAGCCCGGGAGGCGCGCGCCGCCGCCGCCGAAGACCCCGACAGCACCTTCGACTTCGTCACCCGTGTCGCCGTCGAACTCCCCCTCCAGGCCATCGCCGAACTCATCGGCGTCCCCCAGGAGGACCGCGCCCGGATCTTCGACTGGTCCAACAAGATGGTGGCGTACGACGATCCCGAGTACGCCATCACCGAGGAGGTCGGCGTCGAGGCCGCCATGGAGATCATCGGCTACGCGATGAACATGGCCGCCGCCCGCAAGGAGTGCCCCGCCCAGGACATCGTGTCGCAGCTCGTCGCCGCCGAGGGCCAGGGCAACCTCTCCTCCGACGAGTTCGGCTTCTTCGTCCTGCTGCTCGCCGTCGCCGGCAACGAGACCACCCGCAACGCGATCAGCCACGGCATGCACGCCTTCCTCACCCACCCCGACCAGTGGGAGCTCTACAAGCGCGAGCGCCCCGCCGGCACGGCCGAGGAGATCGTCCGCTGGGCCACCCCCGTCGTCTCCTTCCAGCGCACCGCCACCCAGGACACCGAACTCGGCGGCCAGAAGATCAGTCGGGGCGACCGGGTCGGCCTCTTCTACTCCTCCGCCAACCGCGACCCCGAGGTCTTCGAGAACCCGGACGCCTTCGACATCACCCGCGACCCCAACCCGCACCTCGGCTTCGGCGGCGGCGGACCCCACTTCTGCCTCGGCAAGTCCCTCGCCGTGAAGGAGATCGAGCTGATCTTCGACGCGCTCGCCGACACCCTGCCCGACCTCACCCTCGCCGGCGAACCGCGCCGGCTCCGGGCCGCCTGGCTCAACGGCGTCAAGGAACTCCGGGTCCGCGCCACCCCCTGAGCACCGACACCTACACCGGCCCCGACACCGGCCCCGACACCGGCACCGGAACCGCACCCGTCCCCCGCACGTCCGATCGGGCATGCGGGGGACACACACCACCAAGGCGACCAGGATCCTGACCACGCTCGTCGCGCTGCTCGCGCTCCAGCTCGGCTCGCTCGTCGCGCCGGCCTGGGCCTGCGGCTGCGGCGCCATGATCACGCACAGGTCGGAGCGCATCGGCGTCGACCGCGAGGAGTCCGCCGTCCGCTGGGACGGACGGACCGAGACCGTCGTCATGCGCTTCCGCGTCCACGGCAACGCCCGGCAGGCCGCCTGGGTCATGCCCGTACCGCACCGCGCGGACGTCACCCTCGGCGACCCGGAACTCTTCGACCGCCTCGAAGACCTCGCCGCCCCCGAGCGGCGCGAACGCTTCTACTTCTGGCCCCGCTCCCGCGACTGGCCCTTCGACGGCGGCTACGGCGACGGAGCCGTGGCCGGCGCGGCCCCCGGCGGCTCCGTCGGCGTCGTCGGCCGCGAACGGCTCGGCCCCTTCGACGTCGCCCGGCTGACCGCCACCGACCCCGAAGCCCTCGGCACCTGGCTGCGCGCCAACGGCTTCGAGCTGCCCGACCGCCTCACCCCCGAACTCCGGCCGTACGTCGACCGCTCGTGGGAGTACGTCGCCATCCGCCTGGCCCCCGAGAAGCAGGGCGAGCACCTCTACGGCGAACTGACCCCGCTCCGCATCACCTTCGCCTCCACCGAACTCGTCTACCCCATGCGGCTCTCCCGGCTCGCCGCCTCCGCCCAGACCCTCGGCCTGTCGATCCTCGCCGACCACCGCATGGAACCCCGCGCGGCGATCGGCGGCGAACGCCCCGAGGTCACCTTCTCCGGCCGCGTCGACCACCCCGACGGCCCCGTCGCCGCGCTCACCGGCGGCGCCCCCGCCCATCTCACCGTCCTGGAACAGCGCTTCCCCGACCCGTCCCGGATCGACGACGACCACGTCCTGCGCACCGTCGCCGACACCCCGTACCGCCAGGTGATCTACCGCGACCGCCTGCTCACCGTCGGCGGCGTCCCCGCCTGGCTCCTGACCGTGGCCCTGGGCGCGTCGGCGCTCGCCGCGACGGCCGTCTACCTGACCGCACGGGCGAGGCGCCGCCGGGCGGAGGGCGCGGGCCACCCCCAGACGTAGCGCGTCACCCTCGAACACCGGACCGCCAGCCGGTGAAGAGCGGCAGCTCGCCGGAGGCGTCGAGGACCACGACCCCGAAGGGCCGGTCGAAGGCGATCCGCTCCACGGCCCGGCGGCGCGGGGCCGCGCTGCGGGGCATCGACACCTGGGTGACGGCGGCCGCCTCGACGCCCTCCTCGGCCACCTCGATCAGCGCCGACTGCGCGACCTTGGCGATGTACAGGCCGGCCGAGGAGATCCCCGAGAAGTCGGCATCGGGGCTCAGGGCCCTCGTGACACCGAGCGCCGCCAGCTGCCCCGTCACGTCGGCCCCCGTCGTCCGCAGCGTGAACCGCGGCAGCGAGAGGTCGACCGCGTCGGCCACGAGCGGCCGGCGCGCCCCGGCCCCCGCCCATCCGGCGGCCAACACCGCGGCGGGCCCGGCACCTTCGGCCCCTCGCCGCCCGAGCACGAACCGCACCCGCACCCCCTCCCGACAGGGCAGCTCGACGACGACGACCCCGTCCACGTACCAGACCCACCCGGCCGGAATCCGGTGCCGCATCGTCGGCACGGGCCGGGTGTCACCGTGCGCGTCGGTGAAGGGTTCGTCGCGCGTGAGGTGCCTCGGGAAGGCGGACAGCCAGGACGCCCTGAGCGCGAGCGCGTTGAGCAGGACCAGGTCCTCGGAGCCGTCGAGGTCGAGCGGCAGCCGCGTGATCCGCCCGCCGGTGGCCTCCCGTACCCAGGCGTCGAGCGCGGGCCCCGCGTCCACGGGCACCTCCCCGAGGGAGACGTCGTCCGTGGCCCCGAAGGCCGCGTCGGGCAGCTCGTACCAGGCGGCCCTGGGAAACACCCCGAACCGCACCCCGGGCAGCCCCCGCCGGAACCCGTCGCCCACCGGCACCCGGCTCCACACCCCGGTCGCCACCGCGACCCCGTCCCCGTCCGCGACCCGCCGCCCGACCGAGGTCACGGCCTCCGCCGCCGCCCTCCCCTCCACCCCGAGCAGCCCCCGCAACTCCTCCCCGGTCCGCCCCCGCGCCCCGGAGGCCACGGCCCCGAGCGCCAGCCACAACCCCACCGGCGACACGACGAAGTCCCCACCCCCGAGCAGCGGCAACCACCGCCCGGCCACCCTCCGCACCGCCTCCGCTTCGGCTACTCCGGAGCCGTGGGTCATATCCTGCCTCCCATGAGCATCGTGAAGATCAACGTCCTGACCGTGCCGGCCGAGCAGCGGGAGGTGCTGGAGCAGCGGTTCGCCTCGCGCGCCGGGGCCGTGGAGGGGTCCGACGGGTTCGAGTGGTTCGAGCTGCTGCGGCCGCTGGAGGGCACCGACCAGTACCTGGTGTACACCCGGTGGCGCAGCGAGGAGGACTTCCAGAAGTGGATGAGCGGTTCCATGAAGGCCGCCCACCAGGGCACCGCGGGCGGTGAGGGCGGGGAGCGGCCGAAGCCCGCCGCCTCCGGTTCCACGCTGTGGTCGTTCGAGGTCGTGCAGCAGGCGGCGCCGAAGTAGGCCGGGGCAGGGCGCCGTGAGGCGCGGCAGGCCGTCGTAATCCGGCGGCGGACCCGGGTGTGCGGGCCGCAGAATGGCCCGCATGACCTGGACCTTCTCTCCCGAGCGCGCCGACACCCCGGACGCCACCGCGCTGCGCCGCGACTACTTCGGCGACGTCGCGGGCCGCTACTACGGGCGGGTGCTGAGCGAGGACGAGTACGACGACGCGATGATCGCCGAGGGGCTCGAACTGCTCGCACCGCCCACCGGGGACTTCCTGGTCGGGCGGTACGAGGGGGAGGCCGCCGCGTGCGGCGGCATCGTGCTGCTCGACGCCGAACGGGCCGAGCTGACGCGGGTGTTCGTCCGCCACGCCTTCCGCGGCCGCGGCGGCGCCGACCTCCTGATGGACGGCCTGGAGCAGGCCGCCCGCGCGCTCGGCGCCCGCCGGGCCGTGCTCAACACCCGGCTCGACCTGGTCGAGGCGCGGGCGCTGTACGTGCGGCACGGGTACGGGGAGATCCCGGCGTACTGCTCGGGGCCGTACATGGAGGTCTGGTACGGCAAGGAGCTCTGACGCCCCGACCGGGGTCAGCTGTTCCAGACGGCGACGTCGAAGGTGGCGTTGGTCTCGCTGGCGAGACCGTCGAGCTTCTTGACGGTCAGCCGGACGAGCCGGCCGTCGCCGGTGCGGCCGCAGACGTTCAGACCGGTCTTCAGCTTGATGTCGTTCGAGGTGCCGAGGGTGTCGACGACGCCGGCGCAGTCGGCGTACGTCGGGGCCTTCGGCCCGTCCCAGACGAGGGCCTTGGCGCCGTTGTCGGGCCGCAGCATGTGGTCGCCGAACGGGTAGACGGCGAAGTCGTTGTCGCCGTTGATCTCGGACACCACGGGCGGCGCGGCGTCGAGGTCCTTGTCGTCCACGTACGTGATGACCAGCGGCCCCTGCCACCGGACCGTGCCGGGCGCGGGCCCGCTCGGGGAGGCGGCCTCCGTCGTCTCCTGGACGGTGTCCGTCGCCTGCTCCGCGTCCGGGGTGGCCGGGTCGGCCGGCGCGTCGGTGGTCGGCTCGTCGTCCGCCGTCGGCGTCGGCGCCGAGGTCGTGGTGGGCGCCGAAGCCGGTGCGGCCTTGGGGTCGTCGTCGTCCTGGTTCACCAGGAACGTGCCGACGACGCCGATCACGGCGGCCACCAGGGTCGCCGTCGCGCCGATCCAGGCGCCCCGGTTCGACGGCGTCCGGGCCGGCGGGGCGCTCGGCGGCGGCGGGGCGCCGTAGGCCCCGTACGCAGGTCCCGCCTGCGGCTGCCCCTGTGGCGGCGGCGGCCAGCCCTGGCCCGGCTCGTGGCTGCTCATCCTGTCCATCCCCCTGTGACTGTGCGACGCGTGACGGTGCCGCTGCGGCTGAGTCGATCTTCGGCAGGACAGCGTACCGACCGGCGCTGACCGCTCGTCATCCCGGTTTCCCCCGGCAGGATCTGCCGCCGCCCCGGCCGCGTCAGGCCCGGTGGTCGCGGGGCGGTTCCGGGGCGCGGGGGTGTTCCGCGTCGGAGCCGCAGAGTTCGGCGTTGAGCTCCTCGACCAGTTGCACGAGGTCGGTGGGGCGGTCGGGGCCCCACCAGTCGCCGAGGAGCGCGGCGAGGGACTCCTCGCGGGCCGCGGCGAGGCGGGCGGCGGTCGCGGCGCCGGTCTCGGTGAGGACCAGCCGGAGCCCTTCGCGGCGGGCGAGCCGCCGCTCCTCGACCTCCCGGGCCGCCTCGGTGATCACCCGCAGCGGCACGGGGACGGTCTCGGCGAGCCGGGCGGGTTCGACGCCGCCGTGGCGGCGGATGCGCAGCAGCAGCCAGCTGGAGGCGGGGCGCAGGTCGAGCCCGGCCCGGGCGGTGATCTTCTCGTAGACCTCCTTGCGGCCCTCGCGGGAGCCGAGCACGGACAGGGCGCGGGCGGCCTCCTCGTACGAGGTGCGCTCGACCGGGTTGGAGGCGAGGGTCTGGCTGGTGTCCGGCGCGGTGACGGAGGCGCGGAGCGGGTCCTCCTTGAGGAAACAGGCGACGACGAGGGCGACGAGGACGACCGGCGCCGCGTACAGGAAGACGTCCGTGATGGAGGTGGCGTACGCGTGCAGGACCTCGGGGCGCAGGGCGGGCGGGAGCTGGGCGACGGCGCGCGGGTCGGCGGCGACCTGGTCGGCGCCGGTGCCGGGCGGGAGCGGCGTACCGGCCTCGGCGGCCCGGGCGAAGACCTCCTCCAGCTTGTGGGTGAGCCGGCTGGTGAAGATCGTGCCGAAGACGGCGACGCCGAAGGAGGCGCCGATGGAGCGGAAGAAGGTCGCGCCGGAGGTGGCGACGCCGAGGTCCTCGTATCCGACGGCGTTCTGCACGACGAGGACGAGCACCTGCATGACCAGGCCGAGTCCGGCGCCGAAGACGAAGAAGTACAGGCTCATCTGCCAGGTGGGCGTCGTCTCGGTCAGCTCGTTGAGGAGCAGCAGGCCGAGTGCGGTGACGGCGGTGCCGGCGATCGGGAAGACCTTCCAGCGGCCGGTCCTCGACACGATCTGGCCGGAGGCGGTGGAGGTGAGCAGCATGCCGACGACCATCGGCAGCATGTGGACGCCGGACATGGTGGGGCTGACGCCCTGGACGACCTGGAGGAAGGTCGGCAGGTAGGTCATCGCGCCGAACATCGCGAAGCCGATGACGAAGCTGATGACGGAGACCAGGGTGAAGGTGCGGATCCGGAAGAGCTTGAGCGGGAGGACGGGTTCGGCGGCCCGCCGTTCGACGGCCACGAAGCAGACGAGCAGGGCGGCGCCGAGCAGCGCGAGCCCGATGATCTGCGGCGATCCCCAGTCCCAGGTGGTGCCGCCGAGGGAGGCGACCAGGACCAGGCAGGTGGCGACGGAGGCGATGAGGAAGGTGCCGAGGTAGTCGATGGTGTGGCGGGTGGCTCGGACCGGGATGTGCAGGACGGCGGCGATGACGAAGAGGGCGACGGCGCCGATGGGGAGGTTGATGTAGAAGACCCAGCGCCAGGAGAGCTGTTCGGTGAAGAACCCGCCGAGCAGCGGGCCGAGGACGCTGGTGGCGCCGAAGACGGCGCCGAAGAGCCCCTGGTACCTGCCGCGCTCCCGGGGCGGGACGAGGTCCCCGACGATCGCCATCGACAGCACCATGAGCCCGCCGCCGCCGAGGCCCTGGACCGCGCGGAAGGCGATGAGCTGGGGCATGTTCTGGGCGATGCCGCAGAGGGCGGAGCCGATGAGGAAGAGGACGATCGCGCCCTGGAAGAGCTTCTTCCGCCCGTACTGGTCGCCCAGCTTGCCCCACAGCGGCGTCGCCGCCGTGGAGGCGAGCAGGTAGGCGGTGACCACCCAGGAGAGGTGCTCCATGCCACCGAGCTCGCTGACGATCGTGGGGAGGGCGGTGGAGACGATCGTCTGGTCGAGGGCGGCGAGCAGCATGCCGAGGAGCAGCGCGCCGATCGCGACGAGGACGGTACGCCGGCTCTGCCCCTCGCCCGGCGCCGGTGCGGGTGCGGGCTCCGGCGCCCCGCCGGGTCGCGGCGGGCTGGTCTCCTGGGCCATGGGCGTCTCCCTGCGCGTCTCTGCCGGCGTGGTCTCCATCCTGGGGCGAATGTCCGGATATGGCCTGCGGAGGGGCACGTGTGTTCACCCGGCGGCAGGGGGTGGCCTGCATAATCACCCCCAGTTGTATCGGGGAGGGGACAGATCATGACCGGACAGGCATGTCCTGAATGCGGTGGCCAGAGACCGGGTTGCGCCTGCGCCCGCGCGGAGTTGGCGGCGGCCGAGGACTTCGACCCGCTCCGCATCAGGCCGTACGTGACGCTCGACGCGCAGGAGGGGGCTGCGGGTGGGGTGTCGGGTGGGGCTCCCGGTGGGGCTCCCGGCGGGACGCCGGCTCGGGCTCCGGGCGAGATGGGGGACGAGGGGGGCGATCCGCCGACGGCGCAGCTGATGGCGGTACGGCCCCCTTACGGGGCTCCCTTGCGCGACCTGCCCTCGGAGGGGGGCGATGTCACGTACGGTCACGACTCCCACGGCCAGGGCTCGCACGGTCACGACTCCCACGGCCAGACCTCGCACGGTCATGACTCCCACGGCCAGGTCCTCGATCAGTACGGCTCCCACGGTCAGGGCTACGCGGCGTACGGCTCCGAGGGCGGGGCCCACGAGACGATGCCGTTGCTGCTGGGCGGGCTCGGGGACGGGGACGCGGCGGCCGGGGGGCGGCGCGAGCGGTCGCGCAGGCGGCGCGGCGGCCTGGTCGCGGGCGTCGCGGCGGCGGCCGTGGCCGGCACGGCCGCGCTGGCCGCGGCGGTGCTGGGCGGCGAGGAGCCCGAGGACCGGGCGATCGTCCCCGAGGTGACCACCAGCGCGTCCCTGAACCTCGCCGTCTCGGAGGAGCCGTCCCCGTCGTCCGCGACCCCGACGCCGACCCGCACCCCGTCGCAGACGCCGTCGCCGCGTACGTCCTCGCCGAGCGCGACGCCCTCGACGGCGTCCTCCTCCCCGTCGGCGGAGCCGACGGCACGGCCGACGACCACCGCCGCGCCGACCGCGACCGGCGGCACGGCCCCGTCCAGCCCGGCGACCTCGGCGCCCGCGCCGTCCATGGCCCCGCCGACCGCCTCCGCGACGCCCTCCCCGACGGACGCACCCGAGGGCGCGACGCTGAGCCTCGGGGACACGGGCCCCGAGGTGGAGGAGCTCCAGACGCGCCTGCGGCTGCTGTGGGTCTACCTGGAGGACGCCGACGGGGTGTTCGACGAGGGGCTGCGGGCGGCGCTGATCCAGTACCAGAGCCGGTTCTGGCAGCTGGAGGACCCGGAGGGCGTGTACGGCCCGGACACCCGGCGCAAGCTGGAGCGGGAGACCAAGAACTCCTACCGCTGACCGCGGGCGCGGCCGACCGCGTGGGGGGGTGGGTGGCGAAGACCGCCCCCGGTTTTGTATCGTGAAGAAACAAAGTGGCCCCGCCCGTACTCCCTGACCGGCGGGCGGGACCGCTTCGTTCTCCGCACCACCCCTCTGGAGACCCCATGGCCGCCACCCCGGCAACGCTCACCGCCCGCGCTCTCCTGCTCGACATGGACGGCACCCTGGTCGACTCGGACGCCGTCGTGGAGCGCTGCTGGCGCCGCTGGGCGGACCGCCAGGGGCTGGACGCCGACGCGGTGCTGAAGGTGGTGCACGGCCGCCAGGGCTACGCCACGATGGCGGTCCTCCTCCCGGACCGCCCGATGGCCGAGAACCACGCCGACAACGCGGTGATGCTGGCCGAGGAGACCGCGGACCTCGACGGCGTCGTGCCGGTGGCCGGCGCCCCCGCCTTCATGGACGCGATCGCCGGTCTCCCGCACGCCCTGGTGACCTCGGCGGACGAGGCCCTCGCCCAGGCCCGGATGGGCGCGGCGGGCCTGCGGATGCCGGTGACCCGGGTGACCGCCGAGCAGGTCGGCGCGAGCAAGCCGGACCCGGAGGGCTTCCTCAAGGGCGCAGCCGAGCTGGGCGTCGACCCGGCCGAGTGCGTGGCCTTCGAGGACTCCGAGGCCGGCATCCAGGCCGCGAAGGCGGCCGGCATGCGCGTCGTCGGCGTGGGCCCCCGCGCGGCGGCCTTCACGCCGGACATCCACGTCCAGGACCTGACCTCCCTCCGCATCACCGCCACCCCGGACGGCACGCTCACCCTCACGACCACCCAGGTCTGACGCGCCCAGGGCCCACCCGCGAGCACCCGCGGCGACAGCGACAGGCTTACGCGGCGGCCTTACGCGACGCCGCCCCGGATGGGACCCGGCTCGGCCGGCGGCCGAACGCGCGCCGCTCACCACGCCGGCCCGGAAGAACCGCGGGCCGACGACGCGGCGCCGCACCCGCGCCCGCGCCGCCCTGACGCGCGAGCGGATCCGGAACGCCCCGCCGCCGTACGGCGCCACACCTGACGACAGCCCCGCCCTCGGAGCCGTACCGAAGCGATCGACGCGGGCCACGCGACCAGCCGCACCGCCCCACCGGCCCACCGCCCCACCGG
>NZ_JOGX01000103.1 GCF_000719555.1 Streptomyces sp. NRRL F-5727
AGTCCTCGTACTGGACGTACTCGGGCTTTCACCCGGTGCGGCGAGAGCGCGTGCATGGCGTCGCGGGGCAGGCGGGAGTTTGACGACAGGGCCTAGGGCTTCGGGAGTTCGGCGCGGCGGACGGCGCGGACCGCGAGGCCGTACACCCCGGAGAGGGCGCAGACGGCGGCGCTGACGACGAAGACCGGGCCGGTCCCCCACAGGCCGATCGCCGCGCCGGTGACCGGGAAGCTCAGCGGGGCGATGCCGAGGCTGCCGAGACCGGCGACGGCGCTCACCCGGCCGAGGTAGGCGGGGTCGCACTCGGTCTGGATCAGGGCGTTGCACAGGGCTCCGGAGAGGCCGGCGAACAGGCCGATGGAGAGGGCCGCGACGACGGCGAGGGCGAGCTGGGCCAGGTGGGCGAGCGCGCCGATCGACACGGCGCCGATCACCATGGTCCAGCCCATGACGAGCCCGGTCCTGGGCACGTGCCCCCTGACGGTCAGCAGCAGGGAGGCGGCGCCCGCGCCGACGCCGAAGCCGGCGAGGACCCAGCCGATGCCGGAGGCGCCCCAGCCGCGCTGCTCGGAGAGGACGGCGAGGCCGACGTTGAGGGGACCGACGAAGCCGAGGTCGCTGAGGAGGACGACGATCATCAGCGGGCCGAGCACCGGGTGGCCGCGGAGGTAGCGCAGGCCGTCGGCGAGGCCGCGCGGGGCGGAGCCGTCGCGGGTCTCCTCCTCCCGGGGCAGCGGGCGGAGCCGGAGCGCGGCGAGCAGGGGCAGGGAGAACGCGAAGAGGGCGCCGGCGACGGCGAACGCGCTCGCGGTGCCGCCGACGGCGACGGCGAGGCCGCCGAGCGGGGCGCCGACGACGGCGCCCGTCCGGTGGGCGAGGCCGCGCATGCCCTGGACGCGGGCGAGCTGGTCCCGGTCGGCGACGCGGGGCGGCAGGGCGCCGACGGCCGGCAGGAAGAGGGCGTCGACGGTGCCGAAGACGAGGGCGACGGCGGCGAGCGCCCCCAGGCCGGGCGAGGCGAGGAAGAGGGTCGCGGCGAGGCCGAGGGTGACCAGGCAGCGGACGGTGTCGGAGGCGATGACGACCCGGCGCGGGCCGAGCCGGTCGGCGATCACTCCGCCGACGAGCATGAGCAGCGCGCGGGGCACGGCCGCGACGGCCATGACGAGCCCCGCCTGGGCGGGCGTGCCGCCGCTGACGGCGGCCCAGGAGAGGGCCAGGTAGAAGACGCTGTCGCCGAGGGTGGAGGCGGTGTAGGCGCCGAGCCAGCGCAGGACCTGGGGGCTGCGGTGGGCGGGGCGGGCGGCGGCCTCGGTGAGCGCGGTCACGGGCGGTAGGGGAAGCCGTGGAGGTGGACGGCGACGTTCTCCCGGCCCTCGGTGTCGCCGGCGGCCTCGGCGGCGCGGGCGGCCTGGTCGTACTTCCGGAGGACGGCCTCCAGCTCCGCGCCGAGGGCGGTGAGTTCGGCGGCGGTGAGCCGGGGCAGCCATTCGGAGCTGATCGAGGCGGAGCGCCAGGCGTCGGACCAGGTGAGGCGCTCGTCGAGGAAGCGGGTGTGCATCTCGGCCCGCTGCTCGCTGACGGTACGGCCGAAGGCGGCGCTGGCCGCGGCGAGCTCGGGGGCGTCCTTGACGTCCTCCTCGTGGATGCCGAAGCCGTAGGAGCTGGGCTGCCACCAGCGTTCGCGCCCGTCGGCGGACTGAGCCTCGGCCTCCTCGATGAGCCCGCCGTCGGCGAGCTTGCGCAGGTGGTAACTGACCAGGGACACGGCCTCGTCGACCTGGTCGGCGAGCTGCGAGGCGGTCGCGGTGCGGGCGACGAAGAGGGCTCGGTAGAGGCGCATGCGCAGCGGGTGCGAGATGGCCTTGAGGGTGCCGAGCTCGGTGATCCGGCGGGTCTCGGAGGAGGTCATGTCCACGACCGTAGACGCGCAGGAAAACTTGCGCAACGAAGATTGCGCAATTTTTCTTGCGCGTTCGGCGGACGAAAAGGGCCCCCGAGGGGGCCCTTCCCACAAGCGGAACGCGTCTCAGCGGACCTCGTTACCCGCCTCCCGCAGCGCTTCCTTGACCTCGCCGATCCGCAGATCGCCGAAGTGGAAGACGGAGGCGGCGAGCACCGCGTCCGCGCCGGCCGCGACGGCCGGGGCGAAGTCGGCGAGCTTGCCGGCGCCGCCCGAGGCGATCACCGGGACCGTCACGTGCTTGCGCACGGCCGCGATCATCTCGGTGTCGTAGCCGTCCTTGGTGCCGTCCGCGTCCATCGAGTTGAGCAGGATCTCCCCCGCGCCCAGCTCGGCGGCCCGGTGCGCCCACTCGACGGCGTCGATGCCGGTGCCCTTGCGGCCGCCGTGGGTGGTGACCTCGAAGGAGCCGGTGGCGGTGCGCCGGGCGTCGACCGACAGGACGAGGACCTGGCGGCCGAAGCGCTCGGCGATCTCCTGGATCAGCTCGGGACGGGCGATGGCGGCCGTGTTGACGCCCACCTTGTCCGCGCCGGCCCGCAGCAGCTTGTCGACGTCCTCCGCCGAGCGGACGCCGCCGCCGACGGTGAGCGGGATGAAGACCTGCTCGGCGGTGCGGCGCACCACGTCGTAGGTGGTCTCCCGGTTGCCGGAGGAGGCGGTGATGTCGAGGAAGGTCAGCTCGTCGGCGCCCTCGGCGTCGTACAGCTTGGCCATCTCGACGGGGTCGCCGGCGTCCCGCAGGTTCTGGAAGTTGACGCCCTTGACGACCCGGCCGTTGTCCACGTCCAGGCAGGGGATCACTCGTACGGCGAGGCTCATGCCGCATCACTCCTGTACGCCTCGACCTCGACCTCGACCACCAGGCGGGGGTCGACGAAGCCCGAGACGATGATCATCGACGCGGCCGGGCGGACCTCGTCGAACAGCTCCTTGTGGGCGCGGCCCACCTCGTCCACGTCGCGCGCGTGCGTGAGGTACATGCGGGTGCGGACGACGTGCTCGGCGCCGAGGCCGAGCTGCTTCAGGGCGTCGAGGGCGACGTTGAAGGAGTTGACGGTCTGCTCGTACGGGCCGCCGTCGGCGATCGCACCGCCGACGACCGAGGTGCAGCCGGAGACGAGGACGGTGCCGTTGGGCAGCTCGACCGCGCGGGAGTAGCCGAACTGCTCCTCCCAGGGGGCGCCGGTGACGATCTTGCGCACGGAGTCGGTCATGCGGACGCCACCGCCCGCAGGGCCTCTTCGAGGGTGAACGCCTTGGCGTAGAGCGCCTTGCCGACGATCGCGCCCTCGACGCCCAGGTGGGTGAGCCCGGCGAGGGCGCGCAGGTCATCCAGGGAGGAGACGCCGCCGGAGGCGACGACGGGCTTGTCGGTGGCCGCGCAGACGTTCTTCAGCAGCTCGACGTTGGGGCCGGTGAGCGTGCCGTCGCGGCCGATGTCGGTGACGACGTACCGGGCGCAGCCCTCGGAGTCGAGGCGGGCCAGCGTCTCGTAGAGGTCGCCGCCCTCGCTGGTCCAGCCGCGGCCCTTGAGGGTGGTGCCGCGCACGTCGAGGCCGACGGCGATCCTGTCGCCGTGCTCGGCGATCACCTTGGCGACCCACTCGGGGGTCTCCAGGGCGGCGGTGCCGAGGTTGACGCGGGTGCAGCCGGTGGCGAGGGCGGCGGCGAGCGAGGCGTCGTCGCGGATGCCGCCGGACAGCTCCACCTTGATGTCCATGGCCTCGGTGATCTGGCGGACCAGCTCGCGGTTGTCGCCGGTGCCGAAGGCGGCGTCCAGGTCGACGAGGTGGAGCCACTCGGCGCCGGAGCGCTGCCAGGAGAGGGCGGCCTCCAGCGGGGAGCCGTAGGAGGTCTCGCTGCCGGACTCGCCGTGGACGAGCCGGACGGCCTGGCCGTCGCGGACGTCGACGGCGGGGAGGAGTTCGAGAGTGCTCACAGGGTTCCGATCCAGTTGGTGAGGAGCTGGGCTCCGGCGTCGCCGGACTTCTCGGGGTGGAACTGGGTGGCCCACAGGGCCCCGTTCTCCACGGCGGCGACGAAGGGCTCCCCGTGGGTGGCCCAGGTGACCTTGGGGGCGCGGATGTTGGGGTTGCCGACCTCCAGGCTCCACTCGCGCACCGCGTAGGAGTGCACGAAGTAGAAGCGGGCGTCGGCGTCCAGGCCGGCGAAGAGCTCGGTGTCCTCGGGCGCGTCGACCGTGTTCCAGCCCATGTGGGGCACGACGGGGGCCTTCAGCGGCTCGACCGTGCCGGGCCACTCGTCGAGGCCCTCGGTCTCGACGCCGTGCTCGATGCCGCGCTCGAAGAGGATCTGCATGCCGACGCAGATGCCCATGACGGGGCGGCCGCCGGAGAGCCGGCGGCCGACGATCCAGTCGCCGCGGGCCTCCTTGAGCCCCTGCATGCAGGCGGAGAAGGCGCCGACGCCGGGGACGAGGAGCCCGTCGGCGTTCATCGCCTTCTCGTAGTCGCGAGTGATCTCGACGTCCGCGCCGACCCGGGCGAGGGCGCGCTCGGCGGAGCGCACGTTGCCGAAGCCGTAGTCGAAGACGACGACCTTCTTGGGGGTGTTCACCGTCATGACCACACGTCCAGTCGCAGCACGCCGGCGGTGAGGCACATGGCCGCGCCGATGGAGAGCAGCACGATGAGGCCCTTGGGCATCTGCTGCTTGACGAAGGAGTAGATGCCGCCGAGCAGGAAGAGCCCGACGACGATCAGGATGGTGGAGAGACCGGTCACGGTTACAGCGCGCCCTTCGTGGAGGGGAGGATTCCGGCGGCGCGCGGGTCGCGCTCGGAGGCGTAGCGCAGGGCGCGGGCGAGCGCCTTGAACTGGCACTCGACGATGTGGTGGGCGTTGCGCCCGTACGGCACGTGCACGTGCAGCGCGATCTGCGCCTGGGCCACGAAGGACTCCAGGATGTGGCGCGTCATGGTGGTGTCGTACGAGCCGATCATCGGCGCCATGTTCTCGGGCTCGGTGTGCACCAGGTAGGGGCGGCCGGAGAGGTCGACGGTGACCTGGGCGAGGGACTCGTCCAGCGGGACCGTGCAGTTGCCGAAGCGGTAGATGCCGACCTTGTCGCCGAGGGCCTGCTTGAAGGCGGCGCCGAGGGCGAGGGCGGTGTCCTCGATGGTGTGGTGGGAGTCGATGTGGAGGTCGCCGTCGGTCTTCACGGTGAGGTCGAACAGACCGTGGCGGCCGAGCTGGTCGAGCATGTGGTCGTAGAAGCCGACCCCGGTCGACACGTCGACCTTTCCGGTGCCGTCGAGGTCGATCTCGACGACGACGGAGGTCTCCTTGGTGGTGCGCTCCACGCGGCCTACGCGGCTCATGCGTTCTGCTCCTTCTTCAGCTCACGAACCGCGTCGAGGAACGCGTCGTTCTCTTCGGGGGTGCCGGCGGTGACCCGCAGCCAGCCGGGGACGCCGTTGTCCCGGACCAGGACACCCCGGTCGAGGATCTTCCGCCACGCCTGGTGCGCGTCGGGGAAGCGTCCGAACTGGACGAAGTTGGCGTCGGACTCGGTGACCTCGTAGCCGACGGCCCGCAGTTCGGCGACGAGGCGGTCGCGCTCGGCCTTGAGCTGCTCGACGTACCCGAGGAGGGTGTCGGTGTGCTCCAGGGCGGCGAGCGCGGTCGCCTGGGTGACGGCGGAGAGGTGGTACGGCAGGCGGACCAGCTGGACGGCGTCGACCACGGCCGGGTGGGCGGCCAGGTAGCCGAGGCGGAGTCCGGCGGCGCCGAACGCCTTGGACATGGTCCGGGAGACCACCAGGTGCGGCCGGCCCTCCAGGAGGGGCAGCAGCGAGTCCCGGTGGCTGAACTCCACGTACGCCTCGTCCACCACGACCAGCGAGGGCTTCGCGGCCTGGGCGGCGTCGTACAGCCGCACCACGACCTCGGCCTCGACGGCGGTGCCGGTGGGGTTGTTGGGCGAGGTGACGAAGACGACGTCGGGCGCGTGCTCGGCGACGGCCGCCTCGGCCGCCTCGACGTCGATGGTGAAGTCCTCGTTGCGCGGGCCGGAGATCCAGCCGGTGCCGGTGCCGCGGGCGATCAGGGCGTGCATCGAGTACGAGGGCTCGAAGCCGATCGCGGTGCGGCCGGGTCCGCCGAAGGTCTGCAGCAGCTGCTGGAGGACCTCGTTGGAGCCGTTGGCGGCCCACACGTTCTCCCGGGACACCGGGTGCCCGCCGGTACGGGTGAGGTAGCGGGCCAGCTCGGTGCGGAGCTCCACCGCGTCCCGGTCGGGGTAGCGGTTGAGGCCGCGGGCGGCCTCGGCGACCCGCTCCGCGATCCGGGCCACCAGCGGCTCGGGCAGCGGGTAGGGGTTCTCGTTGGTGTTCAGCTGGACGGGCACGTCGAGCTGGGGGGCGCCGTAGGGCGACTGGCCCTTCAGCTCCTCGCGGATCGGCAGGTCGTCGATGCCGATGGTGTCGTTCGTGTCGCGGGTGTCGCTCACTTGCTCTCGGGCACCTTCCAGCCGAACCTTGCCTTGATCGCCGCGCCGTGGGCCGGGAGGTCCTCGGCCTCGGCCAGGGTGACCACGTGGTGGGCCACGTCGGCCAGCGCGTCGCGCGTGTAGTCCACGATGTGCACGCCGCGCAGGAAGGACTGCACGGAGAGGCCCGAGGAGTGGCAGGCGCAGCCGCCGGTGGGCAGGACGTGGTTGGAACCGGCGCAGTAGTCGCCGAGGGAGACCGGCGCCCAGGGGCCGACGAAGACCGCGCCCGCGTTGCGGACCCGGTCGGCGAGGGCGGCGGCGTCGGCGGTCTGGATCTCCAGGTGCTCGGCGCCGTAGGCGTCGACGACCTTGAGGCCGTCCTCCAGGTCGGTGACGAGGACGATCGCGGACTGCTTTCCGGCCAGGGCCGGGGCGATCCGGTCCTCGACGTGCCGGGCGACGGCGACCTGGGCCTTGAGCTCGGCCTCGACGGCCTCGGCCAGCTCCGGGGAGTCGGTGACCAGGACGGACGCGGCCATCGGGTCGTGCTCGGCCTGGCTGATGAGGTCGGCGGCGACGTGCACGGGGTCGGCGGTGGAGTCGGCGAGGACGGCGATCTCGGTCGGTCCGGCCTCGGCGTCGATGCCGATGCGGCCCTTGAGGAGGCGCTTGGCGGCGGCGACGTAGATGTTGCCGGGGCCGGTGACCAGGTTGACGGGCTCGCAGCCGGGCTCGTCGGCGGTGGAGGCGGTGCCGTAGGCGAACATGGCGATGGCCTGGGCGCCGCCGGCCGCGTAGACCTCGTCGACGCCGAGCAGGGCGCAGGCGGCGAGGATCGTCGGGTGCGGCAGTCCGCCGAACTCCTTCTGCGGCGGGGAGGAGACGGCGACGCCCTCGACGCCTGCCTCCTGGGCCGGGACCACGTTCATCACGACGGAGGACGGGTAGACGGCGCGTCCGCCGGGCACGTACAGGCCGACGCGGTCGACGGGGATCCACTTCTCGGTGACCGTGCCGCCGGGCACGACCTGGGTGGTGTGGGTGGTGCGGCGCTGGTCGCGGTGGACCAGCCGGGCGCGCCGGATGGACTCCTCGAGGGCGGCGCGGACGGCCGGGTCGAGCTCGTCGAGGGCGCGGGCGATCGCCTCGGCGGGGACGCGCAGGCGCTCCAGGCGGACGCCGTCGAACTTCTCCCCGTAGTCGATCACCGCGGCCGCGCCATGATGCCGTACGTCCTCGCAGATCGGCCGCACCTTCTCCAGGGCGGCTTCCACGTCGAACTCGGCACGGGGCAGCAGGTCGCGCAGGGCGGAACCCTCGGGGAGGGCCTCGCCGCGCAGATCGATTCGAGAGATCACGGGTCAATTCTCTCAGACGGCTCTTCGGCCCGGACTTCCCGTATCACTGGCTGATACTCGGCTTGCCGCACGTCGATACGCGCCTCAGTGGCGTCTCCTCGCCGCTCCTGACCGTTAGCGTTCAGCCCGTCACAGTCCGGGAAGAACGACTGTACGAATCCACCACCCCCGGGAAGCGGAGTGGTGGGAGCGCATCGGGGAGAGCGAGGGGGCGGCAGTGACCGAGCCGCACGACGAGGGGATGCCGGACGGTCTCACGGACCCGGAGCGGGCCGTGTGGCAGGCGTTCCGGATCGGCAGGACCTGCGATCTGACGGAGGGGGTGGCGGAGCGGGACGACCCGTTCGGGGAGGCGGCCTGGGGGCCGGAGCGGAGCGTGCGCGCCGACGTGATGGCGGCGCTGCTGCTCGACGGGCCGCCGGCCTGGTCGGGCCGGGTGGCCGCGCTGAAGCTGCGCGGGGTGCGGATCACCGGCGTGCTGGACCTGGCCGGCGGGTCGATAGCGCCGTACGTGGAGCTGCACGGCTGCCGCTTCGACGGCGAGGTGGTGGTGCCGGAGGCCCGGTTCGGCACGCTCCGGATGGTCGGCTGCGCGCTGCCCCGCCTGGAGGCGGCCCGGCTGCACACCGAGGGCGATCTGCACCTGCCGCGCTGCCGGGTGCGGCGGGGCATCCGGCTGACGGACGCCCAGATCGGCACGGACCTGCTGATCAACCAGATCCAGGTGTGGCCGGACGGACGGGGCCGGGCGATCACGGCGGACGGCATGGTGGTGGCGCAGGACGTCCAGGCCGAGCTGATCGAGACGCACGGCGAGTTCAGCCTGCGCGGCGCGAAGATCGGGGTCTCGCTCAGCCTGCGGGGCAGCGTGCTCCGCTCGGACCGGGGCCGCCGCGCGCTGAACGCGCCGCAGCTGACCGTCGAGCGGACCCTGTACCTGAACGCGGCCTGGGTGTACGAGGGCGGCGGGCAGTCCACGGCCACCCCGCCGTACGGGGTGGCGCCGGTCCGGGACGCCCGGCGCAAGCCGGCCGAGTTCCACGGCGGCGTCCGGCTGGACGACGGCCGCTTCGGCGACGCGGTGGACCTGCACCACGCCCGCTTCCTGCTCAGCGGGGCGCGCCGGGAGGAGCTGTCGCTGCGCCGGATCGTCACCCCGGAGCTGAGGTTCAACGGGGAGCGCCCGGAGGAGGGCCGGGTGGTGCTGAACGGCGCGAAGGTGGTGACGCTGATCGACCTGTCCACCAGCTGGCCGGGCCCCGGCGGCCTGGCGCTGAGCGGGTTCGTCTACGAGAACCTGGTGCCGTACGGGCACTTCCCGCTGGCCCGGCGGATCGAGTGGGTGGCGGCGGCGACCCCGGAGTACGCGCCGGAGCCGTACGAGCGGCTGGCGACCGTGCTGCGCAACAGCGGGGAGGATGCGGACGCCCGGGAGGTGCTGCTCGCCAAGCAGCGGCGCAGACGGGAGACGCTGCCGGTCGCCGGGAAGCTGTGGGGGTACGTGCAGGACTGGACGGTGGCGTACGGCTACCGGCCGGGCCGGGCGGCGCTGTGGATGGCGGTGCTGTGGGCGGCGGGCACGCTGGCCTTCTCCCGGTACGAGCCGGTGCCGATCAAGGAGGGCGAGGGCCCGGCGTGGAACGGCACGCTGTACGCCCTGGACCTGCTGCTGCCGGTGATCACGCTCGGCCAGGACGGCTACTGGCGCCTGGAGGGCGGCTGGCAGTGGGCGGCGGCGGTGCTGATCCTGCTCGGCTGGATCCTGGCGACGACGGTGGCGGCGGGCGCGACCCGGCTGCTGCGGCGCGGCTGACCGGCGGGGCGCCGGTTGCGGGGGCGGGGTGCGTGACGGCCGGGGGGAGACCGGGTGAGATCCGGGTGAAGGGAGACCGGCTCGGCACGCCCGGAGGGTCCCCCGGTGGGAAGATACGTCCTGCCATGTCCTTCCTCCGCGCCCTGGTCGGCGCCGTCCGCTCGGCCCGGCACGCCCCGCGTCTCGCCGTCGGGCTGACGCCGGACGACGACGTGCTGCTGGACGCCCCGGACGACCGGCTCGCGCCGGCGCTGGTGGCGGCCGCGGTCGGCGACCCGGAGCCCGCGGCGAAGCTGCTCGCCACGACCCGGGACGCCGGCGACTGGGAGGACCGGGACCGCTATGTGGGGCGGCTCGCCACCTTCGCGTACAGCCGGGGCGAGTGGCTGGACCGCTGGAACGAGGTCGCGCCGCGGGATCCCGACGCCCTGCTGGTGTCGGCGCAGCTCGCGGTCCGCCGGGCCTGGGAGTCGCCGGCCCGCGCCGAGCGGCTGCGCGAGCTGGACCCGCTGCTGCGGCCGCTCACCGAGGAGGCCGGGCGCGATCCGGTGCCGTGGCGGCTCGCGCTGGACCACGCGCGCGGGGCGCACGCCGGGCACGCGGTCTTCGAGCGGCTGTGGGAGCAGGCCCTGCTGCGCTCCCCGCACCACTACGGCTGCCATGTCGCCGCGCTGAAGTACCTGTCGGCGCAGTGGTACGGCTCGCACCGGGCGGCCTTCGACTTCGCGGAGCAGGCCGCCGACGACGCGGCGCCGGGCTCGCTGGTGCGGGCGCTGCCGGTGCGCGCCGCCTACGAGGGGCTGCGCCCGCTGCCCGGTGCGGGGCGGGCCGCCCCGGCCGGGCCGGCGGTGGACGGGGAGCGGATCGACCGGGCGGCGGACCGGGGCCTGGTGCTGTCGGCGGAGTTCGCGGTGGGCGACCCGTGGCCGGCCGAGGTGCGGAACCTGCTGGCGTACGTCCTGGTGGAGCGGGGGCGGTGGGCGGAGGCGCTGGCCGAGTTCGGCCGGACGGGGCCGTACGCGACCTCCTTCCCGTGGGCGGTCGGCGGCCACGATCCGCTGCGGCGGTTCCTGGCCACCCGGGACCGGACGCGGGCCGAGCTGGCGCGGCGGACTCCGCTGTGGGGGCCCGCGCGCGCAATCCCCGGACGGAGCGGTCCGCGCGGCCATTAGGCTTGGCCGCTGTGACCACCGCTCGCCTGCCCCTCTTCCCGCTCAACGCGGTGCTGTTCCCGGGCCTCGTGCTGCCGCTCAACGTCTTCGAGGAGCGGTATCGCGCCATGATGCGCGCCCTGCTCGACATCGACGCCTCCGAGCCGCGGCGCTTCGCCGTGGTCGCGATCCGGGACGGGCACGAGGTCGCACCGACCGCGCCCGGGATGCCGGACCCGACGGCGCTGCCGGAGAAGGGCCCGGCCGCGGGCTTCGGCCCCGACCCGCTGCGGAGCTTCCACCCGGTGGGGTGCGTCGCGGACGCGGCGAGCATCCGGCAGCGCGGGGACGGCTCGTACGAGGTGATGGTCACCGGCACCACCCGGGTGCGGCTGCGTTCGGTGGACGCGAGCGGTCCGTTCCTGACGGCGGAGACCGAGGAGCTTCCGGAGAAGCCGGGCGACGAGGCCGAGGCGCTGGCCGAGGGGGTGCTGCGGGCCTTCCGGGCGTACCAGAAGAGGCTGGCGGGGGCGCGGGAGCGGTCGCTGACGACCTCTGAGCTGCCCGACGACCCGTCGGTGGTGTCGTACCTGGTCGCGGCGGCGGCCATGGTGGACGTGCCGACGAAGCAGCGGCTCCTGGAGGCGCCGGACACCACGGTCCGGCTGCGCGAGGAGCTGGCGCTGCTGCGGGCGGAGACGGCGGTGCTGCGGCACCTCCCGTCGCTGCCGGCGGTGGAGCTGACCCAGGCGCCCACCTACCCGAACTGACGGACCGAGGGAACCGCGGAGGTCCCGGTGGCGAAGAAGAAGCAGAAGAACGGCGGCGGCACCCCGGCGACGGTGGCGCTGGCCGCGGCCGGCACGGAGTACACCCTGCACGCCTACGAGCACGACCCGGCGACCCCGTCGTACGGCGAGGAGGCGGCGGAGGCGCTGGGCGTCACGCCCGACCGGGTCTTCAAGACGCTGGTGGCGGACGTCGACGGGGAGCTGACGGTGGCGGTGGTGCCGGTCGCCGGGCAGCTGGATCTGAAGGCGCTGGCGTCGGCGGTCGGCGGCAAGCGGGCGACGATGGCGGACCCGGCGGCGGCCGAGCGGACGACCGGCTACGTGCGGGGCGGGATCTCCCCGCTGGGCCAGCGGAAGCGGCTGCGTACCGTGCTCGACTCCTCGGCGTGGGAGCACGGCACGATCTGCGTCTCGGCCGGCCGGCGGGGTCTGGAGGTCGAGCTCTCCCCCGCCGACCTGGCCGCGCTCACCTCGGCGGTGCCGGCCCCCATCGGCCGCGGCTGAGCCGGGGCCGGCCGGGGGCGCTCAGCGCTGGTACGGGTCCCAGGGGCCGGGCTCGGGGTCGCGGGGGCCGAAGATCCCGGTCAGGACCAGGTGGACGATCATGGCGGCGAGCGGCCAGGCCAGCATCGCGGCGGCGCCCATCTGGAGTTCGAGGGGGGCGTCGAAGACGACCTCGGGGCCGACGGCCTTGGCGTGGGCGACCACGTCGGCGGTCGGCCCCAGCCGCGTCCCCAGCCACCAGGCGAGCAGCGAGCCGAGGACGCCGCCGACGGCGAGCCCCAGGACGAGCGGGACGCCGCCCTTGCGGCGGGCGAGGAAGACGACGAGCCCGGCGACCGCGCCGAAGGCGAGCGCGAGGAGGACGAAGGTGCCGTCGGCGCCGATCGCGGCCTCCCCCTCGGAGTTCCGCAGATAGACGCCCTTGCCGTCGGAGATCAGCTGGACCGTGGGCGCGAGCCACACCCAGAGCACCCCGAGCACGGCTCCGGCGACCGCCGAGGCCGCCGTCACCACGAGGCCCTGGACGACCTCGGCCCCGGTGATCGGGTCACCGGCCGGGCCCTGGTGGTGCGGGGGCGGCGGGGGCCACGCGGGATCGTTCGGCGGCTGCTGGGGAGGCGTCAGGGGTGCGGTCACCCCGCCATCGTGCCAGGTGTGCCGGTGGCCCGCCTCAGCGGACCGCGGCCCTGCGGTAGGCCCAGGTGGCGGCGGCCAGCGAGAGCACGCCGACGGCGCCGCAGACGGACAGGTCGACGGCGACGGCCGACCAGTCGGGGTGCGGGTCGAAGGCGCGGCCCAGCGCCTCGACGCCGTACGTGGAGGGCAGCAGGTCGCGGGCCCAGCCGATCGGCGCCGGCATCCGCTCGGCCGGCAGCACGCCGAGGAGCAGCGCGGCGGACATGCCGAGCTGGCCGAGGAGGGTGGCCAGTTCCTGGCGGGGGGCGAGCAGGCCGAGGGCTGCGCCGAGCCCGGCGAGGGCGGCGCCGGAGAGCGGTACGACGGCGGCGAGCAGCCACAGGTGGCCGAGCGGCAGGCCGAAGAGGACGGCTCCGGTGACGGCGGTGACGAGCGTGCCGGGGACGGTGAAGGAGGCGTACGCGCCGGCGGCGCCGAGCACCACGGCGGCGGGCGGCACCGGCAGGGTCGCGTAGTGGTCGAGGCCGCCGGAGGCGCGGAGCTGGCCGAAGTACTGGGCGAGCAGGTTGAGGGCGACGAAGGCGACGACGAGGACGGTGGAGCCGGCCACGACGGCGCGGGCCTCGGAGCCGCCGTCGACGACCCCGCGCATCAGGATCATGATCCCGATGGACTGGAAGGTGGCGACGAAGAGCAGCGGGATGCGGGCGACCCGGGCCCGGCTGAGCTGCGCCTTGTAGACGGCGGCGAGGGAGGGCAGCAGCCGGGCGGGCGGGGCGAGGGGCGCGGCCTCCTCGGCGTCCCGGGCCGGGGCGGCCGGCACGCCGGCCGGCAGGGCCTCGGCGGGCAGGGTGCTCAACGCGGACAGCTCCTGGGGGTGACGTGCGGGAGGTGGGGGGTCGCGCCGGGGGCGGGCTGTCTCTTATA
>NZ_JOGX01000104.1 GCF_000719555.1 Streptomyces sp. NRRL F-5727
GGGCGGGACACCCGCCGTACACCCTCCCGTTCACCCCCGTCTGCGACGATCCCCGGATGAACCAGCACCACACCCCGAGCATCCCCGGCGCCCCCGGCGCGCCCGTCCGTTCCGGTGTCCCGGAGCACGGCCGGGTGCCCAAGTACTACGCCGTGAAGGCGCGACTCGCCGTCCTCGTCGACGAGTTGGGAGAGGGCGACGCGCTGCCCACCGAGCGCGACCTCGCCGTCCGCTACGAGGTGTCCCGCGAGACCGTCCGGCAGGCCCTGCGCGAACTGCTCCTGGAGGGGAGGCTGCGCCGGCAGGGGCGGGGCACGGTCGTCGCCGGGCCCAAGCTGGAGCAGCCGCTCTCCCTCGCCAGCTACACCGAGGGCGTCCGCCGCCAGGGCCGTCGCCCCGGCCGCAGCATCGTCTCCCTCGACCGCTTCCCCTGCCCCGACGCGCTCGCCCCCGAGGTCGGCGTCGCGCCCGGCGCGCCCGTCTGGCACATGGAGCGGGTGCTGCTCGCCGACGACGAGCGGGTCGGCCTGGAGAGCACGTACGTCTCCGAGGCACGGGTCCCGCGCCTCGACAGCGACTTCGACCCCGACTCCTCCTTCTACGGCTACCTCCGCGACCGGCTCGGCATCACCTTCGGCGACGCCGACGAGCGGATCGAGACCGTCCTCGCCACCCCGCGCGAGGCGCTGCTCATCGGCACCCCGCCGGCCCTGCCGATGCTGCTGCTGCACCGGGTCTCCCGCGACGAGCAGGGGCGGCCGCTGGAGCGGGTGCGCACCCTCTACCGGGGTGACCGGTTCTCCTTCACGGCCCACCTCGGCCGCCAGGACGACTGACCGGACGGCCGGCGAGCAGACCCCCCGAACATCACGAGAAGATAACGGGTCTAGTCCAAGCTTGTCGGGCCGTTCACCGTCCCGTCGTCCGCGCGACCGGCCCGGGTCACCCGCCGCCCCGAGCGTGGACGGCATGAAGGTGATCGTCGTAGGAGCCGGCGTGGTGGGCACCATGCACGCCTGGCAGGCAGTGGAACGCGGCCACGAGGTCGTACACATCGAGCGCGAGGCCGAGGCGCGCGGAGCCTCCCTGAGGAACTTCGGCCAGATCTGGGTCAGCGGCCGCGCGGGCGGTGAGGAGCTCGACACCGCCCTGCGCGCCCGCGAACTGTGGGAGGGCGTCGGCGCCCGTGTCCCCGGCCTCGGCTTCCGGCCGATCGGCTCCCTCACCCCCGTCCGGGGCGAGCTGGAACTGGCCGTCGCCGAGGCGGCCGTCGCCCGCGAGGACGCCGCCGCCCGCGGCTACAAGCTGCTCACCCCCGACGAGGCCCGCGCCGTCAACCCGGCCCTGCGCGGCGCCTTCGACGCCGCCCTCTGGTGCGAGCGGGACGCCGCCGTCGAGCCGCGCACCGCGCAGCTCGCCCTCCGCGAGGCACTCCTCGCCACCGGCCGCTACACCTTCCTCCCCGGACGCGAGGTCCGCGAGGTCGTCGGCGAGCACGCCGTCCGCGACGACCACGGCGACCTGCACAGCGGCGACGCCGTCGTCCTGTGCACCGGCGCCTGGCTCTCCGGGCTGGTCCGCGAGGTCGCCGGACCGGTCCCGGTCCGCCGCGTCCGCCTCCAGATGATGCAGACCGCCCCGCTCGGCGAGCCGCTGACCACCTCCGTCGCCGACGCCGACTCCTTCCGCTACTACCCGGCCTACGCCTCCGGGGCGCTCGACGCCCTGAACGAGGGACAGGCGCAGGACCCCACCGCCGCCGCCCACCGGATGCAGCTGCTCATGGTGCAGCGCCTCGACGGCGGACTGACCATCGGCGACACCCACGAGTACGAGCACCCCTTCGCCTTCGACACCGTCGAGGACCCCTACGAGCACCTGGTCCGCGTCGTCGAGTCGCTGCTCGGCCGCCCGCTGCCGCCGATCCGCCGCCGCTGGGCGGGCGTGTACGCGCAGTGCGTGGACACCACCCGGGTCGTCCACCGCCAGCGGGTGCGGGACGGCGTCTGGCTGGTGACCGGACCCGGCGGCCGCGGCATGACCTGCTCGCCCGCCATCGCCGAGACGACCGCGAACGAACTGGGCTGGTGACACACATGACCGACCGCAGGCAGAACCTGATCGTCCTCGACATGGCCGGCACCACCGTCGCCGACGACGGCCTCGTCGAGCGGGCCTTCACGGCCGCCGCCGAACGCCTCGGCGAGGACCCGGCCACGATGATCGACCACGTCCGCGCCACCATGGGCGAGTCCAAGATCTCCGTCTTCCGCCACCTCCTCGGCGGCGACGAGACCCGCGCCCGGCAGGCCAACCTCGCCTTCGAGGAGGCGTACGGGGAGCTGGTCTCCGAGGGCCTGATCGCCCCGGTCCCCGGCGCCGCCGAGACCATCGGCGAACTCCGCGACCAGGGCCGAACCGTCGTCCTCACCACCGGCTTCGCCCGCGTCACCCAGGACGCCATCCTCGACGCGCTCGGCTGGCGGGACCTCGCCGACCTCACCCTCTGCCCGGCCGACGCCGGCGGCCGCGGCCGCCCGTACCCGGACATGGTCCTCACCGCCCTGCTCCGCACCGGCGCCGTGGACGACGTCCGGCGTGCCGCGGTCGCCGGCGACACCTCGTACGACATGCTCTCCGGCGTCCGCGCCGGCGCCGGGATCGTCGCCGGCGTCCTCACCGGCGCCCACACCCGGCCCGCCCTCACCGCGCACGGCGCCACCCACGTCCTCGGCTCCGTCGCCGAACTCCCCGCCGCGATACGGGAGTACGAGTCGTGAGCAGCGGCATCCGCTTCGACGGCGTCTCCGTCGCCTACGGCGACACCACCGTCCTCGACGCGCTCACCCTCACCGTCGAGACCGGCGAGGTGATGGCCCTCCTCGGGCCCTCCGGCTCCGGCAAGACCACCGCCCTGCGCACCGTCGCCGGCTTCGTCCGGCCCTCCGCGGGCCGCGTGTACATCGGCGACCGGGACGTCACCGACCTCCCGCCGTACAAGCGGGGCATCGGCATGGTCGTCCAGCAGTACGCCCTCTTCCCCCACCTGCGCGTCGACGAGAACGTCGCCTTCGGGCTGAGGGCGCGGAAGCACCCCAAGGCGGAGATCCCCGCCCGGGTCGCCGAGGCCCTGGAGATGACCGGGATGGGCGCCTACGCCAGGCGCCATCCGCGCGAACTCTCCGGCGGCCAGCAGCAGCGCGTCGCCATCGCCCGCGCCCTCGCGATCCGCCCCGACGTCCTCCTCCTCGACGAACCGCTCTCCGCGCTCGACGCCCAGCTCCGCTCCGGCATGCTCGCCGAACTGGCCCGGCTCCACCGCGAACTCCCCGACGTCTCGATCCTGTACGTCACCCACGACCAGGTCGAGGCGCTCACCCTCGCCGACCGGATCGCCGTCATGGACCGGGCCCGGCTCCAGGACTGCGGCACCCCGCAGGAGCTGTACCGGCGGCCCCGCACCGAGTTCACCGCCTCCTTCGTCGGCAACGCCAACCTGCTGCCGGTCCGGGTCGGCGCCGACGGCGTCGACTTCGCCGGCACCGCCCTGAAGGTCCCGGCCGGCGACGCGGCCCCCGGCGCCGCCGCCACCCTCTGCGTCCGCCCCCACCTCGTCGGCCTGGGCGACGGGCCCAACGCCCTGCGCGGCCGGATCGCCGAGGTCCAGTGGCGGGGCGCCACCCACCGGCTGTACGTGGACGTCGGCGGGCACCGCGTGAAGGCGGACGTGCGGGAGCTGCGGGACACGCCGCCGCTGGGCCAGGAGATCACGCTGCACTTCGCGCCCGAGGACGCGGTGCTGCTGGCCGCGGGGGTGAACGATGGCTAGCGCCCGGGCCGCCGCGCCGCCCGCCGTCACGGCGGGCCGCCCGGCCCGGAGCCGTACCGTCCCCGCCTGGGTCTGGGCCCTGCCGCCCGTCGCCGTCCTCGGGCTCGTCTTCCTCTACCCGCTCGGGCTCGTCGTCCAGGAGTCGCTGGCGCCCGGCGCCTACGCCGAGGTGTTCTCCTCCGCCTCCTTCCGGGACGCGCTGGTCACCACCGTGTGGCTCGCGGCCGGCGCCACCGTCGGCTGTCTCGTCCTCGGCTTCGTCCTCGCGCTGATCGTCGCCTTCGTGCCGTTCCCCGGGGCGAAGGCGGTCTCCCGGTTCATCGACGTCTTCCTCTCCTTCCCCTCCTTCCTCATCACCCTCGCCCTGCTCTTCGTGTACGGCACGGTCGGCATGGCCAACGGGCTGTGGACCGGCGCCACCGGCGCCGCCGAGGGGCCGTTCCACTTCCTCACCACGCCGTGGGGCGTCCTCCTCGCCGAGATCACCTACTTCACGCCCTTCGTGATGCGGCCGCTGCTCGCCGCCTTCTCCCAGCTGGACACCGCGCAGCTGGAGGTGGCGTCCTCGCTCGGCGCCCGGCCCGCGCGGATCGTGCGGCGGGTGATCCTCCCCGAGGCGCTGCCCGCCCTCGCGGCCGGCGGCAGCCTCGTCCTCGTCATGTGCCTCAACGAGTTCGGGATCGTCCTCTTCACCGGCGCCAAGGGCGTCACCACCCTCCCGATGCTCGTCTACTCCAAGGCCATCCTCGAATCCGACTACGCCGCCGCCTGTGTCGTCGCCGTCGTCAACGTCGCGATCTCGGTCGGCCTCTACGCCTTCTACCGGGTGGTGAGCAAGCGTGCTGGTGCATAGCCGTACCGGACGGTGGGGGTCCTGGCTGCTCTTCGCGGTCCTCTTCGTGCCGCTCTTCGCCGTCCCCCTCCTCGTCATCGTCGCCGCCTCGTTCTCGACGAACTGGTCCGGCGCCTTCCCCTCCGGGCCGACCGCCGAGCACTACACGGCGGCCGTCCGCGGCGAGTCCCTCCAGGCCCTGACCACCAGCCTCGTGACCGCCGCCGCCGCGAGCCTCCTCGCGCTCACCCTCGGCACCTGGGCCGCGCTCGCCGCCGCCGCCCTGCGCGGCAAGGGCCGCCGGGCGCTCGACGCCCTCTTCGTGCTGCCGCTCGCCGTGCCGTCGGTGGTGGTCGGGCTCGCCGTCCTGGTGGCCTTCTCCCGGCCGCCGCTGCTCCTCAACGGCACCCGCTGGATCGTGATCCTGGCCCACACGGTGCTGGTCACGGCCTTCGCCCACCAGTCGGTCTCCGCGGCGATCCGCCGCCTCGACCCGATGTACGAGCAGGCGGCGGCCGGGCTCGGCGCCCGCCCCTCGTACGTCCTGTTCAAGGTCAGGCTGCCCCTGCTGCTGCCCTCGCTGAGCGCCGCCGCCGGGCTCTGCTTCGCGCTGTCCATGGGGGAGCTGAGCGCCACGATGATGCTCTACCCGCCGGACTGGATGCCGCTGCCGGTCCTGGTCTTCACCGCCACCGACCGCGGGTCCCTCTTCACCGGATCGGCGCTGGCCGTGGTCCTCATGGCCACGACCCTGCTGGTCCTGCTCGCCGTCTCCCGTATCCGTACCAAAGCCTCGTACCGCTAGGAGAGAACGACGTCATGCTGACGCACGCCAAGCCGGTCGCCGCCGTCGCCGGAGCCCTCGCCCTCGCCGCCTCCCTCACCGCCTGCGGCGGTTCCTCCGCCGCCTCCGACGAGAAGGTCGTCACCGTCTACAGCGCCGACGGCCTCAAGGGCGAGAAGGGCGACGGCTGGTACGACAAGGTCTTCGCCGACTTCGAGAAGGAGACCGGCATCAAGGTGAAGTACGTGGAGGGCGGCTCCGGGGAGATGGTCCAGCGGGCCCTCCGCGAGAAGTCGAACACGCAGGCCGACGTGATCGTCACCCTCCCGCCCTTCATCCAGCAGGCCGGCTCCAAGGGCCTCCTGCAGAAGTACACCCCGAAGGGCGCCGACCAGGTCGACGGCGCCGACAAGGCCGCCGACGGCTCCTGGACCTCCGTCGTCAACAACTACTTCGGCTTCATCCACAACAAGAAGGAGCTGCCCGAGGCCCCCGGCACCTGGGAGGCGCTGCTCGACGGGAAGTTCGAGAACAGGCTCCAGTACTCCACCCCCGGCGTCGCCGGCGACGGCACCGCCGTCCTCATCAAGGCCATGCACGACTTCGGCGGCCAGGCGCCCGCCATGGAGTACCTGAAGAAGCTCCAGGCCAACAACGTCGGCCCGTCTTCCTCCACCTCCAAGCTCGCCCCCAAGGTCGACAAGGGCGAACTCCTCGTCGCCAACGGCGACGTGCAGATGAACTTCGCCCAGGCCAGGTCCATGCCGAACCTCGCCATCTGGTTCCCGGCCAGGGAGGGCGGCAAGCCCACCACCTTCGCCCTGCCCTACGCGGCCGGCCTGGTCGACAAGGCCCCGCACGGCGAGAACGGCAGGAAGCTCCTCGACTTCATGCTGAGCGAGGGCGCCCAGCGCGAGGTCAGCGCCGTCGGCGGCGGCTTCCCGGCCCGCAAGGACATCAAGGCCACCGACGCCAACGCCATCGAGCTGGCGAAGCTGATCGAGGGCGTCGAGATCTTCGAGCCGGACTGGGCCGACATCGACGAGAACCTCTCCTCCTACGTCGACGCGTGGAAGTCCGCGACCGGAAGCTGAGAGTTCACCGCACGTCCCCTCGACCCCCCGCGCAGATAGCGGAAAGATAACGGGTACGGACCAACGCCCCCGAGAACCGGGGGCGTTGGTGTGCGTCCGTCCCCTTCTCCCCCTTCCCCGGAGGACACCGACATGCCGATCCCCGGCATCTCCCGCCGCACCGTGCTCGCCGCGACCGCCGCCGGCACCGCCCTCGCCGCCACCGGTCTCGCGGCCGCCCCCGCCGCCCACGCCGCCGCCCCGACGCTCCCGAACGGCACCAGCGCCGACAAGGTCCTCGTCGTCGGCATGGACGGCCTGCGATACGACCGGATCGACGCCGCCAAGGCCCCCACCCTCAAGTCCCTGATGGCGAACGGCACCTACGGCCGCTCCCTGCTCTACGCCAACCCGATGGCCGCGACCTCCTCGGGCCCCGGCTGGTCGACGATCTCCACCGGCGTCTGGCCCGACAAGCACGGCGTCAGGGACAACACCTTCACCGGCAAGAACTACGCCAAGTACCCCGGCTTCCTGGCCCGCCTGCACCAGGTCCGCCCCGAGCTCTCCCTCTTCGCCGCCGTCGACTGGCCCGAGCTCGACACCCACGGCACCGTCACGCCCGGCGCCGACGCCAAGCTCGTCTACGACAACGACTACGTGGTCAACGACAAGCTGATCACCGACATCACCGAGTCCGTCCTCCGCGACCAGAACCCGGACGTCCTCTTCGTCTACTTCGGCGAGACCGACGAGATCGGCCACAACCACGGCGCCGCCAGCCAGAAGTACCTCGACGCCATCGACGTCCAGGACGGCTACCTCGGCCGCCTCCTCGCCGCGATCCGGGCCCGCCCCACCTACGCCTCCGAGCGGTGGACCGTCATCGTCACCACCGACCACGGCCACACCGACGCCGGCGGCCACGGCGGCTCCGCCATCGAGGAGCGCCGCACCTTCGTCCTCGCCCAGGGCCCCGGCATCGCCGCCGGCGCCCGCCCCGTCGACACCCGGCTCGTCGACGTCGCCGCGACCGTCTTCCGCCAGCTCGGCATCGTCCCCGACCCGTCCTGGGGCCTCGACGGCAAGCCGGTCCAGGAGCGCTCCACCGACCCCTTCGACACCCTGTACGGCTCGCTGGGCGGCCGGGTCGACGAGACCGGCATCCCCGCCGGCGTCCTCGGCTTCACCCACACCCCGCCCGCGGGCTGGTCCGTCGTCAACAACGCGATGGGCACGGGCGGCGTGACCGAGTGGCGCGGCTGGTCCTTCGCCACCGACGAGTTCTGGTCCCGCACCCAGCGCGACCAGTCCCGCGAGCTCAACGTCCGCGCCCGCGGCGTGTTCGCCGTCGCCGACTCCGACGAGTGGGCGGACAAGACCTTCTCCGGCGCGTACGACACCACCCTGGTCACCCCGGCGTACGCGGTCGCCGGCGCCGCCCGCGTCACCCTCGGCTTCACCACCCTCTACCGCCAGGAGGGCGCCCAGAAGGCCGAGGTCCTCGCCTCCTTCAACGGCGGCACCCCGACCGTCGTCAAGACGTACACCTCGGACGTGATCTCCCAGCCCCAGTCGCTCACCGTCGCCGTCCCCGCCGGCGCGTCGAACGTCAGCTTCCGCTTCCGCTACACCGGCGCGAACAACTGGTACTGGACGATCGACGGGGTCACGGTGACGGCTTCCTGACCTAGGCTGGGGGCGTCGCCACAGCGCTGTCGCGTCGCCCCCAGCACACCGCACGTTCCACGTCCGTACGGCAGGAGTCCCGCACCCATGGCAGAGCGCAAGCCGATCGAATCCTGGCTCACCGACATGGACGGCGTCCTCATCCACGAGGGCGTCCCGATCCCCGGCGCCGACGCGTTCATCAGGAAGCTGCGGGAGACCGGGAAGCCGTTCCTGGTCCTCACCAACAACTCCATCTACACCGCCCGCGACCTGCACGCCCGCCTCATGCGCATGGGCCTGGAGGTCCCCGTCGAGAACATCTGGACCTCGGCGCTCGCGACCGCGAAGTTCCTCGACGACCAGCGCCCCGGCGGCACCGCGTACGTCATCGGCGAGGCCGGCCTCACCACCGCCCTCCACGACATCGGCTACGTCCTCACCGACCACGACCCGGACTACGTCGTCCTCGGCGAGACCCGCACCTACTCCTTCGAGGCCATGACGAAGGCGGTCCGCCTCATCAACAACGGCGCCCGCTTCATCTGCACCAACCCGGACGAGACCGGCCCGTCCCTGGAGGGCCCGCTCCCCGCCACCGGCTCCGTCGCCGCCCTCATCACCAAGGCCACCGGCAAGGAGCCGTACTTCGCGGGCAAGCCCAACCCGCTGATGATGCGCACCGGGCTCAACGCGATCGGCGCCCACTCCGAGTCCAGCGCGATGATCGGCGACCGGATGGACACCGACATCCTGGCGGGCCTGGAGGCGGGCATGCAGACCTTCCTCGTCCTCACCGGCCTCACCACCGAGGCGGAGATCGACCGCTTCCCGTTCCGCCCCTCGAAGATCGTGAAGTCGATCGCGGACCTCGTCGACCGCGTGTAGCGCTCACGGAGCGTCGCCCCTGCGGATGCGGGAACGCCCGAACCGGGTGACCCTGCCAGTACCAGGAGGTCACCATGCGTTCAGGTCCCATCGCTCTCCGTGCCGCGGGGGCGGCGCTGGCTCTGGTGCTCGCCCCCGCGGCCGGCACCGCCGTCGCCCACGACGGCGTCCGGGCCGGCGTCACCCCGGCCACCGCGGCCCCCGGCGCCGACATCGACGTCCGCGTCCAGGGCTGCAAGGGCACCACCGGCGCCGCCAAGTCCCCGGCGTTCGTCGCCGACGCCGAGCTCACCGGCCGCGACGGCGGCGCGTACGCCCTCTTCGGCGGCGCCACCGTCCGCACCGGACTCCAGGAGGGCACCTACAAGGTCTCCGTCACCTGCGACGGCCACGACCACCCCGACGTCGGCACCCTCACCGTCCGGCACCACCAGGAGCCGCCCGGCCGCCAGGAGCCCAGCCACCGCCCGGCCCCGGTCGCCCCGGTCCGCGCCGGCGGCGGAGGCACCGCCGCGTTCGCCGCCCCCGCCGCGCCCGGCGTCGCCCAGACGGCGAGCGGCGACGGCCTCGGCACCCCGTACACCCTGCTCGGCCTCGGCATGGCCGGCGTCGCCGCCGTCGCTGTCGCCTTCCGGAGCTCCCGCCGCCGGCGTACGGACTAGGCGTGGCCGCGTCGAGCCGCCCGGTCACCGGTGTGGCCTGGGCGGTCCTGCTCCTCGGGCTCTGGGTGTGGGGCCAGGACACCGTCCACGGCCCCGGCGGCAGCTCGGCCCCCACGCACGGCGACATCGCGGCGGTCGGCCGCCCGCTGGGCGTGGACCTGCCGCCGTCGCGGGCGCCGATACCCAGCGCGGCGGAACCCCGCCGCGTCCAGCTCCCCGCCCTCGGCATCGACGCCCCCGTCGTCCCCCGGGGCCTCGACGCCACCGGGGCGGTGGACCCGCCGCCGTACGAGCTGCCGCACACCGTCGGCTGGTACGGCCCCGGCACCACGACGCCCGGCGCGGCGGGCCCCGCGCTCCTCGTCGGCCACGTCGACACCGACACCCGCCCCGCCGTCTTCTACCACCTCAGCGCCACCCGCCCCGGCGAGACCGTCCGCGTCACCCGGACGGACGGATCCGTCGCGGTCTTCACCGTCGACGACGTCCGCGTCGTCCCGCGCGACGCCTTCGACCCCCGCGCCGTCTACGGCCCCCGCGACCCGTCCCGCGCCGAACTCCGCCTCATCACCTGCGGCGGCACCTTCGACCGCGCCACCGCCACCTACACGGCCAACGTCGTCGTCTCCGCCTACCTGACCTCGGCGGAGTAACCCCGCCCTCCGCCGGTCCGCGGGCGGGGGCGGGGCGGTGGGTCGTGCCTCGCGGCTCGCCGGGTGGCGGCGTGTCACGATGGGCGCCACTCCGTCGAACCGACCGCGCCCGAGGCCCGTATGCCCGCACGCCCGCCCGCGCCCCTCGCCGCGGCCCTCGCGCTCCTCGCCGCCACCGCCTGCGCGGCACCCACACCGGCACCGGCACCGGCCCCCGCCCCCGGCCCGGCGGCGGGCGAGGTGCCCTACTGGGTGAATCCGGACAGCAGGGCCGCCCGGGCCGTCGCCGCGCACCGGGCGGCCGGGCGGAGCGCCGAGGCCGCGCTGCTGATCCGGATCTCGACCCGGCCGGTCGCGGAGTGGATCGGCTCCGACCGTCCGGAGGCGGAGGCACGGGCGGTCACCGAGGCGGCGACGAAGGCCGGCCTGGCCGCGCTGCTCGTCCTCTACGCCATCCCGAACCGCGACTGCGGGCAGCACTCGGCCGGCGGCGCGCGGGACGGGACGGCGTACCGCGCCTGGGTGGACGCCGTCGCCCGGGGGATCGGCGGGCGGCGGGCGACGGTCGTCCTGGAGCCCGACGCGGTGATGCACGCGCTCGACGGCTGCGCCGCCGGGCAGCGCCGCGACGAGCGGTACGCCCTGCTCAAGGCGGCCGTCGACCGGCTGAAGCGGCAGCCGCAGGTCACCGTCCACCTCGACGCGGGCAACGCCGGCTGGGCCGCCCCGGAGCGCCTCGCCGCACCGCTGCGGCAGGCCGGCGTCACGGCCGCCGACGGCTTCGCGGTGAACGTCTCGAACTTCCGCACGACCGAGGAGAGCGTGGCGTACGGCCGCCGGCTCTCCGCCCTCGTCGGCGGCAAGCCCTTCGTCGTCGACACCAGCCGCAACGGGAACGGCCCCCACCTGGCGGGCGACCCGGCGGAGAGCTGGTGCAACCCGCCGGGCCGGGCGCTCGGCACGCCGCCGACCCTGCGCACCGGCGACCCGCTGGTCCGCGCGTATCTGTGGATCAAGCGGCCCGGCGAGTCGGACGGCGAGTGCGGCGGCGGGCCGAAGGCGGGGGAGTGGTTCGACGCGTACGCCCTGGAACTGGCCCGCAACGCACGGTAGTTGAGGTGCGGAAACAAGAAGGCCCCTCGCTCTCGCGAGGGGCCTTCCCTGTCGGTGCGCCGCCAGGGACTCGAACCCCGGACCCGCTGATTAAGAGTCAGCTGCTCTAACCAACTGAGCTAGCGGCGCCTGCTGACAGAGATAACTCTACCCGACCTCCAGGGGTGCTCCTGACCAACGGCGACCGTCTCCGGCCTGTCGGATGGTCGTATCAGGCCGTTGATCCGTCAAAATGCGATTTGTCCAGACAGTTGAGAAACTGGCGCCCGAAACAGAGGCCCAAAAGATCTTGACGAGTGTGGAGGGGATCGCATGAGCGTGCCGGTCTTCGAGGAATTCGAACCCGCGCCCGACTGTGGCTGCCCGGGCTGCGCCCGGCACCGCCGTGACCTCGCGCTGGGCCTGCCGGTCCGCGCGGGCGGCCACCCGGCGGCGCACGGCGCCCGCCGCGCCCTGGTCCTGGTGACGGCGGCGGGCGCCGTCCTGGGCGGCGGCGGGGCGGGCGGCATCGCCGCGGCCGTCGCCCCCGCGGCCCCGGTCACCCCGGCGGACGCCGCCGACGCGACGGAGGCCGCCCAGGGCTCCGACACCCCGCAGGGCGGCCGCGCCCCGCTGCACGGCCCGCCGGCCGCGCAGGGCGACGGCGGACCCACCCCGGGCGCCGTCCCGACGACCAGTCAGATCTCGACCGAGACGCTGCGGAGGACGACCCGCACGGAGATCATCAACCGGGCCAAGCTGTGGGTCGCGGCCCAGGTGCCGTACTCCATGGAGAAGTACTGGTCGGACGGGTACCGCCAGGACTGCTCGGGCTACATCTCGATGGCCTGGAACCTGCGCAGCAACGAGTGGACCGGCAGCCTCGACCGCTTCGCCGTCCGCATCGACCGCACCGAGCTCCAGCCCGGCGACATCCTGCTCTTCCACAACCCGGCCAACCCCACCCGCGGCTCGCACGTGACGATCTTCGGCGGCTGGACGGACTACACCCACACGTCGTACATCGCCTACGAGCAGACCAAGCCGCGCACGCGGAAGCAGGCCACGCCCCTGGCCTACTGGGAGAACTCGAACCGGTACGTGGCCTACCGCTACAAGGGCCTGGCCGGTGGCGACACCGGCGCGGGCGGCGGCCAGACGGCGCCGGGCGGGACCGCGTACCCGGGCGGCGCGAGGTTCGGCCCCGGCGCGAACAACGCGTACGTGACGCGGCTCGGGCAGATGCTGGTCGCCCGCGGCGGGAAGCAGTTCTACGCCCAGGGGCCCGGCCCCCGGTGGGGCGAGGCCGACCGCAGGGCGACCCAGGCGTTCCAGCGCGCGCAGGGCTGGAAGGGCAAGGAGGCGGACGGCCTGCCGGGCCCGCACACCTGGCGGCTCCTCGTCTCGGGCGAGGGCCGGGACATCGGCGGTTCGAGTGGTTCGGGCGGTCCGAGCACAGATGCGAAGGGGTTCCCCGGGCGTGGCTCCTTCCGTCCGGGCCAATCCAACGCATATGTGGAGAAGCTGGGCAAACAACTGGTGAAGCGGGGCTTCGGCAAGCACTACCTGTCGGGACCCGGTCCGCGCTGGACGGAGGCGGACCGCCGCAACGTCGAGGCGTTCCAGCGGGCACAGGGCTGGCGCGGCGCGGCGGCCGACGGCTACCCGGGCCCGGAGACCTGGCGGCGATTGTTCCGATGACCCCGAGACAAGAGGTGGACCCCGAATGACGGCAGCGAACCCGAACGACTCCGGCGCGGCGGCCTCGCGCGACGCGGCGAGAACGGCCCGCCGCCTCACCGACGGCACCCTCCCCCGCCGCCCCACCCCACCCCGGGCGACCCC
>NZ_JOGX01000105.1 GCF_000719555.1 Streptomyces sp. NRRL F-5727
TACTGCAGGGGGGACCCTGTGGGAGAGTAGGACGCCGCCGAACAATCATTGTGGGAAAGCCCCGCACCTTCTGGTGCGGGGCTTTTCTGCGTTCCGGAGACGTGCATCGGGACCGGGGGCCCTGGCCGACTTCGGCCGGCCGCCGGAGTGCTTGGGGTAGAGCGAGTCGAAGCAGTCGGCGGTGAAGTCGTGGATTACGCCGTGGGCTCGGTCGTCAGTCGTGAACGACAACTCGGCGATCTTCACGACCGTCATGCCTTGAGCGGCCAGCAGCACCATCTGCGCGCGCCGCCAGGACCCACGGAGCCCGTTCCTCTGCGTATTCGCAGCACCGCAAGGCCCTCGCCTCATCGACCTCGCGGACGCGCACTCGTTTTGCCAGCATAGCTTTGGCGGCTCGATGCCGCTGGTGGGTCACGGGTTCAGGTGGCCACGGTTGTTGCTGATCTGCACCGCTTCTTGGCAGGGTCCACAGATGACACCACGTGTAAGTAGACCGTCCCAGTGACACGGGCACCTGCTGCCGACTGCGTATCAGAGGGACCACCGAGGAGCCGCTGGGCTGGGACGTCACGGTGGTCCCGCCAGCAACTCTGCTTGCCACTGCATCCCATGCACCCATCCGGTGATCGTGGCAGATTCCCCCGCACCCACCCCACCGATTTGCCCTCCGTGCTCCATCAGCGGGGCGAACTTTTCCCTGTGCAGCGCCTGAGCCGCAAACATTTCTTACCGCAGCCTCGACGCCGCCCGAAAACGGATGGCCGGCCGTCTCTGGCTCAGTCATTCTGGCTCAATGGGTAGCAGAGCCAACGTCATCGTGGTCCGTGAGAACGGCCGGCATGAGCTGTACCGGACGGGGTGGGCGGTTGGAATCGACCTTGACCTGTTGGAAGGGCCGAGGGCGGTTCTCGCCCTGCTTCCCGGACTTCGCCGGGATGGTTGGTGGTTGGACGATTCCATGGCCCAGGGCGGGGTCTTGCTCGACCTGGGCCGGAAGGTGCTTCTGTTCTTTGCCTGGGAGGGGCCCAGTACTGAGCTCCGGCACCGCGCGGCCACGTTCGAGCTGATCCGAGCTGCGTGGCCGGGTTGGGAGGTTCGCTGGTTGTACGACGGCTCGGCCGGGCTGCGGGAGTACGTCGGGCTGGACCCGGAGTATGTTCGCTGCCGCGATTCCGAGCTTTCCTTGGCGCCGTTCCTCGCCTTCGACGACGAGGACGTGGCCGGACCCGATCCAGGGGGAGTGGTGATCACGGTCAGCACCGGCCGCTGCCACGTCGCCTCTGACGCATTCGACCACCCTGTCCGCGAAGGCGCCGCACTGCTCGATCGACTGGCAGACGCGCCCCTCCACGGAGTCTGTCAGCTGCACGTCAACGCTGGCATCCACCTCGACCCAAAACGGCGCCGTCTGGGCTGGTGGTCCCTCTACTCCTCGCCACGGGCTTATGAGGTACCGGAGTTGTGGAGGGGCTGGACGGTGGAGTTCTGGCGGGACGACTGGGAGCGGCACGTCAGCGCCGGCGACCTCTTCGCGCCGGCGCGGTTTGATGCTGGAGAGGAAGCCAGAGCCGCGGTGCTCGCCGAGGCCGAGGAGCGCCGGGCTGTCCGGGCCTGCAATCGCGCCTAGGTCGCCCGTCTCGGGACCGCACCGGCTCGCTCCTCGGTGGGATGACTGCGGCCGGTCTGAGCATGGCAGCGTGGTTGCCTCAGGCCGCGAGTCGTGTGGGGATGGCGTCCGCTCGCCCGTAGCCGAGTACCTGCGCAAGGATTTCGCGGAAGCGGGTGACGTCTTCGGGCGGTGCCTCCAGGACGGCCTCGATCTCGGCTTCGTCCAGCCGAAGGCTTTCCAGCGCCTCGGGATCCAGCGAGATGCGGAGGATGTTGCCCTCCACCACGGCTTCACGCACGCATCCGTACGCCGTCCCCTGGTCAGCGGTGACCAGGCAGTGCGTGTCCATTCCCGGTGCGATGTCCTGGTCGTCCGGCTCTTCTTCGCCCGCCATGAACATCAGGGTGAAGCCGCCGTGCTCGCTCTCCGCGAGGGCGGCCTCGGTGAAGTAGCCGTCAGGATCGATCTCTGTGGTGGCGACGCGAGCGGTGAATCGGTATGGCATGACGAGGTTGTATCAAGGCGCTCGGACAGCGTGTCCGGGAGGGGCGTCGACGTCATCCAGTCACGCCGGCCCGCTGACGTCATGGCTCACGCGGTCGACGGCCGCCCCGCAGCACGGTCGAACGAGCGATCATCCAGCTCAAGCAGTTCGACGAGGGCGGTTGTGTCTTCCTCGGCATCGCCACCGCGGCGCCGTCGCCATCGCGCTCCGCACATGAGCTCCTACACGACACAGCAGCAGACGCTCTGGTTCGGGCGCCGGGCGGTGCTGACGAGTCCGCCAGCTCGCGCACGATCGCGTCCGCGATCGCCGTGTCGACGGACTCGCCGTCCTCCGCACGCAACCGCGCCCACGCGGTAGCGACGTCACGCAGCCTGGAGTGCCCGGCGTCCGCTAGGCACTGTCCGACGGATCATGTGACTGTCTGATTGGTTGCTCGTTGGTTCGGTCATGGGGCGGGGAGATCTAACGAATCGCGAGTGGTCGCTTGTAGAGCCGCATTTGCCGCTTTCCGGCAGGCGGGGAGGACGGTGGAACGATCACCGCACCGTGCTCAACGGGATCCTGTTCCGGATCCGTACCGGCGTCCCTTGGCGTGACCTGCCGGAACGATACGGCTCCTGGAAATCCGTCTACGAGAGGCATCGCCGCTGGTCGGCGGACGGCACCTGGGACCGGATCCTGCAAGCGGTCCAGGCCCACGCCGACCTGGCCGGCCGGATCGACTGGGGCATGGTCGGTGTCGACTCGACCTCTTGCAGAGCCCACCAGCACGCGGCCGGAGCCCGCAAGGCCGCACCGCGGGTTCCGAAAAAGGACGACGCCCCGGCACCACCGCCCCGACGAGGGGCTCGGACGGTCCCGGGGCGGGCTGACCTGCAAGATCCACCTCGCCGGGGAGGCGGATGCCGCCCGATGGCTCTCCTGATCGCTCCAGGCCAGTGGGGCGACGCCCCGCAGATGATCGAGGTCCTGGACCGGATCCGGGTTCCCCGCCCGCTGGGCGGACGGCCCCGGACACGGCCCGACCACGTCAGCGGCGACAAGGCATACAGTTCCCGCCGAAACCGCCGCTACCTGCGACGACGCGACATCAAGCACACCATCCCGGAACCGAAGGACCAACGCGCCAACCGCCGACGCAAAGGCAGTGCGGGCGGAAGACCCACTGGCTTCGACCCCGACCGCTACCGGCGTCGCAACGACGTCGAGCGGACCATCAACCGCCTCAAGAACTCCCGCGCTGTCGCGACCCGTTACGACAAGCGGGCCTACGTCTTCCACGGTACCGTCACCGCAGCAGCAGTCCGCCTCTGGCTCAAGCCGTGACCCACCGGGACCGAGCTCTCAGAATCCCGGGGCAGGGATGAAGCTCGGCCACCACGGGGGCACACCGCTGGGGCACGGAGGAGTGGCGGCGCCCTCCCAGAAGATCGAGATGACGCACCAGACAACACCGAGGAGCGTCGCCGCGAGGGCAAGGGCATGGAGAAGGGGACGGCTCCCAAGAAGGGTGCCCACCGCGACCCAGGCCAGCAGCAGGACCGTCCAGAGGCCCGGGATGAACAGCCAGAACAGGAAACCGCTGTTGGCTGCGTTGTTCACTCCCACGTCGCAGGCGGTCCACGACCTGCCCAGAAGCATGGCAGCGGATATCGCGAGCAGCAGAGCCACCGCCGCCCCGAGCCATCCATACAGCCGTCGACTCCCCACAGGCCCCCCGTTCGCCATCCGCTGCGGGAAGCACCGGATCCGCACCGCTCATCACTGCCGCATCCGCCCAGACCCCCGGCCCTGTCCAACAGGGAATGGACGCTCCTGGATCCTAGTAATCACATCATCCGCCGGACAGTGCCTTACGAGCTCGTGCACGGTAAGCGGTGAGACGTCGAGGGCTTCGGTGCGACCGGTGCTCACCTCTGTCGTCGGGGGTTCAGGTCCGCGGTCTGCTGGTGGGACAGTAGGCCGGCGACGGCCTGGACGGTGTCGCTGATGTGCTCACGACGGCCGAGGTGACGGGCGAGAGCCCGCCAGTTCTTCAGGTGGGCGATGCCGTGCTCGACCCGGATACGGCGTGAGGAGTGCGCCTTGCGCTGTCGCTCGTGCATCTCCTCGTACCAGTTCGGGGCGTCCTTCTTGAACTTCCGGTGCGGTGGCGTCACCACGCGTCCGCCGGTCTGGGCGCCGAGCCCCTGGTAGCCGGCATCGGCAAGGATCTCGACGACGGGCCCGTCGGCCAGGAGCTTGACCAGTCCTAACTGGCGGGCGTGGGTGATGTCCGCGCAGCTGCCTGGTCTGGCTGGGCTGCTGAAGAGCACCCTTCCGTTCTGGTCGGTGAGGACCATGGACTTGACGGCGTTCTGCTTGCTCTTTCCGGAGATGAACGTGTCTCGGTCCTTGTGTCCAGCGGCCGGCCGGCGGACCCGGATCTCGGTGCCGTCGATGATGCCGGTCTGCCCACTGGCGCCGCGGTGGCCGATGACTTCGGCCAGCGTCCGGAGCCGGACGCCGGGGCTGATCGTGCACCCCCGCTCGGCGAGCAGGGGTCGTATCTCACCGATGGCCCGGGTGATGGTGGAGCGGTCGACTGCGAACCAGCAGGCCAGCACATCGTGGGTAACCCCGTGGCGAAGGTGCACAAGCGTGGCCAGGAGCCGGTCGACGAACACCAGCCGGTGCTTCGCACCGGCGCCCACAGCGCGCTTCCGCGGCCGAGAGGTCAGCTTGGTCTGGTGACGCTCATGCCACAACGGCCCCACTTCGGCAACGAGTTCAGCGATCACATCGGCCGACAGGCCCGTAATCCGACGGTTGCTGACGATCACTGCACGAGCCGCGTTCCCCACCACCCGACCATGATCAACCATCCCGGGCTCGACGTCTCACCGCTTACCGTGCACGAGCTCGTTAGTGCAGCGGACAGGCGGGGCGATATCGCGGAGACGACGGGCCCGTCATTGTCCGGCCGGCACGATGCGAGGCTCACCGGGGGCGACGAGTTCTTCGGAACGGCCGCCGGCCGGAAGGCATTCCCACTCGACCACAGCTTTCTCGGGGCGCGTGGGAACATCTCGGCATGCGCATGGTTGCTGACGGGGGTGCGTCGATCTCGCGGTTGGTATGGGCCAATTCTTTTGAGACTGGCGACGGGTATGCCTTCGAGCTGAGCTGGGTCGCTTGTTGCTCGGCGGGGGCTGTGTGGCGCCGGGTTGGTAGGTGGGGCGTGTGACGTATTTTGCGGATTTGACGCCGTATACGTATGGCGGGGAGTGCTCGGTGGGCGAGGTCGGGCGGCTGTGGCCTGGTGTTTCGGTGGTGAATGTGGGGTGGCTTGCCTGGGGGCGGGGATATCGGCGGGGGGTTGCTCCTGTGGGGCTGGGCGGGGTGTTGCGGGGGATGGCCGTTTCGCATCGGGCTCAGCAGACGCGTGGTTCTCACCCGTGTCCGTTCTGTGGGTGGGTGAGGTTCGGGCGGCGGGGGCGGGTGCCGGAGGGGAGTGCCGAGATATGGGTGCGGGGTGGGGATGTTGTTTATGCCGCGCCCGAGTTGATTGCTCACTATGTCGAGGCGCATGGGTACCTGCCGCCCGAGGGGTTTACTCGGGCGGTGTTCGCCGTCGGCGGGGCTGTCAGGGGCGTGGGGGGATTCTGATCGTTTCCGCCCAGGGTGGGGGCTGGGGGGCGTTCGGGTCTGTGAGGGTGGCTATCAGGCGGGCGCTGACGGGTTCCGGGGGCCAGGGGGTGTGGCCGTCGGTGAGGACCACGATGATGTTCGGGGGGTCTTGGGCGGTCAGGGCCGTACGGATGCCGACCGTCATGTCCGTGCCGCCGCCGCCCGCCAGTTCGACCTGGTCGACGGTGGTCACGCGGGCGACGGCGTGGACGTCCGCGTCGCACGCGAGGACGGTGACGCGGTTGCCGCCGACGCCTACCTCGCGGAGTACGCCGGAGACCTCGGCCAGTGCGGTCGCGAGGTCTTCCTCGGTCATCGAGCCGGAGGTGTCGACGACGACGGCCACGCGGGGCAGCGGGCGGCGGAGGCTGGGCAGGACCACGCGGCCGCCGAGGGCCGGGGTGCGGCGCGAGGGGCGGCGGTAGGTGTAGTCGACCGCGCCGCCGGCCCAGGCCGCGGCTTCGCGGACCGCGCCGGTGAGTGCCTTGCGCCAGTCGACGGTGGGTTCCAGGACCTGCTCCGCCCAGCGCCGCCAGCCTGCGGCGATCGTTCCCCGGGAGCGGGCGTGGGCGCGGATGGCCTGGGCGGTCTGGCGGCGCAGCGCCTCGCCTTCCACCGGGCCCACGCCCGCGGTGCCGTCGGCGGCGTGCTCGCCCAGGTCCCACGGGGCGGGGACGCCGTGCGCTCCGGAGCCGCAGTCCAGGGCATGGGGGCAGGAGGCCGGGATGTCGCGCAGGTACTCCTCGAAGAGGCGACCCGTCGGCAGGCCGAACAGGCGTGGCTCCATGACGCCTGGGGGCAGCCGTAGTCCGTCGGCGACGAGGTCGTCGTTGATCTCGCAGTCCTGGGCGATGTTGACCCGCAGCCGGTCGCGCTGGTCGGCGGCCGGCAGGCGGTCGGCGCGGCCGTGGTGGTCGCGAAGGAGATGGGCCGCCTCGTGGATCCACACCCCTGCCAGCTCCTCGACGCCGGTCGCGTCGACGAAGGCGGGCGCGACGTAGCAGCGCCAGTACCGGTCCACCGCCATCGTGCGTACCCGCTCCGACGGGACGACGGTCAGGGCGTACAGGGCGGAGGCCAGGTACGGGCGGGCCTCCGCCGCCTTGTAGCGCGCGGCCAGCAGCTTGGCGCGGTCGAGGCGGGCGGGGCCGTCGGCCGGCGCGGAGTGTGGGGTCATGGCGCGGGGCCGGTCAGCGGGCGCCCGGCAGCGCGCCGGCGAGCTGGAGCAGTTCGAGGAAGGCGTCGATGCCGGGCGGGATGGGCCACTCGGGCTCGCGCATCGCGGCGAGGTCGCGGGCCGCCCGCGCCGCCACGTCGGGCACTCCGGCGTCCACGGCCTTGGCGAGGACCGCCCAGCCCGCCTCCCAGCGCGGCCGGGTCGGCTCGCTCTGCACGGCGGCGACCACGGCGATGAGGAACGCCAGCTGGCGGTCGCCGCGTTCGGGCAGTGCGAAGGCCGACGGGTCGGCGAGCACCCGGTCCGGGTCGGGCAGGTCGAGGTTCTCCAGGTACGCGAGGAGCTCGATGCCGGCCGCCTCGCCGACGGCGCCCGTCAGGGCCGCGGCCCGTGCCCCGCGCCCGGCGCCCGAGGCGTATCCGGTGGCGAGGAGTCGCAGCGCCATCTCCCACGTACGCGGTGAGGGCCAGGCGCGGCCGCGGCCCTCGGCCTCCTTCGGCATGTGGTGCGCGAGGCCGGGGCGGGCGGTCAGGAAACCGCTGATGACGCCCCGGGCGCGTGCGACGGCGCCGGACACCCGACCCGGTTCCACCGTCGGCAGGGCCGTCTCGGGCCAGGTGCCGGCCATGCCGCGGGCCACGGTGCGGGGGTCGTGCGTCCAGTCGAGGTGCACGAAGCGGTTGGCGAGCGGGGGGCTCAGGTGCCAGCCGTCGGCGGCGCTGGAGGGAGGGTTGGCGGCGGCCACGATCCGTACCGACGCGGGGAGCGACAGGCTGCCGACGCGGCGTTCGAGCACCACCCGCAGCAGCGCGGCCTGCACGGCCGGTGGCGCCGAGGACAGCTCGTCGAAGAACAGCAGGCCGTGGCCGGTACGGGCCAGCCGGACGGCCCAGTCCGGCGGGGCCATCGGCACGCCCGACGCGGCCGGGTCGTCGCCGACGATCGGCAGGCCGGCGAAGTCGGAGGGTTCGTGGACGCTGGCCACGACGGTCTCCAGGTGTACGCCGAGGGCGGCGGCGAGCTGCTCCATGCCGGCGGACTTGCCGATGCCGGGCTCTCCCCAGAGGAGGACGGGCTGATTGGCCGTCACTGCCAGGGCCAGCGCCTCCAGTTGGGGGTTGGCGGCGGGCTCGGTGCGCGTGGCGCTCAGGCGGGCGTTGAGGGCGTCGGCGGCCGCTAGGGCCGCGGGAACGGGCGTGGAGGGGGATGGCGATGCGGACGCGGGCGTGGAGGTGGGACTGGACGTGGGCGTCGGCGTGGGCGCGGATGCGGATGCCGGTGCGGTCATGGGTGGATCTCCTTGTCGTCCGCCGGGTCCTCCTCCGCGTCCGCGTTCCAGTCGACGGCGGAGGAGTCCCGCTCGTCCATGTACGCGTCGAACCAGTCGGAGCCCAGGCCCGGATGCTCCCGCAGCACGCGGCGCCGGAGGAACATCAGGTCGGTCCGTTCGTAACGGCGGATCGCCTGGGCGAGGGACAGGTCCATCTCGTCGGTGACGTCGATCCTGGCGCCGGCGGCGAGCAGCTCCCTGACCAGTTCGACGGAACCGCCCTCGTGGACGGCGGTCTGGAGCGGGGTGCGGGCCGCCTTGTCCTTCGCCTCCAGGTCCAGTCCGGCGGCCAGCAGCCGCGGCAGCAGCTCCCGGTGGTCGAGCAGGTGGAGCACGTGCAGCAGACCGCGGCCCTTGAGGTCGCGGACGTGCGGGTCCGTGCCGGCGTCGAGCAGCGCCACCACGGCGGGCGTGTCACCGTGCTGGGCGTGCAGGAACAGCGCGTTCCGCTGCTCCCGCAGCGCTCGCGGCAGCCGGTCCCGGCCGCTGGTCCACGCGGCCTGCGCGGCGAAGCAGCCGCTGATGGTGCCGCCGAAGGCGCGCAGCGCCAGTTCGCGCTGTCGTTCCTGTTCGGTGTGCGGGCCCGTCAGGACGCCGTCGCGCTGGACGACCTCGTGCCAGATCCCGCCGCAGCGGACCCTGACGGGTCCGGGCGTGCGCGGGCCGGGTGGGCCGGTCACGGGGCCGCCGAGGTCGGGGAAGAGTGCGGCGGTGACCAGCGGGTGCAGGTCCTCGGGCCGGATCCGGCCGGCCCGCAGCAGACCGATGTCGGGCAGCCGCTGCCAGACGTACGTGGGGAGGCGCGGGATGCCGGCCTCCTGGCCGCGCTCGCGGCCGGAGACGCGCGGCGGGGTTCCCTCGGGGGCCCCGGGGTCCAGCTCGACCCGCAGATGCCCGCGCCAGTCCAGGTCGAGGCGGAAGGCCGACCCGCGTCCCGCCTGGGCGAGGCGCCGGGTCTCGTGCGCCAGACGGGTGAGGTCCGGGGCGATGAACGAGGTGAGGCCGGCGACGTCGAGCTGCCGGTAGGAACGCGGGCCCTGGGGCGGGGGTGTGAGGTCGAGGCCGAGCCCGGCGGCGGCGTACGCCTCGGTGTGCGCGCCCCGGGCCTGGAGGACAGCGATCCATTCCGCGAGGGCGGCCGGGTCGCTGTCGCTGTCGGGGGCCTCGTCCGGCAGTTCCTCGGGCGTGAGGGGCGTGCCGTCGAGGTGCAGGAAGGGGAGCCGGGCGTGGGGAACGGCGAGGGGTGAGGCGGTGACGGGTGAGCCCGTGGTGAGGGGTGAGTCGGTGGTGGCGGGTGAGGCGGTGACGGGTGAGCCCGTGGTGAGGGGTGAGTCGGTGGTGGCTTTCCGGGTGCTGAGCGAGTCGCCGTGGTCGACGGCGTCGACGGCGCCCGCGCTCCAGCGCAGTTCGCCGGAGCGGCGGGCGTCCCAGAAGCGGCGGGCGGCGGTCCAGTCCTCCGTGACGTACAGCAGTCCGTGGAGCTTGTCGCCCTCGGGCGGGACGGCCGGGCCGAAGTGCAGCCGGAGGCGCTGGGGCCCGGCCAGCATCGGGGTGTTCGTCAGCGACAGGACCGGGCCGGGGCGGCCGTACGCGGCGAGGACGACGCGGCGGCACGGGGCGAGGGTGGTGTGGCCGCCGAGAGTGCGCGGAAGGTGCCAGCGCAGCAGGTCGGGCGCCAGGTGTCGCAGGTCGTCGGCGACCTGGGCGGCGACCTCGGCGCCGTACCGGTCGGCGATCCGCTCGGGGTCGAGGTCGTCCGGCACGTCGACGGCGGCCGCCGCGCAGGCCGCGCGCCAGTCGCCGGACTCGCGGGCCTCCGTGGCGCGTTCGATCATCCAGCCGGGTACGGCGTAGCGGCGGACGCGGGCCCAGGAGGAGAGGTCCTCGGGGGAGAGGCCGCCGGGGAGGAGCGGACGCGTGGTCATCGGTACACGCTCCCGATCGCCCGCAGGTCCGGGTGGGTCGGCAGGGCGGGCCGCAGCCGTTCGGCGAAGGAGCGCTTGACGCGGCGGGGTGTGCCCGGGCCGAGGCCGACGTATTCGAGGCGGTGCCCCTCGGGGAGTGCGGCGAGGAGGCTCTTGGCGCCGCGGCCGGTGATGCCGGTGTGGCGCAGTTCGAGGCGGCGCAGCGGACTTCCGGGCAGGGCGGCGGCCAGCGTACGGGCGCCGTCGTCGCCGGTGGTGTTGCCGGGGGAGCCGAGGCTGCGCTCGGACATGGCGCGGCCGAGGTCGAGGGTCTCGATGCCGTCGAGGGCGTCGGCGAGGGCGCGGGCGCCGTCGGGGCCGATGCCGTTGCCGCCCAGGCCGAGTCGTACGGGCCGGGTCGGGTCGGTGGCGGCGGCCAGGACGGCGGTGCCCTCGTCGCCGAGGTGGTTGGCCGGCAGGTAGAGCTCGCGGACCCCGGCGTCGCGGAGGAGGGCGGCGAGCAGCGGGGCGTCGGCGGCGGTCAGGCCGTTGCCTCCGAGGAAGAGCCGTTCGAGCGGGGCCGCGCGGTCCAGGAGGGCGTCGAGGAGCAGCCGTACGCCCTCCGGGCCGATCCCCGAGTTGACGAGGTCGAGGGTGCGCAGCGTGCTGTTGCGGCGGAGCAGTCCGGCGAGGGTACGGGCGCCGGTCGCCGTGACCGGGTTCCGCTTGAGCCACAGGGCGCGCACCGTGGTGTCCTCGGCGAGCGCGTCCGCGAGGGCGGTCACGCCGTCCGGGCCGATGCGGTTGCAGCCGAGGTAGAGGGTCTGGATGTGGTGGGCGGTGCCGGTGTCGTGGTGGGGGCTGCCGGTGTTCCGGGCGGCAGTCAGGACGCCGGCGACGGACCGGGCGCCCTCGTCCCCGAGGGAGTTGGTCCCGAGCAGCAGATGCGCGGCGTGCGGGGAGCCGGCGGCTGCGGGCAGCAGGCGCGCCGCGCCGTCGGGGCCGAGGCCCTGCTTGCACAGGTCCACGCGGCCGTCGGCGCGCAGGGTGCCGAGCGGGAACGTCTCGTCGTCGGCGACGGGGCGCGTGTCGGCGAGCCGGGCCACCAGGGGTGCGAGCAGCGCGGGGTCCGCGAGGGGCAGGTCGGGGTGCTCGATCGCGGGGCAGCGTACGGGCGTTGTCGGCTGGTTCATCACCACTCCACCGGTCCTCCGCCGGGGGCCGGCGTCCGCGTCGACATCAAGCAGGCGCAAGACCGGTCGGATTCGAACCGACGTCCTCCAGCTCGATGCGTGGGCGCGACGACCTCTGCGCTACGGCCTTGCTGCGGACGATCATAGTCACAACCGACCCGGTTCTCGATCACCAGTTTGAACTGGGGGGCGCTGGGCGGGGTCGGCGGTGGAGCAGACGAGGAGACGGCCGTCGGTGGTGCCGAGGAGCAGTCGGCCGGGGCCGGCGACCGTCAGGGCGCTCGCGACGACGGGCACTCCGGCGACGGTCAGGTGTCGACGCCGGAGGACGCGGCCGTCCCGCGCATCGAGCGCCACGATCTCGCCGTCGTCGTACGTCACGTGGACGACGTCCGAGTCGAGGTCGAGATCCGTGGCCTTCCGGTCGGTTCGGAACACCCAGACGGGCCGTGCGGCGCCCACCGCGCGCCGGACGACGAACGAACCCCCCGGCTGCAGTCCGCGGCCGTCGTGGACGGTACCGGCGTGAATCAGGTCGCCGTCGGCGGTCTCCACGCCGGGTCCGGCGAAGTGCGTCTCACCCGGCTGCCAGGAGTAGGGAGAGAGTTCGCGGACGTCTGCCGCTCTCGGCTCACGCGGACGCCCGGCATCCGCGGGCGGCCCCAGGTCCGCTGCCGCGAGCCGGGCTTCGCCACCCTCGTCGTTCCGTCGTCTCCTCGGTGCGGCGGTCTTCCGGAAGTAGATCCGGCTGCCGCGTCGGATGCGCAGCCTGCTCCGCTCGCCGTTCGCCCCGGCCGGCGCGAGGGAGGACAGACCGTCGGCACTGCGCACCAGGGACGCGGTGGCGGAGGGGACGAGGTGGGCGAGTCGCGCCCCGTCGTCCAGCGCGAGGCGGACGACGGGACGGGCGCGCCGCTCGGACGGGGGCGGCTTCAGACCGACCCAGGCGGATCGCTCGTCCGAGGCGACGACGATGTCCCGGCCGCCTTCGCCGCCGTCGCCGCGGTCGTCGCCTTCGCCGCCGTCGTCGTCCGGGACGGCCCACTGCCGTCGCCCCGACGGGAGCCAGCACTCCAGCCGGACGCCGTCGAGCGTCGCCACGATCCTGCCGTCGGAGAGCTCCTCGACCGCGCGGACGTTGCGGCGCGGGTCCCAGGCGGCGCTCAGGCCGGACAGGGTCCGGCGGGCCTCCTCCCGACGGTCGGCCCGTGGGGCCGCCACCCGTGGCCCGGCCAGTTCGGCACCGTCGATCGACCGGGGCGGGACGGCCGTCCAGTCGGGCCGACGGATCACCGCGACGTGGCCCTCGTGCCAAGCGGCCTTGTCCTGCCAGTCGTCGTACGGCGCCATCAGCACGCGCAGTGCGTGCTCGCCGAGCCATTCCAGGCCCAGCACCTGGCGGCCGAGCGGGTGCTCGATCAGTGACGTGGTCCTTCCCGTGTCCAGGTCCAGGAGAAGCAGCTCCCCCTCGAAGAAGTAGCCGCCGTCGTAGGCGCCGGAGCCTACGGCGAGGAGGGGGAGGGCGGGGTGGAAGGCCAGCGCGTGCACGGGATGGCGCGCACGGAGAAGGGCCCTGCAGGCCAGGTTGTTGGTGCCGTAGACGCCGACCGGGGCGGTGAAGCCGAAGTCCGGCAGCCCGGCCACCGCCGTGCGTGTACCTTCCACGGCCAGCAGGTCGCGGCGCTCGTCAGTGACGGCGAGGGCGGGCTCGCCGACTTCGGCGAAGGGGCGGTCACCGAGGATTCGGTCGATGCGGAGCTTCACGTTCTGTCCTGCGGGTCTTGGTTCGGCTGGGCGGCCGGGGCGGGGCCCTTGGAGCGGTCGGGGCGGGGGTGGGG
>NZ_JOGX01000106.1 GCF_000719555.1 Streptomyces sp. NRRL F-5727
CGAAGGGCGGCCCCGCGGCGTCAGGTGCGTGCTCTCGGCGTGCCGGGTGGAAGTCCTCGTACTGGACGTACTCGGGCTTTCACCCGGTGCGGCGAGAGCACGTGCATGGCGTCGCGGGGCAGGCGGGAGTTTGACGACAGGGCCTAGCGGTCCTTCGCCGGTCCGGTGGAGGCGCGGATGACCAGCTCGGGGTCGAAGAGGAGTTCGCCGGTCGGCACCTCGCGGTTGCTGACCAGGGCGAGGACCGAGCGGCCGACCTCCAGGGCGAGGCGGTCGGCCGGCTGGCGGACGGTGGTGAGGGCGGGGTCGGTGAACTCGGTGACCGAGGTGCCGTCGTAGCCGACGACGGAGACGTCCCCGGGCACCGACAGGCCGAGCCGGCGCAGGCCGCGGATGGCGCCGAGGGCCATGTAGTCGCTGGCGGCGACGATCGCGGTGGCGCCCTGGCCGGCGAGGGCGGAGGCGGCGGCCTGGCCGCCCTCGACGGTGTAGGACTGGCGGACCACCCAGCACTCGGCGTCGGTGGCGCCGCGCCGGGTCATGGCGTCGACGAAGCCGCGGACCCGCCGGTCGGCGGGCCGGTTGCCGGCCGGTCCCGAGGCCATGCCGATGCGGCGGTGGCCGAGCCGGTGCAGATGGTCGACGGCCAGCTCGGCGGCGAGGGCGTCGTCGGTGGAGTAGACGGGGACGGGCACCCCGTCGGCGAACTCGCCGTTGATTCCGACGTACGGCACCCGGCGCTGCCGCAGCAGCTCGTAGCTCTCGGTGTCGGCGCCCTCGACGGTGTTGGAGGCGGAGAGGAAGACGACGGCGGCGACGCCCTTGTCGACGAGGGCGGTGAGGTAGTCCAGCTCCTGCACGCCGCCGGGGAAGACCGGGCAGAGGACGGTCTTCAGTCCGTGCGGGGCGAGCGCCGACTCGATCCGCTCGGCGACGTCGGCGAAGAACGGGTTGGAGACGAACTCGGTGACCACGGCGACGAGTTGGCCCTGGGTGGGCCGCTCGTACCCCAGCTCGGCCATGGCCCGCTCGACGGCCTCGCGGGTCTTGCGGGACACCCCCTGGCGCCGGTTGATCACCCGGCTGACGGTGGCCTCGCTGACCTGTGCGTGGGCTGCGAGGTCGGTGATGCCGACCTTCATCGCGGTCCTTCCGTGAGAGTGAGCGACACCAGGCCGCCGCGCGGGACGGCCAGCGGCCGTGGCCCCTCCGGCAGCGGCGTCGGCGACGGCAGGGGGTCATTCATCATACGTCCGTCGGGTCCGTGGACCCGGGCCAGGACGGGCCCTCCGCCGCCGGTGACGTCGACGAGGATCCGGTCCCGTCCGGAGCCGTTGACGAGGTGGAGGACCCGGTGGGCGGCGGTGTCGAACGGCACCACCAGGTCGTCGTGGACGCTGGTCAGGCAGGTGTCGCCGCGGACGGCGGTGACCAGCGGGTAGAGGGTGTCGGGCCGGCCGGGCTCGGTCTCCCCGTCGAGCAGCAGCTCCCGGTGCTCCCGCCACCAGGAGAGCCAGAAGCGGACGGTGTCCAGGTGGCTCGCGGGCACCTGGTCGAGGCGGACGGAGAGCTGCGGTACGGAGTGGAGGGCGCCGATCAGCTGGCGGGCGACGGCCTCCGGGCTCGCGTCGGCGGACCACATGAGCATGTCGGAGTGGACGGCGCCGCCGGTGGCGAGGAGCGCGGTGTCGAGGGTGCGGACCCGGTTGGCGGTGGCGTCGGCCGGGCAGTCGAAGGAGCGCAGCATGTTCCCGTACGGGGCCATGCCGGGTCCGGTGTACGGCTGGCGCAGTTCGAGCAGCAGGTCGGGGCGGACCGCTTCGAGGGCGTGGCGCAGTTCGTCGAGGAGGGTGGTCATGGCGCGGCCGATGTCGCCGCGCCCGTCGCCCGCGTAGACGGCGGCCTCGTCGAGGAAGTCGAGCTTGAGGCCGTCGAGGCCGTGCCGGGTGACGAGGGAGACGCACAGGTCGGTGACGTGCCGGCGGACCTCGGGGAGCCGGGGGTCGAGGACGTGGGCGCCGGGCACGCCGGCGGGGCGGGGTGCGGCGGCGGCCCACCGGCGGTGGCAGGCGGCGCCGGGGCCGAGGAGGAGCGGCGCGACCCAGAGGAGGTAGCGCAGGCCGTGGGCCTGGACGCGGGCGACGTGGGCGGTGAGGTCGGGGAACTTGGCGGGGTCGGGTTCCCAGTCGCCGAGGCCGGCGTAGCCGCGGCCGGAGCCGTGCTTCTGCCAGCCGTCGTCGAGGATGAGCGCGCCGCAGCCGAGTCCGGCGGCGAGGGCGGCCTGGGTCTCGACGGCGTCGGCGGTGACGTCCTGGTTGAAGGCGTACCAGGTGGAGTAGACGGGGACGCGGGCCGCGTCGGGGACGGGCATGGGCGGATGCGCGGCGGCGAAGTGGGCGCGCAGCGGGCGCAGGGCGGCGGCGACGGACGGGGAGCGGGGGGCGAGGAGCAGCCGGTGGGGCCGGTCGGCGGCGGGGAGGCGGAGGTGGACGACGTGGGTGTCGTGTTCCTCGGAGACGCCGTAGCGGACGGTGGCCTCGGTGACGGGGTCGGCGGCGGCCCAGGTGAGGACGGAGGCGCCGGAGTGCTCGTAGAGGCTGCCGGCGGCGGGTCCGTCGACGAGGCAGGTGGTGGCGCGGCCGGCCCAGTCGGGGACGAGGGTGCGGTGCCAGCCGGCCCGGGGGTGCCAGTAGCCGGCGGCGTCGCCGAGGGGGACGGCGAGCCGGATCTCGACGGGGGCGCCGGGGGCGTGGACGTCGAGGGCGCGCAGTCCGCCGGGGCCGGGGAGGTCGGTGAGGGTCCAGCCGGGGTCGGTGCCGGGGGCGTGGACGGCGAGGGTGACCCGGTCGAGGAGGGGGACGGCGGGGGCGGGGGCCTGGTGGGCGGTGGTGACGGGTTCGGGGGCTGTGGTGTTCATGGTCATTCCTTCACCGCGCCGGCGAGGAGGCCGGAGACGAAGTGGCGCTGGAGGAGCAGGAAGACGACCGCCATCGGGACGGCGGCGATCGAGGTGCCGGCGAGGATGGCGCCGTAGTCGGTCTCGTCGAGTCCCTGGAGGGAGGCGAGGGCGACGGGGATGGTGAAGGTGAGGTCGTCGCGGAGGACGATGAGCGGCCAGACGAAGTCGTTCCACTGGTAGAGGAAGAGGAAGATCGCGAGGGCGGCGAGGGCGGGCCGCATGGGCGGCAGGGCGACGCGCCAGAAGAGCCGGAGTTCGCCGCAGCCGTCCATGCGCCCGGAGTCGAGGAGTTCCTGCGGGAGGGCGGCCATGGACTGGCGCATGAGGAAGATCCCGAAGGGCAGGGCGAGGTGGGGGGCGATGACGGCCTGGTAGGTGCCGAGCCAGTGGAGGTCGGCCATCATCCGGAAGAGCGGGACGAGGGTGATCTGGGCGGGCACGACGAGGCCGAGCATGAGCAGGCCGAAGAGGGGGTCGCGGCCGCGGAAGCGGTAGGTGGCGAAGCCGTATCCGGCGAGGGTGCAGACGGTGCCGGCGAGCAGGGTGTAGACGGTGGCGATGCCGAGGGAGTTGAGGACGACCCGGCCGAAGTGGGCGGTCTCCTGGAGGGTGGCGAGGTTCTCGGCGAGGTGGCCGCCGGGGAGCAGCGGCGGCGGGCTGGAGAAGAGGTCCTGGGAGCTGTGGGTGGCGCCGACGGCGAGCCAGTAGAAGGGGACGGCGACGGTGGCGAGGGCGAGGGCGAGGCCGGAGGTGAGCAGGAGGGACCGGCCGGCGCGTCCGCGGGTGGTGGTGGTCACGGCTTGTCTCCCAGGAGGCGGAACTGGAGCAGGCCGAGGAGGCCGATCAGGAGGGTGAGGGCGTAGGCGACGGCGGAGGCGTAGCCGAAGTCGAAGTAGGTGAAGGCGTGGCGGTAGAGGTACATGCCGAGGGTGAGGGTGGCGTTGTCGGGTCCGCCGCCGGTGAGGACGGTCGGTTCGTCGAAGAGCTGCAGGGTGCCGATCGTCGACAGGACGGTGGTGAGGAGGAGCGCGGGGCGCAGTCCGGGCAGGGTGACGTGGCGGAAGGCGGCGAGGGCGCCGGCTCCGTCGACGGCGGCGGCGTCGTACAGCTCGCGGGGCACGGTCTGGAGGCGGGCGAGCAGGATGACGGCGTTGTAGCCGGTGTAGTGCCAGGTGAGGGCGAGGCCGAGGGAGATCCGGGCCCAGGTGCCGTCGGTGAGCCAGGGCACGGGGTCGGCGCCCACGCGGCCGAGGAGCCAGTTGACGAGTCCGTAGTCCTTGTTGAGGAGGACGGAGAAGACGATGCCGTACGCGACGAGGCCGGTGACCATCGGCAGGAAGAAGCCGAGGCGGAAGACGGAACGGCCCTTCAGGAGGCTGGAGTCGAGGGCGACGGCGAGGCCGGTGGCGAGGGCCAGCATGAGCGGGACCTGGACGGCGAGGACGACGAGGGTGTTGCGGAGCGCGGTCCACAGCAGGGGGTCGTCGAGGAGCCGGGCGTAGTTGTCGAGGCCGACGAAGGTGTCGGTGCCGGCGACGGTGCGGTGCAGGCTGAGGAGGAAGGACCAGCCGATCGGGTAGAGCTTGAAGGCGGCGAAGAGCAGCAGGGCGGGCAGCACGAAGAGGTACGGGGCCGCCCGGCCGCGCCGCCGGCGGCGGGCGGCGGGGAGCGGTCTGGCGAGGCTCATCGGGCGGTCTTCCGGCCGGTCTGGCGGGCGAGTTCGGCGGCGGCGTCGCGGAGGACGGCGGCCGGGTCGGCGCCCTTGAGGAGGACCTTGGACTGGGCGTCGGTGACGAGTCTGAGGGCGCGGGCGTAGTCGGCGGTGTAGTTGACGGGCGGGGAGGGGGCCTTGAGGGCGGCGAGGAAGATCTCGCCCTTCTTCTGGCCGCCGAAGAAGGCGGACGGCTCGTGGAAGACGGCGTCGTCGTACGCCTTCATGAGGGCGGGGGCGATGCCCTTGCCGCGGTAGATCCGCACCTGGGAGGCGGGGCGGGTGAGGGCGTACTCGACGAAGGTCCAGGCGGCGGCGCGGTGTCTGCTGCTGCCGGCGACGGCGAGGTGGGTGGAGTTGACGGTGGCGGCGGTGGGGCCGCCGCGGCGGACGGCGGGGGGCAGCCGGACCCGCCACTTGCCGGCCTCGGCGGGGACCTGTTCCTCGATGATGCCGCCGAACCAGGTGGGGTAGGGCACGACGGCGTTGGTGCCCTTCTTGAGGGAGCTCATGAGGGTGTTCCAGCCGCCGGAGAGGTCGCTGACGAGTCCGGCGTCGTTCATGGTCTTGATGAGGGTCATGGCCTTGACGGACTCGGGCGAGTCGAGGGTGACGCGGCCGTCGAGGTCGAAGTAGAAGGCGCCCTGGAGCTGGAGCAGCAGCTGGAAGAAGTTGGCGGCGTCGGGCTGGGAGGCGGGTTTGTCGATGCCGAGGAGGTGGGCGCCGGTCTTCGCCTTGAGGGTCTTGCCGGCTTCGACGGTCTCGTCCCAGGTCTGGAGCGCCTCGGCGTCGATGCCGGCCTTCTCGAAGAGGTCGGCGCGGTAGTAGAAGCCGCCCGAGTTGGCCTCCCAGGGGAGGGCGTTGACGCGCTTGCCGTCGGGGCTGACGGTGCCCCAGAGGCCCTGGGCGAAGGCGTCCTTGTGGCGGCCGGCGCCGAGGGGGGCGAGGTCGGCGAGGCCGCCGGGGAAGCGTTCGACGTAGCCGGGGAGGTAGTCGACGCCGATGTGGAGGACGTCGGCGAGGCCCTGGCCGCCGGCGGCGAGTCCGGCGGTGATCTTCTCCCAGATGGCGGGGTTGCCGATGTCCTCGACGGTGACCTGGATGTCCGGGTGGGCCTTGTTGAAGTCCGGTATGAGGGCTTTGAGTTCGGCGGCGGGTCCCTGCCAGGACCAGACGGTGATCCTGCCCTTGCGCGGGTCGCCGTCGTCGCCTCCGCCGCCGTCCGCGCCGGTGCCGGTGCAGCCGGTGAGGGCGAGGCCGCCGAGGCCGGTGGCGGCGAGTGCGCCGCCGCCCATGCGCAGGAGGTCCCTGCGGGCCGGCCGACGGCCGTCCGTGCGGGTGCGGTCGCTGTCGCCGTGTCTGTCGCTGTCTGCCATGGGCCGGGACAGTACAAGCGCCCCGAGGTCGTTTGCAATGCATCGGTGAAAACTTTCAGTTCGACCGTCCATCGATCGACGCGAGAACCATTGCAAGGCTTCGTACGGGTTGCTAGCGTGCCGCGCGCCGACCCCACCCACCCTCCGGGAGAACCCGATGACGCGTTCCCGTACGGCCCTGGCCTCCGCCGTGGCGCTGCTGGCCGCCCTCGCCCCCATCACCGCGACCCCGGCCGCCGCCGGCACCCCGGCCCCCGCCGCCCCCGCCGTGCTCACCGTCGCCGACCCCGGCTTCGAACAGGGCGGCGCGGGATGGGAGTTCACCTCCGGCACGGGGACCGCGGTCAACTACCCGCACGCCGGCTCCCGGCTCGCGTACCTCGACGCGGGCGCGGGCCGGAAGGTCTCCCAGACGGTGACCGCCACCGGCCGGGGCGCGTACGTCGTCTCCGCCTGGATCGCCACGGGCGGTCCCGGCGGCCGGTACGTGCTCCGGGTCAACGGCTCCCCCGCCGCCGCCCTCGACCTGCCCGCCGCGGCGAACTACCGCCGCCACACGCTCGGTCCGGTCGCCCTCGCCCCCGGCGACCGGCTCGAGATCGCCTTCGAGTCCGGCGAGGGGTGGGTCAACGCCGACGACGTGATGGTCTCCCCCGCCGCGGCCGCGCCCCGGGTCACCTCCAGCGACCCCGAGGCCACCGCGATGTTCGCCTGGGCCGCGGCCAAGGCGAACAGCTGGGTCCACCTCCCCGGCACCGAGGGCCCGCTGAACGCCGACGAACGGCAGACCGGCGGCACCGGCACCGGCGTCTACGCCCCCTCCTACTGGGCCGGCTACGCCAACCGCAGCGGCTACTACTCCCGCGACATGGCCCACCAGCTGTCCGGCGCCGCCACCCTCGGCCTGCACGCCGAGAACAAGGCGATGCTCCGGGCCTTCGCCGCCTCCGCCACCGCCGAGCACGCCTACTACCCGGTGTGGGCGCTCAACTTCGACAACCGCACCTACCTGTCCATCGACTACCGCCGCCCCGACCTCTTCGTCCGCGAGGTCCCCGCCGTCTTCGAGCTGGTCCAGAAGGCCGAGGAGGCGTACCGCTGGACCGGCGACCGGAGCTACCTCGACGACCCGGCGCTGTGGGAGTTCTACCGGCACGCCACCGAGGAGTTCGTCGCCCTGCACGACGGGCGGAAGGACAACGGCGACCGGGTGCGGGTCGCCGAGGGCACCGGCCGGGGCATCTTCCAGGGCGTGGCCAGCTACAACGAGCAGAGCGACGAGCCGCTGGCCGAGGCCGGCGACGCCATCGGCTCCCAGTACCAGGCGTACCTGGCGATGTCCTCCCTCGCCCGCGCCAAGGGCGACGGGGCCCTCGCCGCCGACTTCGCCCGCCGCGCCCGCGACCTCAAGCGGTACTTCAACTCCGAGTGGAGCGGCACCGGTTCGGGCGCCGACATGGTCCGGGGCTACACCACGGACGGGCAGCCGCTGACCGGCTGGGGCAAGGAGAACAGCTGGTTCATGCCGATGAAGGGGATCGTCGACCCGGGCGCCCGGCGCGAGGCGTACCTCGACCACATCGAGGCGGAGACGGCGGGCGCGGGCCGCCCCGACAACATCGAGGCCCTCACCTACCTCCCCGACACCTTCCTCGCCAACGGGCGCCCGGACACCGCCTGGGCGTGGATGCGGCACATCTACGCCCAGAAGGACGTGCAGCACGTCAACAGCCGCCAGGGCACCAACGGCGACTACCCGGAGGTGTCCTTCACCCTGGTCGGCCAGACCGTGCAGGGCCTGCTGGGCGTCACGCCCGACGCCCCCGCCCGCGCGCTCGCCACCGGGTCACGGCTGCCGTCGGGCATGGAGTGGCTGGCCGTCGAGGACCTGCGGATCGGCGACTCCACGTTCGCCCTCCGGCACGACGGCGCCCTCCGCTCCACCCTCACCCACGCCGCGGGCACGGCCCCGTACACCTGGGAGGCCCGCTTCCCCGGCGCCGGACGCGCGGTCACGGTGGACGGCACGGCCCACCCGGCCACGACGGAGGTCCTCGACGGGACGGCGTACACGGTGGTGCGGGTGAAGGTCGCCCCCGGCCGCACGGTCACGGCCGAGGCCCGATGAACACGCAGGGTACGAAGGCCCCGGAGGATACGGGCTCCGCCCCGCCGGCGCCCGGGATCTTCCCCGCCGGCGCGGAGCTCTTCCGGCTCGACGCGCGGGTGGCCCACCTCAATCACGGCTCCTTCGGCGCCGTCCCGGTCCCGGTGGCCCGGGCGCAGCGGCGGATCGCCGCCGAGGCCGCCGCCGATCCGGACGCGTTCTTCCTCGGCGCCCCGGACCGGCTGGCCGCCGCCCGGACCCGGATCGCCCACCGGCTCGGCGCCGACCCGCGGGGCCTGGCCCTCGTCACGAACGCCACCGAGGCCGCGCACCTCGCGCTGGCCGCGCTGCGGCTCGCCCCGGACGACGAGGTGCTGGTCACCGACCACGGCTACGGCACGGTCGTCGCGGCCGCCGCCCGCCGGGCCCGGACCGTCACCGTGCGGCTCGACCCGGCGCTGCCCGACGAGGAGGCGGTCCGCCGGACGGTCCTCGCCGCGCTGACCCCGCGCACGAAGGTGGCGCTGCTCGACCAGATCAGCTCGCCGACGGCCCGGATCGTCGCCGGACCGGCTCTGCTCGAGGAGCTGGCCGCGCGCGGGGTGACGACGGTCGTGGACGGGGCGCACGCGCCCGGGATGCTGGCCGACCCGCTCGGCGGACGGCCGGACGTGTGGTTCGGCAACCTCCACAAGTGGGGGTACGCGCCGCCGGGCAGCGCCGTCCTCGCGGTCGCCCCCGCGCTGCGGGACCGGGTGCCCGCGCCGGTGCCGTCCTGGGAGGACCACCGGGGCTACCCCCGCTCGGTCGAGTACCGCGCGACCGCCGACTACACCGGTCCGCTCGCCGCGCCCGAGGGCCTGGACCTGCTCGCGGAGCTCGGCGCCGGAGCCGTACGGGAGCACAACAGCGCCCTCGCGGCGTACGGCTGCGAGCTGCTGGCCGGGCTGCCGGGGGTGACGCCGCTGCCGTCCGACGCGCGGCTCGCGATGCGCTCGCTCCGGCTGCCGGAACGGTTCGCCCGGACCCGGCCCGAGGCGGACGCGCTGCGCGAGGAGATCATGGCCCGGCTCGGCTGCCGGGTGCTGGTCTGGCCCTGGGAGGGCGGCGGCGGGATCCGGATCAGCGGACAGATCTACAACCGGCCGGCCGAGTACGAACGCCTCACGCGCGGAGTGCGCTCCCTGCTGGACGGCCGCTGAGCCCGCCGGCTCCGGCGGGCCACCGGTCCCGCCGGAGCCACACCGCGCCGAGCGCGAGGACGACGCCGGCGGCGGCGAAGCCGTACCAGGGGGTGTGGCCGGCGGGCTGCGTCTCGTACACGAGGGCGGCCGAGACCACGGCGAGGAGCTGCCCGGCCCGGCTGTGCCAGGCGACGGCCGCGACGGCGACCGTGCCCCACAGCAGGTACCAGGGCTGCACCATGGGCGAGAGCACGACCAGGGCCACCAGCGCGTAGCCGAGCCCGAGGACCGGGTCGACGCGCCCCCGGTAGGCCCGCCACGCCAGCAGGCAGACGATCACGGCGGCGGCGAGCAGGCCCAGCTTCTGCACCACGGCCTTGACCGGCTCGGGGTCGTCCGCGACCAGCGTGCCCAGGGCGAGACCGAGGTCGCTGGTGAGGGAGAGCGGGGTGTGGATGGCCCCGGCGACGGACTGCGTCCGCAGCCAGCCGAAGCCGGTCCCGGCGAGCAGGCTCGCCCCCGCGGCCACCGCCCCGGCGACGGCCGGGGGCAGGACCAGCCCCTTCAGGAGCCCGTCCCGGCGGGCGACGATCACCGCGACGAAGAGGAGCGCGACGGCCGCCGGCGACTTCACCATCACGGCGCAGCCGACGAGCACGCTGCCCAGGACCCACCGCCCGCGCACGGCGAGCAGCACCCCGCCGAGCATCAGCCCGGCCATCAGCCCGTCGTTGTGCAGGCCGCCGACGACGTGGACGAGCAGCAGCGGGTTGAGGACCGCGAGCCAGAGCGCCCCGTCGCCCTTCCCGAAGCCGCGCACCGCCCACACGAGCAGCGCGACCGCCGCGACGGCGAGCAGCCGCAGCAGCAGCACCGCGGGGACGACGGCCCCGCCGGTGAGCTTCACGACGGCCTCGGCGAGCAGCAGGAAGACGGGACCGTACGGGGCGGGGGTGTCGGTCCAGTTCCCGCCGACGCTCGCCGCCGCGTCGGCCCCGAGCTCCCCGGGGCCGAGCACCGAGGGCCCGGCGCCGTAGACGTCGTACCCCTCCAGGACCATCGCGCCCTGCGCGACGTAGCTGTACACGTCGGCGCTGTGCAGCGGCGGGGCGAGCAGCAGCGGCGCGCCCCAGGCGGCGAGCGTCCCGAGCGCGCCGCCGGCGGCGCCGCGCGCGAGCAGCACGCCGTAACGCCACCAGGCGGCGACGAGCACGGTCAGCCCGAGGGCGGCGAGCACGGCCCCGGCGGTCTCGGTCGCGGAGCCGCGCGGCGCCCACAGGGCCCCGCCGCCGACCACGGGCAGCGCCCCCGCCGCGTACCCGCCGACGGTCACGGCGAGCGCTCCGCCCGCCCCGAGCCACCGGCATCCGGAACCACTCACCACCCACATGGGCAGCAAACCTACCTGGCCGCCGGCTGCTCCCCGACGGCCGTGCGGTCCAGGGTCGCGGTCGCCGTGCCGGTGCGCTGCATCCGGTGCCAGCGCAGCCGGCTGCCGAGCAGGGCGGTGACCACCGACTGCACCACGACCAGGTACATCAGCTGCCGGTAGACCACGATCTGGAGCGGCAGCGTCCAGATCGGCTCGAACCGTTCCTTGTCCAGCCGCAGGGCGTAGACGGCGGTGCCGACCTGGACGGCGGTGAAGCCGAGCCAGACGCCGAGGGCCTGGCCGACGTCCTGGAAGAGCAGGCCGTAGACCGCGAAGACGTCGACGAGGGGGGCGAGGAGCGGCAGGACGGTCTGGAAGAGCAGCAGGTAGAGCAGGCCACGGCGGCCGAGCTTGCCGGACTGGCCGCCCTCGATGACGGCCCTGCGGTGCTTCCACATCGCCTGGAGGGTGCCGTAGCACCAGCGGTAGCGCTGCTTCCAGAGCTGCCGGACGGTGGCGGGCGCCTCGGTCCAGGCGATGGCCGACTCCTCGTAGACGACCCGCCAGCCGTCGCGGCAGAGCGCCATCGTGAGGTCGGTGTCCTCGGCGAGGGTGTCCTCGCTGACCCCGCCGACGCGGGCCAGGGCCTCCCGCCGGAAGGCGCCGATGGCGCCGGGGACGGTGGGCATGCACTCCAGGACGTCGTACATGCGCCGGTCGAGGTTGAAGCCGATCACGTACTCCAGGTGCTGCCACCGGCCGAGGACGCCGTCCCGGTTGCCGACCTTGGTGTTGCCGCTGACGGCGCCCACCCGGGGGTCGGCGAGCGGCTGGACGAGGCGGCGGACGGCGTCCGGCTCGAAGACGGTGTCGCCGTCGATCATCACGACGATGTCGTGGTGGGCCCAGGCCAGGCCGGTGTTCAGTGCCGCCGCCTTCCCGGCGTTCGGCTGGCGGATCACCATCACCCGCGGGTCGTCGACGGAGTCGGCGATCTCGAAGGTGCGGTCGGAGGAGCCGTCGTCGATGACGACGACCTGGACGGCCTCGTGGGTGGAGGCGAGCAGCGACCGCACGGTCGCCTCGATGCCCGCCTCCTCGTTGTAGGCGGGGACCAGGATGGAGACCGGCCCGGTCACCGGGGGCAGCCGCGGCGCGCCCCGCCTCCGCTTGGCCCGGGTGCGGCGCACGTGGACCCGGGCGACGCCGATGAGCAGCACCAGCCGGACGGCGGTGATGGCGCCGGCGACGACGAGGAGTCCGGTCATGGCGTCCACGAAGCCCCGGGACAGGCCCTGGGCCTGGACGACGGCGGCGCCCTTCCACTCGGCGAGCACCGACACCGGGTAGGTGGTGTCGCTCATGGAGAGGGCCTGGCCGACGGTGGTGTGGCGGGTGGTGCCGGCGGCGGCGAGCAGCTTCTCGGTCTCGTCGACGGCCTGTGCCGTGCCGGTGAGCTGGAGGACGGACTTCCCGTCCGCGCCGACCACGACGTATCCGGCTGTGGCCGCCCGGCGGGCGGCCTCCCACTGGCCGGCGCAGAAGGCGGCCGGGGCGGCCGTGTGCGGCAGCCGCAGCAGCCGGGTGCCGAGGCCGGCGGTGCCGGCGAGGGTGTTCTGGGCGAGCGAGAGCTCCAGGTCGGCGCGGACCGGGGTGACCTGTGCCAGGTCGACGTCGGTGTACGTGTGGGAGCCCAGCTCGTGCCCGTCGGCGACGATCCGGCGGACGAGCTCGGGGTGGGCGGCGGCGTCGGCCCCGGAGAGGAAGAAGGTCGCCTTGGCGTCCCGCGCGTCGAGGACGTCGAGGAGGCGGGGCGTCCAGTCGGGGCTGGGCCCGCCGTCGTAGGTGAGGGCCACGGTCCCGGCGGCCGGGGTGGCGCTGCGGACGGCGCCGGTGGCGTCGACCTGGAGCACCGGCCCGGCGTCCCGGGCCTCGGGCGCGGCGGGGCAGGAGCCGGGGGCGGCGGGCTCGGTGGCGGCGATCTCGTGCCGCCCGTACCCGGCGAAGACGAGCGCGGTCGCGGCGACGAGCAGCGTCAGACAGAGCAGCACCCAGTGGGCGCGCGGATCGCGGCGCAGCGCGTGTCGGGAGCGGGGGGAGGCGGGGGCCGGGGGC
>NZ_JOGX01000107.1 GCF_000719555.1 Streptomyces sp. NRRL F-5727
TCGGGGGGATGCGGGGCGGGGTGGGGACGGCGGGTCTGCGTCTGGGGTCGGGGATCACGGTGGCGGCCCTGGTGGTGGTGAACGCGGTGGGTTCGGCGGTCGATCCGGCGTCCGGTGTGCTGTACGGCGGGCTCTTCGAGGAGGGTCCGGCCGGCGCGGGGGCGGTGCGGCCGGCGCGGGCGGTGCACGAGGCGGCGGTGCGGCGGCTGGCCGAGGCGCGTGCCGCGTCGGTCCGGCCGCCGCTGAACACGACGCTGGCGGTGGTGGCCACGGACGCGGTGCTGACGCGCGCGCAGGCGCAGAAGGTGGCGGGGACGGCGCACGACGGGATCGCGCGGGCGATCCGGCCGGTGCATCTGATGAACGACGGCGACACGGTCTTCGCGCTCGCCACGGGGGCCCGTGAGCTGCCGGCCGGGGAGGGGCCGCTGGCCCTGAACGAGGTCCTGGCGGCCGGCGCGGACCTGGTGACGCGGGCGATCGTCCGCGCGGTCCTGGCGGCGCCGGCGGGGCTGCGCGGGCCGGGGGGCGACTTCCCCTCGTACGGGGAGCTGTACGGCCCGGCCCCGGAGCCATACTCCCGGTAACAGAAGGGGAGTTGGGAGGGTGGAGGGGGGCGGGAACTTCCGTCGGCGGCCCCTCGTTTTCCGTAACCCCGGCCCCGTTGTCGGACCCAGGGACTACGTTAAGCAAGCACCAAGTGACATGCGGCGACGGCCTGGAGACCCTCTTGAACGATCCGCGGGATCACCTCGATCCGTACGAGACGACCGAGACGCACGTCGAGCGGCTTCTCGGCCGGGCGCTCAACTCCTTCGACCTGCCCGACGCGATGGTGGAGCGCCTGGAGTCGGCGCTCGCCCACTCCACCGCGCTGCACTCCTCGCACCACAGCTCCTCGCTGCACCGCACCACCTACCGCCACACCTATCTGCTGTCCGACGGCAGCGTCCTCGTCCTGTGGGAGCTCACGCACAACGCGGGCCGGGACGGCGCCGAGCAGCACGAGCTGTACACGGAGGAGGCGGAGGCCCGGCTGGCCGCCTCGCGGCTGCCCGCGGGTCCGCTGCCGGAGTGGACCGTGGAGCGGGCCGACGGGCGGCCGCTCGGCGAGGACGACGACCTGACGGCGCTCGGTGCGCTGCTGGCCCGTCCGATACCCGCCCAGCCCCGGATGTACGTGCCGGACAACTCGGCGGACCACGCCCGCCGCGTCCTGCGCCGCGCGGAGAACGAGGACCGGCCGGGCGAGCGGACGGCCCGCCGGCTGCGGATCGCCTTCGCCCACCACATCACCCAGGTCTTCGGCCGCCACTGCCCGGTGGAGGGCGGCCGGGAGGCCGGCTTCACCCTCTACGAGCACCAGTTCCTGCTGCTCGACGGCACCGAGGTGAGCCTCTGGGAGGTCGAGCACACCGCCACCCCGGACGGCCGGCACATGTGCGAGGTGTACGAGTCGGAGGCCGCGGCCCGCGGGGCGATGGAGGCCCGCTCCCGCGTCGTCTGAGCCGCGGCGGACCCGCCGGCCCGGCTCAGACCTGGGCCGGCACTCCCAGGGCCCGTACGGCGAACTCACGGTTGGCCAGGGTCTGCTCGCGGTACGGCGCGGGCAGGTCCGGCAGGGCGAGGAGGCGGTCGCAGGCGGCGAGCGAGGCGGCGTGGTCGCCGACCCAGTAGGCGGTGATCGAGTACTCGAAGAGCAGCCCCCAGCGGTAGACCCACGGCTGGACGAAGAGCAGGTCCTCGGTGGGCGCGGGCCGGTCGACGGCGTCCGTCAGCAGGGCGTGCGCGGTGTGGTGACGGCCCGCCAGCCGGAGTCGTGAGGCCAGTTCGTACACGGCCTCCAGGCGTTCCGGGCGGGCCTCCCGGGCGCGGACGAGGGCGTCCTGGCCGGCGGGCCAGTCGCCGGCCTCGGCGGCCAGCACCCCGGCCTGGAGCAGCGCGTAGTAGACCTCCTCGGCCCAGCCGCCCATGGCCGCGCGCCGCTCGTAGAGTCCGATCGCCTCGCCCGTGCGGCCCATGTCCCGCATGGTCTGGGCGAGGTAGAAGACCGTGCGCGGATTGCCCGGGTCGCGGACGAGTTCGGCGCCGAGGAGGCGGGCGTCCCGCTCGAACTTGTCGTGCCGTGAGCCGCCGTCGGCGTGGTCCTCGATGACCAGCGCGTCCAGGTTCCGCTGCTCGTCGTGGCGGTCGGCGGTCAGGTACTCGTGGGTGACGCCCTCGTACCGCCAGGGGAGCTCCGCCCGGACCAGGCGCTTGATCCGGTACTCCACCTCGCCCTCGTGGCGCAGCATGTACGCGTCGGCCGTCAGCTCCGGCAGCGGCCCGTCCTGGCGCAGCACGTGGTCGGCGTCGAGGAGCAGCAGGTAGCCGTCCCGGCCGGCGGCGCGGAGCCGCTCCCGGGCGCGGGCGATGTTCAGGCTGCGGTTGTGCCCGAAGTTCACCCAGGGCTCCTCGACCAGCTCCCCCGGGATCCCGTCGAGGGCCTTTCTGATCAGGTCCTGGGTGCCGTCGGTGGAGCCGGTGTCGGAGATGACCCAGGTGTCCACGAGGTCTCGGACGGAGGCGAGGCACCGCTCGATGACCGAGGACTCGTTCTTGACGATCATGCACAAGCAGAGGGACGGCCGCATGGCAACACCACTTCTCGCGGTTCGGTCGGGGGGCGACGGTAGGCACGGCCCGGCGGGGGCGCGGCGGCGGCGCGCCGACAGGGGGTTCCGCGTTCGCCGTCGCGTACGCATCCATTCGGCTGGCCCCGCTAGGCCATGGCGCTGAGAGTGCCTTCGGGGCCGTCAAGTCTTCGCAGCCGCGATCCGATGAACCGATGGGAAGTTCATCCCACGATCCGGTTCCGGGAGTCGTTCCCGTACGGATCCCCCACCGGCACTCGCGCCGACGCCGCCGGGCGTCGGCGGAGGAAGGAGCACCCTCATGCGTCCTGACCCCAGGACCCGGTCCCCGCTCGGTCCGCTGCCCCGGCGGCGCGCCTGGCTCGGTGGCGGCGCGCTCGCCTCGGTCGCGCTCGTCCTCGCCGGCTTCGCGCCGACCGCCTCGGCGTGGGGCACCCCGCAGACGCCGGTCGCGGACTCGGCGTCGTCGAACCCGATGACGGGCTGCAAGCACAAGGCCCTCCCGGGCTCGCCGGGCACGGAGGCCCTGGAGCAGGAGGCCGTCACCGCCGACCCGCGGACGGCGTCGGCCCCGACCACCGGCTGCAAGGGCCCCACGGGCCCCACCGGCCCCAAGGGTCCCAAGGGCAACACCGGTCCGACCGGCCCGAAGGGCCCGAAGGGCGACACCGGCCCCACCGGCCCGACCGGCCCCAAGGGCCCGACCGGCCCGAAGGGCGCGACGGGCGCGACGGGCGCGACCGGTGCCACCGGAGCCACGGGTGCCACGGGTGCCACGGGTGCCACTGGTGCCACGGGTGCCACGGGTGCCACGGGTGCCACGGGTGCCACGGGTGCCACGGGTGCCACGGGTGCGACCGGTGCCACGGGCGCAACGGGTGCCACGGGTGCCACCGGCCCCACCGGCCCGTGCATCGACGTCGACGCCTACAACCCGGACGAGAGCCGCGAGATCAAGGCCGCTCTCAGCGCCGGAACGACGTACATCGGCATCCGGGACCTCGAACCGAACGTCACGCCGTTCGTGTGGACCGACCTCACCGACCCGATGCTGCACCCCGGGTACCCGACGACCGCGTGCGCCGTCTCCGTCGCCTCCCAGGCGAACAACGTCTCCGTCCAGGTGCTCACCACCGGAGGCGAGGTGTGGGAGACGCTGTGCGACATCGTCCCCGGCACACCGGACACCCTCGACTGTGTGGGTACCCCCACGGACGAGCTCGGCCCGTGGACCGAGCTCACGACCCCCGGCGCCCCGCCGCTCAACCGCAGCAGCAGGTTCCTCGACATGCTGAAGAAGTGAGCTGAGCCGGACGAGGGGCGGTGCGCTCGCGGTGCGCACCGCCCCTCGCGGGTCCGGCCCCTCCTGTCCAGGGGCCGGTCAGGCGGCCACGGTCACCTTCGCGTCGGCGGCCGTGGCGGTGGTCTCGGTTCCCTCCGGGGCGGTCTTCCGCATGCTCTTCAGCAGGATGACGAGTGCGGCGCTGACCAGGACGCCCGCCAGGATCGCGAGCAGGTACAGGAACGGGTTGCCGATCAGCGGGATGACGAACACCCCGCCGTGCGGGGCCCGCAGGGTGCACTCGAAGGCCATCGACAGGGCGCCGGTGACGGCGCCGCCCGCCATCGCGGCCGGGATGACCCGCAGCGGGTCGGCGGCGGCGAAGGGGATCGCGCCCTCCGTGATGAAGGAGGCGCCGAGGACCCAGGCGGCCTTGCCGTTCTCGCGCTCGGTCCTCGTGAAGAGCCGGCCGCGGACCGCGGTGGCCAGGGCCATCGCCAGCGGCGGGACCATGCCGGCGGCCATGACCGCGGCCATCACCTTGAGGGAGCCCTCGTTCGGGGTGGCGAGGCCGCCGACCGCGAAGGCGTACGCGACCTTGTTGAGCGGACCGCCGAGGTCGAAGCACATCATCAGGCCGAGGATCACGCCCAGGATGACCGCGTTGGCGCCGGAGAGGCCGGAGAGCCAGTCGGTGAGGGCGGACTGGAGGCCCGCGATCGGCTTGCCGATCACCAGGAACATCAGGAAGCCGACGGCGATCGACGACAGCAGCGGGATCACGACCACCGGCATGATGCCCCGCAGCGCGGCGGGGACCCGCACCCGCTGGATCGCGAGGACGGTGCCGCCCGCGAGGAGACCGGCGGCGAGACCGCCGAGGAAGCCCGCGTCGATGGTCAGCGCGATGGAGCCGCCGACGAAGCCGGGCACGAGACCGGGCCGGTCCGCCATCCCGTACGCGATGTAGCCGGCGAGCACCGGCACCAGGAAGGCGAACGCGAGGCCGCCGATCTGGAACATCAGCGCGGCCCAGCTGTCGATCTGCCCCCAGGCGAAGTGCTCGGCGACGGACGGGGCCTTGTCGATGTCGTAGCCGCCGAGGGCGAAGCCCAGGGCGATCAGGAGACCGCCGGCCGCGACGAACGGCACCATGTAACTCACGCCGGACATCAGCCACTTGCGCAGCCTGGTGCCGTACCCCTCCGCGGGCTCCCCGGCCCGCTCGACGGGGGTGGGCGCCGCGGCGGCGGTCGTCTCGCCGCGCTCGGCCCTGCCGCGCACCTCGCCGATCAGCTCGGCGGGCCGGTTGATGCCGGCCTTGACGCCGACGTCGACGGTCGGCTTGCCGGCGAACCGTTCCTTCTCCCGTACGGGCACGTCGTGGGCGAAGATCACGCCGTCGGCGGCCGCGACGACCGCCGGGTCGAGCCGGGTGAAGCCGGCCGAGCCCTGGGTCTCCACGACGAGCTCGACGCCCGCCTCCCGGCCGGCCTTCTCCAGCGCCTCGGCGGCCATGTAGGTGTGCGCGATGCCGGTGGGGCAGGAGGTGACGGCGACGATCCGGAAGGGACGCGCCTCCGCGACCGGGGCGTCCGGCTCCGGCGCGGGCACGGTCTCCGGCGCGGGCACGGTCTCCGGCGCGGGCACGGGCGCCGGCGCCTCCTCCCCCGCGATCATCGCCGCCGCCTCCGCCGGGGAGTCCACGGCCCGCAGCGCGCCGGTGAACCGCTCGTCCATCAGCTGCCGGGCCAGCGACGACAGGATCGTCAGATGGGCGTCGTCGGCGCCGGCCGGGGCGGCGATCAGGAAGATCAGGTCCGCCGGGCCGTCGGGGGCGCCGAAGTCGACGCCGGCGGCCGAGCGGCCGAAGGCGAGGGTCGGCTCGGTGACATGGGCGCTGCGGCAGTGCGGGATGCCGATGCCGCCGTCCAGGCCGGTCGGCATCTGGGCCTCGCGGGCGGCGACGTCGGCCAGGAAGCCGTCCAGGTCGGTCACCCGGCCGAGCGCGACCATGCGCTCGGCCAGCGAGCGGGCCGCCGCCTCCTTGGTGTCGGCGGACAGGTCGAGGTCGACCAGGTCCGCGGTGATCATGGTGCTCATCGCGGGCTCCCTTGCTCGCTGAGGACGGCGTCCAGGGGTACGTCGGAGGTGACGGTCACGGCGGCCGGGTCGAGGTCCGCCGGGGTGGGCATCTGACTGCCGGGCAGCTGGACGGCGGCGGCGCCGTGGGCGACGGCGGCGGCCAGCGCCTCCGGCCCTTCGCCACCCGCGGCCAGGAAGCCGGCGAGGGAGGCGTCGCCCGCGCCGACGTCCGAGCGGACGGCGGGGACGGCGGCGCTGCCGAACCAGGTGCCGGCGGCGCTGACGAGCAGCTGCCCGTCGGCGCCGAGGCTGGCCAGGACCGCGCCCGCGCCCCGCTCCCGTACCTCCTCGGCGGCCTTCACGGCGTCGCCGACGGTGTGGAGGGGGCGGCCGACGGCCTCGGCGAGCTCGTCCGCGTTGGGCTTCACGACGTCCGGCCGGGCGGTGAGGGCGGCGAGCAGCGAGGGCCCCGAGGTGTCGAGGGCGATCCGGGCGCCGGCGCCGTGGGCGCGGGCGACGAGCCGGGCGTACCACTCGGGGGCGAGGCCGCGCGGGAGGCTGCCGCAGCAGGCGATCCAGGCGGCGGCCGGGGAGTGCGCGCCGACGGTGGCGAGGAGCGACTCGGCCTCCTCGGGGGTGAGTTCGGGGCCGGGCGCGTTGATCTTCGTCAGGGTGCCGTCCGGCTCCGCGAGGGCGATGTTGGAGCGGGTCTGGCCGGCGACCGGGACCGGGGCGACCTCGATGCCCTGGCCGGCGAGGAGCTGGGCGACGAGGGCGCCGGGGGCGCCGCCGAGGGGGACGACGGCGACGGTGCGCCGGCCGGCGGCGGCGACCGCGCGGGAGACGTTGACGCCCTTGCCGCCGGGGTCGACGCGTTCGGCGGTGGCCCGCAGGACCTCGCCGCGGTCGAGGCCGGGGACCTCGTACGTACGGTCCAGGGAGGGGTTGGGGGTGACGGTGAGGATCATGCGCGGACGACTTCCGTTCCGGCGGCCTCGATGGCCGCGGCGGTCTCGGGGGCGAGGCCGCTGTCGGTGATCAGCAGGTCGACGTCGGCGAGGGCGCCGAAGCGGGCGAAGTGCTCCTCGCCGTGCTTGGCGGAGTCGGCGAGGAGGACGACCCGGCGGGCGGAGGCGAGGACGGCCCGCTTCACGGCCGCCTCGGCGAGGTCGGGGGTGGTGAGGCCGTGCTCGGCGGAGAAGCCGTTGGCGCCGACGAAGGCGACGTCGGCGCGGATCTCGCCGTAGGCGCGCAGCGCCCAGGCGTCGACGGCGGCCCGGGTGCGGTGCCGGACGCGGCCGCCGACCAGGTGCAGGTCGATGCCGGGGTGGTCGGCGAGCCGGGCGGCGGCGGGCAGCGCGTGGGTGACGACGGTGAGCGCGCTGTCGAGGGGGAAGGCGGCGGCGAGCCGGGCGACCGTGGAGCCGGCGTCGAGGACGACGCTGCCCTCGCCGGGCAGTTCGGCCAGGGCGGCGGCGACGATGCGGTCCTTCTCGTCGGCGGCGACCGCCTCGCGCTCGGCGAGGTCGGGCTCGAAGTCGAGCCGGCCGGCGGGGATGGCGCCGCCGTGCACCCGGCGGACGAGCCCGGCCCGGTCGAGGGCCTTCAGGTCGCGCCGTACGGTCTCGGCGGTGACCTGGAACTCCTCGGCGAGGGAGAGGACGTCGACCCGGCCGCTCTCGCGGGCGAGCCGGAGGATCTCTTGCTGTCGCTCGGGTGCGTACATGGTGGTTTCGTGTCCGTTCGGTGCCCGAACCTGTGGTTTCGGTGTCAGGCTACGCCTCCGTTTCCCCGAAGTAAACGGATCCGGGCATTCAAGCGGGCATGAACGGACATCGGGTCCAAAGACCCGGGCATGCGGACGCCGAAGGACCCGGGGCACGGGGAAGGGCCGGGGCACGGGCAAGGCCCCGGCGCGGGAAAGGGCCGGGCACGGGAAGGCCCGGGCACGCGGAAGGCCCGGGCACGCGGAAGGGCCCCGGCACGGGAAGGGCCCCGGCACGGGAAGGGCCCCGGCACGGGAAGGGCCCCGGCACGGGAAGGGCCCCGGCACGGGAAGGGCCACGAGCCGTCGCAGGGCTCAGGAGACGAGCGCCGGCTCCTTCTCCGCGGCGGCCGGCTCGTCGTCGCCCGCGCCGCCCTCCAGGTGCTGCTTCGGCCTGGCCGGCAGGGCGAACATCACCAGGAAGATCCCGGCGAGGACCACCGCCGCCCAGCCCAGGGAGTTGCGGAAGGCGTCCGTGAACGCCGTCGTGATCTCCTGCGGGGCCTGCTTCAGCCGCTCCTCGTCGAAGGTGCCGAAGAACACCACCGACACCAGGCCGAGCCCGATCGCGTTGCCCATCTGCCCGGTCATGTTGATCAGGCCCGAGGCCGAGCCCGCGTGCTCCTTCGGGACCTCCGACAGCACCGCGTCGGTCAGCGGCGCCACGATCAGCCCCATGCCGAGACCCATCACCACCAGCGCCGGGATCATCTGCCAGGACGTGATCTCCGCGCCGTACCGCCCGGCGACGAAGAAGTACAGCAGGATGCCCGCGCCCATGGTCAGCGCGCCCGCCTGGAGCACCTTCCGGCCGAAGCGCGGCACCAGCAGCTGCACCGACATGCCCGCCGCCATGGAGACCGCGATCGAGAACGGCACCCCGGTCAGACCCGCCCGCAGCGCGCTCCAGCCGAGACCGAGCTGCATGTAGAGCGTCCACACCAGGAAGAAGATGCCGAGCACGATGCCGAAGGTCAGCTGCACGGCGATGCCGGCCGCGAACGACTTCACCCTGAACAGCGACAGCTCGACCAGCGGCGAGCCGTCCTTCTTCGTCTTGTACCGCTCGTACGCCACGAGGACGCCGAAGACGACCGGGCTCGCCGCCATCATCAGGTGGCCCCACAGCGGCCAGTCCAGCTCACGGCCCCGGGTCAGCGGGTAGATCAGCAGGAGCAGCGCCGCCGTGACGAGCACGACGCCGACCAGGTCGAGGCGGAGCGCCTTCGGCGCCTTCGACTCGGTGATGAACTTCCGGCCGAGCAGCAGCGCGGCGACGCCCACCGGCAGGTTGATCAGGAAGATGGGCCGCCACTCCAGGCCCGCGATGTTCCACTCGGTGAGCAGCGCGCCGAGCAGCGGGCCGGAGACCGCGCCGAGGCCGACGATCGCGCCGAACAGGCCGAAGACCTTGCCGCGCTCGTGCGGCGGGAAGGTGACGTGGACGATCGACAGCACCTGGGGCACCATCATCGCCGCCGCCGCGCCCTGCAGGAGGCGGGAGGCGACCAGCATCTCCGGGTTGGCGGCGACGCCGCACAGCGCGGAGGCGAGCGTGAAGCCCGCCGTACCGAGCAGGAAGAGCCGCTTGCGGCCGTAGATGTCGCCGAGGCGGCCGCCGGTGATCAGGCCGGCCGCGAAGGCCAGCGCGTAGCCGGCGGTGATCCACTGGATCGCGGTGGTCGTGGTGCCCAGGTCGTGCTCGATGCTCGGGATCGCGATGTTCACGATCGTGGCGTCGACCAGGTCCATGAAGGCGGCCGTCATGACGATGGCCAGGGCGATCCAGCGTCTGCTGTCCCCCGTGCCGCTGCTGTCCGCCCCCGTGGCGGCTTCGGTCTCGTGTGCGCTCATAGGAGGACCATAGAAGTGCTCTAGGTCAGAGCGCGTCCTATTTCCCCCGCATCATGGGCTCATGACGGACACCCCGGCACGACTCCTCAATCTGCTCTCGCTCCTCCAGACCCCGCGCGAGTGGCCCGGCAGCGAGCTCGCCGACCGGCTCTCGGTCTCCCCGCGCACGATCCGCCGCGACATCGACCGGCTGCGGGACCTCGGCTATCCCGTCGAGGCGACCCGGGGGGCCGTCGGCGGCTACCGGCTCGTCGCCGGTACGGCGATGCCGCCGCTGCTCCTCGACGACGAGGAGGCCGTCGCCATCGCCGTCGGCCTCCGGGCCGGTGCGGGACACGCCATCGAGGGCGTCGACGAGGCGTCCGTACGGGCCCTGGCCAAGCTGGAGCAGGTCCTGCCGGCGCGGCTGCGGCACCGGGTCTCCACGCTGCAGAACGCGACGATCCCGCTGACCCGCGGCGACGGCGCCACCGTCGCGCCCTCCACCCTCACGGCCCTCGCGGGCGCCGTCACCGGCCGCGAACGGCTCCGGTTCAGCTACCGCGCGGGCGACGGCGCCGAGACGAAGCGGCTCGTCGAGCCGTACCGGCTGGTGTCGACGGGCCGGCGGTGGTACCTCGTCGCGTACGACCTCGGGCGCGACGACTGGCGGACCTTCCGGGTCGACCGCGTCACCGACCCCTTCGCGACCGGGGCGCGCTTCACTCCGCGGGAGCTGCCGGAGGGGGACGAGGCGGCGTACCTGGCGCGGTCGATGACGCGGGCGCAGGGGGAGGTGGACCTGGACGTCGAGTTCGGGGCGGCGGCGGAGGTCGTCGTCGCGCGCCTCCCGGCCCACCTCGCGCCGGTCGCGACGGGTCCGGAGACGTGCCGGCTCCACGCCCGCGTCACCGACTCCGTCGAATGGGTGGCCCTCCGCCTGGCGATGATGGACGTCCCCTTCAAGGTCCACGCCCCCACGGCTCTGCGCACCCACATCCAGACCCTCACCACCCGCCTGACCGCGTCCCTCACCTGACGCCCCGCCGGGCGGCGGCCGCCGTTTCGTTGTGGGCCATCGTTCCGCCCCCAGCGGAACGCCTGCCCACACGGGCGTGCGGCAGCCGGCGCCGCCCCGGTCCCGTGGGGGGTCAGGCCACCGCGTCGAAGCCTGTGTCCCGGGCCATCTTCTTCAGTTCCAGGAGCGCGTGCTTCTCGATCTGGCGGATCCGCTCCCGCGTCAGCCCGTGCTCCTTGCCGACCTCCGTCAGCGTCCGCTCGCGCCCGTCCTCGATGCCGTACCGCATCCGGATGATGGACGCCGTCCGGTTGTCGAGCTTGTCGATCAGGTCGTCCAGCTCCTCGCTGCGCAGCAGCGTGAGGACGGACTGCTCCGGCGAGATCGCCGAGGTGTCCTCCAGCAGGTCGCCGAACTGCGTCTCGCCCTCGTCGTCGACCGACATGTTGAGCGAGACCGGGTCGCGCGCCCAGTCCAGGACGTCCGTGACCCGCTCCGGCGTGGAGCCGAGCTCCTCCGCGACCTCCGCGGGCTCCGGCTCGCGCCCGTGCTCGCGGTTGAACTCGCGCTGGACCCGGCGGATCCGGCCGAGCTCCTCCACGAGGTGGACGGGGAGCCGGATGGTGCGGGACTGGTCGGCGATGGACCGGGTGATGGCCTGGCGGATCCACCACGTGGCGTACGTGGAGAACTTGAAGCCCTTCGCGTAGTCGAACTTCTCGACGGCGCGCACCAGGCCCGCGTTCCCCTCCTGGATCAGGTCGAGCAGGGGCAGTCCGCTGCGCGGGTAGCGTCGCGCGACGGCGACGACGAGCCGCAGGTTGGACTTGATGAAGAGGTCCTTGGCACGCTCGCCCTCGGCGGCCAGCGCCTCGAGCTCCTCGCGGGTCGCCCCGGCCGCCCCGGTGTCCTCCACCTCGCCGTCGAGGATCTGCTGGGCGTAGACGCCCGCCTCGATGGTCTGGGAGAGCTCGACCTCCTTGGCGGCGTCGAGCAGGGGTGTGCGCGCGATCTCGTCGAGGTACATGCCGACCAGGTCGCGGTCGGCGATCTCCCCGCCCACGGCGCGAACGCTGCTTGCCCGGCTGCCCCCGCTCGCGGCGGTGGACTGACGACGGGCGACGGCACGGGTTGCCATGCGTGCTCCCTTGCTGAGTAGGTCGCGACACCCTTACGGGTGCCCTGCATCCGACGGAAACAACGACCGGAATCGGGACAGAATTCCCGGGAGGCTCAGGATTTTCGCGATCATGCAGTATCCTGCGCGGCCACCGGCCCGCCCGGCGGTCTGCCGCCGGGACGGATCCGCAGGTCAGAGCCCACGGAACGACCCTCCGGGCCTTCCCCGACCACGCTGTCGGTGAGACGGCCGTCACACGGTCGGACCGTCCGCCCTTCTCCCCTTACGACGTGGGAACGGGCGGGGAAGTTGCCTCGCCGGCGGATCCACGCCCCGCGGCCGAGCCCGCCTCCGCCCCCGGGTGTAGGTCCCGAGCCCGTTACGGGGCGGGCGCCGCCCGCCTTACCGTCCCGCCCATGGACACCACCGGCATCGGCACCACCGGCATCGGCACCCCCGGCATCGGCACACCCGGCATCGACACCACCGGAGTCGACACCACCGGAATCCTCGACGAGGCCCTCGAACGGCTCCACACCACGGGACCCGAGCGGAACGGCTGGCTCACCAACCACGCGCCGATGGCCGTGGAGGCGCTGGCCCGGCACGGGCACTCCGCCGCCGTGCACCGCTGGCTCGACGCGTACGCGCGGAAGCTGGAGGACGCGCCCGCCCCGTCCGCCCCGGTCACCGCCGGGACCTGGCGGGAGGCGCTCGGCGACCCGGCCCGGATCACCGACTGGACCCGCTACTTCGGGCGCGAACTGGCGGACCGGCCGTGGCGGGACGTGCTGGCGGAGTGGTGGCCGCGGCTGCTGCCGGGCATCGCGGGCGGCGCCACGCATCCGGTGATCCGCACCGGGCACGCCGTACGGACCCTGCTCGCGCCCGGCGGGGAGACCGCGCCCCGGCGGGCCGAGCTGGCGCACGCGCTCGGCTACTGGGCGGCGCGCCACCAGCCGCTGCCGCCGCTCGGCGCGCTGGCCCCCGCGCCGGACGCGGCCGCCGCGCTCGCCGCCGTACCGCCGGTCCCGGAGCAGGAGGGCGGGATCCGGGAGCGGCTCGCGCAGCTCACGGCCTTCCCCGCGTGGGGCGCGGAGACGGAGCCCGAGACGGCACGGGAGCGGCTGGCGGAGCTGGTGACGGCGGCCGTGCACCGGTACGCGACGCACGGGCACGGCGAACCGATCATGCTGGTGCACGCGGCGACCGCGCCCAACGCGGTGCTGCGGGCCCTGCCGGCGCTGCCCCGCGCCCTGTGGGCGCCGAGTCTGGCGGCGGCCTGGGCGGCCTCGGCGGCGGTGACGGCCGCGTACACACCGCGGGAGCCCGCCCCGTACAAGCCGGTCGCTCTCACCTCCGAGGAGGTGTTCGCGCGGGCGGCGGCGCACGGCGACGACCACACGATCAAGTTCGCCGACACCGCTCTCGACGTCGGCGGTCCGCTCGCGCTGGCCGCCGCCGTCCGTGCGGTGGAGCTGAATCCGCCGGTGTTCGGCTGAGGGCTCGACCGAACCGGACTCATCAGAACCGGATGAATTCAGCCGAACCGAATGAAATCATCCGAACCAGACGGACTCACCCGAACTGGACGGACCGCTTGGCGAGTCCCATCCAGAAGCCGTCGATGACCGACCGCTCGGCGTCGAGGTCGCCGGCCGCGTCCGCCGCGCCCATGGTGACGAAGAGCGGGGCGAAGTGCTCGGTACGGGGGTGGGCGAGGCGTCCGGCCGGGGACTTGCGCTCGAAGTCGAGCAGGGCGTCCACGTCCCGGGCGGCGAGGGCCTCGTTCCCCCAGGCGTCGAACTCGGCGGACCAGCCGGGCACGCCGCCGCCGGGGTGCCGGAGGGCGGCGAGGTTGTGGGTGAAGAATCCGCTGCCGACGATCAGCACGCCCTCGTCGCGCAGCGGGGCGAGCCGGCGGCCGATGTCCATGAGCCGGCGCGGGTCCAGGGTCGGCATGGAGATCTGGAGGACCGGGATGTCGGCCTCGGGGTACATCTCGACGAGCGGCACGTACGCGCCGTGGTCGAGGCCGCGGTCGGGGATGTCCTGCACGGGGGTGCCGGGCGCGCGCAGCAGCTTGCGGACGGCCTCGGCGAGCCGGGGCGCGCCGGGGGCGGCGTATTCCACCTGGTAGTAGTGCTCGGGGAAGCCCCAGAAGTCGTAGACGAGGGGGACCGTCTCGGTGGCGCCGAGGGCGAGCGGGGCCTCCTCCCAGTGGGCGGAGACCATGAGGACGGCCCGGGGGCGGGGCAGTCCGGCGGACCAGGCGGCGAGCTGGCCGGGCCAGACCGGGTCGTCGGCGAGCGGGGGCGCGCCGTGGGAGAGGTAGAGCGCGGGCATCCGCGCGTCGAGGGCGGCGTTCATGGCGGGCCTCCGTTTCGCAGCCGGTCTCGAAAGAAGCTTGAAGTTTCAAGCGCAATATATGCAGCGTAAACCTACATAGTTCAACTTTCAAGAATGGGTCGTACGATGGATGGCATGGGTGCCACCGAAGACACAACCGAACCGCGCGAACCGCGCTGGCTCAGCGACGGCGAACAGCGCGTCTGGCGCTCCTACCTCCACGCCACCACGCTCCTGGAGGACCACCTCGACCGCCAGTTGCAGCGGGACGCGGGCATGCCGCACGTCTACTACGGCCTGCTCGTCCAGCTCTCCCAGGCCCCGCGCCGGCGGCTGCGGATGACCGAGCTGGCGAAGAGCGCCAAGATCACCCGGTCCCGGCTCTCGCACGCCGTCGCCCGCCTGGAGAAGAACGGCTGGGTGCGCCGCGAGGAGTGCCCCTCCGACAAGCGCGGCCAGTTCGCCCAGCTCACGGACGAGGGCATGGAGGTGCTGCGGCGGACCGCGCCCGGGCACGTGGCGGCGGTGCGGCAGGCGATGTTCGACCGGCTCAGCCCCGAGCAGGTCGAACAGCTCGGCACGATCATGCGGGTGATGGCGGAGGCCCTGGAACCGGCGGGCCCGGACGCGGACCTGCCCTGGCTCCGCTGAACGGAACCAGGGCCGAACGGAACCAGGGCCGAACGGCCCGCACGCGGACCTGCCCCGGCTCCGCCGAACGGAACCAGGGCAGGGGATCTCCCGGGGGCGACGGGGGTCAGTGCGCGATCACGGGCACCTTCACCTCGTCGTCGGCCCCCTCGCCGGAGCCGGCGACGACGCCGCCCGTGTCCGGCTTCCCGGTGGTGATCAGCACGGCCGCGATCGTCGCGGAGACGACCAGGATGCCGACCGCCCACCAGATCGCGGCGGTGTAGCCCTCGACCATGCCCTGGAGCTGGAGCAGCTTCTGGGCGGCCGGCGTGGTCGCACCGGCGGCGTGGTCGGTGAGGTACGCGGTCGTCGCGGAGGCGGCGATCGTGTTCAGCAGGGCCGTACCGATGGCGCCGCCGACCTGCTGCGAGGTGTTGACCATCGCGGAGGCCACACCGGCGTCCTTCGGGTCCACGCCGTGCGTGGCGAGCGACATGGCCGGCATGAAGGCGGTGCCCATGCCGAGGCCGAGCAGCAGCTGCGCGGGCAGGATCAGCCCCGCGTACGAGGTGCCGACCTCCAGCTGGGTCAGCAGCAGCATGCCGACGGCGGCGGTCAGGAAGCCGGGGGCCATGAGCAGCCGCGGCGGGACCCGGGTCATCAGCCGCGTACCGATCTGGGTCGAGCCGATGATCATGCCCGCGATCATGGGCAGGAACGCGAAGCCCGTCATGACCGGCGAGTAGCCCTTCACGACCTGGAGGTAGTAGGTCAGGAAGAGGAAGAGGCCGAACATCGCGATGACGGCGAGGCCGAGCGACAGGTAGACACCGCCGCGGTTGCGCTCGGTGAGGACGCGCAGCGGCAGCAGCGGGTTCCGGACCCTGGCCTCGACGAGCACGAAGGCGCCGAGCAGCACCACCGAGCTCACGAACATGCCGATCGTGCCGGCGTCGCTCCAGCCCGCGGACTCGGCGCGGGTGAAGCCGTAGACGAGCGCGACCAGGCCCAGCGTCGAGAGGATCACGCCGGGGATGTCGAGCACGGAGCGGTTGCGGCCGCCGGCCGGCTCGCGGATCACCAGGTAGGCGCCGGCGGCGGCGACGATGGCGAACGGGATGTTGACGAAGAAGGTCCAGCGCCAGTTCAGGTACTCGGTGAGGAAGCCGCCGAGGATCAGGCCCACGGCGCCGCCGCCACCGGCGATCGCACCGTAGATGCCGAACGCCTTGGCGCGCTCCTTGGCGTCGGTGAAGGTCACCGCGAGCAGCGAGAGCGCGGCGGGCGCGAGCAGCGCGCCGAAGGCGCCCTGGAGCGCGCGGGCACCGAGCATCATGGCCTCGCCGGTCGCGGCGCCGCCGAGGGCGGAGGCGGCGGCGAAGCCGATCAGGCCGACGACGAAGGTGCGCTTACGGCCCCAGAGGTCGGCGATGCGGCCGCCGAAGAGCAGCAGACCGCCGAAGGCGAGGGCGTAGGCGGTGATGACCCACTGCCGGTTGCCGTCCGAGATGCCGAGGTCCTGCTGGGCGGAGGGGAGGGCGATGTTCACGATGGTCGCGTCGAGCACGACCATCAGCTGGGCGAGGGCGATGAAGACGAGGGCCTTCCAGCGGCCGGGGTCGGGCTGGACGGCGGCCGTCGACCGTGCGGTCTCGGCGGTTCCGGGCATGGGGGTAGCCACCTCTTGGTGCGTAGGTGAAGAAAAAGGACGTTCTGTAAGTCGTAAGTCGGAGAGCCCGTGCGTCCGGGGGTCCGGGGGTCCGGGGGTCCGGGGGGAGGTCCGGCGGACGGGTCAGGGGCGGAGGGCCGCCGTCACGCGTCGCGTCTCAGGTCCTCCAGGGTCACGGCCGAGCCCGGCAGCACGGAGCGGGCGGGCGCCTCCAGGCCGTCGAGGAAGAGCTGGAGATGACGGCGGACGAAGGGGGCGAAGGCGGCGCAGCCGGTGCCGGGCAGCGGCCGGGTGAGCTGGGAGACGGCGACCATCAGGTCACCGGCGCCCACGTCGGGGCGGAGCCGGCCCGCCGCGCGCGCCAGACCGAGCAGCTCCTCGACGAACCCCTCCAGCCGGTCCCGCTCGGCGACGAGGTCGGGGTGGTCGTGGTCGAAGGACGCGTCGAGCATCGGGCAGAGCGCGCCCACCCGCTCGTCCGCGGCGCCGAGGACGAAGCCCCGTACCGCCTCGAAGGCGTCCGCCTCGCCGCTGACGACCGACGCGGCGGCCCGCTCGGCGAGCCCGGCGACCCGGGCGGTCAGGGAGAGGACGACCTCGTGGACGAGGTCGGAGCGCTCGGGGAAGTTCCGGTAGAGCGTGGCGTTGCCGACGCCGGCCCGGCGGGCGATCTCGTCGTACGGGACGAGGGGGCCGAACTCCACGAACATCTCGCGGGCCGCCGTCACCAGCCGCTCGCGGTTGCGCAGCGCGTCGGCGCGCGGCCGGGGCACCCGCCGGGCGGGCGCGGCCTCGGCCACGGGGCCCGCCTGCGGCCCGCCGGTGCGGCCGTCCGCCACGGGACCCGCGCCCGGCGCGCCGGTGCGGATCGCGCCACTCACCTCACGTGCGCCACTCACCATGACCTCCTCAGCCATTGCGACTCCAGCGATTCCGGCTCAGCCGTTCCGGCTCCTCAGCCGTCGGACTTCTCAGCCGTCTCGACTGCTCAGCCGTTCGGACCTCTCAGCCCTCTCGACTGCTCAGCCGTCCCGACTTCTCAGCCACCTCGACCGCTCAGCCGTGGGGGCTGCTCAGCCGTTCGGAGCCATCCGGGGAAACCGTCCCCACTTCGTCGAACTCTCTCCTAAACGGGGAAGGAATCCCCGGATATTTCGGCCCCCACTGTGACCTGCCTCACACCTCACCCCCCGTCGCCGGATACCCACGATCGGTCCACCCGGCGCGCGCCCCCGCACCGCTCCGCACAGGCTGATCGCACGGCAACACGCCGCTGACCTGGCCCCGACCGGAGAGGCGACCGCATGGAGCACACCCGCCGGCGGATACGCAGACCGGTCGCCCTCGCGGCGACCGCGGCCCTTCTGCTCACCGTGCTCGTCTCGGCGAGCACCACGCTCCCCGGGCCCGCCCCGGCCTCGGCCGGCCCGGTGGCCGCCGCGCCGGACACCACCCGCCTCGGACCGTGCCGCATCGCCACCGCCCTGGGTGTGCAGATGTCGGAAGGACTGCCGACCGCCCCCGGGTACGCCCGCTCCACCGGCCGGATCCGGGCCCTCACGCTCATGGTCGACTTCCCCGACGCGCGCGGCGAGGGCACCGCCATGGCCCGCTTCCGCGAGTTCTTCCCGCAGACCTCCGACTGGTTCCGCGTCAGCTCCTACGGCCGGCTCCAGTACCAGGCCGAGACGCCGATACCCGACTGGCTGCGGATGCCGAAACCGTTCTCCTCGTACGGGATCGAGCGCGGCGCCCCGTACGAGCCGGGCTACCGCTCCTTCGTCGAGGACATCGTGAAGGCGGCCGACCCGAAGGTCGACTTCAGCGCCTACGACCTGGTCAACGTCCTGGTGACGCCGAACGCCGGCCCCTCCGCCCTGGACACCGTCCTGTCCGTGACCTTCTCCGGCAACGACGACGCGCCCTACGCCGACGGCGTCCCGCTCGCCAACACGTCCTTCGTCTACAGCCGCCAGGACGACGGCTCAGGCAGCTACCCGCAGACCGGCTACCGCGTCCTCCCCCACGAGAACGGACACGTCTTCGGCCTCCCCGACCTCTACACCGCCGACGGCGGCGGCACGGTCGGCCACTGGGACATCATGTCCGAGGACTGGGGGGCCAACAACGACCTGCTCGGCTGGCACAAGTGGAAGCTCGGCTGGCTCGACAACGACCAGATCCGCTGCGCCTCCGCCACCGGCACCAGCGAGCACCTGCTCACCCCGCTGGCCCTCGCCGGCGGCCCCAAACTCGTCTTCGTCCCGCTCTCCGACACCACCGGCTACGCCGTCGAGGTCCGCACCCGCGAGGGCAACGACGAGGCCGTCTGCGAACCGGGCGTCCTCGTCTACCGCGTCGAGTCCGACGTGGACACCGGCCACGGCCCGGTGACGGTCTCCGACAGCGACCACGCCAGCGGCGGCTGCACCCGCCGCCCCAACGTCCACGCGGAACTCTCCGACGCCCCCTACCGCCCGGGCGAGACCTTCACGGACCGCACCCACGGCATCCGGATAGGCGTGGTCGACGAGACCGCGGACGGCACCTTCCGGGTACGGGTGAGCAGAGGCTGAGGAACACGGGGGGCGGCGGGGGGCGGCCTCACCGCCCCGCGGCCACCGCCGGGCGGCCTCACCGCCCCGCGGCCGCCGCCGCCACCGCCACGGCCTCCCGCAGCTCCCCCTTGAGCAGCTTCCCGGCCCGGTTCCGGGGCAGCTCCTCCTCCCGTACGAGGACGTGCGCGGGCACCTTGAAGGCGGCGAGGCGCGCGGCGACGTGCGCCCGCAGCGCCGCCGCGTCGGCCGTGGCGCCCGCCCGGAGCCGTACGACCGCCCCGACCTCCTCCCCCAGCAGCGGATGCGGCACCCCGACGACGGCCACGTCGAGCACGTCCGGATGCGTCCGGATCACCTGCTCGACCTCCACGCAGTACACGTTCTCGCCGCCCCGGATCACCAGGTCGGTGAGCCGGTCGACGATCGTGACCCGCCCCTCGGCGTCCACCCGGGCGAGGTCACCGGTCCGGAACCAGCCGCCGGGCGCGAAGGCGGCCCGGGTGGCGGCCTCGTTCCGCCAGTACCCGCGGAAGAGCGACTGCCCGCGCAGCCACAGCTCGCCGACCCCGTCCTCGCCGGCCCCCTCGATCCGCACCTCGGTGGCGGGCGAGGGCCGCCCGACGCTGCCCGGATGGGCCCGGTACTCGGCCCCGACGTTGGCGAGGACACCGCCGCAGGTCTCGGTGAGCCCGTACCCGTTCCGGGGATCGATCCGCTCCCCGTACCCGGCGGCGAGCCCGCCGGTGACCCCCGGCGGCGCCGCGGCCCCGCCCGTGCTCAGCAGCACCAGCGACTCCAGCGGATCACCGCTCTCCCGGGCCAGCGCGAGCAGCTCCAGCGCCGTGGTGGGCACCCCCGCGTAATGGGTGACCCGGTGCTCCCGGATCAGCTCCAGCGCCCGGGCGGGATCCCACTTCCGCATCATGACGAGCGTCCCGCCGCCCGCCATCACGGCGTACAGCGAGGTGAAGGCGGCCACATGGAAGAAGGGAAACGTCGTCAGCGACACGACGGGCGCCCCGCCCCCCGGCCGCTCCCCGCGCGCGAGCGCGGCGACCGCGGCGAAGTAGCGCGGATGCATGGCGGCGCCCGCCTGCGCGAGCTGCGTGGCGACGGCCCCCTTGGGCCGCCCGGTCGTCCCCGACGTGTAGAAGATCGTGGCGTCGTCCTCCCCGAGCACCTCGACGTCGGGCGGCCCGAGCAGCGGATCGTCGTCCACCTCGTACGCGACGAACCCGTCCTCCGCCTCCCCCCGGAACACGATCCCCGGCACGCCCGCCCGCCGCGCCCACGCCCGCACCCGAGGCACCCGCTCCCCGTCGACGAGCAGCAGCCCCGGCGCACAGTCGTCCAGGGCGTAGGCGAACTCGTCCTCCGTCCACCAGGCGTTCAACGGCACGGCGACGAGCCCGGCGAGCTGAACCGCCCAGAAGGCCACCTGCCACTCGGGCAGGTTCCGCATGGCGACGACGACCCGGTCCCCCCGCCGCAGCCCGTACTCCCCCACCAACCGCCGGGCAAGCCCGCAGGAGGCGTCGAAGAACTCCCGATACGTGACGCTCCCCCCGTCGTGGACCAGAAACACCCGGTCCCCGAACCCCCACACGACCTCGACGAACTCCCGCAGGCTCCGAGGCCCCCGCACATACACCCCGTCCCGCACCTCGAACGGCCCCCCACCCCCCACAAGCCGCCCCAAGTCCCCGCTCAACCCCACCAC
>NZ_JOGX01000108.1 GCF_000719555.1 Streptomyces sp. NRRL F-5727
GGGGTGGGTGGGGGAGGGTCGGTGGGATGGAGCCACTGCACTGGAAACTCGTCGTCGACTGCGCCGATCCGCACGCCCAGGCCGCGTTCTGGGCGGCCGCCCTCCGGTACGAGGAGGAGGATCACAGCGGGCTCGTCGGGCGGTTGCTCGGCGCCGGGGCCGTACCGGAGGCCGTGACCGTCACCGTGCACGCCGGGGAGCCGGAGGAGCGGCTCGGGTGGCATGACCTCGCCGCCGTGCGGCACCCCGAGGACCCGGTGTCGGAGGAGAACGGGGCCGGGCTCGGCCGGCGGATCCTCTTCCAGCGGGTGCCCGAGGCGAAGACCGTGAAGAACCGGCTGCACCTCGACGTCCACGCCCCGCCCGGCACCCGGGACACCGAGGTGAAGCGGCTTGAGGGGCTGGGCGCGGCGGTGCTGCGGCGGGTGGAGGAGCAGGGCGGTGCGTGGGTGGTGATGACCGACCCCGAGGGGAACGAGTTCTGCGTGCAGTGACCCGCACCCCCGGGGCCGGCCGGCGGCTCACAGGGCCAGGAGCGCGCCCTGGGCCACGTCCGGCACCCCCGGGGCCCGCAGCGGGCGCAGGGCGATCCGCATCAGGGCGAGGGCGTTGTCGTCGCCGGCGATCCGGTTGGCGCTGAGCTCGCCGCAGGACCGGCACTCGTGGACGAGGAGCCACTCCCCGTCGGGCCGGACGGAGACGCCGATCGGCGCCATCCGGCCCCGGCAGTCGGACGCCCGGTCACCGGGGATCCGGCCGTCGACGTGCAGACTGGCCAGACAGGTCGGGCAGTGGTTGCGGTGGGCCGTGCCCGGTGCGGCCGGCGGGACGACGAGCCGGCAGCCGACGCACCGGAAGTCCCGCTCCCGGTGGCCGCTCCGCTGCCCGTGCAGCACGTCCTTGGGCCGCTGGGCGCGGCGCCGGTCGTCGGTGCGCGTACGGCGGGCCACGTCAGAGGTCCCCGAACGCTTCGAGCGGGAACGGCGGCTGGGCCAGCGGCCGTACCGCCATCCGCATCAGGATGAGCCGGTTGTCGTCGTCGGCGACGGGGCTGGAGGTCAGCTCGTCGCAGCGGACGCACCGGTGCACGATCATCCAGTCCCCGGTGCGCAGCACGGCGATGGAGATCGGCGTCATCCGCGCCCGGCAGTCGCTGCCGCCGCCGGCGACGTGGTCGTGGACGTGCCGGGAGTGCAGGCAGGACGGGCAGTGGTTGCGCCGCTGCCCGCCGGCGGCGTGGGCGTGGACAGCGAGTCCGCACCACACGCAGGTGAAGGTGTCGATGGTGATGGTCACCCGGAGGCTCCTTGCTGAGGAAGGTCACTGACAGCAGGAGTCGGCCGAGCGGGCCTCGCGAAGGAGACCGCCTAGGCGGAAGGGGCCTTGGAGTGAGGCGCGCTCGGCGCGGGCCGGGTCATACAGCACCCTCTCTGCGGGCCGGGGGCCCGGGACGTACGCCGGACGGACCGAAGTCCCGTCCGGCGGCGGACGGATCGAAGTCCTTCCCACGGTAGGCACCGCGTCCCGCCCGCCGCCACCAAATATCCCCGGGTCTCCGCTACGGCCGCCGCACCTCGAAGTGGAAGCACCCGTACTCGACGGCCCGTACGTGCACGAGCGCGACCTCCGGGTCCGCGAAGGCTTCGGCGAACGCCTCGTCGAGGCCCGGGAGTTCCACGAGCCGGCCGCCGACGATGCGCCCGTCGGCGCCGTAGCGGCGGACGGTACGCAGCGCCCCCGGCCGCTCGAAGGGGTACGCCTCGGCCGGCTCGGGCCCCGTGCACTCCTCGGCGTGCACGAAGACGGGCCCGACCTCGTCGTACGCCCCCGGCTCGGCGCCCGTGGCGGCCGCCCACCGCCGCAGCGGCGCGTACGAGACGAGCGCGATCCGCTCCCCGGCCCGCGCCAGGCGCAGACAGCACCGCAGGGGCTCACCGCCCTCGGGCGCGACGTACGGGGCACAGGTCCGTCCGGCGTCGTCGACGGTCCGGAGGGCGGCGAGTGCGGCGGGCTCGACGGCCCGCGGCGTGAAGTTCCTCATGCCCCCAGCCTCGACCGGTCCCCCGTCCGGGGCTGGCGGAATCCGGACCTCACGCTCGGGTCGCCCGGGGCCCTCGGCCGGGCTGCGGCGGCGGCCCGCCGGAGGGTCCGCCGCCGTGCTCCGGGCCTCGGGTTCAGCGGAGGGCGAGGGCCACGATCTGGGTGACGGCGTCCGAGGCGAAGTTGTCGTCGCTGACCAGGATCAGGGTGCGCTCTCCGGAGGGGAGGGTCGGGCCCCAGGTCATGCCCTCGGTGTTGTCGACGGCGGAGAGGCCGAGGGTGTGGAAGTCGGCGACGAGCCGCTTCCGCATGGGGACGACGTCCTTGCCGACCAGGGAGTCCACGGCCCGCACGTCGGTGGCGCCGCGGGTGGTGGCGTCGAAGAGGCGGATCTTGTACCCGGAGCCGGCGACCCAGGTGCGTTCGAGGACGAGGTAGCGCTCGGGGTCGTCCGGGAACGCGAGGATCGAGGGGACGCCGGTGTCGGGGCCCCACGGGCTGGTCGGGTCGGACTCGGCGAAGATCTTCTCGATCGGGTACGCGAACTGGCCGAGCACCCGGCCCGCGCGGCTCTGCTGCGTGACGCGGACGAGCGCGCCGCGCGTGGTGTCCGGCACCGGGCCGTCCTGGACCAGCGGGCCCTCGACGGCGCTGGTCACGACCTTGCCGCGGGCGCCGAAGGTGAGCGCCTCGACGGCCTGGTTGCGGCGCGGGCCGCGGTCGGCGGTGATCGTGTGGTTCTCCGGCAGCCGCAGGCTGCCGTGGTGGGTGCCGTCGGGGTCGGAGATCTCGATGGACGGCTGGATCACCGGCTGGCCCTCGACGGCGGGCCGGTCGCCCTCCTGGCCCCACCAGTAGCGGCACTTGACCGGGTCGACGCGGATCTCCTCCGGGTCGACGGCCTTGCCGTCGCCGAGCGCGGGCGACGGGTAGACGGAGCCGTCCGGCTGGAGGAAGGGGCGGGTCCCGGTGAAGTCGACGGAGTGCACGCCGGCGGCGTCGACGTCGAGCTTCGCGGTGTAGAAGCGGGCGGGCTGGAGGAAGGAGCGGTCGTCGCTGATGAAGACGTACTCGCCGGTGCACCGGTCGCGGTCGATGCCGGAGAGGCCGCCGACCGTGGTGCCGCGGAAGTCGAGCTTGTGCGGGACGATCTTCTCGCCGAGCAGGCGGGCCTGCACCGCGCGCTTCGACTCCGCGCCGGGGGCGCCCGGTTGGGGCGCTGCGGCCACGGCGGGGGCGAGCGTGGACGTCAGGAGCAGGGCCGCGGCGCAGGCCCGGCGGATCAGGGAGGCAGTCATGCAAATGATCATGGCGCGGCAACCACCGGCCCCACAGTCACCCAGGAGAGTGGTCCTCCGGACGCCCCGGCCGATCGTCGGACGATCCCTCCGGCGTCCGGTCGTCCGGACGGCCGGACGGCCGGACGGCCGTCCGGCCGGACGCGCGGTCCTACGCGCCGCCGACGGGGGCGATGCGGCGGCGGAGCAGGCAGAACTCGTTGCCCTCCGGGTCGGCCAGGACGTGCCACTCCTCCTCGCCGGTCTGGCCGACGTCCGCCGGCACGGCGCCGAGCGCGAGCAGCCGTTCCAGTTCGGCGTCCTGGTCGCGGTCGGTCGCGCTGACGTCGATGTGCAGCCGCCGACTGCCCTTCCGGGGCTCGTCGTTGGGGCTGAGGACGAGTGTGGGCTGCGGGCCGCCGAAGCCGGTGTCGGGCGGCCCGATCTCGATGCTGCCGTCCTCCTCCCGGTCGAGTTCGACGTAGCCGAGGACGTCGCTCCAGAACGCGGCGAGGCGCTCGGGGTCGGCGCATTCGAGGACCAGCTCACTGATGCGGCATGCCATGCGGACAGGGTACGGAACGGGCCCGGCCGACAAGGGCGTTGTCAGACCCCGGTCCTAGGCTGCGACGTGATCGGAACAGCGAGGAAGGGGCGGGGCGATGGGCGGCGACAGCTGGTGGCAGACGGGGCCGTACGAGAGTGACGTGGCGGTCGCCTTCCGGCGGGCCCAGGAGGCCGAACTGGCCTCGGACGACCGGGGTTTCCCGGGCCGCACGATCGAGGAGCTGTGGCGGAGCGAGGACTGGGCCGAGTTCATCTTCACCGGCGGCACGGCCACCGTCCTGGACCAGATCCGCACGGTGGACCCCACGGAGCCGGAGGACGGCCCGTACATGCGCCCCCTGACGGAGGAGGAGGTCCGCGTCTGGTGCCCGCACGGCCGGCCCACGCGCGCGGAGTGGCAGGCGGCCCTCCGCGCCGACTCCTACCTGGACGACCTCTTCCCCCGCCGCGGCCTCGGCCGGTGCACGGTCCTGTACGAGGACGGCGCACCGGCGGAGATCGGCTACTGGGGCGTGACGGCGGACTGACGGGGGTCCGGGCCTAGGACTTGTCGTCGGTCCGGGAGTCGCGGGTCCGGGAGTCCGCGGCCTGGGAGTCGTGGGTCCGGGAGTCGTGGGTCCGGGAGTCGTGGGTCGCGGAGTCCGCAGCCTGGGAGTCCTCGGGCCCGGAGTCCTCGGACCGGGAGTCCGCGACCTCGGCGAGGAGGCGGGCGAGGGCGCGGGGGCGGGTGGTCATCGGCCAGTGGCCCGAGTCGATGTCCCGGTACGTGAGGTGGCGGGCGCGGGCGAGTTCGGGGCTCTCGCCGGCGGCGATCCACTTCTCGGCCTGGGCGGGGGTGAACTCGGGGCAGACGACCGTGACGGGGACGTCGAAGCGGCGCTCGTCGGTCAGCCGGACGATCCCCTTCGCGACCCCCTCGGGGACGGGGACGGCGGCGGCCTCGAAGCGCTCCCTGGCGGCGGCGTCCAGGTCGGCGGCGTCGGGGCCCTCGAAGGGGGCCCAGCCCGGGAAGGGCACGACGCCGTCCACGGCCGGGAAGAAGTCGGCGTAGGCCCGGCCGTCGGGGGCGGGGAAGCCGCCGACCAGCGCGACTCCGGCCACGCGTCCCGGCCGGGCGTCGGCGGCCAGCCAGGCCAGGCTCGACGCCGCGGAGTGCCCCACCACCAGGGGCTTTCCGGCCTCGGAGTCGACGGCCGCGAGCACGGCGGCCCGCTGGTCCGCGAGCGTCGCGGAGGCGTCGCCGTCGCCCTGTCCGGGGAGGGAGACGGGCACGGGGCGGTGGCCGAGGGCGGTGAGTTCCGGCACGACGTCGTCCCAGGCGGATCCGTCGAGCCAGAGACCGCCGATGAGCAGGATGTCCATGATGCTTCTCCCGTGGGGTGTCGGAGCCGGAACCGGGCCGGGCCGGGCCGGGCCGGGCCGGGCCGGGCCGACGCACGCTAGCGGACGGCTCTGACAACGGGGGTCGGGGAGCAGCGTCCAGGCGTTCAGGCGTCCAGCGCGATCGCGTTCTTGGCGTGCTCGACGGACTCCTCGGAGGCGGGGCCGCCGGGGTTCTCGGTGGCCAGCGCCTGGTTGGCGTCGACGAAGGGCCGCATCCGCCGCTCGTAGCGGGCGAAGGCGGTGCCGTGGTCGCCGCCGTCCTGCGCGAGGCAGTCGGCCAGGACGTAGGCGCCGACCAGGGCCAGGCTGGTGCCCTGCCCGGAGAGCGGGGAGGGGCAGTAGCCGGCGTCCCCGAGCAGGGTGACGCGCCCGCGCGACCACCGGTCCATGCGGACCTGGGCCATGGCGTCGCAGTAGAAGTCGGGGGCGGTGCGGGCGGCCTCGGCGAGCCGCGCGCCCTCCCAGCCCACGGTGGCCAGCTTCTCCACGACGGTACGCCGGAGGGCGTCCGCGGTGCGGAGCTCGGGGGCGAGCGGCCCGGACTCGAAGCCGAAGGCGACCCGCAGCTCGGTGTTGTCGCGTACGGGCATGATGCCGAAGCCCACGCCGTCGTCCTGGAGCCACATCTGCCAGTCCTCCAGGGCGAGGAAGTTCTCCGTGCCGAACACCGAGAGGTAGCTGCCCAGGTGGTGGGAGAAGCGCTCCTCCAGGCCGAAGGCAAGGCGGCGCACGGTGGAGTGGAGGCCGTCGGCCCCGACCACGAGGTCGAAGCGGCGGGACGGGCCGTGCGCGAAGTCGGCGCGGACGCCGGTCTCGTCCTCGTCGAGGCCGGTGAGGCTGTCGCCGAAGAGGTACTCGACGTCGGCGCGGGTGTGTTCGTACGCCATCCGCACCAGGTCCTCGCGCAGCACCTCGATGTCGTCGCTGTCGAGCCGGCCGCTGCTGAAGGTCGACTCGGTGGAGCGGTGGACCTCGTTCCCCTGCGGGTCGAGGACCGACATGCCGCGCATCCGGGTCCGCAGCCCGCGTGCCCGGTCCAGCAGGCCCGTCCGCTCCATGACGTCGAGCGCGACGCCGCGGACGTCGACGGCCTGGCCGCCGGGGCGCGGGGCGGAGGCGCGCTCGACGACGGTGGGCTCGAAGCCGCGGCGGCGCAGCCAGTGGGCGAGGACGGGGCCCGCGATGCCGCCACCGGAGATGAGCACGGTCTTGTTCATGGGGAGCTCCTTCTGTCTCTGCTTCAGCGGTTCGTACGGTGTACGCGTCTGAACGTACGCCGTACGCGCAGGCCGTTCAACAGGCCCAACAGGCGCCCTGTACTAGGTCAGAACGCCGCCTCAGGCCATCGCCGCTGCTACCCTCTGCCCTAGTACAGACGAGAGAGGCGGATGATGTGACGCAGCTCACACGCGGGACGCCGGACGGCCCTCCCTATCTGCGGATCGTCGCCGAGATCCGGCGGCGCATCGCGGACGGGGAACTCGCCCCCGGGGACCGGATCCCCTCGACCCGGCGGATCGCCGAGGAGTGGGGCGTGGCCCTGGCCACGGCCACCAAGGCGCTGACCACCCTCCGTCTGGACGGCCTGGTGGAGGCCCGCCCCCGGATCGGCACCGTCGTGGCCGGCGCGGCCCCCGCCGCCGCGCCTGCGGCGCCCGCCCCCTCCAAGGAGCCCGAGCAGGAGCTGAGCCTCGACCGGATCGTCCGCACCGCCATCGGGATCGCCGACGCCGAGGGCCTCACCGCGCTCTCCATGCGCGGCGTCGCGGCCCGCCTCGGCGTCGCCCCGATGTCGACGTACCGGTACGTGCCGAGCAAGGAGGAGCTCGTCCTCCACATGGCCGACGCCGCCTTCGGCGAGGAGACGTACCCCGCGGACGCCCCCGAGGGCTGGCGCGCCCGCGTCGAGCTGGGCGCGCGGGCGATGTGGCGCCTGTACCGGAAGCACCCGTGGCTGGCGCAGCTCGGCTCCCTCTCCCGCCCGCTGCTCGTCCCGCGCCTCCTCGTCCACGGCGAGTGGATCCTGGCCGCCCTCGACGGCCACGGCCTCGCGCCCACCGAGCTGTTCGACGTCCACGTGCTGATCTACAGCCACGTCCAGGGCCTGGCGGTGCACCTGGAGCGCGAGGCGCACGCGGAGGCGGCCACCGGCCAGTCGGAGGACCAGTGGATGGACAGCCGCGCCTCCGATCTCCAGGCGCTCGCGGAGTCCGGCCGGTTCCCGACCTTCGCCAAGGTGGTGGGCGCCTTCGGGGACGGCTACGACCTGGACCTCGACGCCCTCTTCGAGCGCGGCCTCGCCGCCCTGCTCGACGGCCTCACGCCGCTCGTCGAGGGCCGGCGGGCGTGACGGGCGCGGGTCGGGCACGGTCCTGTGAGATGGGCCTCCACGGAAGCCGGGTGCGCCACCGCCCCGGCACCCCCTAACCTCGGCGGGTCCGCCCGGACTCGGGCGGCGAAACGGAGGAAGGAACGTTCATGCGGGAGCAGAGAGCGGGCGGGCGGCTGAGGATCGCGGCGTGGGTGATGATCCCGCTGGGCCTGGCCTCGGTCCTGGGCGGCATCCTGTACTTCTTCACGGCCCACCGCGGGGTCTCGGTCATGGGCGACTCGATGGACCCCACGCACCCCCGGGGCACGATGGTGCTCGTCACGGACGTCGACGCGGACGACATACGCCGGGGCGACGTCCTCCTCCTCCGGATCCCCGGCCGTTACGGCGGCGCGCCGGTCATCCAGCGGGTGATCGGCAAGGGCGGCGATCGCGTCGCCTCCGACGGCACCCAGGTCACGGTGAACGGCAAGGCCCTCGATGAGCCCTACCTGAAGCAGGACCGGCTGCCCCCGACCCCGTACCCGTTCGAGGCACAGGTCCCTGAGGGCCGCCTGTTCCTGATGGGCGACAACCGGGGCAACGCGAACGACTCCCGCTTCTTCCTCGACGAGCAGGACGGCACCGTCCCGACCGCCGCCGCCCTCGGCCGCGTCAGCGAGGGCTTCCCGTCGGCGGTCCTGACGGCCGGCGCCCTCGGCGCCGCGCTGATCCTGGGCGGCATCGGCACGGGTTACGCGGCGTGGCGCCGGGCCCGGTCCGCGCCGCCCGCCGTGCGGACCGGAGGGCCCGGCCGCTGACGGCGCGCCTCCGGCGCGGGGCGGAGGGCTACGACCCCGGCCGGTCCCGGCAGGAGGTCGGGTCCGCGACGACCGCCTGACAGGCCACGAGGCCCGCGGCGTACTGCATCGGGTTGGACTCGACGGCCACGTCGAGCTGTTGCACGGCGGCGCGCAGCGCGGACCGCGTCGCGTAGGGGTAGCAGTCCCCGTGCTCCCGCACGATGTCGGCCGCCGTCCGGACCTTCATCGGCCCGACCTGGTCGGTGGTGCCCAGCTTCGCCCAGTCGCCGAAGAGGCCCTCGACCGTCTGCCGCACCTCCGCACAGGACGGACCGTCGTCCCGCCCGGCCGTCCGGTCCCCTGCCACGAACCCGCCCCCGGCCACGATCACGGCACCGGCCGCGGCCAGCGCGAACGCCCACCCTCGTCTCATGGGGGCTCACCCTAGGCGCGGCCGTACCGCATCGCCCACCCCTTTACCGACCCGGCGTCTCAGGCCGAGCGCCACGCCCACGCCAGCGCCGCCCCCGGGGTCACGCACGACAGGAACGCCGCCACGCGGACCGGGACGCTCGTCACGTCCCAGCCGAGGACGGTCGGCAGCAGGAGCAGCAGGCCGAGGAGGAGGATGCCGAGGGCGGGGAGATGGACGGCGGGGCTGAACCGCCGTACACCGCGCGGCATTTCGTGCCGGAGCGCCGCCGTCAGGAAGGCCCCCGCGAAGATGACCGGCATGAGGGTGACGATCAGCAGGCGCGTGCCGATCACCCCCACGCCCCACCGGCGGCCGTCCTCCAGGACCGGCGAGTCCGGTCGCGGGTCGCCCGGCGCGTAGTACACGTCGATCCGCGCGCCCGCCGTGGGCGGGTCGTAGCGCGTGTACATCCCGGGCACGGTCACCTCGCGCGGACCGCTGTCGTACGGGAGGCGCAGGACCAGGTCCGTGTGGAAGAACACCGGCTCGTCGGAGGCGTTGTCCCCGCGGACGGGATCGCCCGCGAGCCGGGTGATGGTGACGGAGTACCTTCCGTACCCCGCCGCCTCCAGGCGCTCGGTCTCCCGCCCGTACTCCGGCGACACCATGAAGCCGAGGTCGAAGCAGGCCAGCGTGGCGAGCGGCACCAGCCAGGCGACCACCCACACCAGCCCCCGCCCGCCGGCCGGAGCGAGCCCGACGTGCTCCGGCGCCCGGCGGGAGGCGACGATCCAGGCGCCGACGAAGACCACGGCCAGCGCGGCCAGTCCGGTCTCGACGCCGAGCGGCGGATACGGGCTGACGCCCCACAGGGTGCAGCCGACCGCGGCGGCGGCGCTCAGCAGCGCCCCCCACCCGGTGAACGTGGTCCACCCACTCCGCCGGTACGTCGGCCGCTCCCGCCCCGCCGTCTTCTCCAGCCCCACCATGCCGCCCCCCTCCCCCGCGCGGACACCCGTCCGCGCGCGCGGAGACGCTACTCGGCGGAGCCGTACTCCACGAAGCCGGCCCAGGCGGCCGTAGCCGGCCAAGAGGGGCACCGTTCGGCAGACCGGGAGGCCCTGGCGACAGGGGCGGTCCGCTCGCGCGGGGTCACCCCTCCTGGAGCACCTCCTGGATGAAGTCGCGGGACTCCGCCGGTGTGAGGGCCTGGCCACGGATGATGCCGTGGCGCAGCTCCAGAAGCCGGAGCATCTTGGGGTCGGTCGTCGGACGGCTGCCGTTGAGGTCTTCGGAGCGGCCCGCCGCCGAGCCGTCGGGGAACTTCAGGATGGCGAGGCTTCCCGACAGGCCCGGATGCCGGGCGTTCGCCGTCGGCATCACTTGGATCTCGACGTTCGGCATGTCCCCGACCTCCAGCAGGTGCTCCAGTTGGCGGGCCATGACCGCGCGCCCGCCGATCTGCCGTCGCAGCGCCCACTCCTCCATCACGAAGCTGAACTCCGGTGCCGGGAGCCGGTGCAGCACCCGTTGCCGCCCGATCCGGATGGCCACGTACCGCTCCAGTTCCTCCTGCCGGTACAGCGGACGGTGGGTGCTCATGAGCGCTCGCGCGTATTCCTCGGTCTGCAGCAGACCATGCAGGCAGAAAATCGTGTACATGCGGAAATCGACCGCCTGACCCTCCAGCTTCGACAGGGTCCGCGGCCTCTTCGGGTACCGGACCGCCAGGACGTCCTGTTTCATGGCCGCGATCAGGCCGTTCGCCCCCAGGGCCGCGTCCGCCTTGTCCAGGTACTCGGGACGCGGAATGCGAGCCCCGCGCTCGATCTTGCGGACGATGTCCTCGCCGTACCCGATCAGCCGCCCCAGTTCGGCCGCCCGCATCGCTTTCGTCTCACGCCACGCCTTGAGTTGGCGTCCGACCATGACCACGATCGCTTCGCCTGAGTCGTCACCGGGAGCCAGATTCCAGGTCGGCCCTTCGGGCTTCGCGGCGTCCCATCGCTCGCTCGTTCCGGCGTTCCCGCTTCCGTTCACCGTCGTGTCCACGCGCACCCGCCTCTCTGCCCCGCCCTGGGGACAAGCCGGGACAGCCCGGGACGGCCACTGGACAGTGACCGTACGCAAGAGCTCTTCCGCTGCGCAGCCTAGGCACCGGCCGTCACGCTGGGTCACATGAATCCCGAAACCAGCCAACTCATGGCGACTGCACGCCACTTCACCCTTCAGCTCTCCTCCACGCCCCGAGGCGCGCGGCTGGCCCGGTTGCTCGTCGGTGAGCAGCTGCGTTCCTGGGGGCTGGAGGCGATGTCGGGGCCGGCGGAGCAGGTCGTCGCCGAGCTGGCGAGCAACGCCGTGACGCACGGGCACGTGCCGGGACGGGACTTCCGGGTCCGGACGATCGTCACGGGGGCCGCGCTGCGCATCGAGGTGACGGACACGCGCGGTGACCGCATGCCGGTCGGCGGGGCGCTCCCGGCGGACGGCGAGGGCGGGCGTGGGCTGCAGATCGTCGAGGCGCTGTCGCGGAGTTGGGGCGTGCGGCCGGGACCCTATCCGCAGAAGACGGTCTGGGCCGAACTCCCGCTGCGCTGACGCCTCCACCGCGACGCGGACGGCCGCGACGTGGCGGGCCTCGACGTAAAGACGAGAACGAGGAGAAGACCTACCCCACCCCCACCCACCTCCCCTTCGGCGCCCGTCACTCGCTCGGGTGACTTGGATGAACTGGGCTGGATTTCGGGCGGGTTGCCTGGCATATGCTCACGCCACAACCCCAGACATGCGTCGGCCCCCGGCCGGGACTCGCAATCCCGATCAGGGGCCTGACCACCGAGGAAGGTACGAACTTCCCGATGGCTTCCACGCAGCCTAACCCGCCCCCGCGCGGCTCCGGGCTCATTCACCGGAACGTCCCTCTGACCGCTCACTTCCTGGTCATCAGCAAAGAGCTTCCCCGGTGTCCCGGAATCTCCCTCCTGGCGATCGGGCTCGCCGTCCACCTCCAGTCGCTGCCGCCCGGCGCGAGCGTCGGGATCAAGGCCGTCGCCGCGAGGTTTCCGGAGAGCGAGTTCCGGGTCTCGGCGGCGATGCGGGAACTGGAGGCGCTCGGGTTCCTCCAGCGGATCCGCGAGCGGCTGCCGAACGGGCGGATCGTCTCGCGCACGATCTCGTACAACCGGCCGAGGGCTGACCTCGGAGTCGTACGGAGGACGCCTCCGCCGCCTGTGGCGGCACCGGCCACCGCGCCGGAGGTGCCGCACCCGGTGATGGCGGCGCCGGGCGCCACCGTCCCCGTATCGGACGCTGCCCGGGAACCCGACCCGGACCCCGACGACGACCCGGAGCCCGACCCGGGGCCGGGGTCGGGGCCTGGAGGGTCGGGGCCTGGGAACGCACCTGGGCCACGGACCGCCCCCTGCCCGTCGCCCGGTACCGCCCCCGATCCTCGCCCCGCCCCGGGCCCGTCGCCCGATGCCGCCGCCGACGCATCCCCCTACCC
>NZ_JOGX01000109.1 GCF_000719555.1 Streptomyces sp. NRRL F-5727
GACCGGCGCCGCGGGCGCGGGAGCCTGGTAGGGGTACGCGACGGGGGCCGGTGCCTCCGTGGGTACGGGGGCGGGGGCGGGCGTCGCGGCCGGCGGGAACGGCGCCGAGGGGGCGTCGGTGCGGGGCTGCGGCGGCTGGACCGGATGGGGCTGCTGGGCCTGCTGCGTCTGCTGGGGCCGGTCGTGCTGCGGCTGCGGCTGCTGGAGCGGCTGCTGCTGGAGCGGCGGGGTGCCGCCGCCGGTGACCGCGGCGGTCTGCCGCTCGTGCTGGGCGAGGCCCTCCGGGTCGGCGCCGAGGAGGCCCTGCGGGAGGACGAGGACGGCCTGGATCCCGCCGTAGATGTTCGACTGGAGGCGGACGGCGATGCCGTGGCGCCGGGCCAGCGCGGAGACCACGAAGAGGCCGATGCGGCCGTCCTGGAGCAGATGGGCGACGTTGACCTGGTCGGGGTCGGCGAGCAGCGCGTTCATCTTGTTCTGCTCGCCGACGGGCATGCCGAGGCCGCGGTCCTCGACCTCGATGGCGAGGCCGGCGGTGACGTACTGGGCGCGCAGCAGCACGGTGGTGTGCGGCGCGGAGAACACCGTGGCGTTCTCGACGAGTTCGGCGAGGAGGTGGATGACGTCGGCGACGGCGTGGCCGCGCAGGGTGCCGTCGATCGGCGGGACGAGCTTGACCCGGGGGTACTGCTCGACCTCGGCGATGGAGGAGCGGAGCACCTCGGTCATGGTGACCGGGTTGGACCACTGGCGGCGGGAGATCGCGCCGCCGAGGACGGCGAGGTTCTCGGCGTGGCGGCGGATGCGGGTGGCCAGGTGGTCGACCTGGAAGAGGCCCTTGAGCAGGTCGGGGTCCTCGACCTCGTTCTCCAGCTCGTCGAGGAGCTGGATCTCGCGGTGGACGAGGGACTGGAGCCGGCGGGCGAGGTTCACGAAGACCTCGACCTTCTGCTCGTTGCCGACGCTGCTGGAGAGCCGGGACGCCTGGACGACGGCGGCGACGGCGGCCTCGTGGGAGCGGGTCAGCTCGGCGCCGAGCCGGTCGAACTCGTCGCCCTGCAGGCCGTCGGGGAGCGCCGGCCGGGGGGCCGGGTCCTCGCCGCGGCGCAGCTGTTCGACGAGGGCCCGCAGTTCGTTCTGGTCCTGGGCGGCGTCCCGGCGGAGGCCGGCGACGCGGGCGAGGACGGCCCGGGCGGCGCGGTCGGCGCCGAGCGCGGCAGCCGTCACGGAGGCGACGGTGAGCGCGGCGGCGCCGGTGAGCGCGGCCCACAGGGCGGGTGTCGGGCTGGTGCCGGTGGAGCGCAGGGTGAAGAGGACGGCGGCGGCGCCGCCGAGGGCGACGGCGACGGCGGGGAGGACCGAGGTGCGCAACAACTGGGGGCGTATGCGCACTTCGGCGGAGGCGGCCGTCGCGGGCCGGGCCGGAGTGGTGCCGTTGGTCGTGGTGCGGGCGCCCGATCGGCCGTGCCGCCCGCCCTCGCGGCGGTCGGACCGCGGGGCGGGTGCGCGAAGTTGTGACATGGGTGTCCTTGGTACGTGCCCGGAGATTCGGCGTACTGAGGGGTTTCGGGGGTATGGGTGGTGCTGGTGGGCTGTGTTCGGGGGTGCCGATGAGGACGGCAGGTGCGATGAGCCTACCGATGATCACCGACCACACAGGGTAGTCGTCAACCGTTCATGTGTGGTGCTCAGTTGGCAAACCTGCCCGTAGACCTGCGGAGTCTGGTACCGGAGCCGATGTGAACGGCCGAGATCGATTGGCCGAAAGTCGACGTCGCGGCACGGGAGTTGTCCGGAGCGGAACCGTACGAAAGAGGGCGGAGAGGCCCATTGACCTCGCTCCGCTGCGGAAACGTCCTCGGCCCGCACCCGAACGGAATCCCCCGAAGGGGCCCGTACGGGGCCGCCGACCGCCCCTCTCGTCACGGAGCGTGAGGGGTTGGGGGGAGGTTGGGCCCCGTCGCCGGGCGCTGACCGCCGGGACCCAGGCTCATGACCGTCGGTGAGACCGGAACCGGCCGCACCGGCGGGACGCGTCAGCCCGTACGGAGCGCCGCTTCCTCGCGCCCGTCCCGACCAGGCTTACGGGCACGGCCGGCCCGGGCGGCGAGCGGGAGGACGAGGCAGCCGGCCAGCGCCAGGACGGCGCCGCCGAGCAGCGAGAGCCGCAGGCCGGTGGGCGACAGGGCGTCGCCGGGCGCGAGACCGCCCGCCAGGAGGAGGACCGCGAGGCCGCACGCGACCCCGGACTGCTGGGTGGTGACGAGCAGTCCGCCCGACACGCCGTGCTCGTCCGGGCGCAGGGCGGCCGCGGCGGCGACGGCCGACACGACGCCGACGAGGACGAGTCCGAAGCCCGTCAGACAACTGCCCACGACCACGAAGACCCACGCGGCCGGGCCGAGGGGCGTCAGCGCGAGGACCGCCATCCCCGCGGCGACGGCCGTCAGACCGCAGCCGTACGCGCGGACCGCGCCGAGGCGGGCGTGCAGGGGGCCGGCCGCCCGGGCTCCCAGCGCCGCCGCGGCGGCGTCGGGAAGGAGCATCAGGCCGGTGGCCGACTGGGACCAGCCGAGCGGGCCCTGCATGAGGACGGTGACGAAGAAGACCATGGAGCCGCCGGCGGCGGGGGCCCAGGCCCCGGCGAGGTTCGCCAGCCTGACCGGCGGCCGGGCCAGGAGTCCCGGCGGGACCAGCGGGTCGGCGCTCCCCCGCCGGCCGCGCGTCCGCGCCCGCAGGGCGAGCGCGCACACCGTGCCCGCCGCAAGGATCAGGGGCGTGTCCCACCCTCCGGGGACGGCGTCCGGGGAGAGCGCCGCGGTCACGGCGACGACGCAGCCGCCGAGCAGCAGCGCGCTCGCCGGGTCCGGGCGGCCGGCTCCGCCGCCGGCCCGGTGCTCCGGCACCCAGCGGGCGACCATGAGCAGGGTGGCGCCGGCCAGGACGGCACAGGCGCCGAAGATCGCCGGCCAGCCCAGGGCCTCGGTGATCACCCCACCGAGGACGGCCCCGCAGGCGAAGCCCAGGGACGCCCCCGCGCCCCACCAGCCGAGCGCGAGCGCCCGGTCGCGCGGGGCGGGGAGGGAGGTGATCAGGGCGAGGGCCGCGGGCGTGGCGAAGGCCGCCGCCGCCCCCTGGACGATCCGGAGCGCGACCAGGGGGCCGAGGCCGGGCGCGCCGGCCGCCGCCAGGGAGGCGAGGGTGAAGGCCCCGAGCCCCCACAGCAGCAGCCGGCGCGGTCCGAGGACGTCGGCGTACCGGCCCGCGCAGAGCAGCAGGGAGCCGTAGGCGAGGGCGTACCCGGAGAGGACCCACTGCAGCCCCTGGGCGCTCGCCCGGAACTCCTCGCCGATGCCGGGCAGCGCGACGGTGGCGATGGAGAACTCCAGGGCCACCAGCAGCTGGACCGAGCAGAGGGCGAGGACGCGGCGCCAGGGGCGGTGCCCGGAGGTCATCCGGCGCTTCCGGTTCCCCGGTCGCGCGGGAACACCGGCAGGTGGACGAGGGAGACGACCGCGGGGCGCGCCTCGCCCTCGGTGGCGACGGCGAGGGTCTGGGCCACGGTGCCGCGCGCCGCGGCGACCAGGGCCTCCAGCGCCTGGAGGGTGCCGCCGCTGCTGACCACCTCGTCGACGAGGGCGACCCGGCGTCCGCCGATCAGGGCGGCGTCCGCGTCGTCGAGGATCAGCTCCTGCTCGCCGGGGGTGCCGATGCTGCGGACCGGGACGCGGAGCGGCTCGACCATGTGCGGGCGGAGCTTCTTGCGGGCGACGGCGCAGGGCAGGCCGGTGCGCTGGGCCAGGAGGTGGGCGAGGAGGATGCCGCCGGACTCCGGGCCCAGGATGACCTCGGCGTCCGGGTCGAGGCGTTCGGCGAGCACGGTGACGGCCTTCTCCAGGAGCGGGAGGTCCCCGTACAGCTTGAGGAAGGCGATGGAGACCTCGTCGCCCACGGGGACGATGGGGAGGTCGCGGCGCAGGCCGCCGATGTCGATGGTGTGGACGGACATGGTGCTGCTCCTGATCGGGAGGAGGAGGGGCCGGGGGGCCGGGGGAAGGGGGCGTCTCAGGCCGGGTGGGGGCGGGCCCGGGCGGCCAGGGCGGTGCGGAGTTCGCCGAGGCGGTTGAGCCGGGGCGAGCGGTGCGGGAAGACGGTGCTGCCGAGCACGAGCAGGTCGGCGCCGGCCGCCGTCATGCCGGGCGCGGTGGCCGGGCCCATGGCGCCGTCGACCTCGACCTCCCGGATCACGCCGGTGTCGCGCAGGGCCGCCGCGGCGGCGACGGTGGCGCGGCTCTCCGGCCGGAAGGGGCGGCCGGCGCCGCCGGGTTCGACGCTCATGACCGTCAGGCGGTCCGGCGTCAGGTCCCGGACGAGGGCGCGGGAGATCGTCTCGCCGGGGTCGACGGCGAGGCCGACGGCCGTGCCCCGGCCCGCCGCGTCGCCGAGGGCGGCGCGGGTCTCCTCGGAGAGCGACCGCTGGTGCACGGTGACCGTCGTCGCGCCGCGGGCGGACGCCTCCCGTACGGCGGCGGCGGGGTCCACGAGCATGATGTGGACGTCGATCGGCAGCTCGCAGGCGTCCCGCAGGTCGCTGATGGTCTCCAGGGGCAGGCCCAGTCCGCCGCCGAAGGCGGGCTCGACGAGGTCGACGTGGAGGCGGGTGACGCCGAGGCCGTGCAGGGCCTCGACGTGGCTGCCGATACGGGTCTGGTCGAGGCAGACGACGGAGATGGCCAGCTCGGGGCAGGGGGCGGCGTCGACGGCGCCCACCTGCTCAGCGGTGAGTGTCATGAAGGGGCTTCCGTTCGGGCCCCGCCGGCGGGGCCGGGGGCTGTCGTTCGGTCTGTCGTCCCGGGACCGGGGGCTGTCGTTCGGGCTGTCGTGCCGCGGCCGGCGCCGCGGTGCCGAGCCGGTGGGTGAGCGCCGTGGCCAGCCAGGGCATCGCGGGGCTGACGGCGAGTCCGGGGAGGTCCGGCCGGTGGCCGGCCGCGTCGGTGGTGCGGACGGCGCGCAGCACGCCCGTACCGAGCAGGCGCTCCAGCCTGCGGGTGCCCGGCGCGGTGAGCCGCAGGTGGGTGGCGACGACGTCGATCACGACGTCCGGGTCCCGGGCGCGCAGGGCGGCGGCGACCTGCTCGACCGTGGCGGCGCTGGTGATCAGGTCGTCGACGACGACCGCGTGCCGGACCGGTCCGGCGCCGGGGGGCGTGCCCAGGGCGACGGTCACCTCCTCGGGCCCGGTGCGGCGCTTCTCCGCGACCAGAAGCGGGAGTTCGAGGCCGGCCGCGAGCGCGCCGACCTGGCCGGCGGCGCCCGCGTCGGGGGCGACCAGGACGCTGCCGTCGCGCAGCAGGGGGCGCAGCAGGCCGATGCGGATCTCGTCCGCGGGCAGGAAGACGAGGCGGGTGCGGGTGCGGGCGAAGAGCTCCTGGAGGAGGTCCTCGGCCCCGGAGGCGAGGGAGAAGACGGCGTCGAGGCCGGCGGCGGCGGAGAGGTCGGCGAGCAGCCCGGCCATCACGGGCCGCCGTTCGCCGGGCACCCGCCGGTCGTGGCGGGCGTAGGCGAGGTGCGGGAGGAGGGCGACGATCCTGGCGGCGCCGTGCTCGCGGTAGCAGCGGGCGGTGGCGAGCAGGCTCATGAGGGAGAGGTCGGAGGGGGTGTCCGCGCCGGTGACGGACTGGCAGATCACGACCGTGCGGCCGGCCGGGTCCTCGGGGAGGTCGACGCACAACTCGCCGTCGGGGAAGGTCCCGTCGGGGGCGTGATGGGCGGTCACCGACCAGCCGGCCCGGCGCAGGGCGGTGTCGAGGGCGGCGGCCGAGGGGCCGGGGAAGGCGGTGAGGAAGTCGCGGCAGTAGGCGACGACGACGACGGGGCGGCTCACCTCACCGCCTCCGCGCCGGAGCCGGCCTCCCGGCGCGCGGCCGTCACGCCCGGCCCGGGCCGCGTGCGCCCCGTCTCCCTGTTCCGGCCCGCCGCCGCGGGCTCCGTCTCCTCGTCCGGCAGCACCATCCGCAGGGCGTGGGCGATGTCGTCGCCGTCGTAGTGGTGGGCTGCCAACTCTCGCAGGTTCGGGGTGGAGTTGACGGCGACGGTGCGGGTCAGGGCGCGGAACAGCGGGACGTCGGAGTCCGCGTCGCCGAAGGCGACGACCTGGTCCAGGCGGAGGCCGAGCCGGCGCCTCAGCCGGTCGACGATGAGGGGCTTGTCCTCCGGGTCGAGGATGTCGGTCGGGTAGGTCGACGCGAAGACGTGGTCGAAGCCGTCGAAGAGCTCGGCGAAGGGCCTGGGGGACATGGTGATCAGGCAGGTGACGTAGGAGCGGGCCCGTAATCGGGCGAGCGCCTCCTCCAGTCCGCCGATCTTGGGGCAGCCGGCGAAGGCGGTCCGGTAGAGGCCGTCGCCGGCCCGCTCCCAGGAGGTCAGGCAGTGGTCGGCGAAGGCGGTGCTGTCGATCAGCCCGGCGCGGTACTCCCGCTCCAGGCGTTCGACCGTGGCCACGTCTCCGGCGGCGAGGCCGATCTGGCGGCACGCGGTGGTGCCGGGGATCAGGGTGCCGTCCATGTCGAAGACGGCGAGTCCCGGCGGCGCGGGCGCCGGTGGCGGGGCGTGCTCGGCGAGGGCTGTCATCGTCCGGCCTCCTCACGCCGCCGAGAAGAGGTGCGGCAGGCTGCGGTGCCGGCCGAGGGCGTCGAGCAGCTCGGCCGGGTCGGACGCGACGACGATGTTGTCCAGATACGGCTTGCGGACGAAGCCCTCGTCGACGGCGTGCCGGACATAGGCCAGCAGGGGCTGGAAGTAGCCGTCGACGTCGAGCAGTCCGCAGGGCTTGCCGTGCAGGCCCAGCTGCGCCCAGGTGAGCACCTCGAAGAGCTCGTCGACGGTGCCGAAGCCGCCGGGCAGGGCGACGAAGGCGTCCCCGAGCTCGATCATCCTGGCCTTGCGCGCGTGCATGCCGGAGACGACGTCGAGCCGGGTGAGGCCGGGGTGGGCGACCTCGTGGGCCACCAGGTGTTCCGGTATGACGCCGATGACGGGGGCGCCGCCCTCCAGGGCGGCGTCGGCCAGCGCGCCCATGAGGCCGCCGCCGGCGCCGCCGTAGACCAGCCCCAGGCCGAGGGAGGCGATCCGCCTGCCGAAGTCCGCGGCGGATTCGACATAGGAGGGCCGATGTCCGGACGAGGCACCGCAGTACACCGTGATGTGACGCACGAGGAATCCTGTTCTGACGTAGTACAGGTGGAACGGAATCGGATTTCGGACAGAGAGGCGTCCGAAACGTCGCGAAAAAACGGCGACAATCTTTATCCGGGGCCGCCGGAAATGCTGCGGCGAGGAATGGAACCGGACACTCGGCGATGGATTCCGGCCGATCGGGGGCCGGTTTCCGCAGGGTCCGTGAGGCTCAGTCATACGTACGAGCAGGTGGGACTGTAGCGCACATCCGTAACCCTCTGTCCAGTACGGATCCGCTCCTTGTCACGAGTCATGCGTATGACTACTGTGGCGCCCGCCTGCCCCGGAGCATGTCGCTCCGAGGGCATCTCGCACTGCGCTACGTGAGTTCGACCATTCGTCTGTTCCGACGGGAAGGTTCCACGTGAGTCAGTCTGTCCAACTTCTTGTCGACGCCCTCCTGGTGATCGGCTTCGGGGTCCAGCATTCCGGACTCGCCACGTTACGGGTCAAACGCGCCGTCAAAGCGAAGACCGGAATAGAACCCCTGGCCTGGCGTTCTGTCGAATCCCTGGCCAACGTCGTCTACATCCTGGCCGCCGCGGCCCTCTGGCAGAGCACGGACACGGTGGTCTGGGAGCTCTCGGGCGCCGCCATGGTGATCATGTACGCGCTCGCCGTGGCGTCCTGGCTCTGGTACTGGCAGCTGCACCTCTTCGAGTACGACTGCGGCCTGGCCTTCGGCTCGACGACCCTCGTCTCCGAGGCGGCCAAGGCCGGCCGGCCGAAGATCACCAACTGGAAGGTCGGCAGCCGCCGCTGGATCCGGTTCCCCGTGCACACCGCGTTCTTCGGCATGTTCTTCCTGCTGCCCACGATGACCGCCGACCTGCTCGTCCTGGCCGTCGTCGCCAACGTCTACAACGTGATCGGCAGCATCCTCTACGACAAGCGCCTCATCGCCACCGCGGGCGAGCCCTATCTGCGCTACCTCCATGTGACCGGCCTGATCTTCCCGCCCGTCTACCGCGCCCCGAAGGGCGCGGGCGACCTTCCCATGCCCGCCCCCGCGCACTGGCGCCGGCCCTCGATGCACCTGCCCGGACTGGTCGTCGGCCTCGGGCTCGGCGTCCTCTACCACCTCCTGATCGGCCCGACGGCCGTCACCCCGATGGACATGCTCAAGGCGGGCGGCGCGGGTCTGCTCGGCGCCGTCGTCACCGGCCTGCTGCTCGGCGCGGTCCTGAAGCCCAGGGCCGCCGACTGGGCCCAGCAGCAGACCGACCTCTCCACCACGGTCGCCCTCAACGCCGCGACGGGCGTGGTGACCTGGGCGACGATCGGCTGGGTCCAGACGGGCCAGGCACCGTCCTTCGCCGCCTTCCTGCCGCTGTGGTTCATCGTCCAGTACCTCGGCCACGTCTTCGCCTTCCTCGCCGGGCGCCGCAAGTGGACGGCCGCGCTCGCCGGCGAGGGCTCCGCCGAAGCGGCCGCACCGGCCGCCGCGCCGGAGAAGCCCCGGATCGGCGTCACCGCGCGGACGAACACCGCGGGGGGCGTCAGTTGACCGGCACCCTCGTCTCCCCCGGGCAGCTGCCCCAGGAACGGACCCGGAGCCTGGACATCCCGCTCCGCCGTCCCACGGGCCAGCACCCGTACTGGCACCGGGACGAACCCGTCCTGGCCGTCGCCCGCGTCGACCCCGGGTACGGCGGCCTGAAGGACGCCTTCCCGGCCGGCTGGAGCCACCTCGTCCGCGCCAAGTCCCTCCTCGACGGCGTCGCCGCCCTGGACGTGCCCGCCCTCGACGCCACGGACGGGGGCCGCGAGCAGAGCGCGTCCCTCGTCCGGGCTGCGGCCGGGGAGCTCCGCGCCTTCGCGGCCACCGAGGGCGCACCCGGCACCGAGGCGGCCGTCCTGCACGCGCGGGAGGCCGCGCGGCGCCTGGACGCCTACGCCCGCACCGGCACCTGGGAACCGGGCGTCGTCCGCGAACCCGAGCCCCGCGCGCCCTGGCTGTACTGCGGCCCGCTGGCGAGCTGGGCCATGCGCGGCGCCGCCCGCTCCATCGCGCTCCTGGTGGCGGTGCCGCCCGCCGAGGACCTCCAGGCCGAGGTGGACGTCGTCACCCTCCACACGGACCGGGTCGCCGAGCGGGTCGGCCGGGTCCTCGGCGGAGAGGTGCGCCCCGCCCAGCCCGTCCAGCCGGCGATGCACGTCATGGACCTGCTGCTCGGCGGCGGCGAATCGGCCCTCGGGCACAAGAACTTCGCCCACTTCTTCCCGCTGGAGGCGGAGGGGGCGCAGGTCCCGGGGCGCGAGTTCACGGTGGTCTTCGCCAACATCCACCGGGCCCGGCTCCGGCACTGCTCCCTGCGGCTCTTCGAGGAGATCCAGGGGCGCGAGGCCGAGACCCGTCCGGACGGCCTCCTGCGCGCCTCGCTGCGCTGGTTCCGCGGACACGACCTGGCGCACTTCTGGCGGCGGACGACGGTGACCGGCGAGGGCACGCCCGCCGAGGGGCTCACGCCCTTCGAGCGCATGTCGCTGGAGGAGGCGTACGCGGACGTCCTCGGACTGCTCTCCGCCCTGCTGTTCGTCTCCGACCTGCACCTCTCGGAGGCGTACCGGGCCGAGATGTACCGCTACCTGTCCCGCCGGCACCACCACTTCGCCGACACCGCCGCGGCCGTCCTCACGGCGGGCTGGCTGCGCCGGCACGGCGTGCCGCTGGAGCCGGAGGCGGGCGTCCGCTGGCTCCAGGAGGGGCTGCCCGCCCTGGAGGAGCTGGCCCGGGTGCTGCACCGCACGCTCTGGGAGGGCGACGGCTCGGCGCTGCCGGCGCTGCGGTCCGCCCTCGCCTCCGGAGGCGCGTACCAGCACCACCGCGCCGACGCCTTCCGTCTGCTGCCCACCGACCTCTCGTACACCTTCGGCTGAAAGACACCATGAAACAGCGCACTGTCATCATCTCCGGCGCCTCGTCCGGCATCGGCCTCGCCACGGCGCGCCGGTTCGCCGCCGCCGGAGACCGCGTGGTCAACCTCGATCTGGCCGCTCCCGCCGAGGCGGACGCCGTCGGCGAGTGGATCAAGGCCGACGTCACCGACTGGACCGGACTGCGGGGCGTCGTCGACGGGATCCGCGCGTCGCACGGCTCCATCGACGTCGTCGTCGCCAACGCCGGTATCAGCACCCGCCGTTCCTTCACCGACATGACGGAGGACGAGGTCCGGGCCCTGCTCGACATCAACCTCATCGGCGTCATCGCGCTGTGGCAGGCCGCGGCCCGCCACATGATCGAGGCGAAGAGCGGCGTCCTGCTCGCCACGGCCTCCACCAACGCCTCGGCGGGCTACCCCTACTACGCCGACTACAACGCCTCCAAGGCCGCGGTGCTCGCGCTCGCCCGCACGGTCGCCCTGGAGCTGGCCCCCCACGTCCGCACCGCCTGTGTGAGCCCCGGCTACGTGATGACGCCCATGCAGCGGGCCGAGTACACGGACGAGATGTTCGCCGAGGTCAACGCGAAGATCCCGGCCGGCCGGCACGCCGACCCCGCGGAGGTCGCCGAAGCGTTCCACTACCTCGCCTCCGACGGCGCCCGGTTCCTCACCGGTCAGCAACTCGTCCTGGACGGCGGCGAACTCGCCGGCGGCACGGCCTCGGCCCACGGCACCGTCTTCAACTGAGGGGAGCACCCGACCATGCAGCACGACCTCGTCCTGAGCCGCCACGGCAGCGGCTCCGGCACCCTGATCACCTCGGAGAACGGCCGGGCGCTGGACAGCCTGGACCGGGAGTGGCTCCTGGAGGAGCTGGCCCGGTCCGGCCACCTCGTCCTGCGCGGCTTCGCCCCGTCGATCGAGCAGTTCAACGCGCTGGTGACCACGGTCTGCACCCGCACCACCCTCGACCCCGCGCGGGAGTTCAGCGAGGGCACCACCGTCCAGAAGGTCGACCTCGGCACGGACGCCGTCGGGCTCCACACGGAGCACGGCACCAACCCGCTGACGCCGGACGTCACCTGGTTCTTCTGCGAGAGCGCGGCGCGGGCCGGCTCGCAGACCACGGTCTGCGACGGCTACGACGTGTGGGACCGGCTGGCCCCCGAGACCCGGGCGCTGTTCGAGCGGCAGGAGATCCTCTACTCCCGCAACATCGCCGAGCACGCGTGGCGCGCGCTGGCGTCGAGCCTGCTGAACGGCTCCAAGCCGGACGACGAGATCACCGTCGACGACCTGATCGGGCTGGCCGCGCTCTTCGGCGAGGACAAGCTCCACATCCGGGCCAACGACGACGGCTCCATCCACTACGTCTACAAGGTGGCGGCGGCCCATCCGACGCTCTTCGGCGAGCGCCTGGCCTTCGCCAACAGCATCCTCGGGCCCTCGTACCACTACGAGGCGCCCCGGATCGCCTTCGCGGACGACTCCGAGATCCCCCAGGAGGCGCTGGCCGACATCGAGAAGGTGACGGCGGAGCTGACCGAGAACATCGAGTGGCAGGACGGCGACGTCGCCATCGTCGACAACACCCGTGTCATGCACGGGCGTCGGGCGATCGAGGACGCCGACCGGCGCAAGATCTTCGTCGCCCTGGGCTACGTGGACGACCGCCGCTGACCGTGGGGCCGGGGGCCGTACCCCAGGGTGCGGCCCCCGGCCCGACGGCACCCCCACTCCCCCACGCCCCCACCCCCCCACGAAACCCCCCCCCCCCGCC
>NZ_JOGX01000110.1 GCF_000719555.1 Streptomyces sp. NRRL F-5727
TCCAGGCCCTCCGGGCGCTTCCTTCGTTTCCGACTCTATCAGATCTTTCCGATCCGATTTCCTCGGTGCTTTCCGGTCCCTTTCGCTTTCGCTCCGGGCCCTTCCGGCGTTTCCGACTCTATCAGATCCTTTCGGCGTCTGATTCCCAGTCAGCGGGGTTTGTCTTCCGGGCTGTTGGGCCGTTCCGACGTCTCAAACCTTAGCGGATTCCTTCGGCGGCTCATAATCGAGTCGTTCGAATTGAATTTCGGCATGCCGAAATTCATCCCGTGAGGGAGACCGTGCTGGATTGAGGTGCCGCTCTCGCGGCGGGATGGTCGTCGCAGAACCGTTCCGGCTCCGTGACAACTCGGAGAACACTACGCGTCCCCCAGGGGGGTGTCAACCACCGCCCTGGGGTCTCCGCGCGGCCTGTCAGTCGAGGTCGGTGAGCCGGCCGCCGGCGTCCGGCTGGGTCAGTTCCACCCTGCGCAGGAGGTGGATCAGGGCGTCGCCCAGGGCGCCCCGCTCCTCGGGCCCGAGGTCCTGGAGGAGCTTCTCCTCGAAGTCCGTGGCCATCCGCATCGCCTCCAGCCACTTCGTACGGCCCTCGTCGGTGAGCTCGACGATCACGCGGACGCGGTTGGTCTCGTCGCGGTCGCGGGTGACCAGACCCTCGCCGGCCATGCGGTCGATGCGGTGGGTCATGGCGGCGGGGGTGAGGCCGAGACGCTTCGCCAGCTCGCCCGGGCCCAGGCGGTACGGGGCGCCGGAGAGGACGAGCGTCTTGAGCACCTCCCACTCCGCGTTGCTGATGCCGAGGTCGGCGAGCTGGCGGCCGTACGCCACGTTCATCCGGCGGTTCAGCCGGCCGAGGGCGGAGACCACCTTCTCCACCTGCGGGTCCAGGTCGCGGTACTCGCGCTGGTAGGCGGCGATCTGCTCGTCGAGCGTCGGCTCCTGCGGCTCCTGCGAGGCGGGGTGCTCGGGGGTGTCGGACATGAGGGCGAGTATCCCACGCTCCTCGTTGGCGTTGAAGTCCTTCCATGTGTACTGTTAAGGATCGAACTTTAGTGTTGAAGTCTTCAGGGTTCAGGCGTACAGGGCTGAACCCGCGACCGAAGTGGGTGAGTGTGACCAAGGCGAGGGGCGCGGCGATGCGCCGGATTCAGGCAGGCAGCGCGCTGAGCGCGTTCGGACTCGGCTTCACCGTGCCGTACCTCTATGTGTACGTGGCGCAGGTGCGGGATCTGGGCGCGACGACCGCGGGTGTGGTGCTGGCCGTCTTCGCCATGGCCGCGCTCGTGGTGCTGCCGTTCAGCGGGCGGGCGATCGACCGGCGCGGGCCCGTGCCGGTGCTGCTCGTCGCCTCGGGTCTGGCCGCGGTCGGCGCCGTGGGGATGGGGCTGGCGTCGAGCGTCCCGGCGGCGGTGGGTGCCGCCGCGCTGCTCGGTGCGGGGACGGCGGTGCTCCAGCCGGCGCTCGCCACGATGATCGTGTGGTGCTCCGAGCCCGCCGGCCGGACCCGTGCGTTCGCGCTGCAGTTCTTCCTGCAGAACCTGGGCCTGGGTGTCGGTGGTCTGATCGGCGGCCAGCTCGTCGACGTGAGCCGGCCCGACAGCTTCCTGCTGCTGTTCTCGATCGAGGCCGTGATGTTCCTGGTGCTGGCCGCGGTGGTCGGCACCGTGCGGACGGCCGGTTCGCCCGCGCTCCAGGGCGCGCGGCCCGCCGAGGGCGCCAAGGGCGGGGTCCGGGCGCTGGTCGGCCACAAGGCGATGGTGCAGCTGTGCGTCCTCGGCTTCGTCCTCTTCTTCGCCTGTTACGGACAGTTCGAGTCGGGTCTGGCCGCGTACGGCACCGAGGCCGCCGGCATCGCGCCGTCGGCGCTGGGTCTGGCGCTGGCGGCGAACACCGCCGTGATCGTGCTGGCGCAGTTCCTGGTGCTGAAGTTCGTGGAGCGCCGCAAGCGGACCCGGGTGATCGCGGCCGTGGGGCTGATCTGGGCGGTGGCGTGGCTGATCGCGGGGTACGCGGGGCTCGGGCACGGAAGCCAGGCGATGGCGACGGCCGCGTTCGTCTCCACGTACGCGCTGTTCGGACTCGGTGAGGCCATGCTGTCGCCGACGGTGGCGCCGCTGGTGGCCGATCTGGCGCCGGAGTCGATGGTGGGCTCGTACAACTCGGCCTTCGCCCTGGTGAAGCAGTTGGCGCTGGCGGTCGGCCCCGCGGTGGGCGGGCCGATGGGCGCGTCGCTGCACGGTCCGTACATCGTGACCTTCGTGCTGTTCTCGCTGCTGGTCACGGTGCTGGCGGTGCGGCTCGGCAGGCAGCTCACGCCGGTGCAGAACCAGCCGGCGCTGGCCGTGAAGCCCTCTCGGGTGGTGGCTCAGCACCAGCCCGAGCGGGAGACCGCGGCTCTCTAGTCACGGAGGGCGAATTCGCACCAGACCGCTTTGCCGCCGCCCGGAGTGCGGCGGCTTCCCCAGGACGAGGCGATCGTCGCGATGATGGAGATCCCGCGACCCGCCTCGTCCTCCGTTTCCGCCCTGCGGCGGCGCGGCAGGTGGTCGTCTCCGTCGGTGACCTCGATGATCAGGCGGCGGTCGGTGCGGCGGAGCCGCAGGCGCATGGGCGGGGTGCCGTGCTGGAGGCTGTTGGCGACGAGTTCGCTGGTGGCGAGGACGCCGAGGTCGCGGAGTTCGACGGGGAAGCGCCAGGAGGAGAGGACTCCGGAGGCGAAGGCACGCGCGCGTGGGGCGGCCTCGACGCCGCCGAGGAGTTCGAGGGCGGCGTTGTGGAACAGCTCGGCGTCGGCGCCGTCGCGGGCGGGGTGCTGGACGACGAGGACGGCGACGTCGTCGTCGTGTTCGGCGGTGACGCCGAGGGCGCGGAGCAGCCGGCCGCAGACGACCTGGGGGGTGCCGCTGGCGCCGGAGAGGGCGCGGGCGAGGGCTTCGACGCCCTCGTCGATGTCCTCGCGGCGGCGTTCGACCAGTCCGTCGGTGTAGAGGACGGCGGTGGAGCCGGGGGGCAGGGCGATGGAGCCGGAGGCGTGCAGCCAGCCGCCGGTGCCGAGCGGGGGTCCGGTGGCGCCGTCGGCCTGGCGGACGGTGCCGTCCGCGTCGCGGACGAGGATCGGGAGGTGGCCGGCGGAGGCGTAGACGAGCTTGCCCTCGTTGGGGTCGTGGACGGCGTAGACGCAGGTGGCGATCTGGCTGGCGTCGATCTCGGCGGCGAGGCCGTCGAGGAGCTGGAGGACCTCGTGCGGGGGCAGGTCCAGGCGCGCGTACGCCCGGACGGCGGTGCGGAGCTGGCCCATGACGGCGGCGGCGCGGACGCCGCGGCCCATGACGTCGCCGATGACGAGGGCGGTGCGGCCGGCGCCGAGGGTGATGACGTCGTACCAGTCGCCGCCGACGGCGGCGTCGGCGACGCCGGGCTGGTAGGTGGCGGCGATCCGCAGGTCGTCGGGCTGTTCCAGTTCCTGCGGGAGGAGGGAGCGCTGGAGGGTGACGGCGGTCTCGCGGTGGCGGCGCTCGCTGGCGCGGAGCCGTTCGGCGGCCTCGGCGTGGTCGGTGACGTCGGCGGCGTGGACGAGGACGCCCGCGCCGTCGAGGTGCGGGCTGTCGACGGGCAGGCACGTGACGGTGTACGAGCCGCCGTCGGCGGTGCGGCGGGACTTCACGGTGCGGGGCTTGCCGCTGCGGAGGACCTGGTCGAGGAGGGGCAGCAGGCCGAGTTCCTCGGCCTCGGGGCAGGTGGCGGCGACGGTGGCGCCGGGGGTGCGGGGGCCGAAGGCGGCGGCGTACGCCTCGTTGACGTACGCGATGCGGTGCTCGGGGCCGTACACGAGGGCGACGAGGCCGGGGAGGCGGCCGAGGAGGTCCCGGACGGAGAAGTCCTCCAGGGCGGGGACCTCGGGGTCCACGGTGTCGACGGTCGTGCCGGCGTGCTCGGGGTCCTGTGCGTCCTGCCGCGGTCCGTACTCACCGCGGGCGGCGGGCACGGAGCCTTCGGTCCCCCGCGCCGCGCGGCGCTGCGTGCCGGGGAGCCGGGCGCTCCAACGGGTGAAGTTCACGGATCTGTATGCCTCGTGGTGTCGGTGCCGTGCGGAGTCACGCTGTGCAGGTGTGAGCCCACCTATGGTCACACGTCCAGTGTGGACGAGTGCACTGACAGTGATGTCAGGAGGACGTCCCGTCGTTCCCGTCGGGGCCGGGAGGCGTGGGCGGGGGTGGGGGTGGTGCGGCCGCGAGTTCGAATTCGGCCCGGGGGTGTTCCAGGGAGCCGAGGGAGACGATCTCGCGTTTGAAGAGGCCGGAGAGGGTCCATTCGGCGAGGACCCGGGCCTTGCGGTTGGCGGTGGGCATCCGGCTGAGGTGGTAGGCGCGGTGCATCAGCCAGGCCGGGTACCCCTTGAGCTTGCGTCCGTACACGTGCGCGACGCCCTTGTGGAGGCCGAGCGAGGCGACGGAGCCGGCGTACGCGTGCGCGTACTCCTTGAGCGGCCGGCCCTGGAGGGAGGCGGCGAGGTTCTCGGCGAGGACCTTGGCCTGGCGGACGGCGTGCTGGGCGTTGGGGGCGCAGGGGGTGCCGGGTTCCTTCGCGGTGACGTCGGGGACGGCGGCGGCGTCTCCGGCCGCCCACGCGTGCGGGGCGCCGTCGACGGTGAGGTGGGCGGTGCAGCGGATCCGGCCGCGCCCGTCGAGGGGGAGGTCGGTGGCGGCGAGGACGGGGGCGGGCTTGACCCCGGCGGTCCACACGACGGTGCGGGTGGGCAGGCGGGTGCCGTCGCTGAGGACGGCGACCCGGTCCTCGCAGCTGTCGAGGCGGGTGTCGAGGCGTACGTCGACGTTGCGGCCGCGGAGCTCGCGGATGGCGTACCGGCCCATCTCGTCGCCGACCTCGGGGAGGATCCGGCCGGCGGCCTCGACAAGGACCCATCGCAGGTCCTCGGGCTTGATGTTGTGGTAGTAGCGGGTGGCGTACCGGGCCATGTCCTCCAGTTCGGCGAGGGCCTCCACGCCCGCGTACCCGCCGCCGACGAAGACGAAGGTGAGGGCGGCGTCGCGGAGCGCCGGGTCGCGCGTCGAGGAGGCGATGTCGAGCTGCTCCAGGACGTGGTTGCGCAGGCCGATGGCCTCCTCGACGGTCTTGAAGCCGATGCCGTGGTCGGCGAGGCCGGGGACGGGGAGGGTGCGGGAGACCGAGCCGGGGGCGAGGACGAGTTCGTCGTAGGTGAGGGCGACCGGGCCCGCGCCCTCCTCGTCGGTGGCGAGGGTCGTGAGGATCGCTGTGCGCTTGGCGTGGTCGATGGAGTCGACCTCGCCGATGAGGAGGCGGCAGCGGTCCAGGACGCGGCGGAGCGGGACGACGACGTGGCGCGGGGAGAGCGAGCCGGCGGCCGCCTCGGGGAGGAACGGCTGGTACGTCATGTACGGGTCGGGCGTGACCACCACGATCTCGGCGGCGCCGCGTCCGAGCTCCGTCCTGAGCTGCCGCTGGAGGCGCAGCGCGGTGTACATGCCGACGTAGCCACCGCCGACCACGAGAATGCGCGCAGGTTCGGTCACCGTCCCATGAGGCATCGCCGTCCGGGGTTTGTCCACAGGCCCGGCGAATTGTGTGACCGGAGGGGTACGGAGGCGCGGGGTGGCGCGCGCGGGTCTGGTGGGCGCAACGGCGCAGGTCACGGCGTGCGTGGGTGGTGCGTCACGGGGTGGGAATCGGGTGACTCCGGCGGCTTGCTCCGATCGGGGGGCGCACCGTACGGAACTCCCCCTTCTGAATTGACCCGGACTCAACTATGTTCGTAGTTCGTCGGGGTGTCGGTTCCGGCGTGCGCGCGGACCGATCGCGCACACCGGCCGGGAGCCCCGTATCAGGGCGGGGAGTCTCCGGGGGGAGACATCATGAGCGGGGGAACGCTTATGCAGATTCAGGATTCTCGTTGGCAGTCCGTGGTCGGGGCGGAGCGGGACGACCGGGGTGCGGGGGCCGTGGCCGCCGTGCCGTCGGCCGGTTCCGTGCCGGTCGCCGGCACCGTCGCGGGTACCGGCACCGTCGTGGGCGGTCCGGTGGCGGGCGGGCGCGCGGCGCCGCTGCGGGTGGACGCGCAGCGCAATCTGGAGCACGTGCTGCGTGCCGCGCGCGAGGTCTTCGGCGAACTCGGTTACGGGGCGCCGATGGAGGACGTGGCCCGGCGGGCGCGCGTCGGGGTGGGCACGGTGTACCGGCGCTTCCCCAGCAAGGACGTGCTGGTGCGGCGGATAGCCGAGGAGGAGACGGCCCGGCTGACCGAGCAGGCGCGGGCCGCGCTCGGGCAGGAGGAGGAGCCGTGGTCCGCGCTCTCCCGGTTCCTGCGCACCTCGGTCGCCTCGGGTGCCGGGCGGCTGCTGCCGCCGCAGGTGCTGCGGGTGGGCGTGGACGAGTCGCCGGTGGACGGGGAGGGCGAGGCCCGTGTCCCGTACCAGCGGGGTCTCGGCGAGCAGGCCGACGCGCGCGTGGTGGCGCCCCGGGCGGTGCCGGCGGGCGAGCGGGACGACGCGGGGGCCGCGGAGCTCCTGGAGGTCGTCGGCCGGCTGGTCGACCGGGCCCGGGAGGCGGGTGAGCTGCGGACCGACGTGACCGTGGCGGACGTGCTGCTGGTCATCGCCACGGCGGCGCCGGCGCTGCCGGACGCGGCCCAGCAGGCTGCGGCCTCGGCCCGGCTCCTGGACATCCTTCTGGAGGGCCTGCGCTCGCGGTAGCGGGTCGGACGCTCGTTCGGTCCGCCGGGCCTCTGGGCCGGGCGGACCAAGGAGCATGACACGAACGTGTGAGCGGTTACGCCGGGATACGGGAAGTCGCCCCGGACGAGTGGTAAGTGGACGCGGCGCTTCGGCGTGCCCGCGTCGTGTGGCAGGCTTGGCGGATATTCGGGTCTGCGCACGCGTACGGGGGCTTCCGCGATGAGCGGTGACGGTCGGGACGATCCGCTGGGCGCCGGTGGCGCCACGGAGGCCGAGGGCCTGCCCGCCCGGCAGGTGCCGAGCCAGGGCGGCCCCGGCGGCGCCCCCGGCTCCCCGCACGGCCCGGCCGAACCGAGCGTGCCGCAGCAGCGCGAGGCCCCGTCGCCGGGCGCCGCGCCCCTCCCCGTACCGGATCACGACCCGGAGGACGGATCCGCCGGGGCTCCCGCGGACGACGAGGGGCTGCTGCCGCCCCCTCGGGAGCTGCCGGCCTCCGACGCCGAACTCATCGCGCGCATGCGGGACGGCGACGACTCCGCGTACGAGGAGCTCTTCCGCCGCCACTCCGACGCCGTCCGCCGCTACGCCCGGACCTGCTGCCGGGACGCGCACACCGCCGACGACCTCACCGCCGAGGTCTTCGCCCGCACCCTCCAGGCCGTCCGCGGCGGCGCCGGGCCCGAACAGGCCGTCCGCGCCTATCTGATGACCACCGTCCGGCGGGTCGGCGCGAGCTGGGCCAAGACCCAGAAGCGCGAGCACCTCGTCGAGGACTTCGCCGTCTTCGCCGCCGACGCCGCCCGCTCCTCCGAGGTCTCCGACCAGGACACCATGGACCTCGGCGCCGAGGTCCGGGCCATGCAGGAGGCGGAACAGTCGCTGGCCATGCAGGCGTTCCGGTCGCTGCCCGAGCGCTGGCAGGCCGTCCTGTGGCACACCACCGTCGAGGAGGAGTCGCCCAGCGAGGTCGCCCCCCTCTTCGGCCTGACCGCCAACGCCACCGCCGTCCTCGCCAGCCGCGCCCGCGAGGGCCTCAAGCAGGCGTACCTCCAGGCCCATGTCAGCCAGGCGCTCACCGCGGGCGGCGACTGCGCCCGGTACGCCGACCGGCTCGGCGCCTACGCGCGCGGGGGACTGCGGATGCGGGCCGAGCGCGGCCTGCGCAAGCACCTGGACGAGTGCGCCAAGTGCCGGGTCGCCGCCGGTGAACTCGCCCACGTGAACGCCGGGATCCCGGCGCTGCTCCCCGTCGCGGTCATCGGCTGGTTCGCCGCCGGCTACTCCCTCAAGGCCGCCGGCATCGTCGCCGGCGGTGCCGTCGGCGCGGCGGGCGCGGGTGCCGCGGCCGCCGCCACCGGCGGGACGACGTCGGGCGCCGCCTCGGGCGGTGCCGCCGCCGAGGGCCTCGGCGCGCCCGTGAAGGCCGGCATCGCCGCCGCGATGGCCGTCGCCGCCGCGGCCGGGCTCGTCTGGGCGATGGCCGGCGACCCGCAGCCCGTCGCCGCGCCGCAGCCCACACCGCCGGCCGTCACCCCCGCCGCCCCCGAGCCCGCGCCGCCGACGAAGCCCTCCCCCAGGCCGACGCCCGAGCCGACGCCGCCCCCGGCGCCCGCGCCGGAGCCCACCACCCCGCCGCCCTCGCCGAAGCCGACGCCCAAGCCCACCCCGAAGCCGACGCCCGAGCCGGTGGTGAAGCCCTCGCCCAAGCCGACGCCGACTCCCGCGCCGACGACTCCGCCGCCGAGCCCCACACCCAGCCCGAAGGCCACCCCGAGCCCCACCCCGCCGCCGACGACGCCCCCGCCGCCCGCGCCCACCGTCTACCAGGTCGACCGGCTGGAGTACGCCGCGTTCGGCGACGGCACCGAGCCCGAGGTGGTCCTGGAGGACGGCAGCTGGATGTGGCCGCGCCAGTCCATGACGATCAGCGGCTCCCCGTACGCGTACGGCGTCAGCGTGCACGCCCCGTCCTCGCTGCTGATCCGGCTGAACCGGCAGTGCACCGCCTACGACGCCGTCGTCGGCGTCGACGACCTGAGCGTCCCGTTCGGGCCCGGCGGGGTCCGCTTCTCCGTGTACGGCGACGGGGAGCGGCTGTGGCGCTCGCCCGTGGTCCGGCAGGGCGACCCCGGGATCCCGGTCCACGTGGACCTGGGCGGGCGCTCCACGCTCCGGCTCGTGGTGGAGGAGCACACCCCCTTCGGGAAGGCCGCCGTCGCCGACTGGGCGGAGTCCCGGATCAGCTGCTCCTGACGGCCTCTCCGGCGCCGGCGGTGTACGGCTCCACCAGGTCCAGCACGTCCTCCGGACCGAGTCCGGCCCCGGCGGCACGGGCGGCGGCGAGCCCGTCCGCGCCGAGCGCGGTCCCGCAGGCGGCGGTCAGCTCCTCGTCCTCGCGCCGTTCGGGCACCGAGCGGGGGATGCCCTTCCGCCAGGTGGCGACGGCGGCCGCCACGCGCGCGCAGCGGTCGGCGTCACCGGCCCGCTGCAGGGCGAAGGCGAGCCCCTCGCCGAGGCTGATCACGATGACGTCCGCGCAGCGGCCGCCGAGGGCGGACCGCAGCGCGGCGGCGGCGGAGGCGACGGCCGCCGGGCCCGCGCCCTCGTGGGCCTCGACGCGGGCGACGAACCCCTCGATGGCGATGGTGAAGTGCGGCGGCGGGCTGCCGGCGCGGACGTGGGCGCCGGCCGAGGTGATCAGGGCACGCGCGCGTGCGGGGTCGTTCCGGTCGAGGGCGAGGACGGCCCGCATGACGTCGACGAAGGCGAGGGCGTCCCGGATGCGGAGCCGTTCGGCCTCGCGGGCGGCCTCGTCGAGCCCCCGCTCGGCGGCGTCCGGGTCGCCGTCCCGGTAGGCCAGTTCGGCGAGCCGGGCGAGGAGGAAGGGCGCCTCGGTGTGGGCGCCGACCTCGCGGGCGAGCCGGAGCGCCTCCTCGTACGCCTCCCTGGCCTCGGCCCGGCGCCCGCGCATCATGTGGGCCTCGGCGGCGGCCGAGGCGACCTGGGCGCCCATCCAGCGGTCCCCGACCCGGCGGGTGAGGACGCGGAGTTCGGCCAGGTCCTCGTCGATCCCCTCCATGCCGCCGGGCATGTCCACGATCATGTGGGTCCGGAACATCAGGCTCACGCCTGCCTCCCAGTCGCCCCCGTACCGGCGGCAGGTCTCGACACCGACGTCGAGCAGGGCGCGGACCGTCTCGGGCTCCTCGGTCAGGTACGCGCTGAACGGCCAGAGCAGGCCGGGGAAGCGGGCGGACTCCGGGCCGGGGTCGTCGCCGAAGGCGTCCCGGACGCGGCGGATCTGGGCGAGCGCCGCCGGGTCCTCGCGGAGGTCGCCCAGGTACGTGTTCTCGTCCTCCAGGGCGAGGAAGAACGAGAGCAGCCGCAGCCGCATGCGGGGCCAGTAGCGGGGGTCGTCCCGGTCGTCCGGGTCCTCCCCCAGGGAGAGGGTGTACCGGGTCCAGCCCAGGCCCTCGGGGCGGTAGTTGCGCAGCCACCAGAACCAGCCCATGGCGAGGACCAGCCGGAACGCGGTGGCTTCGTCGGGGACGGTGAGGGCGCGGTGGAGGGCGGCCCGGATGTTGTCGAGGTCCCGTTCCAGCCGGTCGATCCAGGGCAGTTGCTCCGCGGAGCGGAGTCTGGGCTCGGCCTCCTCGACCAGGGCCGTGAAGTGCGCGGTGTGGGCGGCGGCCGCGGCGGCGAGCAGCTCCGGGGTCTCGGCGGCGCGCTCGGCGGCGTACTCGTGGATGGTCTCCAGGAGGCGGTAGCGCATCGCGCCGTCGTCGGTGGGGGTGGCGACGACGAGCGACTTGTCGACGAGGGCGCCGAGGGTGGTGAGGGTGTCGGTGCCGCCCTCGGGGGCGGGCGTGTCGACGGCCTCCGCCGCCGGCAGGTCCCAGCCGCCGGTGAAGACGGAGACCCGGCGGAGCAGGGTGCGCTCGGCCGGGTCGAGCAGCTCCCAGGACCAGTCGACGACCGCGCGGAGGGTCTGCTGGCGGGGCAGCAGGGTGCGGGCGCCGGAGGTGAGGAGCCGGAAGCGGTCGTCGAGCCGGTCGGCGATCTGGCGCGGGGTGAGCAGCCGCAGCCGGGCGGCGGCCAGTTCGATGGCGAGGGGCAGGCCGTCGAGCCGGCGGCAGATCTCCGCGACGGCGTCGGCGACGTCCGCCTCGCGCGCGTGGTCCTGGGCGAAGGAGGGCCGGACGGCCCTGGCCCGCTCGGTGAAGAGCCGGTGCGCGGGGACGGGCGGCAGGGGCTCGACCGGGCGGACGGCCTCGCCGGGGACGCCGAGGGGTTCGCGGCTGGTGGCGAGGATCCGGAGGCCGGGGCAGTGGGCGAGGAGCGTCTCGGCGAGGGCCGCGGCGGCGCCGATGACGTGCTCGCAGTTGTCGAGGACGAGGAGCAGGCCGGGGCGGTGGGCGAGGTGCTCGACGAGGTGGGCGGTGGGGTCGTCCTGGAGCGTGGTGCCGTCGCGGGTGATCAGGTTCATCTCACGGAGGCGGAGTGCGGAGAGGACGGCGCCGGGGAGCGCGCCCGGGTCGTCGAGCGGCGCGAGCTCCGCGATCCACGCCTGTGGCCCGGCGACCTGCCGGGCGGCCTCCTCGGCGAGCCGTGTCTTCCCGGAGCCGCCCGGGCCGGTGAGCGTGACGAGCCGGGACCGGCCGAGGTCGGCGCGGAGCGCGGCGAGTTCGGGCTCGCGGCCGACGAAGGAGGTGAGGCGGGGGCGGATGTTGCCGCCCTCGGGGGCGGGTGAGCGTAACGAGCCGGGACCGGCCGAGGTCGGCGCGGAGCGCGGCGAGTTCGGGCTCGCGGCCGACGAAGGAGGTGAGG
>NZ_JOGX01000111.1 GCF_000719555.1 Streptomyces sp. NRRL F-5727
CCCCCCCCGTGCGCTCCCGGACCACCCCCGGCCGCTCCCGGACCACCCCCGGCCGCTCCCGGGCCGCGCCCCCGGCCGCTCCCGAGCCCTCGGCCGCTCCCGGGCCACCCCCTGGCCGCCCCCGCGCAGCCCCGGCCGGGGCGCCCCGCGCGGCCCAGGCAGGTCCCGGCCCCGCCGGAACGCCCCGCCGGAACAGAACCGTCAACCGTCGTCCCGTCCGCGCCGCGCGGCGAAAGAGGACAGTAACTGTCCTCGTTGCCTTGTACCGTCCCGGCATGGACACGCTTCCCCCGGTCTCGCGCCGCGCCCTGGGCCGCGCCACCCTCGCCCGCCAGCTGCTGCTCACGCCCTCGCCGCTCCGGCCCGAGGAGGCCGTGCACCACCTGGTGGGGCTTCAGGCGCAGAACACCAGGCCGCCGTACTACGCCCTCGCCGCCCGCCTCGACGGCTTCCGCCCCGAGGAGCTGTCCGCCCTCATGGAGTCCCGGGCCGTCGCCCGGATCGCCACCCTGCGCTCCACCGTCCACACCCACACCGCCCGCGACGCCGTCGCCCTGCGGGCCTTCGCCCAGCCGGGCGCCGTCGACCGCGAGCTCGGCATCTTCCGCAAGAAGCTCGACGGCGTCGACCTCGACCGGCTCGCCGCCCTCGCCCGCGACCTCGTCGAGGCGGAGCCCCGTACCCCCAAGCAGCTCCGCGAACACCTCCTCCGCACCTGGCCGGAGGCCGACCCGCTCGCCCTGACCATGGCCGCCCGCTGCATGCTGCCGCTCGTCCAGGTCACCCCGCGCGGCCTGTGGGGGAGGAGCGGGCAGGTGGCGCTGACCACCACCGACGTGTGGTTCGGGGGAGCCTCGTACGAGCCCGCCGACCCCGACGAGACCGTGCTGCGCTACCTCGGCGCCTTCGGGCCCGCCTCCGTCCGGGACATGCAGACCTGGTGCGGGCTGACCCGGCTGCGGCCCGCCTTCGAGCGGCTGCGGCCCCGGCTGGTCACCTTCCGGGACGAGGACGGCACCGAGCTCTTCGACCTGCCCGACGCGCCCCGCCCGGACGAGGACACCCCCGCGCCGCCGCGCTTCCTGCCCGAGTTCGACAACCTGCTGCTCTCCCACGCCGACCGGCGCCGGATCGTTCCCGACGCGCACCGGACCCGCACCTGGACCGGCAACCAGGCCCACCGCGTCTTCCTCCTCGACGGACTCCTCGCCGGGCTCTGGCACCTGGCGGAGGCCGAGGGGCGCGTCACCCTCACCGTCGAGCCCTTCACCCGGCTCACCCGCGCCGACCGGGCCGCCCTCACCGCGGAGGCCGAGCGGACCCTCCGTCTCGCCGGGCCCGCGGACGGCGCGTACGACCTCGTCTTCCGCGCCCCGGAGTGACCGGCCCGCCCGCGGCCTACGGCAGCACCCCCGCCCGCCGCGCCGCCACCACGGCCTCCAGGCGGGTGTGCGCCCCCAGCTTCCGCATCGCCGAGCGCAGATAGCCCTTGACCGTCTCCGGGCGCAGCCCGAGCCGCTTCGCCGCCGCCGCGTTCGTCGCGCCGGAGGCGACCGCCGCCAGGACGTCCGTCTCGCGCGGCGTCAGCACCACCCCGGGGAGCGGAGCCGGACGGCCGGCCGCCGACTCCAGGCGGCCGCAGACGGCGAGCAGCCGGGCCCGCAGCTCCTCGTCGACGACCTGCGGGGCGAGGGCCCGCAGCTCGCCGTAGGCGTGCCGCACCTCCTCCCACGACGGGCCGGGCGGTTCCGCCGGCTCGACGAGCCGGCTCACCTCGTCCCGGACGGCCAGCGCCTGCTCCAGGTCCCGGGCCGCCGCCACCGCCGCGTCGAAGACCCGCTCGCCGAGCGGCAGCGCGTCCCGCAGCGCCCCGTACAGCACCCCGCGCACCTGCCGCCGGACGACCACCGGCACCGCGATCACCGACCGCAGGCCCTCCGCCGACACCGGCAGGTCGTACTCGTGGGTGATGTGCCGGGCCACCGGATAGTCGGTGACCGCGCACGGCCGGGCCAGCGCCAGGCACTTCCCGCCCAGGCCGTTGCCGGGGGAGATCGCCAGGCCCTGGAGCGCCGGGGTCACCGCCCCGTGCAGTTCGGCGATCCGCAGCGGCCGGCCGCCGTCCCGCAGGCCGCCGAAGACCACGGGCAGCCCGCTGCCGCGCCGCAGCCGCAGCAGCGCGGCCCGCAGCTCCACCGCCTCGATCCGCTCGGACACGGGAGAACCCTCCTTCCCCTCACTCCATCACCCCCGAACGGGGGTAGTGAGACCTGGGTCACCGATTACACGATGTGCGGGACCGGTCCCGCAACGAGGAGGACACATGACGGCAACCAGCGCGACGGAGGAGTTCCGGACCGCCCGGGACTTCCTGCTCCGGCACCGCGAGGACTACGCGACGGCGTACGGCGGCTTCGCCTGGCCCCGCCCCGAGCGGTTCAACTGGGCGCTGGAGTGGTTCGACGTCATCGCCGAGGGCAACGACCGCACCGCCCTGCACATCGTCGAGGAGGACGGCTCCGAGACGAAGGTGAGCTTCGCGGAGATGTCCGCCCGCTCCAACCGGGTCGCGAACTGGCTGCGCGCCCAGGGCGTCCGCGCCGGGGACCGGATCATCGTGATGCTGGGCAACCAGGCCGAGCTGTGGGAGACGATGCTCGCCGCGATGAAGCTGCGCGCCGTCGTCATCCCCGCCACCCCGCTGCTCGGCCCCGCCGACCTCCGCGACCGGGTCGAGCGCGGCCGCGCCCGGCACGTGATCGCGCGCTCCGAGGACACCGCCAAGTTCGACGACGTGCCCGGCGAGTACACCCGCATCGCGATCGGCGGCGACGGGGTGAACTGGCTGGGGTACGAGCGCGCCGCCGACGAGCCGGACGTCTTCGAGCCCGACGGCGTCACCCTCGCCCACGACACCCTGATGCTCTACTTCACCTCCGGCACCACCGCCCGCCCCAAGCTCGTCGAGCACACCCACACCTCCTACCCGGTGGGGCACCTGGCGACGATGTACTGGATCGGGCTCAAGCCCGGCGACGTCCACCTCAACATCTCCTCGCCCGGCTGGGCCAAGCACGCCTGGTCCAACCTCTTCGCCCCCTGGAACGCCGAGGCGACCGTCTTCATCCACAACTACACGCGCTTCGACGCGGGCCGGCTCATGGCCGAGATGGAACGCCACGGCGTCACCTCCTTCTGCGCCCCGCCGACCGTGTGGCGGATGCTCATCCAGTCCGACCTGAGCCGGCTCGCCACCCCGCCGCGCGAGGTCGTCGCCGCCGGCGAGCCGCTGAACCCGGAGGTCATCGAGGCGGTCCGGCGCGCCTGGGGCGTCACCATCCGCGACGGCTTCGGGCAGACCGAGACCGCCGTCCAGGTCTCCAACAGCCCCGGCCAGCGGCTCAAGGAGGGCTCCATGGGCCGCCCGAGCCCCGGCTACGCGGTCACCCTGGTCGACCCGGTCACCGGCCGCCCGGACGCCGACGAGGGCGAGATCTGCCTCGACCTGTCGGCCCACCCCGTGGGTCTGATGACGGGCTACCACGGCGACCCGGACAAGACGGCCGAGGCGATGGCCGGCGGCTACTACCGCACCGGCGACATCGGCAGCCGGGACGAGGACGGCTACATCCACTACGTGGGCCGCGCCGACGACGTCTTCAAGGCGTCCGACTACAAGATCAGCCCGTTCGAGCTGGAGAGCGCGCTCCTGGAGCACGAGGCCGTCGCCGAGGCGGCCGTCGTCCCCGCGCCCGACCCGCTGCGGCTCGCCGTCCCGAAGGCGTACGTCGTCCTCGCCGAGGGCTTCAAGCCGGACGCGGAGACCGCCCGGGCCCTCTTCGCCCACTCGCGGGCCGTGCTCGCCCCGTACAAGCGGGTCCGCCGCATCGAGTTCGCCGACCTGCCGAAGACCGTCTCCGGCAAGATCCGGCGGGTCGAGCTGCGCCGTCTCACCGCCGAAGGCGCCGCCGGCGGACCGGAGTTCACCGAAGGAGACCTGGCATGACCGGTACGGAACCCTCCTACGCGCACGGCACCTCGGACACCCCTCTCCTCGGCGACACCATCGGCGCCAACCTGGACCGGGCCGTCGCCGCCTGGCCCGACCGCGAGGCCCTGGTCGACGTGGCCGGCGGACGGCGCTGGACCTACGCAGAGTTCGGCGCCGACGTCGACCGGATCGCGGCGGCGCTGCTCGGCAGCGGCGTCCGCAAGGGCGACCGGGTCGGCGTCTGGGCGGTCAACTGCCCCGAGTGGGTGCTCGTCCAGTACGCCACCGCCCGCGTCGGCGCGGTCATGGTCACCATCAACCCGGCCTACCGCGCCCACGAACTCGCCTACGTGCTGCGCCAGTCGGGGATCTCCCTGCTCTTCGCCTCGCTCGCCCACAAGACCAGCGACTACCGGGCGATGGTCGAGGAGGTCAGGGGCGAGTGCCCGGAGCTGCGGGAGGCGGTGTACTTCGGCGACGCGAGCTGGGAGACCTTCGCGGCCCGCCCGTCCGGCGGGCTCGTCCCCGAACCGCTCGCCGCCGACGAGCCGGTCAACATCCAGTACACCTCGGGCACCACCGGCTTCCCGAAGGGCGCCACCCTCTCCCACCACAACATCCTCAACAACGGTTACTTCGTGGGCGAGATGATCGCCTACACCGAGCGGGACCGGATCTGTGTGCCCGTCCCCTTCTACCACTGCTTCGGCATGGTGATGGGCAACCTGGCGGCCACCTCGCACGGCGCCTGCATCGTGATCCCGGCCCCGTCCTTCGACCCGGCCGCGACCCTCCGCGCCGTCCAGGAGGAGCGCTGCACCTCGCTGTACGGCGTGCCGACGATGTTCATCGCGGAGCTGAACCTCCCGGACTTCGCGGCGTACGACCTCTCCTCCCTCCGCACCGGCATCATGGCGGGCTCACCGTGCCCGGTGGAGGTGATGAAGCGGGTGGTCGCGGAGATGAACATGGCGGAGGTGTCCATCTGTTACGGCATGACGGAGACCTCGCCGGTCTCCACCCAGACCCGGCGCGACGACGACCTGGAGCGGCGCACCGGCACGGTCGGCCGGGTCATGCCGCACGTCGAGGTGAAGGTCGTCGACCCGGCCACCGGCCTCACCGTGGAGCGCGGCACCGCGGGCGAACTGTGCACCCGCGGCTACGGCGTGATGCTCGGCTACTGGGACGAACCGGCGAAGACCGCCGAGGTCGTGGACGCCGGCCGCTGGATGCACACCGGCGACCTCGCGGTGATGCGCGAGGACGGTTACGTCCAGATCGTCGGCCGCATCAAGGACATGATCATCCGCGGCGGCGAGAACGTCTACCCGCGCGAGATCGAGGAGTTCCTGTACGGGCACCCCAAGATCGCCGACGTGCAGGTCGTCGGCGTCCCCGACGAGCGGTACGGCGAGGAGATCCTGGCCTGCGTGATCCCGCGCGACCCGGCCGACCCGCCGACCCTCGACGAGCTCACCGCCTTCTGCCGCGACCGCCTCGCCCACTACAAGGTCCCGCGCCGGGTCGAGATCCTCACCGACTTCCCGATGACGGTGAGCGGCAAGGTGCGCAAGGTGGAACTGAGGGAGCGGTACGCCTAGGCCGGGTTCTGCGTCAGGTCGCGGCGCATGCAGACGCGGGGCCAGGCCGCCAGGCCGTGGGCGGCCTCGGCCCTGCTGATGGCGCGCAGGCCGTCGGTGAGGGCCGGGTCGGTGTCGGCGAGGGGGCGGAAGCCGAGGCGGCTGTAGTACGGGGCGTTCCACGGCACTTCGGCGAAGGTCGTCAGCGTCAGGGCCGTCAGGCCCTCCTCGCGGGCGGCCTTCGCCAGGTGCTCGATCAGCGCCCGGCCGACGCCCCGGCGGGCCGCGTCGGGGTGCACGGAGACCTGCTCGATGTGGGCGGCGCCGTCGACGGTCTCCGCGATCAGGTACGCGACGGGCCGGTCGGCGCCGTCGACCGCCACCCAGGCCCGGCCCGCGGCGCGGTACCCCTCCAGCACGTCCAGCGGCAGCGGCTCGTCGTCGGCGATCGCCGACATGCCGAGGGTGCGGAAGGGTTCGCCCGCGGCGCGTTCGATGGACTGGAGCAGCGGGAGTTCGGCCGGTGCGGCCGCTCGGATGCGCATACGTCAGTATGCCTCCGGGTCACCGTCCTCCGGAGTCCAGGTGGTCGAGCAGGCCCCCGTCGCGCGAGAAGCGCGGCAGGAAGAGCGCGAGCGCCGGGTCGCCGTAGAGCGCCACGAACAGCTGGACCAGCCGCCCGTCCGTCACCTCGTTCCGGTGCGCGGGCAGCGGGTGCCGCTCCCGCAGCTCGGCGAGGAGCCGCCGGGCGGCGCGCGTCGCCGTCGGCAGCCGCAGCAGGGCGAGCGCGGCCAGGACCACCGGCAGCCCCAGGGCGAGGACGGGCACGAGCCCGGGACCGCCGCCGGCGGAGGCGTCCGCGAGCAGTCCCGCCGCGAGCGTCAGGGGCGCCGCGGCCAGCAGCAGCCGGGCCGCGCGCCGGCGCCCCGGCGGACGCAGCAGCCCCGTCCGCCCCAGCTCGGCCCGCAGTCCGTCCACCGCCCGGCGCGCCTCCGGGCGCAGGGCGAGCGTGCGCGGGGGGAGGGCGTTGCGGAGCGAGCGGTGGACGGCGAGCTGGACGGGGTCGCGGGTCCTGCCGGGCCCGCCATTGGCCCGAACCGTATGTTTGCGGCCCGCCGCGACCGCGCCGCGCTGGTGCAGCGCCACCAGCGCGACCGTCACCGCGGCCCGCCGCCCGCCGCGCAGCAGGGCCAGCGCCTCCGGCCCGGGCACCGGCCCCGCGGAGCCCGTACCTCCGCCTCTGCCCGGTACGCGCAGCAGCACCGCCGCCGCCAGCAGTTCGGCCCACGCGGCCGCCACGCACCACCACGTCCCCGTTCCCATGCCGTCCACCCCCAGGGTGTTTCTGCCCGGGGGAGCGTGATCATCACGCGTGGATGGCCGGATCCGTTCGCTCAAAGGGCGCGGTCGTGACGTGGTGCGGGCGGGGCCGGATCAGATGGCGCCGCCGGAGGTGAGTTCGTCGGCCGCGTTGTTCACGGGCTGCGGGGTGCCGGTGAGGTCGAGGACGAAGAGCGGCAGCCCTATCTCGGCGGCGCGCGACCGGGCCTCGGGGGTGTAGCCGGCGAGCGAGAAGAAGACGCTCACGGCGGAGGCGCTGAGCCCGTTCAGCCACAGGCACTCCACGGCCCGCAGCCCGGCGGGCCGGGTGCTCGGGTCCACCTGTGCGACGAGCCCGGTGCCGCGCAGGTCCACCCCGGCGGAGTGCCGGTCCTCCGGCTGCACGATGTCCCGGAAGCCGAGCCACTGCAGATACGTGGCCGCCGCGGCGACCGCGTCCTGCGCCGTCCGGATCGTCACCGGCCGGAACGCGCCCCGCGCGGTGGCGGGCTTCGGCGCGGTCGGCGGCAGCGGCACGCGCTCCGGATACCGCTCGGCGAAGGACCGCGGCGGGTTCCCGAACCAGTCCGAGACGGGAGCGGCGGGCCTGAGCCGCCCGCCCCCGCCGTCGTCGTCCCGGGCGCCGAGCGGGCGTGCCGGGTCGCCGCCGGCCCCGGCGCCGGCGGAGTCGTCGGCAGCGCCCGCGCGGGGCCGACGCCGCTCGGAGCCGTACCCCTCCTCGGCCCCGCCGCCCTGCCCGCCCTGGCGCCCGGCCTCCGGTCCGGTCCCCGCCCCGGCCTCCGGCGCGATCTCCGGCGCGATCTCCGGCCCGGTCGCCGGTGCGGTCTCCGGCCCGCTCTCCCCACCGGTCCCGGGCGCGGCTTCCCGCCCCGAGTCCGTCGCCCCCGCCGGCCGTCCGTCGCCCTCCGCGGGCGGGGCGACCGGGACACGGAGGACCGTGCCGCAGGTGCAGCCCAGTTCCGGGTGGGGCCACTGGTCCTCGCGGCCGCAGGCGGGGCAGCGGACGGTGACCCACTCGTCGAGCCAGGTGCGGTGCCGGACCGGCTCGGCGGTGGCGTCGGGGACCAGCCGCGGGGCGACCGGGGTCCCGCACGGACAGGGGTAGGCGGGCGCCGCGTACGCATGGCTCCGCCGGCACTCCGGGCAGCGCACCGTCACCGATTCACCCACACCGAACCCCCTCTTCCCGTTCGCCCATCGTCCACCAATCCGGCCGCGCGGGGGTGCGACTTCGGCCATCGGGGACGGCTCCCGGCCGCCCGGGGGTGCCCGTCTGGTGGGCGATCCCTTGACGGCTTCCCGACCCCCACCTACATTGCTTCCGTATAGCAGAACAGTTCTTCCGCATTACGGAAACAGGACCGGGCGGCCCGCCCGGCACCTGCGACCGACCGGCCGAGCAGGAGCACTCCCATGCCTCGTATGACCGCCGCCGCAGCGGCCGTTGAGATCCTCAAGCGCGAAGGCGTCACCAACGCGTTCGGCGTGCCCGGCGCGGCGATCAACCCCTTCTACCGCGAGCTCAAGAACGTCGGCGGCATCAGCCACACGCTGGCCCGCCACGTCGAGGGCGCCTCCCACATGGCCGAGGGCTACACCCGCGCCAAGGCCGGGAACATCGGCGTCTGCATCGGCACGTCCGGCCCCGCCGGCACCGACATGATCACCGGCCTCTACTCGGCGATCGCCGACTCCATCCCGATCCTCTGCATCACCGGCCAGGCCCCGACCTCGAAGCTCCACAAGGAGGACTTCCAGGCCGTCGACATCGCCTCGATCGCCAAGCCGGTCACCAAGGCCGCGACGACCGTCCTGGAGGCCGCGCAGGTCCCCGGCGTCTTCCAGCAGGCGTTCCACCTGATGCGCTCCGGCCGCCCCGGCCCGGTCCTCATCGACCTCCCGCTGGACGTCCAGCTGACCGAGATCGAGTTCGACCCGGAGACGTACGAGCCGCTGCCGGTCTACAAGCCGTCCGCCACCCGCGCCCAGGCCGAGAAGGCGCTCGCCTTCCTGCTGGAGTCCGAGCGCCCGCTGATCGTCGCCGGCGGCGGCATCATCAACGCCGACGCCTCCGACCTGCTGGTCGAGTTCGCCGAGCTGACGAACGTCCCGGTCATCTCCACCCTGATGGGCTGGGGCACCATCCCGGACGACCACGAGCTCGCCGCCGGCATGGTCGGCGTCCAGACCGCGCACCGCTACGGCAACGCGACCTTCCTGGAGTCGGACTTCGTCCTCGGCATCGGCAACCGCTGGGCCAACCGCCACACCGGCTACAACATGGACGCCTACACGGCCGGCCGGAAGTTCGTCCACGTCGACATCGAGCCCACCCAGATCGGCAAGATCTTCGCGCCGGACTACGGCATCGCCTCCGACGCCAAGGCCGCCCTGGAGCTCTTCGTCGAGATCGCGAAGGAGTGGAAGGCCGCGGGCAGGCTGCCCGACTTCACCGCCTGGGCCGCCTCCGCGCAGGAGCGCAAGGCCACCCTCCAGCGCCGTACGCACTTCGAGAACATCCCGATGAAGCCGCAGCGCGTCTACGAGGAGATGAACAAGGCGTTCGGCCCGGAGACCCGGTACGTCACCACCATCGGCCTCTCCCAGATCGCCGCCGCGCAGTTCCTGCACGTCTACAAGCCGCGCCACTGGATCAACTGCGGCCAGGCCGGCCCGCTCGGCTGGACCATCCCCGCCGCCATCGGCGCCGCCACCGCCGACCCGGAGACCCCGGTCGTCGCGCTCTCCGGCGACTACGACTTCCAGTTCATGATCGAGGAGCTGGCGGTCGCCGCCCAGCACAAGGTCCCCTACGTCCACGTCCTCGTGAACAACGCCTACCTCGGTCTCATCCGGCAGGCGCAGGGCGGCCTCGGCATCAACTTCGAGGTCAACCTGGAGTTCGAGAACATCAACACCCCCGAGATCGGCGTCTACGGCGTCGACCACGTCAAGGTCGCCGAGGGCCTCGGCGTCAAGGCGATCCGCGTCGAGGACCCGGCGAAGCTGGGCGAGGCGCTGGAGCAGGCCAAGAAGACGGCCGTCGAGTTCCAGGTCCCGGTCGTCGTCGAGGCGATCCTGGAGCGCATCACCAACATCGCGATGAGCAAGACCGTCGACATGAGCGACGTCACCGAGTTCGAGGACCTGGCCACCGAGCCGGGCCACGCGCCGACCGCGATCAAGCCGCTCGCGGTCTGACCCCGCCCCGCACGGGGCTCCCGCCCGGGCAGCCGCCCGGGCCCCGCCCGCCCGCGTGCCCGACCGGCTGCTCCGTCCGGTCGGGCACGCGGCGCGTCCGACCGGCGGTTAGGGTGGTGCCCCGGCCGGCCCGAGGAGGACGCCATGACCACCGTGACCTGCCTGGTCACCCACGTCGAGCTGGACGAGCGCCTGACCACCCGCCGGCAGCTGTCGGTGTCCGCCCGGCTGGAGGCTGAACTCTCCGACGGGGAGGCCGTGGTCCTCCTCGATGACCGGGGCTGGAGCGAGAGCTTCCTCGGCGACGGCGACATCCGGGCCCACCTCACCCGCGAGTCGATCGAGGAGACCGCCCGCACCGTCGTCGGCCCCGACGAGCCGTACGGGGACCAGACCCAGGAGCAGGCCGCCGCCGCCCACTGGGGTGCCCTCGCCGACCTCCTCGCCCGCCGCGGCGTACGCGTCGCGGCCGCCGACCTCGCGGGCGCCGCGCACCCCGTCGTCCTCGGCGAACGGCTGCGCGGCTGGGCCGGGTTCTAGGTCCTGTCGTCAAACTCCCGTCGTCGCCCGAAGGGCGGCCCCGCGGCGTCAGGTGCGTGCTCTCGGCGTGCCGGGTGGAAGTCCTCGTACTGGA
>NZ_JOGX01000112.1 GCF_000719555.1 Streptomyces sp. NRRL F-5727
CCGCCCGGGGGCGCGGAACGGGCCCCGCCCCCGCCCCCCGGGCGGCCGGATCGCGCCCATCCGCCGGGTGCGGAGGCCGTGCCCTGTTGACTACAACTATTCATCAGGTCAGGATGTGAATATCTGAACGACATTCGAGGAGGCACGCCATGTCAGGACCCCGCCCCGTACGGGCCCCGCGCGGTACGGAACTGAGCGCCCTGGGATGGCAGCAGGAGGCCGCCCTCCGGATGCTCCAGAACAACCTGGACCCCGAGGTCGCCGAGCACCCCGACAAGCTCGTCGTCTACGGCGGCACCGGCAAGGCCGCCCGCGACTGGCGCTCCTTCGACGCCATGGTCCGCACCCTGAAGACGCTGAAGCAGGACGAGACCATGCTGGTCCAGTCCGGCCGCCCGGTCGGCGTCATGCAGACCCACGAGTGGGCGCCGCGCGTCCTCATCGCCAACTCCAACCTGGTCGGCGACTGGGCCAACTGGGAGGAGTTCCGGCGCCTGGAGCAGCTCGGCCTCACCATGTACGGCCAGATGACGGCCGGCTCCTGGATCTACATCGGCACCCAGGGCATCCTCCAGGGCACCTACGAGACCTTCGCCGCCGTCGCCGCGAAGAAGTTCGGCGGCACCCTGGCCGGCACGATCACCCTCACCGCCGGCCTCGGCGGCATGGGCGGCGCCCAGCCCCTCGCCGTGACGATGAACGACGGCGTCGCGATCTGCGTCGACGTCGACCCGCGCGCCATCGAGCGCCGCATCGAGCACCGCTACCTGGACGTGAAGGCCGACAGCCTGGCCCACGCCCTCCAGCTGGCCGTCGAGGCCCGCGACGCCCGCCGCCCGCTCTCCATCGGCCTCCTCGGCAACGCCGCCGAGCTGGTCCCGCAGATGCTCGCCGAGGGCGCCCCGATCGACATCGTGACCGACCAGACGTCGGCCCACGACCCGCTCTCGTACCTGCCGGTCGGCGTCGCCTTCGAGGACATGGCCGACGCGGCCGCCAAGGACCCGGCCGGCTTCACGCAGCGGTCGCGCGAGTCGATGGCCAAGCACGTCGAGGCCATGGTCGGCTTCATGGACGCCGGCGCCGAGGTCTTCGACTACGGCAACTCGATCCGCGGCGAGGCCCAGCTGGCCGGCTACGACCGCGCGTTCGCCTTCCCCGGCTTCGTCCCGGCGTACATCCGCCCCCTCTTCTGCGAGGGCAAGGGCCCGTTCCGCTGGGCCGCCCTGTCCGGCGAGGCGTCCGACATCCACAAGACGGACAAGGCGATCCTCGACCTCTTCCCGGAGAACGAGTCGCTGCACCGCTGGATCAAGATGGCCGGCGAGCGCGTCCACTTCCAGGGCCTGCCCGCCCGCATCTGCTGGCTCGGCCAGGGCGAGCGCGACAAGGCGGGCGCCATGTTCAACGACATGGTCGCCGACGGCACCCTCGCCGCCCCGCTCGCGATCGGCCGCGACCACCTCGACTGCGGCTCCGTCGCCTCCCCGTACCGGGAGACCGAGGCCATGCTCGACGGTTCCGACGCGATCGCGGACTGGCCGCTGCTCAACGCCATGGTGAACGTCGCCTCCGGCGCCTCCTGGGTCTCCCTCCACCACGGCGGCGGCGTCGGCATGGGCCGCTCGATCCACGCCGGCCAGGTCTCCGTCGCCGACGGCACCAAGCTCGCCGGCGAGAAGATCCGCCGCGTGCTCACCAACGACCCCGGCATGGGCGTCATCCGGCACGTCGACGCCGGCTACGACATCGCCGAGCGGGTCGCCGACGAGAAGGGCGTCCGCGTCCCGATGCGCGAGGGCTCCGAGGACGAGGCATCCGCGTGAGCGACAGCTTCCACGCCATGTGGCGGTCGCTGCGGCCCATCGGCCGCAGCGCCGCCACCGGCGGCTACCGCCGCTACGCCTGGACCGGGGCGGACGCCGACTGCCGGCTCTGGTTCCGGATGCAGGCCGAGGCCCGCCGCCTGGACGTCGAGACCGACCGCAACGGCAACCAGTGGGCCTGGCTCGGCGACCCGACGGCCGGCGACGCCGTCGTCACCGGCTCCCACCTGGACTCCGTCCCCGACGGCGGCGCCTTCGACGGCCCCCTCGGCGTCGTCTCCGCCTTCGCCGCCCTCGACGAACTCCGCGCCCGCGGAGTCTCGTTCAGGCGGCCCCTCGCCATCGTCAACTTCGGCGACGAGGAGGGCGCCCGCTTCGGCCTCGCCTGCGTCGGCTCCCGCCTCACCGCGGGCCGGCTGACCAGGGAGCAGGCGTACGAGCTCCGCGACGCCGACGGCATCACCCTGCCGCAGGCCATGGAGGCGGCCGGCCACGACCCGGAGGGGATCGGACCCGACCCCGAGCGGCTGGCCCGGATCGGCGCCTTCGTGGAGCTCCACGTCGAGCAGGGCCGCGCCCTCGACCTGTCCGGCGACGCCGTCGGCATCGCCTCCGCCATCTGGCCGCACGGCCGCTGGCGGTACGACTTCGCCGGCGAGGCCAACCACGCGGGCACCACCCGGCTGGTGGACCGCCGCGACCCCATGCTGACGTACGCCGAGACCGTCCTCGCCGCCCGCCGCGAGGCCGAACTCGCGGGCGCCGTCGCCACCTTCGGCAAGATCGCGGTCGAGCCGAACGGCGTCAACGCCATCCCGTCGATGGTCCGCGGCTGGCTCGACGCCCGCGCCGCCGACCAGCGCTCCCTGGACGCCGTCACCGCCGGCGTCGAGGCCGCCGCCCGCGCGTACGCCGACCGGCACGGCATCGACCTCGCCGTCGTCCAGGAGTCGTACACCCCGGTCGTGGACTTCTCGCACACCCTGCGCGACGAGCTGAGCCGCGTCCTCGGCGAGAAGACCCCCGTCCTCGGCACCGGCGCCGGACACGACGCGGGCATCCTGTCCGAGTCGATCCCGACCGCCATGCTGTTCGTACGGAACCCCACCGGCGTCTCGCACTCCCCGGCCGAGTTCGCGGCCGAGGACGACTGCGTCGCCGGGGTCCGCGCACTCGCCGACGTACTGGAGGAGCTGGCGTGCCGCTGACGACGTACTGGCTGGAGCACGCCTGGCTCGGCACCCACGCAGAGCCGGGCGTCGCCCTCGACGTCTCCGCCGACGGCCGGATCGCCGCCGTCCGCACCGGGGTGGACACCCCGCCGCCCGGCGCGGCCGTGCTGCGCGGCTTCACGATCCCGGGCCTGGCGAACGCCCACAGCCACGCCTTCCACCGGGCCCTGCGCGGCACCGTCCAGGTCGGCAGCGGCACCTTCTGGACCTGGCGCGAGGTCATGTACGGCGTCGCCCAGCGGCTCACCCCGGACTCGTACTTCGCGCTCGCCCGGGCCGTGTACGCCGAGATGGCGCTGGCCGGCATCACCGCCGTCGGCGAGTTCCACTACCTCCACCACGCCCCCGGCGGCACCCCCTACGACGACCCCAACGCCATGGGCGAGGCCCTGATCGCGGCGGCCCGGGAGGCGGGCATCCGCATCACCCTCCTCGACACCGCCTACCTCTCCTCCGGCTTCGGCGCCGCCCCCGAGCAGCACCAGCTCCGTTTCTCCGACGGCACGGCCGAGACGTGGGCCGAGCGGGTCAGCGCGCTGGAGGACCGGGAGGGCGTACGCGTCGGGGCGGCGATCCACTCCGTCCGGGCCGTCCCCGCCGACCAGCTCTCCACGGTCGCCCGCTGGGCCGAGGAGCGGCGGGCCCCGCTGCACGTCCACCTCTCCGAGCAGACCGCCGAGAACGAGGCGTGCCACGCCGCCCACGGCGTCACCCCGACCCGGCTCCTCGCCGACCACGGCGTCCTCGGCCCGCGCACCACCGGCGTCCACAACACCCACATGACCGACGCCGACATCGCCCTCGTCGGCTCCACCTCCACCGGCACCTGCATGTGTCCCACCACCGAACGCGACCTCGCCGACGGCATCGGCCCCGCCGTCGCCCTCCAGAAGGCCGGCTCCCCGCTCTCCCTCGGCAGCGACAGCCACGCCGTCATCGACCTCCTGGAGGAGGCGCGCGCCATGGAGCTCAACGAGCGGCTGCGCACCCACATCCGGGGCCACTGGACCGCCGCCGCGCTGCTCCGCGCCGCCTCCGCCGACGGCCACGCGGCCCTCGGCTGGGAGGACGCGGGCGCCCTGGAGCCCGGCGCCCTCGCCGACTTCACGACGATCGCCCTCGACTCGGTCCGCACGGCCGGCCCGGTCCCGCGCCTGGCCCCCGAGACGGCCGTCTTCGCGGCGACCGCGGCGGACGTCCGGCACGTGGTCGTCGGCGGCCGGACCGTCGTCGAGGACGGCGCCCACGTCTCCGTACCGGACCCGGCAGCCGCCCTCACGGCCGCGATCGCGGCCCTGCGGAGCTAGGACGACGCGGGGCGGGCGGGCACGACCGACCGCCGGCCCGCACGCAAACGACCCCCCTCACCGGAGAGCGACATGACGACGACCACGGTCCTCACGAACATCGGCAGCCTCGTCACCAACGACCCCGCCCTGGGCGAAGGCCCCCTCGGCCTCGTCAAGGACGCCGCCCTCGTCCTGGAGGGCGACCGTGTCGCCTGGGTGGGCCCGGCAGCCCAGGCCCCGGCCGCCGACCACCGCGTCGACGCGGAGGCCCGTGCCGTCCTCCCCGGCTTCGTCGACTCCCACTCCCACCTCGTCTTCGCCGGCGACCGCACCGCCGAGTTCAACGCGCGTATGTCCGGCCGGCCCTACCAGGCCGGCGGCATCCGCACCACGGTCGCCGCCACCCGCGCCGCCACGGACGCCGAGCTGTCGGCGAACGTGGCCCGGTTCATGCGGGAGGCCCTCCGCCAGGGCACCACCACCTTCGAGACCAAGTCGGGCTACGGCCTGACCGTCGAGGACGAGGCCCGCGCCCTGCGCATCGCGGCCGAGCACACCGACGAGGTGACCTACCTCGGCGCGCACATCGTCTCCCCGGACCACGCCGACGACCCGGCGGCCTACGTCGACCTGGTCACCGGCCCGATGCTGGACGCCTGCGCCCCGTACGCCCGCTGGGTGGACGTCTTCTGCGAGAAGGGCGCCTTCGACGGCGACCAGGCCCGCGCGATCCTCACCGCCGGCAAGGCGAAGGGCCTCCTCCCGAGGATCCACGCCAACCAGCTCTCGTACGGCCCCGGCGTGCAGCTGGCGGTGGAGCTGGACGCGGCGAGCGCCGACCACTGCACCCACCTCACGGACGCCGACGTCGAGGCGCTGGCCTCGGGGAACACGGTCGCGACGCTGCTGCCCGGCGCGGAGTTCTCCACCCGCGCCGAGTGGCCGGACGCCCGCCGCCTCCTCGACGCGGGCGTGACCGTGGCGCTCTCCACGGACTGCAACCCGGGCTCCTCCTTCACCTCCTCCGTGCCCTTCTGCATCGCCCTCGCCGTCCGCGACATGGGCATGACCCCCGACGAGGCCGTCTGGTCCGCGACGGCGGGCGGCGCGGCGGCCCTCCGCCGCACCGACGTCGGCCGCCTGGCGCCCGGCGCCCGCGCCGACCTCACCGTCCTGGACGCCCCCTCCCACGTGCACCTCGCCTACCGGCCGGGCGTGCCGCTGGTGGCGGAGGTCTGGCGGAGGGGCGTCCGCGTCGTCTGACGCACCGGCAACCCAGGGGTGCACAGGGGGCGTTGAGTAGGCGTACTCATGTGGGCGGTTCGGGCCCGCCCGCATGATTCCGGCATGCCTACTCCGAAGCGCCTCCTCCGGTCCCTCGCCCTGACCGCCACCGCCCTCGGTGCCCTGACCCTGACCGCCTGCGGCACGCAGAACGCCGGCGGTACGCGGAGCGCCGCCGAGCCCGCCGCCGCGGCGGCCGTCACCGCGAGCCCGTCCCCGCGGATGCTCTCCGGGAAGGAGCTGGAGAGACACCCGGACCCGACCGTGCGGGCCCAGGCGATCGCCCTCCGCATCGCGAACACCTGCGCCCCGGGCACGGCGATGGAGCTGCCCCCGCTGCCGGCGGTCGCGAACGTCGCGGAGACGGTGCCGGGGACGCCCCCGGCCGCCGCGGAGCCGCCGACCCCGGCCGAGCCCCCGGCCTCCGCCGACGCGCCCGCCGACCTCCCCTCGGACCTGCCGCCGCCGCCCGAGCCCCAGGCCCCCGTCTCGCTCGACGAGGTGCCGCTGACGGCCGTCGACCGGTGCGCCGCCGACGCGCACGCCGACCGCATCCGCGCCGCCTTCGCCGCCGCCCCGGCCGACGAGGCCGCGCTCCGCACGACGCTGACCGGCCTCGACTACCTGCCGGAGTCCGTCCACCGGATGCCCGGCGACGGACCCCTCCGGGTCCGGATCGACCTCCGTGACCTCTCCCCGAACGACTCCCTGGCCCTGGAGGTCACCCCCACCGCCACCGGCGTGCGCGTCGACGCCTTCGGCGCCCCCGTCGCGGGCGACCCGGACATCACCGGGATCCGCCGCACGCGGGCGTCCTGACCGTCACCCGGTCAGCGACCGCACCAGCTCCTCCGCCGCGCCGAGCGCGCCGACCTCCGCCGCCGTCAGGTGCGGGTCGGCGGCCCGGCGCGCCCGCGCCTCCGCGAGCAGCAGCGGCCCGGACGAGGCCGCGAGCAGGGCGGCGAGGCCCGCCCGGGCGCCGGGGGCGTACGGGGCGGGCGAGACCGCGACCTCGGCGAGGATCAGCGCCGACATCGCGCGGTCGAGCCCCGGGGCCGCGTCCTCCTCCGCCGTGCGCCAGTCGATGACCACCGGACCCCGGTCCTCGGCCAGCACCACGTTCCCCGGGTGCAGGTCCAGGTGGACCACCCGGCCCGGCAGCGCGTGCAGCCGGTCCAGCAGGCCGGCGAGCAGCGCCCCGGCCGCCTCGGGCTCGTACGCCCCCGCCAGCAGCCCGTCCATCAGCGACGGGCCCCGCAGCCGCTCCAGGACCATCTCGGGCCCGGCCGCGTCCCGGACCGCCGGGACCGGGTAGCCGGCGGCGGCCAGGCGGTTCATGAGGCGCGCCTCGCGGGCGGTGTCGCCGCCGTCCCGGTAGCGGCGCAGCACCCAGCGCCCGTCGTCGCCGACCGCGTACACGTCCGCCGAACGCCCCTGCCCCACAAGCCTCTTGCTCACCAAAATCCCCCTCCGTGATCCAAAGGGCGAGTATGCCTGCCGGGGAGGGGTTCGGGCCGGTACCGTCCTGTCCTGGCAGTACTCAGGGGGATGACCGGGGGGTCGGCTAGGTGAGTGCTTGGCGTGTGCGGAGCGTGCGGCCGGGGGAGCTGGGCGAGCGCGAGATCGAGGCGTGGCGGGAACTGAGGGCCAAGTCGGGTGCCCCCGCCAACCCGTTCATGGAACCGGAGTTCACCCTCGCCGTCGGCGCCGTACGGCCCCGCGCGCGGGTCGCCGTCTGGTGGGAGGACGGCGAACCCGTCGGCTTCTTCCCGTACGAGAAGGGCCCGTGGGGGCGCGGGACCGCCATCGGCTTCGGCGTCTCCGACAGCCAGGGCGGCGTCTTCCGCCCCGGACTCCGGCCCGGCGCCCGGGCGTTGCTGCGGGCCTGCGGCCTCGTCGTCTGGGAGTACGACAACCTGGAGGCCGGCCAGCCCGTCTTCGAGGGCGCCGCCGACGAGTCCTTCGCCTCGCCCGTCATCGACGTCGGCGAGGGGTACGCGGCGTACGAGGCGCTGCTGCGCGTCCAGTCGCCGAAGTTCCTGAAGACCACCCTCGCCAAGGAGCGGAAGCTGGGCCGGCAGGCCGACGGCGAGGTCCGGTTCGTCTTCGACGAGCGCGACCCGGCCGCCCTGCGCACCCTGATGGCGTGGAAGTCCGCCCAGTACCGCAGGACCGGCCGCGGCGACCGCTTCGCCCAGGAGTGGATCAGCACCCTCGTCCGCCGCCTCCACGAGCAGCGCACGCCCGGCTGCTCCGGCGTCCTGTCCGTCCTGTACGCCGGCGACCGCCCGATCGCCGCCCACTTCGGCCTCCGGTCGGCGACCGTCCTCTCCTGCTGGTTCCCCGCCTACGACCCCGAGTACGCCAGGTACTCCCCGGGCCTCGTCCTCCACCTCCGGATGGCCGAGGGCGCGGCGGCGGCCGGCATCGGGATGCTCGACCTCGGGCGGGGCGCCGCCGAGTACAAGGACTCCCTGAAGACCGGGGACATCACGGTGTACGAGGGGGCCGTCACCCGCCCCGACCCGCGCACCGCGCTGCACTGGCTGCGCCGCGAGCCCGTCCGCGCCGCCCACGCCTTCGTCCGCGACCGCCCGGCCCTGGCCGCCCGAGCCCGCGAGACGCTGAACACCGTCGCCCGCCTGAAGGGCAACCGCTAGTCCGTCGTCGTGCCCACGGCCGCACCCGCCCACGATCCCGTACGCCCCAGGGGGCCCCGATGCACCAGCAGTCAGCCATAGCCGTGGCGGAACTCGACCTGGCCGCACCCGAGGGCCCGGTGCTCGCCTTCCGCCCTGCGCCCGGCGCTCCGGACCCCACCCCCGGCGACGTCTACGCCCTCGTCCGCGTCGACGGCCGCCCCGCGGCCACGGTCCTCGGCCGCTACGAGGAGGGCGAGGACCCGGCGGAGGTCCTGGCCCCGCTCGCGGCGAAGCGGCTGCTGGAGAGCGCCACTCTCCAGACGGACGCCGAACGGCTCGCCGCGGCGGAGGGACGGAAAAAACCGCCCCTGTCCACAACCCCCGCCTCCGTCATCGTCGCCACCCGCGAGCGCCCCGCCTCCCTCGCCCGCGCGCTCGACTCGCTGCTCGCGCAGGACCACCCCGACCACGAGCTGATCGTCGTCGACAACGCGCCCCGCACCTCCGCCACCCACGACCTGGTGACGGAGAGGTACGCGGGCCGCGTCCGGTACGTGCGGGAGGACCGGCCCGGGCTCGCCACCGCCCACAACGCCGGGGTGGCCGCCGCCCGCGGCGAGGTCCTGGCCTTCACCGACGACGACGTGATCGCCGACCCGGGCTGGCTGAGCGCGCTCGCCGCGCCCTTCGCCGCCGACCCCGGCCTCGGCTGCGTCACCGGCCTCATCCTGCCCGCCCGGCTCACCACCCCCGCCCAGATCCTGCTGGAGTCCCACGGCGGCTTCGCCAAGGGCTTCGCGCCCCGCCTGTACGACCCGGCCCGGCCGCCCGCGGACGAGCCGCTGTTCCCGTTCACGGCGGGCAGCTTCGGGTCCGGGGCCAACATGGCCTTCCGGGCCTCCGCGCTCCGCCGCGCGGGCGGCTTCGACCCGGCCACCGGCACCGGGACCCCGGCGAGGGGCGGCGACGACCTGTACGCCTTCGTCGCCGTCCTCGCCGCCGGGCACCGGCTCCGCTACACGCCCGACGCCCTCGTCTGGCACCACCACCGCGAGACCTGGCAGGACCTGAGGAACCAGGCGTACGGCTACGGCGCCGGCCTCACCGCGTACCTCACCGCCACCCTGGTCCGCCGCCCCGCCCTGCTGCCCGCCCTCCTCGCCCGGGTGCCGCGCGGCCTCGCGTACGCCCGGACCATGACCGCCGAGCGCGGCACGTCCGACGGCGGGGTGCCCGGCGAGCACGGCACCCACCACCACCCGTGGCCCGCCTCCCTCTCCCGCCTCGAACGGCGCGGGATGCTGTACGGCCCCGTCGGCTACCTCAGGGCCCGGCTCGCCCGGGGAGGCGCCCGATGAGCGGCGCGCCCCTCGCCACCCGCATCCCGGTCCTCCTCTACCACCCGGTGACGGACGACCCGCCCGGCTGGATCGCCGAGTTCACCGTCACCCCGAGGCAGTTCGCCGCGCACCTCGACGCGATCGCCGGCAGCGGCCGCACCCCGCTGACCGTCGGCGCGCTCGTCGGGCACCTCGCGGCCGGCACCCCCCTGCCCCCCCGGCCCGTCGTCCTCACCTTCGACGACGGCTTCGCCGACCTCGCCGGCCCGACCGCGGAGGCGCTCGCCCGCCGGTCGCTGCCCGCCACCGCGTACCTCACCACCGGCGCCCTCGCCCCCGGCCGCCCCTGCCTGCTGCCGCCCGCGCCGATGATGACCCTGGCGCAGGCCCCCCGCCTGGAGGAGTACGGGATGGAGGTCGGCGGCCACACCGTCAGCCACCCCCAGCTCGACACCCTGCGGCCGGCCGCGCTGCGGAGCGAACTGCGCGACTCCAAGGCGGAGCTGGAGGACGTCCTCGGCCACGAGGTGCGCCACCTCGCCTATCCGCACGGCTACAACAGCCCCGCCGTCCGCCGGGCCGCGAAGGCCGCCGGTTACGCCTCCGCCGTCGCCGTCCGGCACGCGCTGAGCTCCGAGACGGACGAGCTCTTCCGGATCGCCCGCCTCATCGTCCGCCGGGACCACACCGCCGCCGACGTCGAGGCGTGGATGGAGGGCACCGGCGCCCGGTCCGCCCCCTATCCCGACTCGCTGCCCACCGTCGGCTGGCGGCTCTACCGCAGAGCGCGGGCGCTGGTGAAGGGGCCGGAGTTCGCGGGCTGAACGAACCCGACAAGATCGACAAAGCCCGTACACGAGACGGGAGTTGTGTACCAGGACAGAACCGCAGTACGTTCCCTTGCTTCGTCCGAGGGGACCGTGGGGGGAGAACGCGACGTGCGACAGCACCACCAGGAGCCGGCACCGGCGAGCGAGGGGGCCGTACCGGCCCAGCCCGCCGCCCCCGACCGGGAGAC
>NZ_JOGX01000113.1 GCF_000719555.1 Streptomyces sp. NRRL F-5727
GGGGTGGCGGGGGTGGGCTCGGGGCGCTCGGTGTTCTCGGTCATGGGGCCATGCTGGACCGCGAACAGGTCAGTTTCTGTCCGCTGGGCACGACGACTCGCCGGACCGGGCGAGGCGGTTCACGGCGTCCGTCGCCGCACCGGCGGAGGTCGGCGTGACGGCGACGGCGCCGGCGATCTCTCCGACCGCCGCACGCGTCCGCTACGTCGGCGACGGCACCTACAGCTGCCGACGGGACGGCTGTGCGCCCACGTGTGGGACCCGGCCCGGGGCACGTACAAGGTCTTCGACCCGTACGACTGCACCACCTGCTCGCTGTCCTCCTGGGGCGACGGCGGTGAAGGCGGCGGCTTCAGGAACCACCGGACCGCCGGCACGGTGGCCAGGTTCTCCGACTCGGCCGGCACGGTCGTCCACCCCTCGACCGCGCCCGACGTGGCCCCCTCCTGGTGGGGCTGGGATCCGGTCTGGACGATCGGGAACCGCTGACGCGCGCCCTGCGCACCGGGACGCCCGCCCCGCCTGCCGGGGCGGGCGTCCCGGTGTCCGGCGTCAGGCCAGGAACCGCGCCAGCAGGCGGTTGAGTTCGGCCGGGCGCTCGGTGGGGAGGGTGTGGTGGGAGGCGTCCGGGAGGACGGCGACGTCGGCCCCGGGCAGGAGGGCCCGGGCCCTGGCCGCGACCCGTCGCGCGTCGTGGGTCCGGCTGCGTCCGGCCAGGACGACCAGGGTCGGAACGGTGCAGGCCCTCAGCTCCTTCGGCCAGGGGCGGCGCAGGGCCACCACCTTGGATCGCACCGCCGTCGTGGTGCTGTCGAGGAAGTCCTGCCACCCCGGGTCCTCGGGGGGCCGGCCGGTCTCCCACAGCAGGAAGGCCCGCTGTCGCGCGACGGTGGGGCGCAGGAGCGTGGGAAGCGCGCGCAGCAGATAGCGGGGGCTCGGCCCGGCGAAGCAGTTGACGGGGTCGAGGAGGGCCAGTCCGCTGACGCGGCGGGGTGCGCGCAGCGCGTAGCGGAGGGCGATCGAGGCGCCGTAGGAGTGGCCGCACAGCCGCGTCTCCCCGAGGCCGAGTCCGTCCAGGAGCGCGTCGAGCCATGCCGTCAGATCCGCGGCGCCGCGCAGCGGTGTCCCGTCGTTGACGCTGTGGCCGACGTCGCCCATGACGTCGACCGCGTACACGCGGTGGTGGCGGCCGAGGTCCTCGACGTTCCGGAACCACGCCATGGAGGTGGTGCCGCCTCCGGGCAGCAGCACGAGCGGGGCGCCGGCCTCCGGACCGCAGACGTGGACCCGTGTGCTGCCGTACGGCGACGGCACGTCGATGCTGGTGACGTCCGCGGGCCAGCGCCGCAGCATCGCGTCGTACGCCGCGAGGAAGTCCGCCCGGTCACCGGTGTCGCCCTGCGTCATGGTGCTGCCCCCGCTCGTTCGAAGCCGCCGTCGTACCCGTCCGTCGTCCCGTCCATCGTCCCGTCCGGCCGCCGTCTGGGCCACGGTCGAACGCGCCGTGTCCGGACGGGGGTTCGCCGCCCGGCCGGGGCGTGCGCCCGAGGCCGCCGGCTCGGATGCCCGTCCCGGGACCGCTCCACCATCACAGGCAGAAAACGCTTTCTATCCACCCTGCGCGAAGCATTGACGAAACACCAGCGCCCCCTTAGCTTCATGCCCGTTGCACTTCGTACGTCATATATGAGACGCGATACATGAGATCTGAGAGTGCGCCATGCCCTATGCCCCCAGCCCCATCCCCTCCAGGACCCAGTACGTCCTGGAGGCGATCAAGCACGACATCCTCACCGGGGGCCTCAGACCCGGGCAGGCCCTCGTGGAAGCCGAACTCGCCGCGCGTTTCGGGGTGTCCAAGACACCGGTGCGCGAGGCACTGAAGACGCTCGCGGGCAGCGGACTGGTGGTGATGAGCCAGTACAAGGGCGTCACCGTGCGGATGGTCGACGCCGACATGGCCCGGGCCGTGTACGACGTCCGGCTGCTGCTGGAGCCGGAGGCGGTCCGCCGCGCCGTCGCCTCCGGTGCGCCGCTCGACGACGCCCACGAGGCGCTCGCCCGGGCCGCCGCCGCCGAGGACCCGGCCGAACGCTCCCTGGCCAACCGGGCGTTCCACCGCGCGCTCTACCTCCCCTGCGGCAACCCGCTGCTCGGGCGGATGCTCGACGAGGTGCGCGACCAGGCCGCGCTCGTCTCCACCGTCGCCTGGGCCGCCGTCCCGTCCTGGGACCGCGAGGCGGCCGAGCACGAGGAGATCCTGCGGCTCGCCGCCGCGGGGGACGCGGACGGGGCACGCCGGGCGGTGCACGCCCACATCGCCTCGTTCGTGGAGCGCGCCTTCCCCGAGAACCCCCTGAACCCCCTGGACAGTGAGTGACGATGACCTTCGAGACCCTTCGGGCCGCCCTCGCCGACGTCGTGGCCATCCCGGTCACGCCGTTCGCCGAGGACGGCCGGGTGGACTCCGCCGCCCACCGGGCGCTGCTGCGCCGGCTGCTCGACGGCGGGGTGCGCACCCTCACCCCCAACGGCAACACCGGCGAGTTCTACGCCCTCACCCCCGACGAGCGCCGCTCGGTCACCGAGGCGACCGTCGCGGAGGCGGCCGGCCGCGCCGCGGTCCTGGTCGGCGTCGGGCACGACCTGCCGACCGCGGTCGGGGCGGCCCGGCACGCCCGGGACACCGGGGCGCACATGGTGATGGTCCACCAGCCGGTGCACCCGTACGTCTCCGAGAGCGGCTGGGTCGACTACCACCGGGCCATCGCGGAGGCGGTGCCGGAGCTGGGCGTCGTCCCCTACATCCGCAACCCGCAGCTGAGCGGGGCGCGGCTGGCCGAACTGGGCGCCGCCTGCCCGAACGTGGTCGGCGTCAAGTACGCGGTGCCGGACGCGGCCCGGTTCGCCGGCTTCGCCCGGGACGCGGGCCTGGACCGGTTCGTGTGGGTGGCGGGTCTCGCGGAGCCGTACGCGCCCTCGTACTTCTCGGCGGGCGCCACCGGTTTCACCTCCGGTCTGGTCAACGTCGCCCCCGCGGTCTCCCTGGAGATGCTGGAAGCTCTGCGGGCCGGAGACTACGGGACCGCGATGAAGGTGTGGGAGCGGATCCGCCGCTTCGAGGAGCTGCGGGCCGCCAACGGGAACGCGGACAACGTGACCGTGGTGAAGGAGGCGCTGGCCTCGCTGGGGCTGTGCCGCCGGGACATCCGGCCGCCGAGCCGGGAGCTCCCGGAGGACGCGCGGGCCGAGGTCGCGGCGATCGCCGGCGGGTGGCCGATATGACGGACGGGGCGCCGAAGCAGCCGCACGAGCTGCGCAGTCACCAGTGGTACGGGACCGACGGGCTGCGGTCGTTCAGCCACCGCGCGCGGACCCGGCAGCTCGGCTATCTGCCCGAGGAGCACCTGGGCAAGCCGGTCATCGCGATCCTGAACACCTGGTCGGACATCAACCCCTGCCACGTGCACCTGCGCGACCGCGCGCAGGCCGTGAAGCGGGGGGTGTGGCAGGCCGGCGGCTTCCCGCTGGAGTTCCCGGTGTCGACGCTGTCGGAGACCTTCCAGAAGCCGACGCCGATGCTCTACCGCAACCTCCTCGCGATGGAGACGGAGGAGCTGCTGCGCTCGTACCCGGTGGACGGGGCGGTCCTGATGGGCGGCTGCGACAAGACGACGCCGGCGCTGCTGATGGGTGCGGCGTCGATGGACCTGCCGACGGTGTTCGTGCCGGCCGGTCCGATGCTGCCGGGGCACTGGCGGGGGGAGACCCTCGGGTCCGGCACGGACATGTGGAAGTACTGGGACGAGCGGCGGGCCGGCACCATCGGCGACTGCGAGATGGCCGAGCTGGAGAACGGGCTCGCCCGCTCCCCCGGTCACTGCATGACGATGGGGACGGCGTCGACGCTGACCGCCGCGGCGGAGACCCTGGGCGTGACCGTGCCGGGCGCCTCCTCGGTGCCGGCGGTGGACTCGGGGCACGACCGGATGGCCGCCGCGTCCGGGATGCGGATCGTGGAGCTGGTCCGTCAGGACCTGCGGCTGTCGCGGCTGCTGACCCGGGAGGCGTACGAGGACGCGGTCGCCGCGGTCCTGGCGCTCGGCGGTTCGACCAACGCGGTGATCCATCTGATCGCGATGGCCGGGCGCTCGGGGGTGAAGCTGACGCTGGACGACTTCGACCGGATCGCGCGGACGGTGCCGGTGCTCGCGAACCTGCGGCCCGGCGGGGCGTACCTCATGGAGGACTTCCACTTCGCGGGCGGGATGACCGGCTTCCTGTCGCGGATCGCGGACGTGCTCCACCTGGACCGGCCGACGGTCTCCCACGCCAGCCTGCGGGAGCAGCTCGACGGGGCGCTCGTCCACAACGACGAGGTGATCCGGGAGCGGCACCGGCCGCTGGCGGCCGAGGGCGGGCTCGCGGTGCTGCGGGGCAACCTGTGCCCGGACGGGGCGGTCATCAAGCACGTCGCCATGGAGCAGCGGTTCCTGAAGCACACCGGTCCCGCCGTCGTCTTCGACGACTACAGGACGATGCAGCGGACCATCGACGACCCGGCGCTGGGGATCACCGCCGACCACGTGCTCGTGCTGCGCGGCGCGGGTCCCAAGGGCGGTCCGGGGATGCCGGAGTACGGGATGCTGCCGATCCCGAAGTACCTGCTGGAGCAGGGGGTGCGGGACATGGTGCGCATCTCCGACGCGCGGATGAGCGGCACCAGTTACGGGGCGTGCGTGCTGCACGTGGCGCCGGAATCGCATGTCGGCGGGCCTCTTGCCCTGGTCCGTACGGGCGATACGATCACCCTCGACGTCGCGGCCCGCTCCCTCCGTCTGCACGTCGGCGACGAGGAGCTGGAGCGCCGGCGGGCCGGGTGGACCCCGCCGCCGGCCCGGTACGAGCGCGGTTACGGCGCGCTGTACATGGAGCAGATCTCCCAGGCCGACACCGGCTGCGACTTCGAGTTCCTGGCCCGGCCGGGGACGACGCCCGAACCCTACGCGGGCTGAACCCCGCCGTCCCCCCTCACCGCCCGATCTGTTCGAGATATCGAACATCGTTCGCGAAGCGCTTCACCTCTGATAGAAAGCGCTTTCCGAACCCTCGCACCGCCCGCCCGAGAACGGAGCCGCCGTCATGGCCACAGCTGTGACCAAACCGCCCCGCGCCGCCACGGCACGGGGGCGCCGCCGCACGGGAGCGACCCCCCGCCGGCTGCCGTACCTGCTGATCGCGCCCGCGGGGCTGTTGATGCTGGGCTTCATCGCCTACCCCGTGCTGAGCGTCTTCTACTACAGCCTCCAGCACTACAACCCGACGAAGCCCTGGCGGAACGGTTTCGCCGGCTTCGACAACTTCACGAAGATCTTCACGGACGACCCGCACTTCTGGGGCACCCTGACCTTCAGCCTCAAGTGGGTCGTGGTGGAGGTGTCGCTCCAGCTCCTCTTCGGCCTGGCGCTCGCCCTCATCGTCAACCAGACCTTCGTCGGCCGCGCCCTGGGCCGGGCCCTGGTCTTCTCGCCGTGGGCCGTCTCGGGCGTGCTCACCTCCGCGATCTGGGTGCTGCTCTACAACTCCCAGACCGGCATCACCCGTTATCTGGCGGACCTCGGCATCGGCGAGTACGGCACCTCGCTGCTCTCCGACACCGGCACCGTCTTCTGGGCGGCGATCGTCGCCGACCTCTGGCGCGGCGTGCCCTTCTTCGCCATCCTCATCCTCGCCGACCTCCAGTCCGTCCCGGGCGACCTGTACGAGGCCGCCGAGGTCGACGGGGCGGGCCGGCTGCGGCAGTTCTTCCACATCACGCTCCCGCACATCCGGGACGCGATCGTCCTCTCCACGCTGCTGCGCGCGGTGTGGGAGTTCAACAACGTCGACCTGCTCTACACGCTGACCGGCGGCGGACCCGCGGGCGTCACCACGACCCTGCCGCTCTACGTCGCCGAGACCAGCGTCGACGCCCACAACTTCGGTTACGCCTCCGCCCTCACCACGGTGGCGTTCGTGATCCTTCTCTTCTGCTCGATCGTCTACCTGCGCCTGAGCAAGTTCGGAGGCGACAGCAAGTGACCGCCGCAGCCACCCCCACCCGCACCGCCCCCGCCACCGGGGCCACCGGCCCCGCGCAGCCGCCGCGGAACACCCCGCCCGCCGCCGCCCGCAAGCGGCACCGGGCCTGGGACGAGGTCCCCCGCTGGCAGATCTACCTGCCGCTCGGCATCTACCTCGTCTTCACCCTGGTCCCCTTCTACTGGATCTTCCTCTTCTCCGTCCGCCCGGCCGGCTCGACCTCGCTGCTGCCCTGGCCGATGACGACCGAGCACTTCGAGAAGGTGTGGACCGAGCGCAGCTTCGGGATCTTCTTCCAGAACAGCCTGCTCATCGGCGTCGCCGTGCTCATCAGCACCACGGTGGTCGCGCTGGCCGGCGGATACGCCCTCGCCCGCTTCGACTTCCGGATCAAGAAGGGCTTCATGCTGGCCCTGCTCTGCTCCCAGTTCGTGCCGGGCGCCCTGCTCCTCGTGCCGCTCTTCCAGATCTTCGCCGAACTGCGGATGATCAACTCGATCGGCAGCGTCATCCTCGCCGAGACCGTCTTCCAGCTGCCGCTGTCGATGATCCTCATCAGCGGATTCATCAGGAACGTGCCGCCCTCCCTGGAGGAGGCCGCCTGGGTCGACGGCTGCAACCGGTTCCGCGCCTTCCTGATCGTCGTGCTGCCACTGCTGCGGCCCGGTCTGGTCGCCGTCGGCTCCTTCGCCTTCGTGCACGCCTGGAACCACTTCCTCTTCGCCCTGATGTTCCTCAGCAGCCAGAGCAAGCAGACCATCCCGGTCGGCCTCAACACCCTCATGGGCGCCGACAGCGTCGACCTCGGCGCACTCGCCGCGGGCGGCGTCATCGCCGCCGTCCCCGTCGTGATCGTCTTCGCCTTCATCCAGAAGTGGCTCGTCACCGGCTTCAGCGCCGGGGCGGTGAAGGGATGAGCCCCATGCCCGCACCCCAGTCCGTACGTGAACCCCTGCCCGTCGTCCTCGCGGGCGCCCGCGGCCACGGCCGCAGCCACCTCCTCAACATCCACCGGCTCGAACGGCTCGGCCTGGTCCGCCTCGCCGGCGTCTGCGAGCTGCGCCCGCTCGACGCCGCCGAGCTCGACGGACTCGGCGACCCCGCCCAGTCCGACGACTTCGAGGCGCTGCTCGCCGCCACCGGCGCGAGGCTGGCGGTGCTCAGCACCCCGATCCAGACCCACACCGACATGACGCTGGCCGCCGCCCGGCACGGCGCCGACATCCTCCTGGAGAAGCCGCCGGCCCCGTCGTACGCCGAGTTCCGGCGGATGGCCGACGGGGTCGCGGAGACCGGCCGGGCCTGCCAGATCGGCTTCCAGTCGCTCGGCTCGCACGCCGTGCCCGCCGTCCGCGAGCTGATCGAGCGGGGCGCCATCGGCGAGGTCCGGGGCGTCGGCGCGGCCGGCGCCTGGGTCCGCGACGAGGCGTACTTCCGGCGCGCGCCCTGGGCCGGCCGGCGCCGGCTCGACGGCCTCGACGTCGTCGACGGAGCGCTGACCAACCCGCTGGCGCACGCCGTCGCCACCGCCCTCGCCCTCGCCGGGACCACCCGCGCCGAGGACGTCACCGGCATCGAGACCGAGCTCTTCCACGCCAACGCCATCGAGTCGGACGACACCTCCGCCGTCCGCGTGACCACCGCCGCCGGACCGCCGGTGACCGTGGCGGCGACGCTCTGCGCCGAGAAGACCGGCGAGCCGTACGTGGTGGTGCACGGCAGCCGCGGCCGGATCACCTTCTGGTACCGCGAGGACCGGATCCTGCTCCAGCGCGCCGGACACGGCCCCGAGGAGATCACCTACGGGCGCACCGACCTGCTGGAGAACCTGGTCGCGCACGTCACCGGCGGCACCCCGCTCCTCGTGCCGCCGAACGCCACCGGCGCGTTCATGCGGGTCGTCGAGGCGGTCCGCACCGCGCCCGACCCGCTGCCGCTGCCCGCCGCCCACTGGCGCACCGAGCCCGGCGAGAGCGCCGAACGGCGGGTCGTGGCGGGCGTGGAGGCACTGGTGGCCGCGAGCGCCGAACAGCTCCGGCTCTACTCCGAGCTCGGCGCCCCCTGGGCGTCGCCGGCCCCGGCGGAGGTCCGATGAGCACCGCCGACACCGTCGTCCTGCGGGCCGCCGGCCGCGCCGTCGCCCACTGCGTGACCCGCCCGGCGCTCGCCGCCGACCACTCCCCGCGCCCCTATCTGCACCCGGTGACCACGCTCGCCGGGCGGGCCGTCACCGAGGTGCTGCCCGAGGACCACGTGCACCACCTGGGCGTCGGGATCGCCGTCCCGGACGTCGAGGGGCGGAACTTCTGGGGCGGTCGGACCTTCGTCCGCGGCCGGGGCTCGGTCGAGCTGGACAACCACGGCGTGCAGCGGCACGACGGCTTCAAGCTGTGCGACCCGGACGGCTTCGTCGAGGAGGTGAGCTGGACCGCCGGAGGGGAGCGACTGTTCGCCGAACACCGCACGGTCGCCGCGGTCCCGCTCACCGACACGGCGTGGGCCCTCGACCTGACCTTCTCGGTCGCCAACGTCTCCGGCCGCGACCTGTCCGTCGGCAGCCCGGCCACCAACGGACGCCCGGGCGCCGCCTACGGCGGCTTCTTCTGGCGCGCCCCCAAGGAGGCCGCGGCGCCACGGGTGTTCGGGCCCGGGGCGGACGGCGAGGAGGCCGTGCACGGGGCCCGCGCCGACTGGGTGGCGATGTGCGGCGACGGCTGGAGCCTGGTCTTCGCCGGGGCGACCGGGACCACCCGGCGCGACCCCTGGTTCGTGCGGGCCGCCGAGTACCCGGGCGTCGGCTCCTCCCTCGCGTACGAGGAGCGGCTCGCGGTCCCGGCCGGGGAGACGTTCGTCCGGCGCGTGGTCACCGTCGTCGCCGACGGGCGGCTCGACCGGGACGGCGCCGCCGCCCTGGTCCGCAAGGCGGTGGCGACATGACCGGGGCCGTGGTGCCCGAGGTCACCGGCGACCTGGGGGACGGCACGTACCGCAACCCGGTCCTGGCGGCGGACTGGTCCGATCCGGACGTGGTCCGGGTCGGCGAGGACTTCTATCTCACCGCCTCCAGCTTCGGCCGCGCCCCCGGACTGCCGCTGCTGCACTCCCGGGACCTGGTCAACTGGACGCTCGTCGGACACGCGCTCGAACGGCTCGAACCGGAGGAGGCGTTCACCGGTCCCCGGCACGACTGCGGGGTGTGGGCGCCGTCCCTCCGCCGTCACGACGGCCGGTTCTGGATCTTCTGGGGCGACCCCGACCACGGCGTCTTCCAGATCAACTCGGCGTCGATCGAAGGGCCTTGGACCCGGCCGCACCTGGTGAAGGAGGGCCGGGGGCTGATCGACGCGTGCCCGCTGTGGGACACGGAGACCGGCGAGGCGTATCTGGTGCACGGCTGGGCGAAGTCCCGGGCCGGCTTCAACAACCGGATCACCGGGCACCGGATGAGCCCGGACGGCACCAAGGTCCTCGACGAGGGCGGCACGCTCATCGACGCCGACCTGATCCCCGGCTGGTTCACCCTGGAGGGGCCCAAGCTGTACCGGCACGACGGCCGCTTCTGGATCCTCGCCCCGGCCGGCGGCGTCGCCACCGGCTGGCAGGGCGCCTTCCGCGCCGACTCGTTCTTCGGCCCGTACGAGGAGCGGATCGTCCTCTCCCAGGGCGACACCGACGTCAACGGCCCCCACCAGGGCGGCTGGGTACGCACCGGCGCGGGCGAGGACTGGTTCCTGCACTTCCAGCAGACCGGGGCGCACGGCCGGCTCGTCCACCTCCAGCCGATGCGCTGGGACGCGGACGGCTGGCCGGTCCTCGGCGACGACGGTTCCCCCGTGCGCGTCCACCGCAAGCCCGACCTGCCGTCGGGTCCCCCGGCCCGGCCGGCCGTGGACGACTCCTTCCCGGGCGGCGTCTTCGGGCCGCAGTGGTCGTGGACCGCCAACCCCGGTGCGGGGTGGACGAGTCCGCACCCCGGCGAGGGGCTGCGGCTCGCCTGCGTCCGTACCGGGCGGGCGGACGACCTGCGGTCGGTACCGCACGTGCTCACGCAGCGGCTGCCCGCCGGAGCCCGGACCGTGGAGGTCCGGCTGCGGCTGGAGTCCACGGCGCCCGGGGCACGGGCCGGACTGGTCGTGCTCGGCGACGCGTACGCCTGGATCGGCCTCGAACGGGACGCCGACGGCGGACCGCGGCTCGTCCACCGCTTCGCCCCGGGCAACGCCGACCGGGAGCGGGACGCGGCCCGCGCCGTGCCTCTCGGCACCGACGGGGTGCTGCTGCGGATCGAGGTCACCGCCGACGCCCGCTGCCGCTTCTCCTACGACGCCGGCGCGGGACCCGTCCGGCTCGGCCCCGAGTTCGCGGCCACCCCCTGGCGGTGGGTGGGCGCCCTGCTCGGCCTGTTCGCCGCCGCCCCGGAGGGCGAAGGGCACGCCGGGACGGGCGTGTTCACCGGCTTCCGCACCCACACCGGCTAGCGCCGACCGCCGCCACCGCCCGCCCCACCCGGGCGGGCCCGCACTCCCCCACGCACCACCCCCATCCCC
>NZ_JOGX01000114.1 GCF_000719555.1 Streptomyces sp. NRRL F-5727
TCCCGGTCCCGGCCCCAGTCCCTGTTCCGGCTCCCGGCCCCGTCCCGGCTCCCGGCCCCTGTCCCTATTCCGGCTCCCGGCTCCCGGCCCCCGTCCCTGGCCCGGCTGCCCCCCCTTCCTGTCCCGGCCCCTGGGCCCCAGCCCCGCCCCATCTGTCCCGTGCCCCGGGGGCACGCCGCCGCCCTTGTCGGCGGCCGGCGCACTCACCCGGACGCGCCCGGTAGGCGTACCGGCCCCGCCCACCCGTACCGGACCGGCTCCGACACGACTCCTCCAGAACCCACGTCCCCGCGGACGCGCCCTCCCCCTACGCACGCGCGCACTCGCGCACGCGCGCACGTGCTCCCCTGTCCGCCGCCCGGCCCCGGCCCCCGCGCGGAGCACCGGGCCGCCCTGGCCGGCCCAGGCACGACGACCTAGGTCCCGCGACCCGGTCCATCGCCGTCCACAGGCCCATACGGACCGTCACACCCCGCCGGTACGGTGAAGCCATGAGCCACCGATCGAGCTCCGGCCTCGCCGCCGTGAGCACCGCGCTTCTGGCGATGAGCCGGCAGATGGAGGTCCGCGACGTCCTCAAGACGATCGTGGTCTCCGCCCGCGAGCTGCTCGACGCCGAGTACGCGGCGCTGGGCGTCCCGGACGACCACGGTGGTTTCGCCCAGTTCGTCGTCGACGGCGTCAGCGACGAAGAGTGGAAGGCCATCGGCCCCCTGCCCCGGCAGCACGGCGTCCTCGCCGCGATGCTGCACAAGGCCGAGCCCGAGCGGCTCGCCGACGTCCGCGAGGACCCCCGCTTCGGCGGCTGGCCCGACGCCCACCCCGAGCTCTCCGACTTCCTCGGCCTCCCCGTCCGCGACGGCGACGAGACCCTGGGCGCCCTCTTCCTCGCCAACAAGCGCTGCCCCAAACCCGAGGGAAGCTGCGGCTTCACCGCCGAGGACGAGGAGCTCCTCGGCATCCTGGCCCAGCACGCCGCCATCGCCCTCACCAACGCCCGCCTCTACGAGCGCAGCCGCGAGCTCACCATCGCCGAGGAGCGCTCGCGGCTCGCCCACGAGCTGCACGACGCCGTCAGCCAGAAGCTCTTCTCGCTCCGGCTCACCGCCCAGGCCGCCGCCGCCCTCGTCGACCGCGACCCGGTCCGCGCCAAGGGCGAGCTCCAGCAGGTCGCCGCGCTCGCGGCGGAAGCCGCCGACGAGCTGCGCGCCGCCGTCGTCGAGCTCCGCCCGGCGGCCCTCGACGAGGACGGCCTCGTCCACACCCTCCGTACCCAGATCCAGGTCCTCGACCGCGCCCACACCGCGACGGTCGTCTTCGACAGCTCCGGCATCCGCGCCCTGCCCGCCGCCCAGGAGGAGGCCGTCCTCCGGGTCGCCCAGGAGGCCCTGCACAACGCGCTGCGGCACGCCGAGGCGGCCCGGGTCGCCGTGGCGCTCACCCGGCAGGGCCAGGGCGCGCGGCTCACCGTTGCCGACGATGGCCGCGGCTTCGACCCGAAGGCGGTCCGCCGCGCCGGCCGCCACCTCGGCCTGGTGTCCATGCGCGACCGCGCCGCCGGAGTCGGCGGCGCCCTCACCGTGACCTCCGCCCCCGGCGAGGGCACCACGATCGAGATGGAGGTCCCCGGTGGCTGACAAGCCCATCCGCGTGCTCCTGGTCGACGACCACCAGGTCGTCCGCCGCGGCCTGCGCACGTTCCTGGAGGTCCAGGACGACATAGAGGTCGTCGGCGAGGCGGCCGACGGCGCCGAGGGCGTCGCCCGCGCCGAGGAGCTCCGCCCCGACGTCGTCCTCATGGACGTCAAGATGCCCGGCACCGACGGCATCGAGGCCCTCAAGCGGCTCCGCGCCCTCGCCAACCCGGCGAAGGTCCTCATCGTGACCAGCTTCACCGAGCAGCGCACCGTCGTCCCCGCCCTGCGGGCCGGCGCCTCGGGATACGTCTACAAGGACGTCGACCCCGACGCCCTCGCGGGCGCGATCCGCTCCGTCCACGCCGGCCACGTCCTGCTCCAGCCCGAGGTCGCCGAAGCGCTCCTCGCCCAGGACGAGCCCCAGGGCGGCACGGGCCGGGGCACCACCCTCACGGAGCGCGAGCGCGAGGTCCTCGGCCTGATCGCCGACGGCCGCTCCAACCGCGAGATCGCCCGCGCCCTGGTCCTCTCCGAGAAGACGGTGAAGACCCACGTCTCGAACATCCTCATGAAACTGGACCTGGCGGACCGCACCCAGGCGGCGCTCTGGGCGGTCCGCCACGGCCTCACCACCTGAAACGCTCCGTTCACGCGCCGGGGCGCACGCCCGTTCAGAAGGTCATACCGTCGGGTGTACATCCCCCGTTCGGCGCAACCCCGGCGGGCGGCCGGCGTTCTCCAAGGCGTGCTGCGGCGGATCGGCCGCAGCGATGACCAGGAGGAAATACCAAGTGAAGAACCTCAAGAAGGCCGCTGCCCTCACCATGGTCGCCGGTGGCATCGTCGCCGCCGGTGCCGGTGTCGCCTCCGCCCACGGCGCCGAGGCCGACGGCAAGGCCCTCAACTCCCCGGGTGTCGCCTCCGGCAACCTGGTGCAGGTCCCGGTCCACGTGCCCGTGAACGTCTCCGGCAACACGGTCAACGTGATCGGCCTGCTCAACCCCGCCTTCGGCAACGGCGCCTTCAACGGCTGACCCGCCACCCCCGACGGCCCCCGGAACCCTCCCTCCGGGGGCCGTCGGCGTACCCCCAGCCCCCCGCTCCCCACCCCTCCCGCCCAGGCGCGCCCACGGTGGTACCCGGCGACCTGCGCCCGTCGTGCCACCCGCGCCGCCGGCCCCTCCCTCTCACCGCGTCGCTCGCACCGCTCGGCGCCTGGGCGCGTCCCGGGCTTCGCCCCGCTGCGCCGGACTCCGTCCGCCGGCCCCGTCAGGCACCGGGGGGAGACCCCGCCCCGAGCCCGCCGCCCACCAGCCGCGACACCGCGATGGCCCCCTCCGCCCGCCCCCGCCCCAAGACGGTCACCCCCGTTCCCGCTCCCGTTCCTCCACCCACGCGTTGTACGCGGCGACCTGCGCCCGTCGTGCCACCCGTTCCACCGGCCGCAGCACCGCCCCCCGCGCCGCCAGCCCCTCCCTCTCGCCGCGTCCCTCGCACCGCTCGGCGCCAGGGCGCCTCCCGGGCTTCGTCCCGCTGCGCCGGACTCCGTCCGCCGTCCCCAGCGCCCTGCCCCGGGCGGGAGGGGATCCGTCCCCACGGCGCGGCACCGCGATGGCCCCCTCCGCCCGTCCCCGCCCCGTGGCGGTCAGCCCCGTTCCCGTTCCCGTTCCTCCACCCACGCGTTGTACGCGGCGACCTGCGCCCGTCGTGCCACCCGTTCCACCGGCCGCAGCACCGCCCCCCGCGCCGCCATCTCGGAGGCGCTCACCGCGCCGCCGTGGCCGTTGCCGTACGCCAGGTCGACCATCAGGCCGATGCGCTGGGCCAGCTCCAGGACGCGGACCGCGCGGGGCGGGTAGCCGGGGGCCAGGAGCTCGCGACCCGCCTCCGCCCGCGCCCGGTACGCGTCCCGCGCCGCCTCCGCCGCCGGACCCGACGCCGCCACGTCCAGCCGCGTCAGCGCCGCCGTCGCGTCCCGCAGCGCCTCCGCCAGCTCCCGCTCCGCCTCGCTCAGCGACGGCACGTCGGCCGGCGGCGCCTCCCGCACCGCCAGGCAGTGCCACACCACCTCGACGTGCACGTCGCCCCGGGGACCCGCCTCCGAGACCTCCGGCACCAGCCCGTACGGCGCCCCGTACCCGACCACCGCCTCCTCCGCCTCCAACGCGCGCGCGTTGAAGTCCGGCGGACCGCTCAGCCCCAGCGGATGCCCCGGCGCCGGCAGCGCCACCCGCCACCCGGTCACCCCGAGCCGCCGCAGCCGCCCCAGCGCCAGCGTCAGCCCCACCGGACCCGCCTCACCCGGCAGCCCCGCCACCCGGTGCACCGAGTCCTCCCCGACAATCGCCAGCGCCGCGTCGTCCGGCGACACCGCCCCGGCCAGCAGGGCATTGCCCCAGGCGGCCAGGCGTCCTGAACGTGGTTCCGAAAGCATCCCCCCAGAGTAGGGACCCGAACGACGCCCTAAGGACCGGCCCGCCTCGCCGATGACGTAGGTTTTCCCGTGGACGCCGCGCCCGCGGCCCAAGGCGACGACACGAGCCGACACGACTCGACGGCAAGGGGAGACAACGCGCTCATGAGCGATGTACTGGAGCTGGTGGACGTATCCGTGGTCCGCGACGGACGCGCTCTGGTGGACGAGGTCTCCTGGTCGGTCAAGGAAGGAGAGCGCTGGGTCATCCTCGGCCCCAACGGCGCCGGCAAGACCACCCTCCTCAACGTCGCCTCCAGCTACCTCTACCCCACCACCGGCACCGCCACGATCCTCGGCGAGCGCCTCGGCGGCGTCGACGTCTTCGAGCTGCGCCCCCGCATCGGCATGGCCGGCATCGCGATGGCGGAGAAGCTGCCCAAGCGCCAGACCGTCCTCCAGACCGTCCTCACCGCCGCGTACGGCATGACCGCCACCTGGCACGAGGACTATGACCCGGTCGACGAGGAGCGCGCCCGCGCCTTCCTCGACCGCCTCGGCATGAACGACTACCTGGACCGGAAGTTCGGCACCCTCTCCGAGGGCGAGCGCAAGCGCACCCTGATCGCCCGCGCGATGATGACCGACCCCGAGCTCCTCCTCCTCGACGAGCCCGCCGCCGGCCTCGACCTCGGCGGCCGCGAGGACCTGGTCCGCCGCCTCGGCCGCCTCGCCCGGGACCCGTACGCCCCCTCCATGATCATGGTCACCCACCACGTCGAGGAGATCGCCCCCGGCTTCACCCACGTCCTGATGATCCGTCAGGGCAAGGTGCTCGCCGCCGGCCCCATGGAGACCGAGCTCAACTCCCGCAACCTCTCCCGCTGTTTCGGCCTCCCGCTCGTCGTCGAGCGCGTCGGCGACCGCTGGACCGCCCAGGGCCTGCCCCTCAAGTAGCCACGCCCCGCAGGGCCGTGACCCGCCGTGACCCGCACAGCCACGGCACCGCACCGCGCCCTGTCCCACGAGGCCCCACCCGCCCTACCATGACCGTGTGGACATCGACGCATGGATCTGGTGGCTGATCGGCGCGGTGGGGCTCGGCATTCCCCTGGTCCTCACCGCCATGCCGGAGTTCGGCATGTTCGCCGTCGGGGCCGTCGCAGGCGCGGTCACCGCCGCCCTCGGCTTCGGCATCGTCGCGCAGGTGATCGTCTTCGCGGCGGTCTCCGTCGCACTCGTCGCCGTCGTACGCCCGATCGCGGCCCGCCACCGCGCCGGCACCGCCGCCCTCGCCACCGGCATCGACGCCCTGAAGGGCCGTCAGGCCCGCGTCGTGGAAAGGGTCGACGCCGAAGGCGGCCGCATCAAGCTCGCCGGCGAGATCTGGTCCGCCCGCTCCCTCGACGCCACCCGCGTCTTCGAACCGGGCGAGGAGGTCGACGTCGTCGAGATCGAGGGAGCCACCGCCGTCGTCATCTGACCGAAGCCCACCCACGACGTCCGGGCGTCTGGGAAACTCGATCTTCGGAAGAGAAACCCGAGAGAACCCCGGCACACAACCGGCAGCGAAGGGCACGGGAACACGATGTCAGCAGTCATCATCGTCCTGATCATTCTGGTGGTGCTCGTCTTCATCGCCCTGATCAAGACGATCCAGGTCATCCCGCAGGCCAGCGCCGCGATCGTGGAGCGCTTCGGCCGCTACACCCGCACCCTCAACGCCGGCCTCAACATCGTCGTCCCGTTCATCGACACGATCCGCAACCGCATCGACCTCCGCGAGCAGGTCGTCCCCTTCCCGCCCCAGCCGGTGATCACCCAGGACAACCTGGTCGTCAACATCGACACCGTCATCTACTACCAGGTGACCGACGCCCGGGCCGCGACCTACGAGGTCGCCAGCTACATCCAGGCCATCGAGCAGCTCACCGTCACCACCCTCCGCAACATCATCGGCGGCATGGACCTGGAGCGGACCCTCACCTCCCGCGAGGACATCAACGCCGCCCTCCGCGGCGTCCTCGACGAGGCCACCGGCAAGTGGGGCATCCGCGTCAACCGCGTCGAGCTCAAGGCCATCGAGCCCCCGACCTCCATCCAGGACTCGATGGAGAAGCAGATGCGCGCCGACCGCGACAAGCGCGCCGCCATCCTCCAGGCCGAGGGCGTCCGCCAGTCCGAGATCCTGCGCGCCGAGGGCGAGAAGCAGTCCGCGATCCTCCGCGCCGAGGGCGAGGCCAAGGCCGCCGCCCTCAAGGCCGAGGGCGAGGCCCAGGCCGTCCGCACCGTCTTCGAGGCCATCCACGCCGGCGACCCGGACCAGAAGCTCCTCTCGTACCAGTACCTCCAGATGCTCCCGAAGATCGCCGAGGGCGACGCCAACAAGCTCTGGATCGTGCCCAGCGAGATCGGCGACGCACTCAAGGGACTCTCCGGCGCCCTCGGCAACATGGGCCCGGGCGCCCCGTCCTTCACCAAGGACGTCCCGTCCGCGAGGCGTGAAGAACCCACGGTCGACTGATCACGGCTGACACGTACACGTAATCCCGGGCATGATCGGTGCGAGCCCCTCGACCCTCGCCGCACGCAGGGCGGGGAGGCGAGCCACTGACCATGTGAGGAAACGGCTTTGTCCATCTGGGAAGCCCTGGCAGTCTTCGCCGCCGGCATCGGCGCCGGCGCCATCAACACCATCGTGGGATCGGGGACGCTCATCACGTTCCCGGTCCTCCTCGCGACCGGACTGCCCCCGATCACCGCGAACGTCTCCAACGCCCTCGGCCTCGTCCCCGGCTCCATCAGCGGAGCCATCGGCTACCGCCGCGAACTCAAGGGCCAGACCCGCCGGGTGCTCCGCCTCGGCGCCGCCGCCCTCGTCGGCGGACTCATCGGCGCGATCCTGCTCCTCGCCCTGCCCTCCAAGGCGTTCGACGCGATCGTCCCCGTCCTCATCGGACTGGCCCTGATCCTCGTCCTCTTCCAGCCCCGCATCGCCGCCGCCGTCCAGCGCCGCCGCGAGGAGACCGGCAACGAGGCCCACCCCGACGGCGGCCCCGTCCTCCTCGTCGGCCTCACCCTCGCCAGCATGTACGGCGGCTACTTCGGCGCCGCCCAGGGCGTCCTCTACCTCTCCCTCATGGGCCTGCTGCTCCACGACGACCTGCAGCGGATCAACGCGGTCAAGAACATCCTCGGCGCGCTCGTCAACGGCGTCGCCGCCGTCTTCTTCCTCTTCGTCGCCGAGTTCGACTGGACCGCCGTCCTCCTCATCGCCGTCGGCTCCACCCTCGGCGGCCAGATCGGCGCCAAGGTCGGCCGCCGCCTCAAGCCCGCCGTCCTGCGCGGCGTCATCATCGCCGTCGGCGTCGTCGCCATCCTCCAGCTCACCCTGAAATGACGGAGGGGCCCGCCCCCGACCGGGGCGGGCCCTCACCTCGTACGCGTCAGGCGGCGGTACGCGCCAGCCACTCCGGCAGCTCCGACCGCTCACCCGCCCGCATCGCCAGCAGCATCGCGTCCGCCGGCGTCGGCACGAACGGCTCGAAGAGCAGCGGCATCCCGGCCTGCTCCGGCGTCCGGTCCGCCTTGCGGTGGTTGTCCTCCGCACAGGAGGCGACCGTGTTCAGCCAGCTGTCCCCGCCCCCCTGCGCCCGCGGCACCACATGGTCCACGGTCGTCGCGCGCCTCCCGCAGTACGCGCACCGGTGCTGGTCCCGGACCAGCACCCCCCTCCTCGACCACGGTGCCTGTCTTCGGAACGGCACCCGGACGAAACGGCAGAGCCTGATCACCCGGGGCACCGGAAGGTCGACGGCGGCGGCACGCACCCGCAGATCGGGATGGGACTGCTCCACGACGGCCTTGTCCTGCAGGACGAGTACCACCGCACGGTTGAGTGTCACCGTCGACAGCGGCTCGAAGCTCGCGTTCAGTACCAGCGTGTCCCGCATGGTGCCCACCTCCCGTTGTGCCGGCCCACCCCCCTGGCGGGCTTGGATCAAACGATGGCCGGGCCGGCCGGGGTCGGACAACGCAATTTCGTGCGCAACAAAAGATGCCCGCTTCTGATCTCTCCAAGACCAGAAGCGGGCAAACAACAAACGAACGATCAGCCTGCCGCGGGCGCCGCGTACTCACCGATCAACTGGGCCCGGCCCAGCGTGTGGAACCGCAGGTTGAAGCCGACGGCGGCCGGCGAGGCGTCCGCGTCCGGCCCCAGCTTCTCGGTGTCCACCGCGTACACGGTGAACACGTAGCGGTGGGCCGGGTCGCCGGCCGGCGGGGCCGCCCCGCCGAACTCCTTCGCCCCGTAGTCGTTCCGCGCGTGCACCGCCCCGGCCGGCAGCCCCTCGAAGGAGCCCGAACCGGCCCCGGCGGGCAGCTCCGTCACCGACGCCGGGATGTCGAACAGCACCCAGTGCCAGAACCCGCTGCCCGTCGGCGCGTCCGGATCGAAGCAGGTCACGGCGAAGCTCTTGGTCTCCGCCGGGAACCCCTCCCAGCTCAGCTGGGGGGAGACGTTCCCCGCCGCGTAGACCTGAGCGTCCTTCAGCACCCCGCCGGGCGCCACGTCGTCGCTCGCCACGGCGAACTCCGGCACCGGCGGATGGAAGGCGTGGGGGAGCGGTGCCCGCTGTCCCTCGGACATGTCGAAACCTCCGGATCGTCCGTACTACATCCAGTTGCGACGGCCGCCGACCTCGGCGAGCCACTGGTTGAGGTAAGCGTTCCAGTCCGTCCCCTGGAAGTCGTTCAGACCCACCTTGAACGCCCGGAAGGAGTCGCTGCCCTCGGTGAAGAGACCCGGCTTCTTGTCCATCTCCAGGACGACGTCCATCTCGCGCTCGTCCGCGACGAAGCTGACCTCGACCTGGTTCAGGCCGCGGTACTGCTGCGGCGCGAAGAACTCGATCTCCTGGTAGAAGGGCAGCCGCTGACGGGTGCCGCGGATGTGACCGCGCTCCATGTCCGCGCTCTTGAAGCGGAAGCCCAGCTGGATGAAGGCGTCGAGGATCGCCTGCTGCGCCGGCAGCGGGTGCACGTTGATCGGGTCGAGGTCGCCCGAGTCCACCGCGCGCGCGATCTCCAGCTCGGTCGACACGCCGATCTCCATGCCGTGCAGGCGCTGCCCGCCGATCGTGTTGATCGGCGTCTCCCACGGGATCTCGAGCCCGAACGGCACCGTGTGCACGGCACCGGCCTTCACCTCGAAGGCACCACCGAGCCGGACCTTCACGAACTCGACGTCCTGCTTGTGCTCCTGGTCGCCGCCCTCGACCTCGACGCGCGCCTGGAGACCCACGGAGAGGCCCTCGATCTGCTGGTCGACGCTGCCGCCCTGGATCCGGACCTCGCCCTGGACGACGCCGCCCGGGACCACGTTCTCCTCGGTGAGCACCGTCTCCACGGTCGCCCCACCGGCACCAAGGCTGGCCAGCAGCTTCTTGAATCCCATGTCACTCTCTCCTTACTCGGTGTCCTGTCCCCTACATACGCGCGACGACCGTAGCGGGTTCCGGAGCCCACCCCGTTACGCTCGGACGCCATGAGCGAGAGCCCCGACCGTACGCCGCTCCCGCGGAGCTTCTTCGACCGCCCCGTCCTGGAGGTCGCCCCGGACCTCCTCGGCCGCACCCTCGTGCGCACGACCGACGAAGGACGCATCGAGCTGCGCCTCACCGAGGTGGAGGCGTACGCCGGCGCGATCGACCCCGGCTCGCACGCCTTCCGCGGCCGCACGGCCCGGAACGCCGTCATGTTCGGCCCGCCCGGTCACGCGTACGTCTACTTCACCTACGGCATGTGGCACTGCCTGAACCTGGTCTGCGGCCCCGAGGGCGAGGCGAGCGGGGTCCTGCTCCGAGCCGGCGAGATCCGGCATGGCGCCGAGCTGGCCCGCCCCCGCCGCCGCTCGGCCCGCAAGGACGCCGAACTGGCGAAGGGCCCGGCCCGCCTGGCCACCGCCCTGGACGTCCCCGGCTCCCTCAACGGCACCGACGTCTGCGCCGGCCCGGACGCCCCCCTCGCGATCCTCACCGGCACCCCGCCGGCCCCCTCCCTCATCCGCACGGGCCCCCGCACCGGCGTCGGCGGCGACGGCGCCCCGCACCCCTGGCGCTTCTGGATCGCCGAGGACCCCACGGTGAGTCCGTACCGTCCCCACACGCCCCGGAAGCGCCGACTTGACCCGGCCCGAGCAGACGCGTAATGTAGCCCGAGCCGTTAGAGACGGTGGTGCTTCTTCAAGCGCCCCGAGAGCGGCCACCCACTTCAATGCGACGAATCCCCACGGGGCCTATTTCGGCATGCCGAAATTCGTTCCAAAGGCTCGATTATGAGCCGCCGGGGAAATCGGCTAAAGTAGTGGACGCGCCGGAAGGCCCCGAGAAAAACAATTCGGGACCGGAAAGCACCGAGGAAATCGGATCGGAAAGATCTGATAGAGTCGGAAACGAAGGAAGCGCCCGGAGGGCCTGGAAACAGGAACGAA
>NZ_JOGX01000115.1 GCF_000719555.1 Streptomyces sp. NRRL F-5727
CGCCCCCGCCCCCGCGCCGAAGGCCCCCGGCGGCCCGCAGACCCCCGGCACCGGCTTCGCGGGCTCCGCGACCGCCGGCGTGCCCACGGTCGGCAGCGCGCCCTCCAGCCGCCCCGTCAGCAACCCGCTGTACGACACCGGCACCCTCCCCGGCTACGACGGCACCCCCGCCGCCGGCGTCCCGCTGTACGACGGCCCCCCGCCCGGCACCCAGGACGGGACCCCGGCGGGCGGCACGCGCGCGTACGAGGGCACGCCCGCCGACGGCACGCCGATGTACGACGCCACCCCGGCGGCCGGCACGCCCCGGTACGACGGACAGCCCACCGGCCCGACCACGGGACCGGCCAGCGGCATCGCCGACCTCGGCGGCGGCGCACCCCGGCGTCCCGCCGCGCCCGGCCGCCCCGGCCCGGGCGCCGCCCGCGGCCCGATGGCCGGCGGTCCCGTCCCGGGCGGTCCGGTGCCCGGCGGTCCGGTGCCCGGCGGCCCCGGCCCGTACGGCCCCGGCGGCGCGCCCCGCATGTCCGACGACACCGCGATCCTGACGCCGCAGCAGCCCGCCCCCGCGCCGGGCCCCGGCCGTCCGGCCCCCGGCACCCCCGGCGGCGGCAAGGTGTCCGGCGACACCCTGACGAGCGGCATCCCGGTCGTGCCCCCGGCCGCCGGCCGCCCCGGCCCGGGACAGCCGCCCCGGCCCCCGCGCCAGGAGCAGGCCCCCGCGCCGGCCCCCAAGCCCGCGCCGAAGCCCGCCCCTGCCCCCGCGAAGAAGGGCCGCTCCAAGCTGGTCCTCGTCGCCGCCGCGCTCGTCGGCATCGCCGGCGTCGCCTACGGCGCCGGACTCCTCCTCAACCACTCCGACGTCCCCAAGGGCACCACCGTGCTCGGCGTGGACATCGGCGGCGGGACGAAGGACGAGGCCGTCAACAAGCTGGAGGCGACCCTCGGCAAGCGCGCCGCGACCCCGCTCCAGCTCTCCGTCGGCGGCAAGAAGATCCAGCTCGCCCCCGACAAGGCCGGTCTCGCCCTGGACAGCCAGGAGACCGTCCGGGGCGCCGCCGGCAGCGACTACAACCCCGTCTCGGTGATCGGCTCCCTCTTCGGCGGCGAGCGGGTCGCCAAGCCGGTCTTCCCCGTCGACGACGAGAAGCTCGCCGTCGCCCTCCGGGACCTCGCGGGCTCCTCCTCCTCGGCGACCGAGGCGACGATCCTGTTCGCCCCGAACAAGGTCACCGCCGTCGAGGGCAAGCCCGGCCAGGGCCTCGACGTCCAGCGCTCGATGATCTCCGTCAAGGACGCCTTCCGCGCCCAGGTGGAGACCGGCGTGACCAAGGTCGTCGAACTGCCGGTCAGCGTCCGCAAGCCCACCGTCACCAAGGCCGAACTGGACCGGGCGATGAAGGAGTTCGCCCAGCCCGCCATGTCCGGCCGGATCACCATCCGGGCCGGCGGCAAGGAGATCGACTTCGGCCCGGCCCGCTCGCTGCCGCAGATCCTCTCCATGAAGGCCGTCGACGGACACCTGGTGGAGGTCTACGACAAGAAGGCGATCACCCGGCTCCTCGAAGGCACCTTCGACGGCGTCATGATCACCAAGGGCGACGGCAGCAAGCACCAGGTCTCCGCCGACGACGTCGCCTTCGTCATGCGCGACGCCCTCCGCGGCAGGACCAAGGCCGAGCGCACCGCGACGATCGACCTCACCGGCCAGGGCTGAGTCCCGGCAGGACCGCACCCCGACACCCCCGCCGGCACCGACCGGCGGGGGTGTCGGCGTACGGCGGCCCCGCACCGCCGCTCACAATGGGTGCATGCAACTGACCGCCGACATCCTCGTCGCCCTGATCGCCCTCCTGCACGCCTACATCCTGGTGATGGAGATGTTCCTGTGGGAGAAGGAGGCCGGCCGCCGCTTCTCCGGCTTCGACGCCCGGCTCGCCCGCGAGACCGCCACGATGGCCGCCAACCAGGGCCTCTACAACGGCTTCATCGCCGCCGGCCTCGTCTGGGGCCTGATCGCCGACGACCCCACCGGCTTCCGGGTCCAGGTCTTCTTCCTGTCGTGCGTCGTCATCGCCGGCCTGTACGGCGCCGCCACCGCCAACCGCCGCATCCTCTACGCCCAGGCCCTCCCCGGCGCCCTCGCCCTCTCCGCCGTCCTCGTCGCCGGCTGAGCCCCCCCGCCCCGCCGCCCGTCGCCCCCTCGGCGCCCGGCCCCCGCGACCTCGTTTCCGCGAACCCATGGCCCGTCCCGGACCGCCGACGTAGCCTCGCTCCATGATCACCCAGGAGCTCACCGACGCCGAGGTCGCCGCCGCGGCGGCCCGTGCCGGCGCCGAGGTCGTCCGCGGCCTCCACGGACAGGAACTCGAGCGGATCGACAAGGGCGCGGGCGACTTCGCCACCACCGCCGATCTCGCGGCCGAGCGCGCCATCCTCGACGTCCTGCGCGCCGCCCGCCCCGACGACGCGATCCTCGGCGAGGAGAGCGGCCGGCAGGGCGCGGCGGGCGCCGAACGCCAGTGGCTGGTGGACCCGCTCTGCGGCACCCTCAACTACGCCGTCGGCGACAAGCTGGTGGGCGTCAACGTGGCCCTGCGCGGCGGGGCGGCGGCGGTCGCGGACCCGTTCGGCGGGGAGGACGGGCAGGTGTTCCGCACCGACGGCACGCGCGCGTGGGACCAGGACGGGAAGCCCCTCGCCCCCACCGCCGCGACCGGCCTCGTCGACGTCAACCTGGACCCGCCGTTCCCCGGCGCCCCCGGCTTCCGCGCCGTCGGCCTCCTCGCCCACCCCGGCTTCGTCGCCGGGTTCCGCCCCCGCGTGGTCTCCACCTCGCTCGCGCTCGCCTGGGTCGCGGCCGGCAAGCGCGCCGCGTACGTGACCGACGGCGGCGACCTCACCGGCAGCGTCCACTTCGCCGCCGGCATCGCCCTCTGCCGCGCCGCCGGCTGCGTCGTCACCGGCATCGACGGCGCCCCGCTGGAAGCGGGCCGCGCACGCGGCCTCGTGGCCGCCGCCGACGCCGCCACCCACGCCCGCCTGATGGAGCTGATCCGCTCGCCGCAGATCTAGTTCAGCCGCGCCCGGGCCGCCTGCGCCTGGTGGCGGATCGCGGCGGCGGAGTCCGGATCGACCGCGTCCATGATCTGCGCGTACGCCTCCATCTCCGCCGCCCCGGTCAGGAAGTCCCCGCGCTGGACGAGGAGTTCCGCCCGCTCGTAGCGGAGGCGGGCCGGGTGGGAGGGGAGCAGCAGCGCCAGCTCCACCGCCCACAGGGCCACGTCGGAGCGCTCCGGGCGGGGCGTCGCCCAGGCGCGGATGTTGCCGAGGATCCGCAGCACGATCGCCCCCGGCTCGGCCGGCCGCAGCATGGAGCGGTCCAGGGCCTCGCCGGTCGCGCTCGCCACGAGCAGTTCGGCGTCCTCCGCCGTCATCGGCCGGCCGCCCGCGAAGGGGTCGGCGAGGTCGAGGTCGGCCGGGTCGCCGAAGCCGACGACGAAATGGCCGGGCAGCCCGAGCCCGTACACCGGCGCACCGGCCCGCCGGGCGACCTCCATCCACACCACGGACAGCAGGATCGGCAGACCGCGCCGCCGCCGCAGCACCTCGGTCAGCAGCGAGGACTCCAGGCGCTGGTAGTCGGCGGGAACCCCCTCGAACCCCTCGCGGCCGCCGAGGAGCGCCGCCAGCTCGGCCTTCCAGGCGCCGGTGAAGCGGGTGCCGTACGGCACGAGCCCGGCGAGCCGGTCGAGTTCGACGTCGGCCTCGACCAGGTCGTGTTCGGTGACGGTGGGGTCCGCCACGGCGCAGATCAGCAGACAGAGCCGGGCGAGGTCCGGCCGCTCGGCCCGGGCCTCCTCCGCGAACTCCCGCCGCCGGTCGGGCGGCGGGTCGGACGGCCGCTTCAGGGGGTCCTCCGCGCTCACGCCGCGCTCACGCCTCCGCCTGCCGGTAGTGGTGGTAGTGGTGGTGCACCGCGAAGCCCATCCCCTCGTACAGCGCCCGTGCCGGCTCGTTGTCGCTCTCGACCTGGAGCCAGGCCGCCGACGCGCCCTCGTCGAGGGCCTGCCGGGCGAGGGCGGTCATCACCGCCGTGGCCAGCCCCCGGCGGCGGAGCTCCGGATCGACCTCTATCGCCAGGAAACCCGCCCAGCGCCCGTCGACGACACAACGCCCGATGGCGGCCGGTACTTCCCCGGTGCCCGCGACGGACGCGAACCACACACTGGGCCCCGCGCCGAGCACCTGCCGCACCGCCGGGCTCGGCGCCGTGAACCGCTGGTAGCGGCGCAGCCACGCCTCGTCGAGCGTCCGGGAGAGGCGTACCTCCACGGTCCCGGGCTCCCGGTCGGCGAGCGGCGCGAGGGCCGCGATCCGCAGCTCGGCGGTGACCTCGCGGCTCCAGCCGAGCCGTTCCAGTTCGGCGCAGAGCAGCTCCTGGGTGCCCTCGGCGCCGGTCGCGGTCTGCACGTACGCGGGCAGCTCGCGGTCCGCGTACCACGCGCGCACCACCTCCAGCGCCTCGGCGACCGGCAGACCCGGATCGCCCCCGGGCAGCACCGAGTTGGCCCGCCGCGTGAAGCCCACCCGTCGCCCGACCACCGCCCCTCCAGGACGGGCTTCGCCCGGCTCCTCCTGAATCGCGGCCCGCAGGGTCCACTCCCCGAGCGCCTCGGTCTCGACCGGCTGCCACGCGCGCGCGGCGACCCGGGAGAGCTCCGGGAAGGTGGCGGCGGGGCCCCGGCGCCGGGCGGGCGCCGCCGGCACGGTCTTGCCCGCGACCAGGCGCGGTTCCGGGATCCGGACGGTCTCGCCGCTCTTTCGTGTGATCGTGAGCACATCCCCGTCCCAGGATGTGAGCACCCCCACCGCGTCCGTGAATCGTTCACCCTCCGACGGGGAGTCCGTCACGTACCGAACGGAGACACGTTTTCCCACGTCAGCGCTGGTTACACGGACCTCAAGCCGTCCTCCGCCGGTGAATTCCACAGCTTCTCCGCCCCTCCTGTTCGGATCGCCCTCAAGAACGGAGATACTAGGTGCGGGCATCGACGACACCGCGCTCCCGCGCAGACCAGCCCTACCGAGGAGGAACGACAGCGTGACCTACGTCATCGCGCAGCCTTGTGTCGACGTCAAGGACAAGGCTTGCATCGAGGAGTGCCCCGTCGACTGCATCTACGAGGGCAAGCGATCTCTCTACATCCACCCGGACGAGTGCGTCGACTGTGGAGCCTGTGAGCCGGTCTGCCCGGTCGAGGCGATCTTCTACGAGGACGACACCCCGGAGGAGTGGAAGGACTACTACAAGGCGAACGTCGAGTTCTTCGACGACCTGGGTTCGCCCGGCGGCGCCTCCAAGCTCGGCGAGATCGAGCGCGACCACCCCTTCATCGCCGCCCTGCCGCCGCAGAACGGCTGATCTTTCGTTGCACCCGCTCTCGGTCCCGTACGGCTCCCCCGCCGTGCGGGACCGACGCGTATCGCGTACGCACTGAGGAAGTGAGCCAACCCGTGAGCGCTGTCTCTTCGCGCCTGCCCGTCTTCCCCTGGGACAAGCTGGAGCCGTACAAGGCGACCGCCCTGGCCCACCCGGACGGGATCGTGGACCTGTCGGTCGGCACGCCGGTCGACCCGGTCCCCGCGCTGATCCAGGAGGCCCTGGTGGCCGCGGCGGACTCGCCGGGCTATCCGACGGTCTGGGGCACCCCGGCGCTGCGCGACGCGCTCACCGACTGGTGCGGGCGGCGGCTCGGCGCGACCGGCTTCGCCCACGAGAACGTGCTGCCGGTGGTCGGCTCCAAGGAGCTCGTCGCCTGGCTGCCGACCCAGCTCGGCCTCGGCCCCGGCGACAAGGTGGCCTACCCGCGGCTCGCCTACCCGACGTACGAGGTCGGCGCGCGGCTCTGCGGCGCGGAGCCCGTCGTCTACGACGACCCGACGGAGCTGGACCCGGCCGGCCTGAAGCTGCTGTGGCTCAACTCTCCGTCGAACCCGACCGGCGCGGTCCTCCCCAAGGAGGAGCTGGTACGGATCGTGGCCTGGGCCCGCGAGCACGGCGTCCTCGTCTTCTCCGACGAGTGCTACCTCGAACTGGGCTGGGAGGCCGACCCGGTGTCGGTCCTCCACCCGGACGTCTGCGGCGGCTCGTACGAGGGGATCGTCGCCGTCCACTCGCTCTCCAAGCGCTCCAACCTGGCCGGCTACCGGGCGGCGTTCATCGCCGGCGACGCGGCCGTCCTCGGCGAGCTGCTCCAGATCCGCAAGCACGGCGGCATGATGACCGCGGCGCCCGTCCAGGCCGCCACCGCCGCCGCCCTCGGCGACGACACCCACGTCGCCGAGCAGCGCGCGCGGTACGCGGCCCGGCGCGCCGCCCTCAGGGCCGCCCTGGAGGCCCACGGCTTCCGCATCGAGCACTCCGAGGCCAGCCTCTACCTGTGGGCCACCCGCGACGAGCCCTGCTGGGACACGGTGGCGTACCTGGCGGAGAAGGGGATCCTGGTCGCCCCCGGCGACTTCTACGGCGAGGCGGGCGCCCGCTTCGTGCGGGTCGCCTTCACGGCGACGGACGAGCGGGTCGACGCGGCGGTCAAGCGCCTCGGCTGACCGCGCGGTCACGGTACGCGGAAGGGCCCGGGCGCATGTGCGACCCGGGCCCTTCCGCGTGTCCGCCGACGGCTCAGCCGATCGGCAGGCCGCCCAGCATCTGGCCGGCCGGGGCGCCGCCCAGCGCGCCGCCCGCGGGGGTGCTCTCGGCGGCGGCACCGGCCGTCTCGCCCAGCGCCTGGCCGGCGCTGCCCGCGGTCTCGCCCGCGATCTGCTGCGCCGCCGGGGTGGCGGTCTTGCCGGCCGCGCCCACGGCCTTGCCGGCGGCCGGGACGGCCGTGCCGACGGCCTCGCCGCCGGTCGAGCCGGCGACGCCGGTCGTGGTCCGCGCGGCACCGTCGACGGCCGCGCCCGCGTCGGCCGCGTCCAGCGCGGTCAGGCCGCCGAGCGCGCCGGTCGGCGCGAGGCCCTGGTCCAGGGCGCTCGCGGAGCCGGCCGCACCGACCACGGGGGCTGCGCCGGCCGCGACGATCAGGGCGACACGGGCGATCCGGCGGGTCAGGGGGAGGGACATGGTGCTCCTTCGACGGAGAGACGGTGAGGACGTTTGCGTCTGCGGGCTGCACAACCGAGCCGGGGGCGGGGGAGGTTGCGGTCGTCGAAGGTAAAGGCTGGGCAATGCGTCGTATTGTCGGGTGGGGAGGAAAGCGGACGAACGCCGCCGCACGCCCCCCGCTGCCGAACCGTCACTCCTCTTGCGCCCCAAGCCCCTCGGCCGCCTCACGCGCCCCATCGCCGGACCGGCTTCCCCCACACGGCCGATCCCCGTTCCGGGCGACCCCACCGCACACCAGTCCACCCCGCGCACCGACGGCCCCGCGGGGTCGGGCGGGCGGAACGGGCGGGGAGGCCCCCGTCAGCGGGTGAGACGGAGCCGGACCGTCGCGGCGGGGGAGGAGGACTCCGCCGTCTCCCAGCCGCCGCCCGAGTCGTCCGCGCGCCAGACCCGGTCCCCGTACGCGACCTCCGCGACCCGCAGCGCGTCCGCGCGGGCCACCGCCCACTGCGCCAGCTCCCAGCCGCGCCGCGCCCCGCCGCCCCGCACGGGCACGACGAGGACGGCCGGTTCCGCCGCCGAGCGGCCCGCGCTGGCGCCGCCGGAGACGGAGGTGGGCGCGGCGGACTCGCCGAAGGCCCGGACCAGCTCCGTACGGACGAGGGCGGGGTCGCCGGACCGACCGTCCTTCAGGTCGGCCGTGCAGGAGAGCGCCGCCGGGGCCCGCCCGGTGAGCGCCGCGGACAGCAGCGTCGCGTCCGGCTCGTGCTTGGCGTACGCCTGCGGGAAGCCGCTCTTCTGGACCTTCTGCGCCGCCACCGTCAGCGGCATCCGCGAGTAGCCCGGCACCTTCTCCAGACCCTCGTAGAACTTCCCGGCCGAGTAGACCGGGTCCATGATCTGCTCCGGGGTGCCCCAGCCCATCGACGGCCGCTGCTGGAACAGGCCGAGCGAGTCCCGGTCGCCGTGCTCGATGTTCCGCAGCGCCGACTCCTGGAGCGCGGTCGCCAGCGCGATGGTGACCGCCCGCTCCGGCAGCCCCCGCGAGGTCCCGACCGCCGCGATCGTCGCCGCGTTCGACGCCTGCTCGGGGGTGAACTCGTACCGGTTGTCCCCGCTGCCCACGGCGCACCGCGGGGCGCCTTTGCTGCCGGTCATCTGGTGGACGGCGATGTACGACGCGAGGCCGCACAGGACGGCGAGAGCGGCGGCCGAACGGGCGAGTCGGCCGCGGCGGGCGGGGCGGGGGGAGTCGGACACGGGGCCCACCGTACTGGAGGCCGGGTTAGGGTCGGCATATGGCTGACATCACCGCACGGGAGACCCCGCTCGACCTCGCCCAGGACGGGGCCGCGCTCACCGCCGCACTCGTCGACTTCGCCTCCGTCAGCGGGACCGAGAAGCCCCTCGCCGACGCGATCGAGCAGGCCCTGCGCGCCCTGCCGCACCTCAGCGTCGACCGGTACGGCAACAACGTCGTCGCCCGGACGCACCTCGGCCGCGCCGAGCGGGTCGTCCTCGCCGGCCACATCGACACCGTGCCGATCGCCGACAACGTGCCGTCCCGGCTCGACGAGGACGGCGTCCTGTGGGGCTGCGGCACCTCCGACATGAAGTCCGGTGTCGCCGTCCAGCTCCGGATCGCCGCCACCGTCCCCGAGCCCAACCGCGACCTCACCTTCGTCTTCTACGACAACGAGGAGGTCGCCGCCGACCTCAACGGCCTCGGCAAGATCGCCGCCGCCCACCCGGACTGGCTGGAGGGCGACTTCGCCGTCCTCCTCGAACCCTCCGACGGACAGGTCGAGGGCGGCTGCCAGGGCACCCTCCGCGTCATCCTGCACACGGCCGGCGAGCGCGCCCACTCCGCCCGCTCCTGGATGGGCTCCAACGCCATCCACACCGCCGCGCCGATCCTCGCCCGCCTCGCCGCGTACGAGCCGCGCAAGCCGGTCATCGACGGCCTGGAGTACCACGAGGGCCTCAACGCGGTCGCCATCGAGGGCGGCGTCGCCACCAACGTCATCCCCGACGCCTGCGCGGTCACGGTGAACTACCGGTACGCGCCCGACCGCTCCCCGGCCCAGGCGCTGGCGCACGTCCGCGAGGTCTTCGCGGACTGCGACATCGCCGAGTTCGTCGTCGACGACGAGAGCCCCGGCGCGCTGCCCGGCCTCTCGCACCCGGCCGCCGAGGCGTTCATGAAGGCCGTCGGCGGCACCGCGATGCCCAAGTTCGGCTGGACCGACGTCTCCCGTTTCAGCGCGCTCGGGGTGCCCGCGGTCAACTACGGCCCCGGCGACCCGATCTACGCGCACAAGCGGGACGAGCACGTCCACGTCGACCGGATCCGGCACTGCGAGGCCCGGCTCCACGACTGGCTGACCGCCCGTCTCCCGTAATTTCGCATTTCGTCACCTCGGTAGTCCTACGCTGACCCAAGAGCAAGAAGATCGTGGATCGGCGGAGGGAGCAGGCCATGGGCAGTCCCGAGGGAATGGCGAAGCCGGAGGAGCAGCGCCTCGGACCGGTGCTGAGGCGCAGGGACCAGGTCCAGTCGGGCACGACGGACCAGCGGCTGCTCGACACCGAGGGCGACTCGGAGTGGGTGCACACCGACCCCTGGCGGGTCATGCGGATCCAGTCCGAGTTCGTCGAGGGCTTCGGCGCGCTCGCCGAACTGCCGAGCGCCATCAGCGTCTTCGGCTCGGCCCGCACGAAGCCGGACTCGCCCGAGTACGAGGCGGGCGTACGGCTCGGCCGGGCGCTCGTCGAGGCGGGCTTCGCGGTGATCACGGGCGGCGGCCCGGGCGCCATGGAGGCGGCGAACAAGGGCGCCCGGGAGGCGAAGGGCGTCTCGGTCGGCCTCGGCATCGAGCTCCCCTTCGAGCAGGGGCTCAACCAGCACGTCGACATCGGCGTGAACTTCCGGTACTTCTTCGTCCGCAAGACGATGTTCGTGAAGTACGCGCAGGGCTTCGTCGTCCTGCCCGGCGGCCTCGGCACCCTCGACGAGCTCTTCGAGGCGCTGACCCTGGTGCAGACCCGCAAGGTGACCCGCTTCCCGATCGTGCTCTTCGGCAGCGCGTACTGGAAGGGCCTCGTCGACTGGCTGAAGGACTCGGTCGTGGCGGGCGGCAAGGCGAGCGAGCGCGACCTGCTCCTCTTCCACGTCACGGACGACGTGGAGGAGGCGGTGGCGCTGGTGAGCAAGGAGGTCGGGCGGTAACCGATTCCCGGCCCGCCCGGCGTTCGAGGACCGGGGTCCGGGGCGGGCCCCGGTCTCGGGAAGCGGGGGTCCCCCCGCGCCGCCAGGCGCAGGGGGAGGGGTGGGGGAGGGGCCGCCGCAGGCGCCCCTTCCGCACCCCGCCCCCAGGGCGCCCGGGCCGCCGCCCGTGATCACCGCGAAGCCCGC
>NZ_JOGX01000116.1 GCF_000719555.1 Streptomyces sp. NRRL F-5727
GGGTGAGCGGGTCCGCAGATCACCCCCCCGGCCGGTGGCCGGGGGCGATCTGGAGGGGGGCGGGTGGGGGTCAGCTGACGTGGAGGGTCAGGTTCTTGGGCCAGTGGGCGCGGTTGAGGTGCTGGAAGAGGTCCTTGATGTCGGTGGGGGTGAGCTTGATGCAGCCGAGGGACTTGTAGTCGTTGGTGTTCTCCCAGCGGGTGGAGTCGTCGCGGCCGGGGGTGTCCTTGCCCTGGCCGCCGGTGCGGGTCATCTCGCTGTGGATGAACAGCTCGGTGCGCTTGACCGGCTTGTGGCCGGGCTTGGGCTTGCAGGTCTTGTCGGCGAGCTGGATGGCGTAGCCCTTGATGACGGAGCCGTTCCAGGTCGTGGAGTGGGTGGTGATCGGGTAGGTGCCGTTGGGCAGCCATCCCCGGGCCTTGGCGCACTCGTCGGTGCTGCCCAGGCCGGAGCCGGCGCGGTAGCTGTCGATCTCCTTGCCGTCGCGCAGGAGGATGAGCCGGGAGTTGGCGGGGTTGGCGGGGTTCTTCTTGAAGCGGAGGGAGTAGCCGCGGGGGGCGGGCTTGGTGCCGGGCGTGGTGGCCGAGGGTCCGGTGATCAGGGCGGCCCAGGTCTTGGGGCCGACGACGCCGTCGGTCTTGAGGCCGGCCCGGGTCTGGAAGCCGCGGACGGCGTTGTAGGTCTTGTTGCCGTAGATGCCGTCGGGGTGGAGGCCGAGCTGGACCTGGACGGCCCTGACCGCGTGGCCGCGGTTGCCGGTACGCAGGGTGAGGGCGGTCAGCTTGGCCCACGTCTTCGGCCCGACGACGCCGTCGGCCTTGAGGCCGGTGAGCTTCTGGAACTTCGCGACGGCGGCCGCGGTGTTCTTGCCGTAGACCTTGTCGGTCTTCACCGCGTGACCGTGGGCGGCGAGCAGGTGCTGGACGGTCAGGACGTCGTTGCCCCTGGCGCCGGTCTTCAGCACCGGCCACGCCGCCGTCTTCAGAGCGGTGGCGTGGGAGCCGGTGCGGGCCGTCGGCTTCGTCGAGGCGTTGGCCTGGTCGCCGGTCGCGTTCACGGCGCCGAGCGCGCCGCCGGCGAGCAGGACGCCGGCGAGGGCCTGGAGCAGAAGGTTCCTGGTGTTCTTGCGCATGGGGTGTGTCCTCATTCGTGTGGTGGGGGCCCGGCCGCGGGATGCGGAGGCGGGGTGGGGGCCGCGTCCTGGTGGGCGGCGGCTGGTGAGGTGAACAGTTCGCGTGCCGGCGTTCCATCGGAAGCCCGACCCGCGTTCCGCGCGTTCCGGCCGTTCCGGTGTTCCTGGCGGCGTGTGCCGCAGGCCGTTGAGCTGGTGAAACGGTGATCGGCTGGAACGGCGGTACGCGGCGGAGGGAAGCGAAAGCCGCGTGCGTCTGGCTGAGGAGGCGGGGGCGGCCAGCCAGATCCTGCTGGACCGCGGGGCCGTGGGCCGGGAACGGCGGACGGCGGACGGCGGACGGCGGGAAACGCCGACCGCCCCCGGCAGGTGCTGCCGGGGGCGGGTCGGTTGGGGTGAGGTCAGTTGACGTGGAGGGTCAGGTTCTTGGGCCAGCGGGCCTGGTCGAGGTGCTTGAAGAGGTCCTTGATGTCGGTGGGGGTGAGCTTGATGCAGCCGAGGGACTTGTAGTCGTTGGCGTTCTCCCAGCGGTCGGAGTCGTCGCGGCCCGGGGTGTCCTTGCCCTGGGTGCCGTAGCGGGTCATCTCGCTGTGGATGAACAGGTCGGTCCGCGTGACGCGCTTCTGCTGGGTGCCGGCCTTCGGGCGGCAGGGCTTGCTGGGGAGCTGGATGGCGTAGCCGTCGATGGCGCCGGCGTCGCGGTTGGTGAAGTGGGCCTGCACCCGGTAGGTGCCGCTGGGCAGCCAGCCGACGTCCGAAGCGCACTCGTCCTTGTTCTTGCCGGAGCCGGCGCGCCAGGACTTGAGGGTCTTGCCGTCGCGGACGAGGGAGAGCTTGGAGTAGCTGGGGTGCTTCCAGTTCTTCTTGAAGTGCAGGGAGTAGCCGCGGGGGGCGGGCTTGGCGAAGGAGCCGGTGATCAGGGCGTCCCACGTCCTGGCGTCGACGACGCCGGTGCTGCGGAGGTTCTTCTTCGTCTGGAACTTCGCGACCGCGGCCGCGGTGTTCCTGCCGTAGATGCCGTCGGGGTGGAGGCCGAGCTGGACCTGGACGGCCCTGACCGCGTGGCCGCGGTTACCGGTGCGCAGGGTGAGGGCGGTCAGCTTGGCCCACGTCTTCGCACCCACGGTCCCGTCGGGCTTCAGGCCGGCGCGCTTCTGGAACGTCGCGACCGCGGCCGCGGTCTTCTTGCCGTAGGCGCCGTCGGCCCTCACCGCGTGGCCGCGGGCGGCAAGCAGGTACTGGGCGGTCTTCACGTCCGTACCGCGGGAGCCGGTCTTCAGCACCGGCCACACACCCCGGAAGCCCGCCGGTGCGGCGGGCGTGCCGTAGGCGCCGTCGCGCGGCTGGGTGGAGGCGTTGGCCTGGTCTGCGCCGGTGTTGACCGCGCCGAGCGCGCCGCCGGCGAGCAGGACGCCGACGAGAGCCTGGAGGAGGAGGTTCCTGACGTTCTTACGCATCTTCATCCCTCGATCGCGTGACCCACGTTCCCGCTGGTACGGGAGGTGTGGGAGCGGTGTCGCCACCCTGGGGGCGGCGCTGACGAGGTGAAGATTCGGGGGACCGGCGTTCCATCGGTAGCCTGATCCACTGTTCCAGCCGTTCCGTGTGTTCCAGCCGTTCCGTGTGGCCGTTGAGCTGCGGAAACAGAGGAATTGAAACACCGATTTTCCGTGATCGTGTCGAGGGGGACGCGTGCAGTCCGAGGACGAGGAGCGCCGAAACGGGAATCTCCCGGAGGTCGAGGCATTAAGGGCCGCGCTGGTACGGCTGAAAGAGGAGAAGAACCTCTCCTTGACCGTCCTGGCCCGCGACAGCCACATCTCACGGTCGACGTGGAACCGGGTGCTGAAGGGCGAGTCGTTCCCGCCCCGCAACGAGATCGAGCGCCTCAGCAAGCGCCCCGCGCTCAAGGCGCAGCATCTGGTGGGGCTGTGGGAGGCCGCGGACGCGGCCATCAAACAGGCCAAGGCCACCAACACCACAACGAACGACGGGCCGGCCAGCACGGCCAGCCCGGCCAGCGCGGGTACGGCCTCCCCGGCCGCGGCCGGGGGGCCGTCGGGCAGGGGCGCCGTTCGCGGGGTTGCTGTCACCGGTGTGATGGAGTCGCCGAGCGGCGACGCCGGGAATCCGGCCGCGCCGCGGGCCGCCGATCCGGCGCTTCAGCAGACCGCCACCACGGCCACGAGCGAGGGCGAGGGCACGGACGGCGGGGCGCCGGTGGCACCCGGCGACAGCGTTCGCGTCCGTCCCCGGCCGGGGGCGGACGCCGCCCTGGCACCGGCGGACAGCCCCGCCAGGACCGAGGACAAGGCTGGGGCGGGGGACGCCGGGCCGAACGGTGCCGCTCCGGGGGGTGAGGCACCCGAGCCCGCCGGGCGGGTCCTCCCGGCAGCCATCGGGGTGGCCGCGACCGAGGGGACGGCCGTTCCCGCTCCGGGCGCTGCGGGCGCGAGCGTGAAGACCGGCTCCAGCGGACCGGCGCCGGGCGTCTCCTCGCCGGGCTCAGCCGCGGACACCACAGCGGCTGCCGGACAGGCCGCGGAGGGCGAGGAACGGAATACGACCGGGTCCGGTCCGAAGGCCGGCACGGAGCTCGGGGTCGTCCGTCCGATCCCAGCGTCGGCACCGGCGCCGGCCACGAAGACCAGCCGGACAGCCAAGCTGCTGATCGCTCTCCTCGCGCTCACCGTCGTGCTCCTTGTCGGCCGCTGGGCCGCCATGCCCGACGGCGAGAAGAACAACGCCGCGACGCCCGGCGCAACCGGCGAGACCCTGCCCGACGACACCGGGAACGCCGGCACCGGGAACGCCGGCACCGAAAGCGGCGGGAACGCCGGAAGCGGGGACACCGGCGGCGAACAGCCGCCCGGGGAGGAAGGCGGGGCGGCAGCGGGCGCAGACGACGACAAGCCGCAGGACGCCTCCACAGGTCCCCTCGACCCCGGCTCCCCCGCGTCCGAGGCCCCGGCCGACGGCGAGAAGACCCCGCAGTCCGGCCCGGCACCCCAGGACGAGAACCCCGCCGTCACCCCGCCGGCCACCACCGCCCCGCCGGCGACAACACCACCGCCGGCGGAGACCCGGACCACCGCGCCGGCGCCCACCACCGCCGCACCGACAACGACGGCCGCCGCCCCGCTCGGCGAGGAAGGGCGCACCGCGTGCGCCCACTACAAGCCCAACCGCCGCGTCATCCTGGCCGAGGGCATGGTCGGCACCAACGTCGCCCAGGTCCAGTGCCTCCTCAACCACAACTACGGCTACACCCTGAAAGAGGACGGCATCTTCGGCCCCGCGACCACCGCCGGCGTCAAAGCGATCCAGAGCTGCTCCGGCATCACCGCCGACGGCAAAGTCGGACCCGAGACATGGAAGTACCTCGACTACCCCAAGGCCACCTGCGCCCGATAACGGAATGAACAGCACAATGGCCCCGGGGGAATCCCCGGGGCCATGTTCGTCCACGTGACGATCAGTGGGCTCAAGCGGCGCAACACGAGCAGGACAGAGCAGCAGGAGGTACCGCAGAAAGCTAGGAGCGGGAAGACCTCGGCCGACTGAGAGCCCTCGCTGGTCAATGCCCGTCGGACGCCTGGCTTTGTTGGTGAGTTACGGGTTCTGGCACGGATCTTGGGGAGCCGTCGCGGAGAGTCATCGTGGCGTTCGATAATGGGCTCCACACCTACTGTTCTGCTTCACTGAACTTTGACAGTGCTGGCGTCCAGGGCGTGGACCTGGGCTGGGTCGAGGTGGAGTTCGTACGCGGTGTAACACTCGCTGATCTCTGTTCCTACCGCAGCGCCACATGGACACAGCCGGTTCAGGCCGCTCTGTCCATGCCAGCCGCAGCAGCCCGTGTGGTCTCCCTCAAGGTCGGGCAGCAAGTGAGGTGCGTCGTCGGGATGGAGGACGATCGTGTTTCGGGGACCTGCGGAAGTCAGGAACCCCTCTCCGTCCGGATCGCCGACACAAGGCCCGCCGGGAAACACTGCAACGGGTTCGTCGGTCGGTAGGAACGGGGCTCCCCAAGGCTCGGGCTCCAGGGCATAGAGCCCCGCATGCATCGTGGCCGGGGCCCGGCGGTACCCGTCGGGTCCGATTCGCCCGTCGAACTCTGGCCTGACCAGGGTCTCGGACAGCTGCACAGCCCTGGTCAGAGGGCGGGCGCAGGCGGCACACACGAAAGTGATCACACGAAGTTCTAGCCCGCCGAAGCCCCATCGGCAAGAGCCTGCTTCCTGGCTACTGCAGCAGGATCATCTTTCGAGGGAGGTGGAAGCCGGCTCGTCCGTAGAGCTGTCTCTTGATCTTTTTGATGCGGTTCACGGCGCCTTCGATGCTGCCGGAGCTCCAGCTCGGGGTGAGGCCGGCGATCACGGCGTCGAAGTCTCGACGCAGGTGGAGTGCGAAGCCGGTGAGCCCGGGCAGTTGGCTGGCGTCGACCGTGTCGATCCAGGCGGGGAGCGTGGTGCCGAGGCGGCCGGTGAGGATCTCGCCGAAATCGCGGACGTGTCTGGCAGCCGTGTCCAGTTCGGGACAGCGGGTCAGGACGTCCTTGAGGCCGACGCGGTCTTCCTCGCTCAGGGCGGCGGGGTGGCGGGTGAGCCAGCCCGTCACTTGTCGTACCGTCGGCGGCCGCGGCGGCGCTGCGGATGGAGCCCGGCGCAAGGTCGCCATGTGCGCGCGGACCATGCCATAGGTGACGGGAGCCTGCTCGGCGACCAGCTCGCCGTGGAGCCGGGTGACGCTGGTGCATCCCTCGGCGAATCGGCGTTCCAGGTAGGGCTTGTAGGGGTCCAGCCTGCTGCTTCGGGACCGGTTCTCACAGATGGTGTCCTGCCAGCGTGCGGCGTTCGCGTACCGGAGGACGGTGTTCAGGCCCCAGCCCAGGTGCCGGGCGATCGCCCGACGTGAGTGCCCCTGGGCGAGCATCTCGTGGACCAGGGCGTGTGCGGCCTTCTTGCGCTCGGCCCGCCGGCCGACGGGATCTGACTCGTCCTGTGGCCGATCGGAAGCTGGTCGGGTGTCCTGCGGCAGCAGGCCGCTGGGCGTCGGGTTGCGCAGGCAGTCGCGATGGGCGGCGACGCAGGTCTCCACGGCCCGGCCGAGTCCCTGCCACAGATGGAACCGGTCCGCGACCTGCAGAGCGCCGGGGGCACCTCGCCGAGCGCCTTCGGCGTAGGCGCCCGCCCGGTCCCGGCAGATGATCTCCACGCCGGGATGGCGGACCAGCCAGGCGGCCAGCGGGCCGGCTTCACGGGTCTGAAGCACATCGACCACGCGACGATCTTCGACGCTGGTCAAGACGGTGGAGTAGGTCTGGCCGCGACGGATCGCGAAGTCGTCCACGCCCAGCACCCGCCCTCAACCGCACCCGGCACCCGGCTACGCCGACCTGGCAACGGCGCAGCAGCAGCTGGTGGGCGATCTCGCCGGCCACCGGCATGACTGGCTCATCCGCTCGTCCGCCGACCGGCTGCGGGACCTCGGCTTTCCACACACGCAGGAAGCCCTGCAGTCCTTCGTCGGAGCACACCGCCCCTCTGAAGCACCGCAGTGGTGAGGTTTCAGGCGTCTGGAGGCGCCGGGCCACCTGCACAGCCGGCCGAGGGCGGACGCGGTCGAGAACGCGCCGACTGCGCGCACCGCCATGGTGCACGCAGTCGGCGCGGGGCTCAGTGGCAACATGCGCGAGCCGGTACGAGGTGTCAGAAGGTCCCGTTCCGGGCGGGCCAGTTGTTGGTCATGTAGCCCCGGCTGAGACCGCCTGTGCCGAGGCCCTCGTACTGGGTTGGCTTTGTTAGCGAGTTGCGAGAGCACCTGTAGCTCAGCGTGGAGAGCGCTCTCTTCCACGGGAGAGTGATGTCGCCGAGTTTCGAGAGCGCCTGGGTGGTTGCTTCGGGACCATGGTTGTGCTCTGCACGACGAGGGGGCCCGGGTGCTGCCGAAGTCCAAGGTCGATCTGTACGCGGCGATCCGCCGTGATGCGAAGGCTGGTCTGTCGAGCCGTGCTCTTCAGCGGAAGTACGGTGTCGGATTCCTGACCGTGCAGAAGGCGTTGACGTCGGCCTGGCCGGAGCCGCGGAAGAAGCTTCCACCGCGGCCGACGCGGCTGGATCCGTACAAGCCGTTGATCGACGAGATGCTGCGGGCCGACCTGGACGCGCCGCGCAAGCAGCGGCACACGGTGAAGCGGATCTTCGAGAGGCTTCTCGACGAGCACGGTGCGGACGAGATCTCGTACCAGATGGTCCGGGGATACGTCGCTGACCGGCGTGAGCAGATCCGGCTCCAGGCCGGGCGAGGTGTGGTGGAAGCCTTCGTCCCGCAGACGCACAAGCCCGGGGCGGAGGCGGAGGTCGACTTCGGCGACGTGACGGTGCGACTGGCCGGCGAGTTGGTGACCTGCTACCTGTTCGCGTTCCGGCTGTCTTACTCGGGCAAGGCAGTCCACCGGATCTTCGCCTCGGCGGGGCAGGAGGCGTTCTTCGAGGGCCACGTCCACGCTCTCAACACGTTGGCGGGGTGCCGACCGGGAAGGTCCGCTACGACAACCTTAGGGCCGCGGTCGCCCAGGTGCTGGGCTTCTCCCGGCATCGCGTCGAGGCCGAGCGCTGGACGGCGTTCCGCTCCCACTACGGCCTGGAAGCGCTCTACTGCCAGCCCGGAATCCGCGGCGCCCACGAGAAGGGCGGGGTCGAGGGGCAGATCGGCTGGTTCCGCCGCAACCACCTCGTCCCGGTGCCCGAGGTCGCGTCGCTCGCCGAGCTGAACGCGATGATCGACCGGTGGGACCAGGAGGACGAGGATCGCCGGATCCGGTCCCGTCCTCGCACGATCGGCGAGTACTTCGCGTCCGAGCAGCCGCTGTTGGTGCCGCTGCCGGACGAGCCCTTCGAGACGGGCCGGCTCTTCACGCTGCGGGTCGACCGCTACAGCCAGATCAGCGTCCGCACCAACCGCTACTCGGTGCCCGTCCGGCTGATCGGCCGGAACGTCCGAGCGATGCTGCACGCCTCCGAGCTGGTCGTCTACGACGGCCGAGAGGAGGTTGCCCGGCATGAGCGGCTGATCGCCAAAGGCGGCACCCGCCTCGAACTGGACCACTACCTGGAAGCTCTCGTGCGCAAGCCCGGTGCCCTCCCGGGAGCGACCGCGCTCGACCAGGCCCGCTCCGCAGGCCGTTTCACTCCCGTCCACGACGCTTGGTGGGACGCTGCCGTCAAGGCCCACGGCGAGCGGGACGGCAACCGCGCGCTCATCGAGGTCCTCCTCCTCGGACGGCACCTGCCGCACGAGCACCTGGTCACCGGACTCGCCGCCGCCCTCAAGACCGGGGCGCTGACGGCGGACGCCGTCGCTCTTGAAGCCCGCAAGGCAGCAGACGCCGACACCGCCCCTGCGGAGGCCCCAGAACCCTCGGCAGGAGGCCGGACCAGCATCGTCCCGCTACCGGCTGCCGTCCGGGCACGTCTGCCACCCGACAAACGCCCCCTGCCCTCCGTCGCCCACTACGACCAGCTCCTGCGGCTCCGCCGCGACCGCCCCACCCCCTGAAGGAGAACCGCGTGTCCATCCCCCGCCAGCGAGGACTCACCGAGCAGGCCGCCACGGCCGCGATCGACCAGGCATGCCGGATGCTGAGGCTGCCCACGATCAGGTCCCAGTTCCCCGAGCTCGCCGAAACCGCCGGCCGCGAGCAGATGTCCTACCTCGGCTTCCTCTCCGAACTCCTCCTGGCCGAATGCGACGACCGCGCCCGCCGCCATTCCGAACGGCGCATCAAGGCCGCCGGCTTCCCCCGCGACAAGTCGCTGCGCAAGTTCGACTTCGATGCCAACCCCAACATCGACGCGGCCATGGTCCACACCCTCGCCAAATGCGAATGGATCAAGAAGGGCCTGCCGCTCTGCCTCATCGGCGACTCCGGCACCGGCAAGTCCCACCTGCTGATCGCACTCGGCACCGAGGCCGCAATGGCCGGATTCCGAGTCAAGTACGTCCTGGCGACCAAGCTGGTCAACGAGCTCGTCGAGGCCGCCGACGAGAAGCAACTGACCAAGACCATCGCCCGCTACGGCCGCGTCGACCTGCTCTGCATCGACGAACTCGGCTATATGGAACTCGACCGGCGCGGCGCCGAGCTCCTCTTCCAGGTTCTGACAGAGCGCGAGGAGAAGAACAGCGTGGCCATCGCCTCGAACGAGTCGTTCTCCGGCTGGACCAAGACCTTCACCGACCCCAGGCTCTGCGCGGCCATCGTCGACCGCCTCACCTTCGGCGGCAACATCATCGAGACCGGCACCGACTCCTACCGCCTCGCCACCACCCGAGCCCGCGCCGAACAACAGCTGGCCACGAGCTGACCTGGGTGCACGAGGCTTCGTGAGCATCTTCAGTGCTCACGGCTCCTTGACCACCACCAGCCGCCCACCGTGAAGGCGTTCACCGGCCCAGGATTCGGCAGAGTGCGACGCTCGAACTCATCGTCGATACGAGCAACCAGCCGGCCGAGATCGCGCCGGGCACCGCGAGGGAGGTGAAGCATGACCTCTTCCAGATCATCTCGGGCATACTCCACCTCCAGTCCGGGCTGCCAGACCTGGGATGCCTTCAGATAGCGGCCGGGTTGCCTGAACGCCCACTCGAACCGGGCGAGCGCGTCAGCAACTGCACCAGGCCACATCCGCTCATTCTCGACGCGGCGGACCGCTGCACGAGTCCTTGCGGAAACGCCCCGGATCCGCCGGACTACAACGTGTCTGTGAGGCCGCCATCGGTCCGCACGGACGGCCTTCGGGCGCCTACGCGGCATCGCCCTTTCTGATCAACATGCCGTCATCCTGACACGAACGAGGCCGGCTCCGCACGCACGATCGAGCTCCCCGCCACTCGGGGTGCTCTTACTTCTCACCAACATTCACGCGCTCTTCGATCACGGCGTGATGCCGAAACCCACCGACAAGTGCTCTCGCTTGAAACCTACGCAGCCATACTGGTAGAACCGATCGTCGTTGTACACGGCCAGAAGGTCCGGGCGGCCGTCGCCAGACCAGTCACCGACGGACACAATGAAGCGGACGTCGTTCCAGCCGCCGCTGCCGACCAGGACACGGGCGCCGAGAGAGCCGGTCCTGCCCGGGTAGAGTCAGAGCTTGCCGGTCGCGGCTTCGCGGGCGTAGAGGTCGGGACGCCCGTCGCTGTTCATGTCTCCGACGCC
>NZ_JOGX01000117.1 GCF_000719555.1 Streptomyces sp. NRRL F-5727
CCCATGAACCGTCCCGAGTCCACCCCCGCCCCGGCCGTCGTCCCCGCCCCCGCCCCCGGAGAGCGCCGCCTCACCGTCGCCGTCTCCCCCGAGGTCGCCGCCCGCTACCCGCAGTGCCGCACCGTCTACCTGGTCGCGCGGGGCGTCAAGAACGGGGAGCCGTGGCCGCGGACTGAGGAGGCGCTCGGCGCCCTGGAGGAGGACGTGCGCGAGGGGCGGCTGACCCCGGCGGACGAGGACCATCCGGTGATCGGCGCCTGGCACGGGCTGCTGCGCTCCTTCGGCACCAACCCCCGGCGGGCCCGCCCCAGCATCGACGCGCTGAGCCGCCGGCTGCGCACCTCGGGACGGCTCCCCCGCGTCTCGCCGCTCGTCGACACCTGCAACGTGGTGTCGCTGCGCCACCTGGTGCCGACCGGCGGCTTCGACCTGGCCGCCTTCCGCACCGGGATGGAGCTGCGGCTCGCCCGACCCGGCGACGTGTACGTGCCGCTGGGCGAGCCGGACGTGACCGAGACGCCCCGCGAGGGCGAGGTCGTCTACGCGGACGGGAACCAGGTCGTCACGCGGCACTGGAACCACCGGGACTCCGACGTCACCAAGGTGACCGGCGCGACCCGCGACGCGGTGCTCCTCCTGGAGGGGATCGCTCCCGTCGTGCCGGAGGAGCGATTGCTGGCGGCCCGGCGGGAGCTGGCCGAGCTGCTGGCGCCGCACGCGGAGGAGATCGCCTTCCACGACGCCGAGGACGGCCGGACGTTCGAGATCGTCCCATGACCGCGGAGTCCCGGGTCCGGTCGCTCGACCTCCAGCTGGACGTCAAGCTCCCCCACCGGCGGGGCCGCAGCGACCAGTTGACCACGGCGCTGCGCAAGGCCATCGAGAGCGGGCGGCTGCCGCCGGGCGCCCGGCTGCCGTCCACCCGCGGCGTCGCGTCCGACCTCGGGCTGGCCCGCGGCACGGTCATCAGCGCCTACCACCGGCTGGTCGCCGAAGGGCTCCTGGAGACGGCGCACGGCTCCGGCACGCGGGTCGCCGCGGACCCGCCGCGCGTCCTCGCGTCCGCCCGGCGCCAGGCGGCGGCCGGACCGGGCGCCGCCTGGCGCTGGGACCTGCGGCCGGGCCTGCCGGACATCACCCTGTTCCCGCGCGGCGCCTGGGCGCGGGCCACCCAGCGGGTCCTCACGGAGGCGCCGGCCGGGGCCCTCGACTACGGCGACCCGCGCGGGCAGCCCGAGTTGCGCCGCGCCCTCGCCGACTATCTCGGCCGCACCCGGGGGGTGGTGACCCATCCGGACCGGATCATCGTCTGTCACGGCTTCACCCAGGCCCTCGGGCTCGTCGCGGGCGTCCTGGCCGAGCAGGGCGTCGGCACGGTGTCGGTGGAGGACCCCTGCTATCCGCTGTTCCGCGAGGTCGTGCGGCTCGCGGGGCTCCGGGCCCACCCGGTGGGCGTGGACGAGCGGGGGCTGCTGCCGTCGAGGCTGCGGGGCGGGGCCGTCGTCGTGACCCCGATCCACCAGTACCCGCTCGGCGCGGCCCTCGCCGGGGACCGCCGCCGGGAGCTGGTGGCCTGGGCGGAGAAGGCCGGTGCCGTGATCGTCGAGGACGACTACGACGGCGAGTTCCAGTACGGCCGGCGGCGGGTGGGCGCGCTCCAGGCGCTGGCGCCGCACCGCGTCCTGTACGCGGGGACGACGAGCAAGACGCTGGCGCCCGGGCTGCGCCTCGCCTGGCTCGCCGTGCCGCCCGAGTGGGTGGAGCCGATCACCGCGGCGAAGCGGATCGCGGACCAGCACTCGGCCGCGCTGACCCAGATGGTCTTCACGGACCTGCTGCGGTCGGGGACGTACGACCGGCACATCAGGAAGTGCCGCGACCACTACCGGGAGCGCCGTGACCGGCTCGGCGCGATGCTGGCCCGCGAGGCGCCGGCGGCCCGCCTGGTGGGCGAGGACGCCGGGCTGCACACCCTCGTGCGGTGGGACGCGGACGGGCCCGCCGAGCGGGAGGTGCTGCTCGCCGCCCGGCGGGAGTCGCTGGCGGTGACGGGGCTGAGCGCCTACTGGGGGACGACCGGTCCGCATCCGCCGGGCCTGGTCGTCGGCTACGGCTCCCCTCCCCAGCACGGGTACGCGGGGGCCCTGGGGGCGCTGGCCCGTGCGCTCCGGCGCTGTTTCACGGGCTGATCCCGTCGGGCCTCCGCCCGCTGTCTCACGGGCTGATCCCGTCGGTGTCCCGCCGGAGCGAGCGGTCGACCAGGGGTCCGGCGGCGCCGGTGTAGGCGGCGGGGTCGCACAGGGCGTCGAGCTCCTCGGGGGTGAAGAGGCCCTTGGTCTCCGGGAGTTCGGCGAGCACCCGGGCCAGCGGGGCGGCGTCCCGCTCGGCCTGGGCGGCGGCCCGGGTCAGCGTCTCCCGGGCCGGCTGCTTGCCGAGGAGGGGCGCGAGCACGGCGCCCAGCCGCTCGGTGACGATCGCGCTGCCGGTGAGGTCGAGGTTGCGGCGCATGCGGTCGGCGTGGACGGTGAGTCCCTCCGCCAGCTCGACCGCCGTGTGGGCGGCGCCCCCGGTGAGCCGCAGCGCCTCGCGCAGCAGCTGCCATTCGGCGTGCCAGGCGCCTCCGGAGCGCTCGTCGTCGGCGAGCAGGCACTGGTGCAGCCCCTGGGCCAGGGCGGGGACCTGGAGGGCGGCGCTGCGGATGAGGGTGGCGAGGACGGGATTGCGCTTGTGCGGCATGGCGGAGGAGGCGCCGCGGCCCTCCCCGCCGGGTTCGGCCACCTCGGCGATCTCGGTGCGGGAGAGCGTCTGCACGTCGAGGGCGATCTTGCCGAGCGCGCCGGCCGTGAGGGCCAGCGCCGCGGCCAGGTCGGCGATCGGGGTGCGCAGGGCGTGCCAGGGCAGTACGGGGCGGGCGAGTCCGGTCTCGGCGGCGTAGGCGTCGACGAGCCGTTCCAGGTAGGCGGCGGTGTCGACGGGGGCGCCGCCGTCGACACGGGCGAACTCCAGGTATCCGGCCAGGGTTCCGGCGGCGCCGCCGAGTGAGAGCGGCAGCCCTTCCCGGTCGAGCCGGGCGAGCCGGGCGTCGGCGTCCAGCAGGAGCCGGCGCCAGCCGGCCGCCTTGAGGCCGAAGGTGATGGGCACGGCCTGGAGCGCCAGGGTCCGGCCGCTCATGGGGGTGTCGCGGTGGGCGGCGGCGAGGACGGCGAGGGCCTCGGCGGTCCGCGCGAGGTCGGCGCGGACGAGCGCCAGGGCCCGCCGGGCGACGAGCATCGCGCCGGTGTCGAAGATGTCCTGGCTGGTGGAGCCGCGGTGGACGAACTCGGCGGCCGCCGGGTCGTGTTCGGCCACCCGGGCGGTGAGGGCCCGGACCAGGCCGACGACGGGGTTGGCGGTCTCCCGGGAGGCGACCGCCAGGTGCCGTAGGTCGAAGCCGTCCACCCGTGCCGCGGCGGTGATCGTGGCGGCCGCGGCGGCGGGCACCGTACCGAGGGACGCCTGGGCGCGGACGAGGGCGGCCTCCGCGTCGAGCATGGCCTGGAGCCAGGCGCGGTCGTCGACGGCGGCCTCGACGGGGGTGCCGGCCCGGACGGGCGAGAGCAGTCCGGTGTCGAGGGGGTCTGCGTGACGGTCCGTCATGAGGCCACCTCCATGCGGCCGGTGTCGGCGGCCGGGCGGTCCGTCCGCGCGGCGAGCGCCAGGACGGCGCGCGCGAGGGCGTCGGCGTCGCCCAGGCTGACCGAGTCGACGCCCGGGCGGGCGGCGGCGGCCGTGACCCAGTGGGCGCCTTCGGTCGGGACGCCGGTGGCGAACCGTCGGGGGTGGGGCCGGTTCCGGGCGTCGACGACGTGGCCGGGGCGTCCCGTCACGGCGAGGCCGCCCGTCTCGTGGCGGGTGCCGCCGCCGCTCTCGACGCGGTACGGGGCGGCCTGGCCGTCCTCCAGCATGGCGCGCATCAGCGGGTCTGCGGTGCGCAGCAGGTCGGGGGCGGGCAGCCGGGCCTCGATCAGCACCCTCGTGCGGACGGGCGGGGCGGGGACGTCGCTCGCGGTGCAGACGAACGCCGGGTCGCCGCCGTCCACGTGGACGCGGGCGCCGGGGCCCGTGACGTACAGGATCCCGGCCTCGACGAGGGCCCGCATCTGCTCGATGCGGAAGGCGGGCGGGCCGATGGAGAGGTGGGCGTTGAGGGGGGTGTACCAGCCGTCCAGTTCGTCCCGGTGGGAGTCGGCGTCGAGGCCGCCGTGGTCGACGGCGAGCCGGACCTCGTTGCGCAGGTCGCGCAGGACGTCGAGGGCGGCCTTGACGGGGTCGCCGACGTTGCCGCCCCTGGCCCGGCGGACGTCCTCGTCCAGGTGGTCGAGGAGCCAGGCGGTGAAGTCGGCGTGGTCGCGGAAGGCGCGTCCCGCGCAGGGGTCGGCCTGCCGCTCCCACTGCCAGCGGTCGGCCTCCGGGACGCCGAAGGCGTCGAGGATCTCGACGCGGTGGTCGGCGCGTTCGGCGGCGAGGTACAGCTCGGTGAACGCCTCCCGGTCGGCGCCGCGCCCCCGGCGGTCGAGCAGGGTGCCGTAGTAGACGGACTCGGTCTCGCGGGCGATCAGGGGCCACACGTCCGTGCCGAAGGAGAGCCCGTCCCCGTGCCGGGAGCGCAGGCGCAGGGCCGCGACGCGCTCCGCGGTGAACAGCCGGGGGTGGTGCCGGCCGTCCACGCCCTTCTGGTTCTCGCCGCGCGCCTGGTAGGGCACGCCGCGCCGGGAGGTGGCGTACAGCCGCGGCTCACGGCCCGAGGCGAGGTACACGAGCCGTCCCCGCCGGCGTTCGAAGCGGCCTCCGCGGCCGCTGGTGAGGAGGGCCATGTGGTCGAAGAAGCTGAGGCCGAGGCCGCGCAGCAGCACGGGTTCGCCGGGGGCCAGGGCGTCGTGGTCCAGGTCGGCCGGGTTGGCCGGGGGCACGTACAGCAGGCCGTGCGCCTCGGCCTGCGCGGCGAGGCGGCTCTCCTGGTCGTCGGGGCGGGCGGGCACGTGCCCCTGGGCGAGGACGACGGCGTCCAGTCCCTCGATCACCCGTCCGTTCTCCAGGAACACGGTCTGCTCGCCGCCGGGCGTCGTCTCGTGGATCCGCACCGCCCGGGTGGCATGGGCGGTGACCGTGACGTGCGGCGGGGCGGACAGGCAGACGCGGGCCCACATGGCGCGCAGGTAATCGCCGAAGAACGCCCGGGTGGGATAGCTGTCCGCGGTCAGCCGGGAGGCTTCGGAAAAGGCTTCCCCGCCCATGAGGGCCTTCTTCTCCGCGGAATTCTCGCGGACGATTTCCCGGGCCCATTCGAAGAGGCTGGGCCCGGGTTCGACGGGCCCGTCGAGGGTGACCGTGTCGTCGGTGAACACGGTGATCTGCGAGGCCACGGTGTTCATCAGGAGTTCCCGGGACTGGTCCGTGCGCCAGACCGCGCCCGCGCCCATCGGCCAGGGGTCGACGAGGTGGATGTCCACCTCCGGACCGCCTTTCCTCTCACGGGCGTTGGCGCAGAGTCTCTCGAGCACGGAGAGCCCTCGGGGTCCGACACCGATGACGCAGACCGACAGTGGATTTTCTGGCACGTTTTCCAGCTCCTGCCGTGAAGGTCGACCCGGAAGCGTTGACGTTTCCCGACGGTAGGTGAATGCGCGGCCGTCGAATGGACCACCTGTCGGCGGTCTCGCTGAACCACTCCGAAGCACGACACCGGCACGAAACCAATGACGACTATCATCGACAACCTCGCTCAAGGCGAGACAAGTCCACAAGGTCCCGCAAAAGGGACGGAAAAGGTAAGATTGCACATTTTCGATGCCCTGTGCGTCTGTGTTTCCGGATGGATGAGAGTGAATGAGAGAAAGTGAAGTCGCCCGGCCGGTGACCGCCGCCGACGTCGCCCGGGTCGCGGGGGTCTCCCAGTCCACCGTCTCCCTCGTGCTCAACGGCAAGTGGCAGGGCCGGGTCCGGGAGGAGACCGCGCTCCGCGTGCGGGTGGCCTCCGACAGCCTCGGCTACCGCGTCAACCAGGCCGCCCGCACCCTGCGCCTGGGCGGCACCGGCACGGTCCTGCTGGTCGTACCCACCCTGGAGAACCCGGTGTTCGCGGCGGTGCACGCGGGGGCCGCCCGCGCCGGGGCCGAACACGGCCTCGGCGTCGTGGTCTTCCCGCTCGGCTCCGAGGACGACCGCGGGCCGTTCCCCGTCCCCAAGCAGTCGATCGACGGAGTCCTGGCCTGCTCGATGCCGGCGGCGGACGTCGCCGGGCTCTCCACCGGCCTGCCGCTGGTGGTCCTCGACGACACCCCGCACGGCCCCGCCCCGACCGTCGCCATGGACGTCGGCGACGGCATGGCCCAGGCCCTGGCCCATCTCGTCGCCCTGGGCCACCGCCGCATCCTCCACGCCCGGGCCACCCGTCCCACCTGGACGTTCTGCCGGCGCGCGGAGGTCCTGGAGGAGACGCTCCTCGGCCACCCCGAGGTGGAGAAGATGGACGTCCCCGTCACCTTCAGCCCCCTGGAGGTCCGCGACCGGGTGACCCGGGCGCTCACCGGCGTCTTCGCGCCGACCGCCGTCGTCTGCGACGACGACAACATCGCCACCGGGGTCTGCCACGCGGCCCGCGCGCTGGGCCTGACCGTCGGCCAGGACCTGTCCGTCGTGGGCTTCAACGACCTCCCGGTCGCCTCCCTCCTCGCCCCCGCCCTCACCACGGTGCGCCTCCCGGTCACCGACCTGGGCTTCCGGGGCGTCGAGATGTTCATGGCCGTGGCCGCGGGCGAGAACCCCGCACCCGTGGTGCTCCCGACGGAACTCGTCGTACGGGAGTCGACCGCGCCGCCGCGACCGACCGCGTAACGCCCTCCCGGCATCCGGCAGCGGCCGGACCGCGAGACCGCACCACCCCGCGCACGCCCCCGGGTCCACGGCGGACGAGGGCCCACGAGGCCCGAACCCGCACCTCCCTCACCCGGCCGGCGGCCGCACCGCCACCCCCCACCCCACGCTCCCCCGCACACCGACGCGGCCGCCGAGAGCGCCGCCGACCGACGTGGGGACGCCGAGCCGCGCCACCGTCCTGGCGCGCCGCCGTGATGCCGCGCCGCCGTCCTGGCGCACCGCCGCCCCCCTGGCGCACTGTCATCCTGGCGCCATGAACACCGAAGAGACCTCGCCCCGTCCGCTGCTCGTCGTGGACGGGGCCAACGTGGTGGGCTCCGTGCCGGACGGGTGGTGGCGCGACCGGCGCGGCGCCGCCGAGCGGTTGCGGGACCGGCTCGCGGCGGACGGCGGCCCGGCCGACGGGCCGTGGCCGGGGCCGTACGAGATCGTGCTGGTCGTCGAGGGGCGGGCCCGGGGCGTCGCCTCCGTGCCGGGCGTCCGGGTGGAGGAGGCCGCCGGCAGCGGCGACGACCTGATCGCCGACCTCGCCCGGGGCGCGCACGGCCGGCCGTGTCTGGTGATCACGGCCGACCGCGAACTGCGCCGACGGGTCGAGGAGGCGGGAGCCCGCTGCGCCGGGCCCCGCGCCCTCCCCCGTACGACCCCCTGAGGGGTCGTCGGCTCAGTGACGCTCGGGCAGGTCCCGCTCCGCCGGCAGCGGCGCGGTGTCGGCGTCGGCCGCGCCGGACGCGGTGCGCGCGGACACCGCCGGCACCGGCTTCGGACCGCAGAAGGCCGCCTCCAGGGTGCCGCCGAGCGCCGTGGCGGGGCACGCGCCGGGAAATCCTCCGTTCCGGTGGCGGCGAGGGGGACGCCGTGTCCCTCCCGCCCGACGGGCCCCGGGCGTCCCGGGTTTGTTTGGCCGGGGCGGCGGCGGTGAGGCGGAGGGCATGGAGAATTCGCTGCGGCTGATGATCGCCCTGTGCGGCTCCGCACTCGTCGCGTACGCCGTCGTGCGGGCCGCCGACCTGGCCGCCCGCCGCGCGGACGCCCGGCGGCCCGGCACCCCGCTGTGGGGGCTGCTGCGCCGGTGCCGTACGCCGCTGTTCGTGGTCCTGTGCACGGCGCTGCTCGGGTGGTCGGTGCGCCTCACCGACTGGCCGCCCGCGCACGATCCCGACGGTCCGGTGGCCCGGCTGCGGGTGCTCTGCCTGATCGGCAGCGGCGCCTGGCTGACCGTCCGGGTCGCGACCGCGCTGGTGGAGTCCTCGTACGCGCGCTACGCCGGGCGCACCGCCGACCGGGCGCGGGTGCGGCGGGTGCGGACCCAGGTCACGCTGATCACCCGGGTCGTGTCGGTGGCCGTCGGGGTGATCGCCTGCGCGGTGGCGCTGGTGACCTTCCCGTCGTTCCGGGCGCTGGGGACCTCGCTGCTCGCCTCGGCCGGGATCATCGGCATCGTGGCCGGGGTGGCGGCGCAGTCGACACTGGGCAACCTCTTCGCCGGCTTCCAGATAGCCTTCGGCGACATGGTCCGGATCGGCGACACGGTCGTCGTGGACGGGGAGTGGGGCCTCGTCGAGGAGATCACCCTGACCTTCCTCACGGTGCGCACCTGGGACGAGCGGCGGGTCACGCTGCCGGTGTCGTACTTCACCTCCCGCCCCTTCGAGAACTGGTCCCGCGGCGGCGCCGAGATGACCGGCACCGTCTTCCTCCACTGCGACCACGCCACCCCGGTGCCGCTGCTCCGGGCGCATCTGCGGGACTTCCTCGGCGGCTGCTCCAGCTGGGACGGGCGCGCCTGGGACCTCGCCGTGACGGAGACCTCCCCGACCGGCATCACGGTCCGCGCGATGGTCACGGCGAAGGACCCCGACGCGTTGTGGACGCTGCGCTGCGCGGTCCGGGAGGAGCTCGTCCGCTGGCTGGTCCGCGAGTACCCGGCCGCGCTGCCGAGGGTCGTCACGGGCCCGGCGCCGCGCCGGGCGGCCAGTGATCAGCTCTGAGCGTCGTCGCCGCCGTCAGCCGTGGCCGTCGTCGCCGTCCCGCCGCTCGTCGGGCGTGGACCAGGAGTCGTCCCGGGGCGCACGGGGCTGGGTCCGGGTGGGGTCGCCGAGGTTCCTGCGCCGGCGGGCCACGCGGCGGCCGCCCCACCAGAAGGCGCCGAGCAGGAGGGCGACGACGACCACGCCGATGGCGAGGGCGAAGCCGAGGGCGTTGGACCCGGCGGACGCGAGCGCGCCGGCGGCCATGGACAGAGACGATCCGGTCATACGCCGCGTATCTCCCGTCCCGGCCGCCGCAAACCCCGGCGCGCGACGGGCTCGGCTGCGGCAGGCTGGGGGCATGAGCGATCTGTACGGTGCCGCCGTCGTCCTGCGCCCCTCGGTGCCCGAAGACGTCCCCGCGCTGGCCGCCGTCCGGGCCACGCCCGAGGTGCGGGCCCGGTGGCGCGGCGGGGACGACCTGGCCGGGGAGGTCGCCGAGGACCTGGAGGACCCGGCCACGCGATGCCTGACCATCCGTCACCAGGACCGGATCGTCGGCATGATCCAGTGGTACGCGGAGGAGGAGCCGGACTACCGGCACGCCGGGATCGACCTGTTCCTCGACCCGTCGGTGCACGGCCGGGGCCTGGGCACGGACGCCGTCCGCACCCTCGCCCGCCATCTCGTCGACGAGCTCGGCTTCCACCGGCTGGTCATCGATCCGGCCGCCGACAACGCGGCGGCGATCCGCTGCTACGAGAAGGCCGGCTTCCGCCCGGTCGGGGTGATGCGGCAGTACGAGCGGGGCGCGGACGGCACCTGGCACGACGGCCTGCTGATGGACCTGCTGGCCTCGGAACTGGTGCGCTGACCGCGCCCCCGGCGGCCGTTCACCCGCCGGCGGCGACGGCGTGCTCGCGTTCCGACACGGCCGTGGTGTCGACCATGCGGTTCAGCCTGTGCCGGGCGCGGGTGGCGTGGGCCCGCGGCAGCCTGATCTCCGCGCGGGCCCGCTCCGAGCCGGTGACGACGTACGCCAGCGCGAGGACGGGGGTGCTGGAGAGGGTGGCGGCGATCCTGCCCAGCGCCCCGGGGGTGTCCCGGAGCGAGACGACCACCGTGCACGTGTCGGTGTCGGTGTCGGGGGCGGGGGCGGGGGCGGGGGCGGGGGCGAAAG
>NZ_JOGX01000118.1 GCF_000719555.1 Streptomyces sp. NRRL F-5727
GCGAAGAGGCCGCAGAGGATCTCCTCGCGCGGGCTGCGCGGGGCACGGTGCGCGGTGCCGGCGGTGAAGTCGGGGGCGGGCAGGGCGCGGCGGTCCAGCTTGCCGTTGGGGGTGAGGGGCAGGCCGGGCAGGGGGACGATCGCGGACGGCACCATGTGCGGGGGCAGGGTCCGGGCCAGGTGGTCGCGCAGGGCGGCCGGGTCGGCGTCGCCGACGACGTACGCGACGAGGTGCCGGTCGCCGGGGCGGTCCTCCCGGACCACGACGGCCGCGTGGGTGACGCCGGGGTGGCGGCCGGCGACGGTCTCGATCTCGCCGGGTTCGATCCGGAAGCCGCGTACCTTGACCTGGCTGTCGGCCCGGCCGGCGATCTCCAGGGTGCCGTCGGCGCGCCAGCGGGCGAGGTCGCCGGTGCGGTACACGCGGGCGCCGCGCGGTCCGTGGGGGTGGGCGACGAACCGTTCGGCGGTGAGGGCCGGGCGGTGGCGGTAGCCGTGGGCGAGGCCGTCGCCGGAGACGTACAGCTCGCCGGTGACGCCCGGGGGGACGGGCTGGAGGCGGGCGTCGAGGACGTACACCTGGGTGTGGGCGAGGGGGTGGCCGACGGGGACGGTGGCGCGTGCGGTGTCGTCGGCGGTGACCTGGTGGGCGTTGGTGAAGACCATCGACTCGACGGGGCCGTAGCCGTGGACGATCCGCAGGTGTGGGAAGTCCCGGCGGACGCGCTGGAGATGGGCGAGGGAGGGTGCCTCGCCACCGGTCATGACCTGGCGCAGGGTGCGGAAGACCTCGGGGCGGGTGTCGGCGATGACGGCGAAGAGGCCGGCGGAGAGCCAGACGGTGGTGACGGCGTGCGCGGCGACGAGGTCGGCGATCACGGCGGGGTCGGGGCTCTGGCCGGGGGCGAGGACGCAGGTGCCGCCGTGCAGGAGGGCGGGCCAGAGCTCCAGGGTGAGGCCGTCCCAGGAGACGGGGGCGCACTGGAGCCACACCTCGTCCGGGCCGAAGGCCACGTACTCCTGGCCGAAGAAGGTGCGGACGGTGGCGCGGTGCGGGGAGGCGACGCCCTTGGGGCGGCCGGTGGAGCCGGAGGTGAAGAGGACGCAGGCGAGGTCGTCGGCGCGGACCCGCACGTCGGGGGCGGTGGCGGGGCGGGCGTCGATCAGGGCGCGGTCGGCCGGCGCGTCGGCGCGGACGAGGGTGAGGTCCGGCGGCAGCAGGGCGGCGAGCGCGCGGTGGGTGACGGCGGTGCGGACGCCGGCTTCCGCGACGATGGAGCGGAGCCGGTCCTCGGGGTGGTCGGGGTCCAGGGGGACGTAGGCGGCGCCGCACTTGAGGGCGGCGAGGATGCCGGTGACGAGGTCGGGGCCGCGGGTGACGAGGACGCCGACGACGTCGCCGTGGCCGACGCCGAGGCCGATGAGGTGGTGGGCGAGGCGGTTGGCGCGGGCGTCGAGTGCGGCGTAGCCGATCCGCTCGGTGCCGGAGATCAGGGCGGTGGCGTGGGGGGTGCGGGCGGCCTGGTCGGCGAAGAGTTCGTGCAGGGAGCGGTCGTGCGGGTAGGGGGCGGCGGTGTCGTTCCAGGTGGTGAGGGTGGTGTGGCGCTCCTCGGCGGAGAGGACGTCGAGGGTGCCGAGGGGGCGGTCGGGGTCGGCGACGGCGGCGTGCAGCAGGCGTTCGAGCCGGGTGAGGAGGGTGCGGGCGGTGGCGGGGTCGAAGAGGTCGGTGGCGAATTCGAGGCCGCCGTCGAGCCCGGCGGGGGCGCCGGCCCGGTCGTGGGTCTCGGCCAGGGCGAGGGAGAGGTCGAACTTGGCGGTGGTGTTGGTGACCGGCTCGGGGCGGGCGGTGGCGTCGCCGAGGCGTACGTCGGTCTCCTCGGTGTTCTGGAGGACGAGCATCACCTGGAAGAGCGGGTGCCGGGCGAGCGAGCGGACCGGGTTCAGCTCCTCGACCAGCCGGTCGAAGGGCACGTCCTGGTGGGCGTAGGCGGCGAGGTCGGACTCCCGGACCCGGGCGAAGAGGGTGGCGTGGGTCTCCCGGGCCAGGTCGCGCAGCCCCTGGTGGAGCCCGGGCCCGAACCGCACGGGCAGGACGGCGCCGTCGCCGCGGGTGTCGCCGGCGCGGGGCCGGTCGGTGGGCAGGGGCAGGGCGTCGGGCAGTCCGGCGAGGGCGTCGCGCCAGTGGTCGAGCTGCCGGGCGAGGAGGCTGTCGGGGTCGGTGTCGTCGCCGAGGAGGTCGCGCTGCCAGAGGGTGTAGTCGGCGTACTGGACGGGCAGCGGCGCCCATGAGGGTTCGTCCCCGGCGGCGCGGGCGGCGTAGGCCGTGGCCAGGTCGCGCAGGAGCGGGGTCATGGACCAGCCGTCGGCGGCGATGTGGTGCATCACCAGGAGCAGCACGTGGTCGCCCGTGTCGGCGGTGAGGAGGTGGGCCCGGAACGGGAGTTCGCCGGCGAGGTCGAAGCGGTGGGAGGCGGCGGCCCGGAGGGCGGCGGCCAGCTCGTCGGGGGTGTGCGGACGGTCGGTGACGGTCAGGTGGGGGCGGGCGTCCGCCGCCGGGACGACGGACTGGCGGGGCAGGCCGTCGACGGCCGGGAAGCGGGTGCGGAGGGGCTCGTGGCGGCCGGTGAGGTCGGTGAGCGCGGCCCGGAGGACGTCCGGGTCGACGGTGCCGCCGAGGCGGGCGGCGAAGGTCAGGTTGTAGGCGGTGCCGCCGGTGTCGCCCTGGGCGGTGTCGAGGAACCAGAGGCGCTGCTGGGCGTGGGAGAGCGGCAGTTCCACGGGGCGGGCGGCGGGGCGCAGGGCCGGCCTGGCGGACGCGGCACCGTCGAGGCGGCGGGCGAGCGCGGCGACGGTGGGCGCCTGGAAGAGGTCGCGGACGCCGGCCTCGACGCCGAGGGCGGTGCGGATGCGGCCGGTGAGGCGGGCGGCGAGCAGGGAGTGGCCGCCGAGGTGGAAGAAGTCGTCGTCGACGCCGATGTCTTCGACGCCGAGGACCTGGGCGAAGAGGCCGCAGAGGACCTCCTCGCGCGGGGTGCGCGGGGCGCGGCCGCCGGCGGGCGCGCTGGTGTCGGGGGCGGGCAGGGCCTGGCGGTCGAGTTTGCCGTTCGGGGTGAGCGGGAGGGCGTCGAGGACGACGACGGCGGCGGGCACGAGGTGTTCGGGGAGCCGGGTCAGCGCGGCCTGGACCTCGCCGGGCTCGACGCGGAACCCGCGGATCTTCACCTGCCCGTCGGCCCGGCCCAGGAACTCCAGGACGCCGTCGGCGCGTCGGCGGACCAGGTCGCCGGTGCGGTAGACCCGCTCCCCGGGGGAGCCGTACGGGTGGGCGACGAACCGCTCGGCGGTCAGGCCGCTTTGGCCCACGTACCCCCGGGCGAGGCCGACGCCGGCCATGTACAGCTCGCCGGCGACACCGACCGGGACCGGCCGCAGCCGCTCGTCCAGCACGTAGACGCGCTTGTCGGCGATCGGCCGGCCGACCGGGATCGACGGGGCGGTGGCGTCCCGGTCCTCGACCGTGTGGCAGCAGGTGAAGATCATCGACTCGACCGGCGAATAGCCGTTGACCAGCCGCAGCCCCGGATACTCCGCCCGCGCCTTCGCGATGTGCGCCACGGACAGCGGCTCGCCGCCCGTCATCAGCTGCCGCACACCCACTGCAGCCACACCTCGTGAACATCACGCAGGCCACGTCCTCCGGCCCCGCGATCCGTCCCAGGTCGGTGTCGTCCAGGCCGGCGATCGCGTCCGCCTCGGTGTCCAGGCGTACGAAGTCGGCGGCGGCGTCGCGCCAGCCGTCGGCGGGTTCGCCGGCGGTGACGATCAGCCGGGCCCCGGCGGTGTCGGCGACGGTGCGCAGCCGCTCGACGGGGAATCCGGCGTCGAGCAGGGTGTATCCGGCGCCCGCCTTGAGGACGGCGAGGACGGTGACGACGAGGTCGAGGTCCCGGTCGAGGAGGACGGCGACGGTGTCGCCGCGGCCCGTGCCCCGGGCCCGGAGGTGGCGGGCGAGCCGGTTCGCGGCGGCGTTGAGCTCCGCGTAGCCGATCGTGCGGTCCGGGAGGACCAGGGCGGTGGCGTCGGGGGTGCGGGCGGCCTGCCGCTCGAAGAGCTCGTGGACGCCCTCGGTCCGCGGGAGGGCGGTGGCGGTGGCGTTCCAGGTGTCGAGGAGCGTGGTGCGCTCGTCGGCGGCGAGGACGTCGAGGTCGCCGATCCGGCGGTCCGGCTCGGCCGCTGCCGCCGTGAGGAGGCGGACCAGGCGGTCGGCGAGCGCCTCGGCCGTCGTCCGGTCGAAGAGGTCGGTGGCGTACTCCAGGAAGCCGGTCAGGCCGGCGGGGGCGCCGTCCTCGGCGTGGTGCCGTTCGGCGACGAAGGTGAGGTCGAACTTGGCGCTGTGGCGCTCGGGGTGGGCGACCCGCACCTCGCAGCCCGGCAGGGCCGGGACCGGGGTGGCGTCCTGGAGGGCCAGCATCACCTGGAAGAGCGGGTGGCGGGCGAGCGAGCGGACCGGGTTCAGCTCCTCGACCAGCCGGTCGAAGGGCACGTCCTGGTGGGCGTAGGCGGCGAGGTCGGACTCCCGGACCCGGGCGCGCCCGCGCCGAGCCGGGTGAGCAGGGCGGCGAGGCCGGCCTGCACGACCATGAAGAGGGTGGAGTCGCTGCGGCGGGCGAGGTCGAGGAGCCGCCCGTGCAGCCCGGCGTCGAGGGCGAGGGGGACGCTGTCGCCGCGGTGGCTCGCGACGGGCGGCCGGGGCCGGTCGGTGGGGAGGGCCGTCGCGTCGGGGGCGCCGGCGAGGGCCTCGCGCCAGTGGTCGAGCTGGCGGCGGGCGAGGCTGTGCGGATCGGCCTCGTCGCCGAGGAGGGCGCGCTGCCAGAGGGTGTGGTCGGCGTACTGGACGGGCAGCGGCGCCCACTCCGGCGTACGGCCTTCGGCGCGGGCCGCGTAGGCGGTGGTGAGGTCCCGGGTCAGCGGGGTGAGGGACCAGCCGTCGGCGGCGATGTGGTGCGCCACCAGGAGCAGGACGTGGTCGTCGGCGGCGACGGTGAGCAGCGTGGCGCGCAGCGGCGGCTCGGCGGCGAGGTCGAAGCGGTGGGCGGAGGCGTCGCGGAGGGCCTGGGGCAGCTCCTGCTCGGCGCAGGCGGCCGTGTGCCAGACGGCGGCGGCGAGCGTGGGGGTGTCGGCGTCGAGGACGTGCTGCCAGGGCTCTCCGTCCGTCGTGGGGAAGACGGTCCGCAGGGCCTCGTGACGGGCCGTCACGTCGAGGACGGCCTGGCGCAGCGCGTCGGTGTCGAGGGGGCCGCGGACGCGGAGGGCGAGGGGCACGTTGTAGGAGGCGCTGGGTTCCTCGGCCTGGTCGAGGAACCAGAGGCGCTGCTGGGCGGAGGAGAGCGGGACGCGCTCGGGGCGCGGGGACGGCAGCAGGGGCGGGCGGGGGGCGGGACCGGCTCCGGTGCCGTCGTCGGTTCCGTCGGCGCCGGCGTCGGCGTCGAGGCGGGCGGCGAGTGCGGCGACGGTGGGGGCGTGGAAGAGTTCGCCGATGCCGACGTGGGCGTCGAGCGTGGTGCGGATGCGGCTGATCAGGCGGGCGGCGAGGAGCGAGTGACCGCCCAGGTCGAAGAAGTTGTCGTGCGCGCCGACCCGTTCGACGCCGAGGACACCGGCGAAGAGCTCCGCCAGGGCGGCCTCGCGGGCCGTCCGCGGCTCCGCGCCGGCGTCGGCGGACGCGGTGGGCGCGGGGGCGGGCAGGGCCTGGCGGTCGAGCTTGCCGTTCGGGGTGAGCGGGAGGGCGTCCAGGACGGTGAAGCTGCCGGGCCTGAGGTGTTCGGGCAGGTGGGCGGTGGTGTGGGCGCGGGCGTCGGCCGGGTCGAGTACGGTGCCGGGCTCGGCGACGAGGTAGGCGGCGAGGCGCTTGTCGCCGGGCCGCTCCTCGCGGACCACCACGGCGGCCTGGCGGACCTGCGGGTGCCGCATGAGAACGGCCTGGATCTCGCCGGGCTCGACGCGGAAGCCGCGGATCTTCACCTGGCCGTCGGCCCGGCCGACGTACTCCAGGACGCCGTCGGCGCGCCGCCGGACCAGGTCGCCGGTGCGGTAGACCCGCTCGCCGGGGGCGCCGTGGGGGTGGGCGACGAACCGTTCCGCCGTCAGGCCGGGCTGGCCCAGGTAGCCGTGGGCCAGTCCCGCGCCGGTGAGGTAGAGGTCGCCGACGACGCCGGCCGGGACCGGGCGGAGCCGGTCGTCCAGGACGTACATCCGCTCGTGGGCGATCGGCCGGCCGATCGGGATGGCCGGGTGGCGGGTGTCCTCGGGGGTGATGGTGTGGGTCGACACGAAGATCATGGCCTCGACCGGTCCGTAGCCGTTGACCAGCCGCAGTCCCGGGTACTCCGCGAGCGCCTTCGCCGCGTGGGCGGGCGAGGCGGCCTCGCCGCCGCCGATGACCTGGCGCATCCCGGTGAAGCAGCCGGGGTACTCGTCGAGCAGGAAGTTCAGCAGGCTCGCCGACAGGTAGGCCGAGGTGACGCGGTGGCGGGCGATCAGCTCGGCGATCACGGCGGGCTCCGGCTTGCCGCCGGGCTGCAGGACGCAGGTGCCGCCGTGCAGCAGGGGGCCGAAGACCTCCAGGGCGAAGGCGTCCCAGGACATCGGCGCGGACTGCAGCCACACCTGGTCCGGGCCGAAGGCGACGAAGTCCTGGCCGGTGAGGGTGCCGGTGAGGGCCCGGTGGGGGGCCACCACGCCCTTGGGGACGCCCGTCGAGCCCGAGGTGAACATGACGCAGGCGGCGTCCTCGGGTCCGACCGCGCGCCCGGGCGCGGAGGCGGCGCGGGCGGCGATGGCTGCCGCGTCGGGGTCGGCGTCGAGCCGGACCAGAGGGGTGTCGGGGCCGAGCACGTCACCGAGCTCTCCCGCCGTGACCACGCGCGCGAGTCCGGCGCGTCCGACGACGTCCCGCAGCCGCTCGCCGGGGAACCCGGGGTCGAGCAGGGTGTAGGCGGCGCCCGCCTTCAGCACGGCGAGCAGGGCCACGACGAGCCGCGGTTCGCGCTCCAGGAGGACGCCGACCGTGTCGCCGCGGCGCACTCCGAGCCCGACGAGGTGCCGGGCCAGCCGGTTCGCGGCGCGCTCCAGCTCGCCGTAGGTCATCCGCTCGTCGCCGGACACGAGGGCCGTCGCGCCGGCCGTCGCCCGGGCCTGCCGCTCGAACAGCTCGTGCACGGGCACCCCGTACGGCTCCGAGGGGGTGCTGCCCTCCCCGAGCAACTGCCGCCGCTCCCCCGCCGTGAGGACGTCCAGGTCGCCGACGGGTACGTCGGGCCGGGCGGCGGCCGCCTCCAGGAGGCGCACCAGGCGCGCCACCAGCGCCTCGGCGCTGTCCCGGTCGAACAGGTCCACGGCGTACTGGGCGGTGCCGTGGATGCCGGTGGGGCGGCCGGCGACGTCGTAGCCCTCGGTGACGTCGAAGGTGAGGTCGAACTTGGCGACGTCGAGGGTGAGCACGCGCTGTTCGACGAGGTCCACGCCGGGCAGCCGCGGGGTGGCGACGGCGTTGTTCTGGAGGACGAGCATCACCTGGAAGAGCGGGTGGCGGGCGGGCGAGCGGACCGGGTTCAGCTCCTCGACCAGCCGGTCGAAGGGCACGTCCTGGTGGGCGTAGGCGGCGAGGTCGGACTCCCGGACCCGGGCGAGGAGTTCGCGGAAGGTCGGGTCGCCGGAGGTGTCCGTGCGCAGCACGAGGGTGTTGGCGAAGAAGCCGACCAGGTCGTCCAGGGCCTCGTCCGACCGTCCGGCGACCGGGGTGCCGAGGGGGATGTCGTCGCCCGCGCCGAGGCGGGTGAGCAGCGCGGCGAGGCCGGCCTGCACGACCATGAAGAGGGTGGAGTCGCTGCGGCGGGCGAGGTCGAGGAGCCGCCCGTGCAGCCCGGCGGGGAGGTCGACGGGGACGACTCCGCCGCGGTGCGAGGGGTGGAGCGGGCGGGGGCGGTCGGTGGGGAGGGTGGTCTCGTCGCCGAGTCCGGCCAGGGTCCGCCGCCAGTGCGCGAGCTGCCGGGCGAGGACGCTGTCCGGGTCGGCCGGGTCGCCGAGGAGGTCGCGCTGCCAGAGGGTGTAGTCGGCGTACTGGACGGGCAGCGGCGCCCACTCCGGCGTACGGCCCTCGACGCGGGCCGTGTAGGCCGTCGCCAGGTCGCCGACCAGCGGTGCCAGCGACCAGCCGTCGCAGGCGATGTGGTGCACGACGAGGAGCAGGACGTGCTCCCCCGGCCCGGCGTCGAAGAGGTGGGCCCGCAGCGGCGGCTCCGTGGCGAGGTCGAAGCCCCGGCGGGCGGCGGCGGTGAGGGCCTCGGGGAGTCCGTCCGGGCCGGGGGCGGTGTGGGTCCAGGGAACGCGGGCGTCCTCGGGGGCGGGCACCTCCTGGCGGGGCCGGCCGTCGGTCGCGGGGTGGCGGGTGCGCAGGGCCTCGTGGCGCTCCGCCAGGTCGGCGACGGCGCCGCGGAGGGCGTCGGCGTCGAGGGCGCCGCGCAGCCGGAGGGCGATCGGGACGTTGTACGTGGCTCCGCCGGCGGGTTCCTCACCGGTGTCGCGGCCCTCGGCCTGGTCGAGGAACCAGATGCGCTGCTGGGCGGCGGAGAGCGGGAGTTCGGCGGGGCGGGCGGCGGGGAGGAGGGCGGGCGGGGCTTCCGCTGCGCCGTCGAGGGCGCTGGCCAGGGCGGCGGGGGTGGGGGCCCGGAAGAGTTCGCGGATGCCGATCTCGACGCCGAAGGCGCGGCGGATGCGGCTGATCAGGCGGGCGGCGAGGAGGGAGTGGCCGCCGAGGAGCAGGAAGCTCTCGTCGGCGCCGACCTCGTCCACGCCGAGGACGTCGGCGAACAGTCCGCAGAGGGTGTGCTCGGCGGGTGTCTCCGGGGCGCGGCCGACCGGCGCGGTGCGGGCCTGCGGGGCGGGCAGGGCCTGGCGGTCGAGTTTGCCGTTCGGGGTGAGCGGGAGGGCGTCGAGGACGACGACGGCGGCGGGCACGAGGTGTTCGGGGAGCCGGGACGGCGGCCTGGCGGACGTGCGGGTGCTTCATCAGCGCGGCCTGGACCTCGCCGGGTTCGATCCGGAAGCCGCGGATCTTCACCTGGCCGTCGGCGCGTCCGACGAACTCGACGACGCCGTCGGGCCGCATGCGGACCAGGTCGCCGGTGCGGTAGAGCCGTGCGCCGGGGGCGCCGTACGGGTGGGCGACGAAACGTTCCGCCGTCAGGCCCGGCCGGCCCGCGTACCCCCGGGCGAGGCCGACGCCGGCCATGTACAGCTCGCCCTCGGCGCCCGGCGGGAGGGGGCACAGGCGCTCGTCGAGGACGTGGATCTGCTTGTGGGTGAGGACGGAGCCGACGGGGATCGCGGTGTGCTCGGTGTCCCGCTCGCCGACGGTGTGGCAGCAGGTGAAGATCATGGACTCCACGGGCGAGTACCCGTTGACCAGCCGCAGCCCCGGGTACGCGGCGAGGGCCCGGGCCACGTGCGGCACGGACAGCGGCTCGCCGCCCGTCATCAGCTGCCGCACGCCGTCGAAGCACCCCGGGTACTCGTCCAGGAGGAAGTCGAGGAGGCTCGCCGAGACGTGGACGGTGGTGACGCCGTGGGCGGCGATCAGTTGGGCGATGACGGCCGGCTCCGGGCGCGTCCCGGGCTGGAGGACGCAGGTGCCGCCGTGCAGCAGCGCCCCGAACAGCTCCAGCGCGAAGGCGTCCCACGACACCGGCGCGCACTGCAGCCACACCTCTTCCCGGCGTCCCGGGCGGCGACGGCGTCCGCCTCCGCGTCGACCGGGACGGGAAGCACCGGCGTACCGTCCCAGCGGCCGGCGAGCCGGGCCGTGGTGACGGCGTGGGCGGCGCCGGCCAGGGAGGCGATCTCGCGGACCCGTGCGGCGGGCAGGGCGGGGTCGAGGAGGGTGTATCCGGCGCCGGCCTTCAGGACGGCGAGGACGGCCACGACCAGCTCGGTGTCCCGCTCCAGGAGCACTCCGACGGTGTCGCCGCGCCGCACCCCGAGCGCGGTCAGGTGGCGGGCGAGGCGGTTGGCCCGGGCGTTCAGCTCGCCGTACGGGGTGCCCCGTCCCTCGAAGACCACGGCGGTGGCATCGGGGGTCCGGGCCGCCTGCTCCTCGAAGACCTCGTGGACGCAGTCCAAGGACACCTTCATCATCTCCATCGGTCGGGGCGTGGACATCGCGGGGTGGGGGAACGCGGGGCTGGAGCGCCGGGGTGGGAGGGCCGGGGCGGGCGGCCCGGTCAGCTCGCGGCGGTCTCGGCGATCAGGCTCGCCGGGCGCATGTCGGTCCAGTGCGCGTCGACGTAGTCGAGGCAGCTCTGCCGGGAGGCGGCGCCGTGGACGGTGTTCCAGCCCTCGGGGACCTCGATGTCGGCCGGCCACAGGGAGTGCTGGTTCTCGTGGTTGACCAGCACCAGATAGGCGGCGTCGGCGTTCTCGAAAGGATTGGTGGTCATCGGAATTCTCCTGTTCCTGAGTCGATTCCTCGGGGACATCGAAAAGCTAAGTCCGCCGCGCGTTCCCGAAAGGCAGCGAGCGGGGCAGCCGATCGGCAGTTACCGACGGATCCGGGGAGCCGGAACGCGAGGCGGAACTGCCGGTGTCCGGGGTCCGTCGCCGTGCCGCTCGGCCAGGAAAGCGGCGGGCAGCAGTCGCTCCAGCGCGGCCGGTCCGAACAGGGAGACGCCGACGGGCAGTTCGCCGGAGAATCCGGCGGGGACGGCGACGACGGGCCGGCCGGCCAGGGCCGGGAGGGTGGAGCTGGTCCGGGTGAACGGGTCGGGGCCGTCGTCGATGCGCCAGGCCGGGCCGCTGGTCGCGGCCATGAGGAGGTCCACGCCGTGTGCGGCCAGGGCCGTGTCGATCAGGTCGCGGGCCCGTCGGCGGGTGCGCCGCCGGAGGGCCGCGGCGAGCGCCCGCTCCTCGTCCGTGAGTTCGGCGCACCGCTCCAGCAACTCCTGGCCGAAGAGGGCCAGTTCCACCGGGTCCCGGCGGTTCTCCGCGATGACCTCGTCCAGGGTGGCGGGCGCGCCGGGCCGGCCGCTCAGGTACCGCTCCAGTGAGGGCCGGAACTCGGCGCAGAGCGCGTCGAGTCCGTCGACGAGCATGTCCCGGGGCAGGGTGATCTCGACGGGGACGACGGTGGCGCCCGCGGCCCGGAGCCGTTCGGCGAGGCGTTCGGCGAGCTCCTGGGCGTCCGGGGCCATGCCCTTGACGTGCCACAGCCCCATCCGGACGGTCCCGGGCGGGGCCGGTGCGGCGGGGAGGGGGCGGCCGGTGAGGACGGCGAGGCAGAGCGCCGCGTCCGCCAGCCGGGGGGCCAGGGGTCCGAGGGTGTCCTGCACGGTGGAGATGGGCACGACACCGGCCGTCGGCAGGGTGCCGGGCGCCGGTTTGATCGCGGCGACGCCGCAGACGCCCGCCGGGCAGACGAGCGAGCCGTCCGTCTCGGTGCCGAGGGCCAGCGGGGCCATTCCGGCCGCCACGGCGGCGGCCGAGCCGGCGGAGGAGCCCCAGGGGCTGTGCGCCGGGGCGTAGGGGTTGCGGGTCTGGCCGCCGACGGCGGACCAGCCCTCGATGCTGCGCGTGGAGCGGAAGTTGCCCCATTCGGTGAGGTTCGTCTTGCCGAGGACGACGGCCCCGGCCGCGCGCAGCCGGGTGACGACCGCCGCGTCCCGTGCGGGAGGGGTGCCGGCGAGCAGCCGGGATCCGGCGGTGGAGGCGAGTCCCGCCGTGTCGATGTTGTCCTTGAGGAGGACCGGGATGCCGTCGAGGGGGCCGAGGGGGGTGCCCCGGGCGTGGCGGAGGTCGGCGGCGCGGGCCTGTGCGGGGGCGGTGTCGTCGACCGCGAGGACGGCGCGGACCACCGGGTCGGCGGTGGCGATCCGGTCCAGGCAGGCCGTGACCAGGTCCGTGCTGGTGAGGGCGGAGGAGCGCAGGCTCCGGGCCAGTTCGGCGACGGGCCGGTGCTGGAGGCCCGGCGGGTGGGGGGCCGGGGCGCCGGGGTCAGTCAAGGCGGGCCTCCCTGAGGAGGGGGACGAGGAGCACCGTGCCGAGGGCGGTCAGGGCGACCAGCGCGTGCAGCAGCAGCGCCCAGGTCATGCCGGCCCATTCGACGAGCGCCCCGATGACGAGGTTGCCGAGGGGCGCGGCGCCGAAGATGAGGAGGGCCTGGATGGACACGATCCGGCCGCGGACGGCCTCGGGCGCCCAGCGCTGGACGCAGGAGACCAGGACGGTGCCGACGAGCGCCGAGACGAGGCCCAGACCGGCGTACGGGGCGAGGGCGGCGGCCGTCGACGGGCTCCAGGCGAGGGCCGCCAGGCAGGCGGTCTGTCCGGCGGTGCCGACGGCGAGGACGAGCCCCGCGCGGCGGCGGGCGGGCCACACCAGCGTCAGCAGGAATCCGGCGGCGGCGCCGATGGTGAAGGCGGTCAGCAGCAGGCCGGCGCCGGCGGCGGCCGAACCGTTCCGGTTCGCCATCAGGGCCACGCCGATGTTGATGGGTCCCGCTCCGGCGAACTCGGTGAGTCCGATCACGGTGATCACGGCCCTGAGCCGTGGCGCGGCGGCCACGGCCCGCAGCCCTTCGCCGATGCGGGCGGCCAGGGAGGGCTGCGGGGCGGCGGTGCCCGCGTCCTTCTCGGGTACGGGCTCCGCCTGTGCGGCGGCCCGCTCCCGCCGGGTCCGGACGCGGAGGACGGCGAGGGCCGACACCGCGTAGGTCACCGCGTTGACGGCGGCGACGAGCGGGATGCCGCCGAGGGCCATCAGGACGCCGCCGAGGGGTCCGCCGGCGGCCTGGCCGCCGCGCAGGGCGCCCAGGTAGAGGGCGTTGCCGCGGACGAGGTGGCGCTCGGGCAGCAGTCCGGCGCGCAGCGCGCCGGAGGCCGGGATGAAGAACGCGCCGAACAGCGCGAGGCCGGCCGCCGCCGCCACGAGCAGCGGCACGCCGGGGCCGAGGGCGAGCGCTCCGGCGGCGGCGAGCGCCATGACCGCGCAGCGGGCGAGGTCGGCGCCGACCATGACCCGGCGGGGGCCGGCGCTGTCGACGAGGGCGCCCGCGCCGAGCAGGGTCACCAGGCGGGGCAGGGAGGCGAGCGCGAGGACCGCGCCCGCCCGTGCGGGGCCGGTGTCGGCGGTGACCGTCCAGGCGAGCGTCACGTACCAGGCGGCGTCGCCGAGCGCGGACAGGCCCATGGCGAGGACGAAGCCCAGGTAGCCGCCGTCGGTGAGGCGGGCGTCCGCCGGGCGGACGGCGGCGGGCGCGGGGCCGGTGGCCATGCTTCCGCTCACGGCCGGTCGCCCAGGGGTCCGGTGGACGCGGCGGCCGGGGACGGCAGTCCGGCCCCGGGCGCCCACACGTCCTCGTGGGCGAGCGCGTCGGCCCGGTACTTGCCCATCGCGCTGACGAGCAGGCGCAGTTCGAGGGCGAGGGCCTCGACGAGGCGGACGAGTCCCCGCTCGGGGTCCTCCTCGACGGCGAGGAGCGCGGCCCGGCCGAGTCCGACGGCGGTGGCGCCGAGCGCGAGCGCCTTGGCCGCGCGGGTGCCCTCCCACATGCGGCCGGAGGCGAGGAGCGCGCCGGCGGGCGGGCCGACGCGGCGCAGGCACTCGCCGAGCGGCAGGCCGACTCCGTCGAGGAAGCCGAGCGGGGCCCATCCGGTGCCGCCCTCGGCGCCGTCGACGGTGACGGCGTCGGCGCCGGCCGCCCAGGCGACGGCGGCGGCCTCCCCGACGTCGCGTCCGGGGTGGAGCTTCACCCACACCCGGGCGCGGGGGAAGTTGTTGCGCATCAGGCGGATCTGCTGGCGCAGGATCTCCTCGGTGAAGGTGCCGGGGCTGCTGCACCGCAGGACCCGCCCGTCGCCGCCGAGGGCGTCGTCGACGGCGTACTGCTCGGCGACGCGGGCGGCGGCGGCGCGGTCCAGGACGGTCATGCCGCCGAGTCCCGGCTTGGCGCCCTGGCCCACCTTCAGCTCGAAGGCGAGCCGGCCCGTGTCGAGCAGGGGCCGGGCGGAGGGGTCGCTGTAGACGAGGTTCCACACCTCGGCGTCGGCGTCCTCGGTGCTCTGCTGGACGGCGATGCCTCCGGTGCCGTCGGGCAGTTCGTCGAGGTAGGCGCGGATGCGGCCGAGCAGGGACCGTCCGGGGTCGCCGGACGGCGGGGTGCCGAGCCGGCCGTAGCCGTTGACGGGGATGACGTTCTCGCCGATCACCATGGGCAGGCCGAGCCGGCCGGCCTGCCGGCTGGCGGCGGTGCCGAGGTCGGCACTGGCCACCTGGGTGGAGCCGAAGGCCGAGAGGTAGGCCGGCAGCGGGGAGCGGAGGGCGCCCACGGCGGTGGCGAGGTCCACGTCGTGGTGGAGCGGCTCGCGGGCGAGGTCGATCAGCTTCTCCAGGCGGCGCGGCATGAAGACGGGCGGCACCAGGCGGAGTTCGTCCAGGAGGTCGGTCCCCGGTGCGGCGGTCCGCGGCCGGGCGGCGCCGAACAGGGTCCGTCCGTACGTCTCCCCCGGCGGGAAGAGGGCGGCGGTGCCGCGGCGGGCCCGGTCGCGTACGGCGTCGGCGGGGAAGCCGTCGGCCCTGAGGCCGGAGCCGTCCGGGTCCCGCGTCGTCTCGGTGGCGGGTCGGGGGCTCACGGGGCGACCACTCCCGGGACCTTCGGGTAGGCGCTGGCCTGCCAGACGGCGTCGAGGCCCGCGAGGTAGCGGGTGAAGCGCTCCAGGCCGATGCCGAATCCGGCGCTGTCCGGGATGCCGTCGCGGACCATCTGCAGGTACCAGCCGTACTTGGCGGGGTTCTCGCCGGTCTCCCGCATGCGGGCGACGATCCGGGCGTACTCGAACTCCCGCTCGCTGCCGCTGCACAGTTCGCCGTACCCCTCGGGGGCGAGGATGTCGAAGTTGCGGAGGGTGCCGGGCTCGTCCCGGCTCTCGCGGTCGTAGAAGCCGCGGGAGCCCTTGGGGTAGTCGGTGACGAAGAAGGGGCGCCCGGACTTGGCGGAGAGCAGCGCCTCGCCGTGCCAGTCGATCTCGGCGTCGGCGCTCTGCTCGTGGCCCAGGGCGCGCAGTTCGGCGACGGCCTCGGCGTGGGTGCGGTGCCCGAAGGGCTCGCCGAGGAGTTCGGTGAAGGCGCCGGTGTCGCGGCCGAGGGCCTCGAACTCCTCGGCGTGGTGGGCGACGGTCTCGCGCACGATGTGCCGGACGAGGTCCTCGCCGAGCCGGGTGATGTCCTCGCGGGAGGCGCCGGCGACCTCGACGTCGATCTGGTGGAACTCGGCCAGGTGGCGGCTGGTGTTCGCGGTCTCCAGGGGCTCCAGCCGGACGCAGGGCGCGATGCAGAAGATCTTGTCGAAGGCGAGCAGGGACGCCTGCTTGTAGAGGATGGCGCTGGTCATGAGCTTGTAGCGGTGGCCGTAGTAGTCGACGTCGACCTGCTTGGAGCCGCGCACGCCCGGGTCGGTGACCGGCCCGATCATCGGCGGCAGCATCTCGGTGAAGCCGTGCGCGCGCAGGAAGCCGCGGGCGGCGGTGAGCATGCCGTTCTGGAGCCGGATGACCGCGCGGGTCGTCGGGTCGGTCAGGTGGTCCGCGGGGGTGCCGGGCAGCCGGTCCGTGGTCGCGGGGGCTGCCGCCGGGTCGGTGAGGGGGAGCATGGGCGTCTACCGTCCTTCTTCGGGGTGGGCCGCGCGGGCCGGCGGGCGGTGCCCGTCGTCGAGGGGCCGGTGGGCGGGCGAGGGGTCGAGGGCGGCGGCGTCGGAGCGCCGCTCCACGTGGCGGAGGGCGGTGAGCAGCCCTCCGGAGGTCAGGCGCGGCGCCCGGGCGGGCGCCACGATGCCGCCGAGCGGCATGCGGCCGACGGCGGACCAGCGCAGCCGTCCGTCGGTGTCGAGGTAGCTCCGGCTCCGCTGGGCGTTGTCGGGGTGGAGGCAGTAGGGGACGTCGAGGTAGCCGCGCGCGAACGCCTGCGGCAGGGCGCGGCCGAGATCCGGGGAGAGTTCCAGGACGGCCTGGACGAGGGCGGACGCCTCGGCGTGGATTCCGGTGTCGGCGACCGGCGTCGGTGCCGGTCCCGTGGCGGCCGGGCCCGCCGTCGGTCCCTTCGCGGGCGGGAGGGTGCGGTCGCGCTCCGCCTCGGCGGCGCGGGCCGCCGCCTCCAGGGCGGCCACGTTCTCCGCCACGGTCGGGATGCGGTGGGCCTCCGCGGCGGTCTTCACGATGAGCCGGGCGGCACCGGTGCGGACCGCGAGCCGGGCCGAGTCCTCCAGGAGGAGCCGGGCGCCGCCGGGGGTGCGCGGGTACACGCCCATGTACGTGTAGACGACGATGTGCCAGTCGAGGCCGGGCAGCAGCTCCTCCGCCAGCCGCCGCAGGGCGTGCAGCGCCTCCTCGTCCTGCCCGGGGTCGGTCTGCTGGGCGTAGCTGAGGGAGACGCTGCGCAGACCGTGCTGGGCGAAGAACAGGGCCTCCAGGACGCTGAGCGCCACGAGCAGGCCCGGCGGGCACAGCTGGCCCATCATGCAGCCGCCGAAGGTCTCCATGTGGGGTTCGGCGCCGTGGTCGCGGGCCCGGGCGAGCAGTGCGCAGCTGCGGGCCCAGTTCTCGACGGACTCGGTCAGCGGGGTACGTCCGTAGGGCAGGCAGTACGAGACGGGGCCGCCCTCGGTGGCGTCGAGTCCGGCGCGGAGGAGCGCCGCGACGATGGACTGGGGGGCGGCGGAGCCGTGCCGGACCTGCACGGGGAAGTCGTGGTCCTGGATGCCGTGGAGGACGGACCGGGTGACGGCGGTGTCGTAGGTGACGAGGGGATAGCCGTTGAGCGGGACGCCGTCGGCGAGCGCGCGGCGGGCGGCGGTCTGGTCGCCGACGCGGGTGTAGCTGTCGAGGGTGACGGTGCCGACGGTGGTGGCGTCGGCGGCCCGGGTGGCGGCGAGGCCGGCCCGCATGGCGCGCGGGTCGCTCATGCCCATGCGGGGCTGGACGACGAGCCGGCCGGCGTGCCGGGCGGCGGCGACGAAGGCGCCGAAGGAGCCGGGGGGCGACGCCGGCGGGACCGCCGGGGCGGGGTGGACGGGTGCGGTCATGCGGTCACGCCCGCGGGGAGGCTTCTCAGGAAGGACCCGAAGGACGCCAGGCCCGCGCCGTCCTCGAAGACGGCGTCGAAACCGGCTTCGAGCAGGCTCGCGTGCTCGGTGCTCCCGGCGCCGCCGATGCCGAGCTTCCCGCCGATCACGACCGGGATGGCGGCGGTCTCGGGGTGGCCGCGCAGCTCCCTGACGACCCGTCGTCCGTCGTTGGCCCCGTGTCCGTTGACGCTGCTGATCACGACCAGGTCGGGGCGCTGCCGCCGGCACTCGCGGACCAGCAGCTCGTCGGGCACGCACGCCCCGAGGTTCGCGACCCGGTGGCCCAGCTCCTCCAGCAGCAGCTGCAGGAAGACGAGGTTCCAGGTGTGCGCGTCCGACGCGACGCTGGAGACGATCACGTGGAGGCCGGAGTCCGGTGGCGCCGGCGCGACCGGGGCCGGTGCCGGCGCGACCGGGTTCGGTGCCGGGGTGACCGGGTTCGGTGCCGGGGTGACCGGGTTCGGTGCCGAGGTGATCGGGGTCGGTATCGGGGTGACCGGGGATACCGGGGTGCCCACTTCCATAGCCTGCCTTCGTTCGACATGACGGATGAGGTCTTTTCTCGCCCGCGATTCCCGGTCGTGCTCCGGATCGGTGTTCCGGAGAGGGACCTTCAGAGGTGCGTCCGGCGATTTCCCGGTGGGAATTCCCGGGAATTCGCGGCGCGCTTCTCGCGCGATTCCCGGGGGGGATTTCCCCGGCGTTCTTCTCCGCCGTGCGGGGCGTGTGTTCTCACCGTAGGGGGCGCCCCGGGGCGCGGCCGGAAGTACGGGCGGCAGGTCTCCGGCAGTAACGCCGCGGGGAGTTCAGGCGACGGCGACGGCCTCCGGCACCGGCTCGTACGCGGCCGGGGTCCCGGGCCCGCCGGCGAGGGCGGACCGGACCCGGCGCAGGACGCGGAAGCGGTCCCGGCCGTCCTCGTCGGCGGTGCGGACCAGGCCGTGGACCAGCAGTCCGTAGACGGTGGCGGCGGTGTCGGCCGGGGACGCGCCGGTGAGCAGCGCGGCCTCCTCCAGGGTCCAGCTGCCGGGCAGCGCGGTGAGGACGGACAGGCGTCGCCGCAGCGGCGCCTCCAGTGCGGCGAGGCCGCGCCGGACGGCTCCGGTGCCGCTCCCGGGGCCGGTTCCCCAGGCGGCGGGCGGTGCCGCGAAGCACTCGGGGTCCCGGGCGAGGTGGTGCAGCAGCTCCTCCGGCGCGTGGACGAGCCCCCAGGCGGCCGTGGTCTCCAGCGCGCCGGGGACGCCGTCGAGCGAACGGCACAGCGCGGCGACGGCGGGCGTCGCGGCGGGGCGCGGGGCGTACGGCCGCAGGCGCCGCAGGTGGGACAGGAAGAGCCGGACGGCGGAGTACTCGGCGAGCGCGTCGGGATCGTGGTCGAGGGCCCGCCCGGGGACGGGCAGCGGGGCGATCGGCATGACCTGTTCGCCGGCGAACCGGGACGGGGCGGCCGCGGTGAGGACGATCCGCAGGCCGGGGGCGCGTTCCAGGAGGCGGTGGACGCCGGTGCCGTCGGCGCCGTGCCGGAGACCGTCGAGGACGAGCAGGACGTCGTCTCCGGGGCCGTCCCCGCCTCCGGTCGCGTCCGGTTCCAGCCGCCGCAGCTCCCGCAGGTCGGGCGAGAGGCCGGCGGCCGGGACCCACAGCACGCGCCAGCCGTGCACGTCGCGCAGGACGCCCGCCGCTTCCCGTACGAGCCGGGTCTTGCCGACGCCGCCCAGGCCGACGACGCTCACCAGACGCTGCCGGTCGACCGTCAGCAGCTCGACGAGGGAGTGGAGTTCGTGCTCGCGCCCCACGGTGGTGCCGAGCAGGACGGGCAGGGCCTGGGCGACGGGGCGGGTGGTGGGGGCGCCCTCCGCCGGAAGGTGGTCACGCGCCGCGGCGTCGAACGCCTCGCGGGTGGTGCCGGTGAGCCGCAGGACGTCGGCGAGCAGCCGGACGGTCTCCTGCCGGGGACGGCGGGCGCGGCCGCTCTCCAGGTCGCGTATCGCGCGGACGCTGAGCGTGGCCAGGTCGGCCATCTGCTGCTGCGTCATGCCTCTGCGCCGGCGGTGGGCGCGCAGGAGTCCGCCGAAGTGGTCCGTCCCGGTGGTCGTGGTCATGGTTCCCCCTCTGCTGGTCGGTCGTTGCGTCACCCATGGTCGGAAGCGGCGGGCGGACCCCGCATGGGTCGGCCGCCCCCAGATTCGGCGGCGGCCCGCGGCGGACGCCGGAGGAGCGCGGACGGCGGGCCGGCGCGGGGCGGCGGCGCCGTGGCGGACCCGGCGGAGAGGGGGCGGCGCGGGGTTCGGGGGCTGGTCGGGGAGCGGGTGACGGGGTGGGGCGCGGCGGGTGCGGGCGCGTGGGGGG
>NZ_JOGX01000119.1 GCF_000719555.1 Streptomyces sp. NRRL F-5727
GGCCCCGGGGTCCTGCGCGAGCAGCGCGTCCAGGATGGTGTCGCTGATCCGGTCGGCGATCTTGTCGGGATGTCCCTCGGTCACGGACTCCGAGGTGAAGAGGCGGCCGCCGCTCATGCCTGGACCTCCACCTGGGCGGGGAAGAAGTGCCGCTCGATGGCGCCGAGGGTGCGGATGACCTCGACCTCCAGGGTCTCCATCTGGATGGAGACGCCGCTCTCCTGCTCCAGCAGGAAGACGAACTCCACGAAGGAGAGGGAGTCGATCAGCCGGTTCTCGATGAGGTCGAGGTCGGGGGCGATGTCCTGGCGCTCCGGGTGGCGCTCCAGGATCCAGTTCTTGATCTGCTGCAGGCCGTCGGCCATGGGGGTTCTCCTCAACTCGGTTGCGCGGGTGGGGTGGGGGCGATGATCGGGGCGGCGACCGCCACCGCGTAGTCCACGTCGTGGCTGATGGACACGGTGATCTCGGCGATGCCGGATCCGGCGGCCATCTCGGCGGCGGAGCCGTGGAGTTCGACGAGCGGCCAGCCGCCGTCGGAGCGCCGCACCACGATGTCCGGCCAGGGCAGGAACCTGCCCCGGACCCGTAAGGTCTTGAAGGCCGCTTCCTTCGCCGCGATCCGTCCGCACAGGCTCAGCACGTCGAGCCCGGTGGCGGTGCGGCAGTCGGCGAGTTCGCCGGGGGTGAGCATCCGCTCGAAGAAGCGCTCCCCGTACTGTGCGAGGAGCCGGCGGACACGGTTGACGGACACGATGTCCATGCCGAGGTTCGCCCAGCCCAGGCCGCCCGCCGGCGGGGCGACGGGACGGGCCGGCACGTCAGATCACCGGCCCGGCCGCGTCCAGGACCGCCCGGGTCGCCGCCTCCCAGCCGCCGTGGCGGCGGGTCAGCGCGGACAGCCAGCGTTCCAGGCCGAAGGCGACGCAGCTGGTGAAGGCCGGGCCCCCGGTCGACGCGAGCGTGAGGGCGCAGCGCTCGCCGAAGAAGTTCCGGTGCGTGTTGACCGAGGCGATCGCCAGGTCCTCGTACAGGAACTCGTACTTCACCGGGGTGAGCCGCTGCAGGAGCGCCTTCGAGCCGCCCTTGTCGAAGAAGGGGTCGCAGGCGGCCTCCTTCCGCAGGCTCAGGCCGACGGCCTCGGCGAAGGCGTCGATGCGGGCGGTGAAGGCGGTGAGGTGGTCCTCGGCGTGCTCGCGGGAGCCGATGGCGACGATCTCCCGCATGCGGAAGCCGAGCTGGCGGCGCATGCCCTCGTAGTGGGTCTCCTTGCGGAAGCACCACGAGCAGACGGTGACGAGGGTGTCGTCGGCGACCTGCCGGCCCTGGTGGTCCAGGTAGACGGCGTAGCAGGAGGCGGAGGGCAGGCCGAGTCCGGCCGGTTCGAGGGCGGCGGCCGGCCAGTGGCCGCGGTCGCCGTCGAAGGGGGTGGTGAGCCTCTTCTCCAGGTCGAGGGGGGCGGCGAGGACGGCCTGGTGGGGGAAGTTGTCGTAGTAGTCGAGCCGCGCCAGGTCGGCGGCGGGCAGCAGCGGCGGCATGGTCATCGGGCGGGCGCCCGCGGACACGCCCCAGCTCTCGAAGGTGTCGTCGAGGAGCCGCAGCAGGCGGGTCCCCTCGGGACCCAGGGACGGCAGGCCCCTGGTCGCCCCGGTGGTCTCGGGGAGGGTGGCGGTCATGGTCGGTGCACCTCTCGGGTGAGGGCTCTCGGGTGGGTGCTCCCGGGCGGGCTCAGAGGACGGGCAGGGTGTCGTCCGAGAAGATCCCGGTCTTCAGGAAGAAGGCGAGCGGCTTGCGGATCGCCCTGCGCTCGTGGGCGCGGCGGGACGGGTCGGCGATCAGGGCGTTGCGCAGGCCGAGCGGGTCGGGGAGGCCGGCGTCCCGGTACACGTGCGGGTTGTAGAGGGAGTTGACGCTGTAGACGACGTATCGCTTGAGGTACGCCTCCACCTCCCGGACGCGGGCCGCGGGCACGGCCTCGCACATGCGCTGGTGGAGGAGGGAGACGAGCTCGCGGCCGAAGGCGATGTGGCGGGACTCGTCCTGGTGGTGGATGCGGTTGACCTCGCGGATGGTGTGGCAGAGGGAGTCGTCCTTCGCCATCCGGGAGTTGTAGTGGTCGACGAGCTCCTCGAAGAAGAGGATCCGGGTGAAGACGAGGAAGTTCTCGACCTCGGGCTCCCAGGCGGCGTCGGCGCGCATGGCGGTGGAGCCGTAGATCTTGTGGCCGTACCGCCGGCAGAACTCGGAGAAGAACCACATGTGTTCGTTCTCCTCGCCGATGAAGTGGTGGAAGAAGTCCGAGGGGACCTCGAAGCCGGGCATGTGGATGCGGCCGACGACCTCGATGAGGAGTTCGCGGATGCCGTGCACGTTGAGGCTGTAGAAGTTGATCGACTCCCACTTGGAGAGGCGCTGGAGCGCTTCCTCGCCGAGGGCGTCGTAGTGCTCGGTGCCGTAGACGGTGAGCAGCTCCGGCGTCATCCAGAAACGGTTCTCCTCCAGGGTCTCGGGCCACTGGAAGGTCTGGTACGGGTTGTAGTAGTCCTCGACCGAGCGTTCGCTGAGGCGGTCGAGGACCTCCAGGAAGCGGTCGCTGACGGGCAGCGGGGCGGTCACGCCCATGGTTCTGGCTCCTTCTTCTTTCAGGATCGGTTCGCCTCCGGGGCGCTCATGCCGGGCTCACGGCACCGACCGTGCTCGACCCCCCGTTCCGGGGCCTGCGCGCGCTCGGCGCCGTTCCCTCGACGCGCCCCTTCGGCTCACTCGCCGGGGGTCACGGGCGGACTTCGTAGACCGCGTTCACCGGGGTCTCGGTGGCGCGCCGCCAGCGGGTGAAGCCGGCCTCCTCGGCGATGGCCCGGAACGCCTTCTCCCCGGAGTGGTTGCCGAGGGCGTGCGGGCCGCGCTGGGCGACGGCGACCGGCAGGCACATCACGGCGGACAGGGCCATGAACATGCGGGCGGCGGGGGTCTGGGTGTCGATGTCCTGCGGGGAGACGTTCGACTCGACGAGCATCCAGGTGCCGTCGGCGTCCAGCGACTTGTGGACGTGCTGGGCGGCGGCGACCGGGTCGCCCATGTCGTGCAGGGCGTTGAAGAAGCAGACCAGGTCGTAGCCGGAGCCGGGGTAGTCGTCGGCGGAGGCGACGTCGAAGACGACCCGGTCCGAGAGGCCGGCCTCCTCGGCCAGCTCGCGGGCGATCGCGATGGCCTCCTCGGAGTAGTCGAAGCCGTGGACGGTGGCGTGCGGGAACGCCTTCGCGATGAGGAGGGTGGTGTGGCCGACGCCGCAGCCCACGTCGGCGACCGTGCCGCCGTCGCGCAGCTTGTCGGTGACCTCGTGGAGGGAGGGCAGCCAGTCGGGGACGAGCTTGTGCTCGTACGCCGGCTGGAAGAAGGAGCCCATGCCGGTGTCGAGGGCGGCGTCGTGCTCGGCCCAGCCGACGCCGTCGCCGGTGCGGTACGCCTCGACCAGCAGGTCCTCGGTGGCGTACAGCGCCTTGAGGGCGGTGAAGAAGCCGGCGGCGAAGGTGACGGCCTTCGGGTCGGCGAGGACCTCGGCGTGGTCGGCGGGCAGGGTGTACGTGAGCGAGCTCGGGTGCCGCTCGACGTACCCGGCGGAGAGCTGGGCGTGCAGCCACTCCTCGACGTACCGCTCGTTCGTGCCGGTCCGCTCGGCCAGCCCGGCGGCGGTGAGGGGGCCGTGCTGAGCGAGAGCCTTGTAGAGGCCGAGGCGCTCGCCGAGGGCGACGGTCAGGCCGCGGACGGCGGCGCCGGCGTCGCTGATGACGCGCTGGTGGAAGTCGTGGGCGCTCACGCGGCCGCCTCCTGGTCGAATCCGGGCGCGGACGGCAGGTCGCACGTGAAGAGGAAGGAGCGGGGGATGCCGGGGATCGCGCGGTCCGGGACCGGGTAGGGCCAGCGGTCGAAGTCGGCGCCGGCCTCGCCGGGCTGCTTCACCTCGCGGACGGACCAGCCGCACTCGGCGAGCAGTTCCTCGGGCTCCTCGGTGCCGAAGAGCCACGGGTTGCCGTCCTCCTCCAGGGCCTTCATGAAGTCCCTGGCGAGCGGGTTGACGAGGGCGGCCCGGGAGATGACGTCGCCGAGCAGTACGGTGCCGGGCGCGGAGTGGGCGGCGAGGGTCGCGATCAGGGTGCGTACGGCCTGCTCGGGGAGGAAGAACAGCAGGCCCTCGACGACCCAGAGGACCGGCTCGTCGCTCTTCCAGCCGGCCTCCTTGAGCGGGCCGGTCCAGTCCTGGGTGAGGTCGACGGGGACGGCGACGCGGGTGCGGCCGGCCGGCTGCGGCTCGTCCTTCAGCATCCGGGCCTTGGCGTCGAGGAGCGCGGGGCGGTCGAGCTCGTAGACGGTGACGCCGTCGGGCCACGGCAGCCGGTAGAAGCGGGTGTCCATGCCGGCGGCGAGGAACACGACCTGGCGGATGCCGCGCTCCTGGACCGCCTGGACGATGGCCCGGTCGAGGTAGGTGGTGCGGATGGCGAGGAACGGCACGATGCCGCCGCCGGCGTAACGCTTCAGCAGCTCGACGCCGGTCTCGTCGGCGACGGTGCGCGCGTACGGATCGGCGAACAGCCGGTCCTCGCGCTCGGTCTCCAGGGCACGCGCGGCGGCGGTCCACTGGGCGGTGCGGGATACGGCCTCCACGGGAGGTCTCCCTTCGGTTGGTTTCCGGTGATGGCTCCGGTGACGGTCCGGTGACGGCTCCGACGACGGCTCCGGTGATACGGACGGCCGTGTCCAGGGCCGGGCGGGGGCGTGCGGTTCCCGTCGACGGGCATACGGACCCGTCGGGGCGGGGGGGCACGCCCCCGTCAGGCGGTCATGACCGGGACACAGACCTTGGCCTTGGCGCCCGTGCAGCCGACGGGGTCCTCGGCCGCGGGCATCGACGACGGATGCGCGGCCTCGGTGTCGGCGGGGCGCCGGCGGAAGATGCTGTGCAGGATCATGCTGAACACGGCCGTCCCGTCGGCGGCCACGAGCGTGCACCGCGGTTTGACGGTGCCGGTGGCGGGATGGAACGGCGACGGGGTGGCGCCGAGGATCTCGACGCGCGCGGTCAGGACGTCGCCGGGGCGTACGGGGCGCAGGTAGCGGACCTCGTCGATGCCGGGCGAGCCGAGGCAGTCGCTGTAGGCGAGCAGGCCGTCGACGTACCGCCGCATGAAGAGCGACTGGGTGTGGAAGCCGCTGGCGATCAGTCCGCCGAACGGCGAGTCCTTCGCCCGCTCCGGGTCCGTGTGGAAGGGCTGCGGATCGAAGCGCCGGCCGAACTCCAGCACCTCCTCCGCGGTGACGGTGACGGTGCCCAGTTCATGGACGTCGCCGGGCCGGAAGTCCTCGAAGTAGCGCATCGGACGCCCCCCTTGACCTAGGAGTTCTACGTTTCCTGGCATCACCCAATCTACGAATGACTCATTTCTTTTGTCAACCCAAAAGAAGCCGGGACTCCGGCTCGACTACCCCCGGGCGAGGGCCTGTTCGAGGTCCGCCCACAGGTCGTCCACCGCCTCGATGCCCACCGACATCCGCACCAGCCCCGGCGCGATCCCGGCCGCCGCCAGCGCGGCCCCGTCCAGCTCGCGATGGGAGGTGGACGCCGGGTGGGTCAGCAGCGTCTCGACCCCGCCGAGCGAGAGGGCGAGCCGGCCGAGCCGCACCCGCTCCACGAGCGCCCGGCCCGCCGCCCGGCCGCCGTCGAGCTCGAAGGAGAGCAGCCCGCCGCCGCCCGAGAGGACCTTCCGGGCGTGCCCGTACGAGGGATGGGACGGCTGCCACGGGTAGTGCACGGCCGCCACCCGGGGGTGGACGCGCAGCAGCTCGGCGAGCGCCGCCGCGTTGGCGCAGTGCTCGCGCATCCGCAGCGGCAGCGTGGGTATCCCGCGCAGCACCAGCCAGGCGGCGAACGGGTCCGCGCAGGCGCCCAGTTCGACCGTGCGCGGCCAGACCCGGCGGCGCAGCCCGTCGTCCGCGAAGACGGCCGCGCCGCCGAGCACGTCGGAGTGGCCGGCCAGGTACTTGGTGGCGGAGTGCACGACGACGTCGGCGCCCAGCTCCAGGGGCCGGCACAGGACGGGCGAGGCGAGCGAGTTGTCGACCACGCTCGTCACCCCGAGCCGGCGGGCCGCGGCGAGCAGCCCCGGCAGGTCGGCGACCTGCCCGGTGGGGTTGGCGATCGTCTCCAGGACCAGCACACGGGCCGCCGGGTGGACGGCCGCCGCCTCGAACTCGGCGACATCGTCCCCGGAGACGTACACGACCTCGATGCCGTACCGCTCGGCGAGGTCGGACAGGACGGAGAACGTGCCGCCGTACAGGCAGCGCTGGGCGATCACCCGGTCGCCGGGCCGGAGCAGGGCGAGCAGGACGCCGCTGACCGCGCCCATGCCGGAGGCGAAGGCGATCGCGCCCGCGCCGCCCTCCAGGCCGGCGAGGGTCTGCTCCAGGGCGCGGACGGTCGGGTTGCCGCGACGGCTGTAGACGTACCGGCCGTCGGGCCCGGCCATCGCGTCGGCCAGCTCGGCGGCCGAGTCGAAGGCGAAGGCGGAGGACTGCACGAGCGGCACGGACAGCGGCCAACTGCCTTCACCGAAGGGCTCGTTGACGACGTGCACGGCGCGGGTGCCGAGTTCCATGGTCTTCCTCTCCGAGGGGGTAAGGGATCTCCGGGTACGGGATCTCGGGTACGGGATCTCGGGTACGAAAAAGGGGCCGCCCGACGTCCGGGAGGGACATCGGGCGGCCCCTTCGGGGCGGGGGTCAGGCGGCGACCTTCTCGCCCTGCGGGGCGGGCGCGGCGGCGGCCTCGGCGGCCACGGCCTTGTCGCTCTTCATCACCAGGAGGGTGACGACACCGCCGAGGGCGGCGACGACCGCGGCGCCGACGAAGGCGGCCGAGAAGCCGTCGGTGAGCTCGGGCAGGTTGCCGAGCCGGTCGGCGCCCTGCGACATGGCGACCGCGGTGAGGGCGGCGAGGCCGAGCGCGGAGCCGACGTTGTAGGTGGTGTTGACGATGCCGGAGGCGAGACCGGCCTGCTCCTGCGGGGCGCCGGACATCGCGGCGATCATCGCCGGGATGTAGGCGAGGGACATGCCGAGCGCGGCGACCAGCGAGGCCGGCAGGACGTCGACCAGGAAGGAACCGGTCGGCGGGACGGCCGCCAGCCAGACCAGACCGGCCGCGAGGACCAGCAGACCACCGGCGACGAGCGGCTTGGCGCCGACCTTCGTCATCAGGCGGGAGGTGATCGCCGTCATGAAGATCATGAGGAGGACGGTCATCGGGAGCAGCGCGGCACCGGACTCGAAGGCGCCGAAGCCGAGGACCTGCTGGAGGTACAGGTTGAGGAAGTACCACATCGGGATCCAGGCGGCACCGAGCAGCGTCATCGCCAGGTTGGCCGAGCCGAGGCGCGGCACCCGCCAGACGCTGAGCGGCATGAGCGGCTCGCGGACGGACTTCTGGATCACGAAGAAGAGGACCAGGAGGGCGGCGGCGCCGACCAGTTCGAGGATGGTGGCGGTGGCGCCCCAGCCGACCTCGGGGGCGCGGACGACGGCGAAGACGGCGAGCGCGAGGCCGGCGGTGACGGCGACGGCGCCGAGGACGTCGACGGAGCCGCGGCGGGACTCGACGTCCGGGAGCAGCTTGGTGGCGGCGAGGGTGGCGAGGCCGATCGGGATGTAGATGATGAAGACCCACTGCCAGCTCATCCACTCGGTGAAGACGCCGCCGAGGAAGACGCCCGCGGTGCCGCCGGCCGGGGCGGCGGCACCGTACAGCGCCATCGCCTTGCCCAGCTCCTTCGGGTCGTGCATGAAGAGCATCATCAGCAGGGTCATCGCGGAGGGCGCGATGAGCGCGCCGCCGACGCCCTGGACGGCGCGGCCGACGATCTCGACCCAGGCGGTCTGCGCGGCGGCGGCCACGACCGAGCCGGCGATCATGACGGCCCAGCCGGAGACGAAGATCCTGCGGGCTCCGACGAGGTCGGAGAGGCGTCCGCCGAGGAGCAGCAGACCGCCGAAGACGATCACGTAGGCGTTGAAGATCCACTGGAGCTCGCTCTGCGAGAAGCCCAGGTCCTTCTGCATCTCGGGGAGCGCCACTCCGATGATCGAGGTGTCCATGATGACCATGAACTGGGCGGCGGCGAGCACGAGGAGTGCCCACCAGCGCCGGGGGTTGACGTTTGACATCGCACTGCCCTTCACTCGCGGCCGACCGGTGGCCTGGGCCGTTCACATACCCCTGGGGGGTACCTTCGCGGAGCACCGTAACATACCCATGGGGGGTATGTAAGAGTGCGATGAGGGAGATCCTCCGCCACGCCGGGAGGCGGACCGCGAGGCGGGCCGTCCGGGCTCGCACCCGGAAAAGCCGCGGCCCCGGCGGGCACAATGCGGCCATGACCGCACCCGAGGAAGCCGCCGCGCAGGACCTCGACCTGCTCCGGCGCTGGAACGCCACCCTGCTCGCCGCCCGCGCCGGTCGCGAGGGCCCCGACCCCGCCCCGTACGGCCGCGACCTGCTCGGCCGCTGGGCCGAGCCGCAGCGCCGCTACCACACGGTCACCCACCTGAAGGCGGTCCTCGACCGGATCGACGAGCTGACCGACCAGGGCGGCGAGGGCGGGGAGCTCGAACTGGTCCGGCTCGCCGCCTGGTTCCACGACGCCGTCTACCGCCCCGACCGCTCCGAGAACGAGGAACGCTCCGCCCACCTCGCCGAACGCGCCCTGCGCGAAGCCGGGTTGACCGAGCACGAGGTCACCGAGGTGGCCCGCCTGGTCCGCCTCACCGTCACCCACGACCCCGCCCCCGGCGACCTCAACGGCGAGACCCTCTGCGACGCCGACCTAGCCATCCTCGCCACCGACCCCGATACCTACAGGGGGTATACGGCAGCCGTCCGCGAGGAGTACGCCTTCGTCCCCGACGACGCCTTCCGCGAAGGCCGCGCCGCCGTCCTCCGCCACCTCCTCGGGCTGCCCCGCCTCTTCCGCACCCCGTACGGCGCGGCGGTATGGGAGGAAAAGGCGCGGGAGAACATCGAGAGGGAACTCAGGGAACTCGCGGACCTGACGGCCCCCTAGGCCCTGTCGTCAAACTCCCGCCTGCCCCGCGACGCCATGCACGCGCTCTCGCCGCACCGGGTGAAAGCACGAGTACGTCCAGTACGAGGACTTCCGGAGCCCAGGTGACCGTCTCGTATCGCGAGAAACCGGCGGTTCCCGGAATGACAGGCACAAAGATCGGGTTGGCACATGTCATGCCGTCTTCCTCCGCCGAGCCCGCCACGCCCTCCCCCACGCCCTCCCCCGCCGCCCGCCGGATGCCCCTGGCCGTCTACGTCCTCGGCCTCTCCGTCTTCGCGCTCGGCACGAGCGAGTTCATGCTCTCCGGCCTCCTGGAGCACATCGCGGACGACATGGACGTCTCCATCCCGCAGGCCGGACTGCTCATCTCCGCCTTCGCCATCGGCATGGTCGTCGGCGCCCCGCTGCTCGCCGTGGCCACCCTCCGCCTCCCCCGCAAGACCACCCTGGTCGCCCTGATCACCGTCTTCGGCCTCGGCCAGATCGCCGGCGCGCTCGCCCCCACCTACGGCATCCTCTTCGCGTCCCGCGTGATCAGCGCGCTCGCCTGCGCCGGCTTCTGGGCCGTCGGCGCGGCCGTCGCCATCGCGATGGTCCCGCGCGACTCCCGGGCCCGCGCCATGGCCGTCATGATCGGCGGCCTCTCCATCGCCAACGTCCTCGGCGTCCCCGCCGGCGCCTTCCTGGGCGAGCACCTCGGCTGGCGCTCCGCCTTCTGGGCCGTCGGCGCCGCCTCCGCGATCGCCCTCGTCGGCGTCGTCACCCGCATCCCCCGCATCCCCCTCCCGGAGACGAAGCCCCGCCTCCGCCAGGAGCTCACGATCTACCGCGACCGCCAGGTCCTCCTCTCGATCGTGGTCACCGCCCTCGCCGCGGGCGGCGTCTTCTGCGCCTTCTCCTACCTGGCCCCGCTCCTCACCGACGTCTCCGGCCTCGACGAGGGCTGGGTCTCCGGCGTCCTGGCCCTCTTCGGCATCGGCGCCCTGATCGGCACGACGATCGGCGGCCGGGTCGCCGACGCCCACCTCTTCGGCGTCCTCCTCACCGGCATCACCGCCTCCACCGTCTTCCTGGTGGCCCTGGCCCTCTTCGCCTCGACCCCGGCGGCCACCGTCACGCTGGCCTTCCTCCTCGGCGTCTCGGCCTTCTACACGGCCCCCGCCCTCAACGCCCGCATGTTCAACGTCGCCGGCGCCGCCCCCACCCTGGCCGGCGCCACCACCACGGCCGCCTTCAACCTCGGCAACACCGGCGGCCCCTGGCTGGGCGGCACCGTCATCGACGCGGACCTCGGCTACACCTCCCCCGCCTGGGCGGGAGCCGCCATGACCCTCCTGGCCCTGGCCACAGCCGCCCTCGCCCTCCGCCTGACCCGCACGGGCCCGTCGAGGGTGGTCATGGGCGCGCAGGGCGCCCCGGCGGAGGCGAAGTCCACGACCAGCCGCTGACGGCGCGACGCACCCGCCCGACCCGCATCCGGAGCGTGCGTGCCGGGCGGGCCGGACCCCGGCGGGAACTGTCAGACAGGCCCTAGGACGGCCCCTCCGCCGGCCGGCCCTTCGGGCGGCGGAGGCCGGCGGCGGTGAGGCGGCGGAGGAGTTCCTTGGAGCCGACGGGGAGGGCGCCGGCGGCGATCGTCCTCTCGTACCAGTCGGACGGGATGTCGTAGTGGTCGCGGTCGAAGCCGCGGGCGGGGGCGCCGAGCTCGGCGGCGAAGGCGTGGAGCTCGTCGAAGGAGACGTCGCTGACCAGGTGGGACCACATGCGGCCGTGGCCGGGCCAGGTCGGCGGGTCGATGTAGAGGGTCACCGGCGGAGCCCCGCACCGGGCGCGGTCCCCACGTCGGGCCGCCCCTCCGCACCGGCTCTCGCGCCCGCGCTCACGTCAGCCCGCCCACCCGGGCCACCACCACGCCCTGTTTGCCGCAGACCCAGTGGGGGTCCGGGCCGAGTTCCGGTTCCACGTCGAGGGCGTGGGGGTCGCCGGAGGAGCAGACGGGGCAGAGGGGCCAGCGGCCGTACGCCTCCAGGAGGGCGTCCTGGACGTCCTGGGCGACCAGGCCCGCCACGTACTCCACGCCCTCGGGCCACTGCTCGACCCACCAGCGGCGGTGCGTCACCGCGTCCTCGACCATCGACACGACCTGCGCGGCGGCCACGTCACGGGCCGCGAGGTCGGCCAGCACCAGCGCGCGGGCGGCGTGCAGCGCCTGCTCCACGGGGTCGATGTCGTCCATGGGGCCATTGTCCACCGAGAGGGGCGGGGGACGAAGGTCCCCTTCCCGTCCGGCTTCTCCGGGCCCTACGGGGTCTTGTCCCGCCCCACCCCTGAAAGTATCTTTCAGGGGTGACCAATGACGTGAAGGAAACTTTCAGCAGCGAGGCGCCCCCGGCGCCGGCCGCGCTCGCCGCCAAGGTGCGGACCCTCTCCCCTTCCATGACCCGTTCCATGCAGCGGGTCGCCGAGGCCGTCGCCGGGGACCCCGCCGGCTGCGCCGCCCTCACGGTCACCGGCCTCGCCGAACTGACCGGCACCAGCGAGGCCACCGTCGTCCGCACCGCCCGCCTCCTCGGCTACCCCGGCTACCGCGACCTGCGGCTCGCCCTCGCCGGGCTCGCCGCCCAGCAGCAGTCCGGCCGGGCGCCCTCCGTCACCGCCGACATCGCCGTCGACGACCCGGTCGCCGACGTCGTCGCCAAGCTGGCCCACGACGAGCGGCAGACCCTCGCCGACACCGCCGCCGCGCTCGACACCGTCCAGCTCGGCGCCGTCGCCGCCGCCTGCGCCACCGCCCGCCGCATCGACGTGTACGGCGTCGGCGCCTCCGGCCTCGTCGCCCAGGACCTGGTGCAGAAGCTGCTCCGGATCGGGCTGATCGCGCACGCCCACGGCGACCCGCACCTCGCCGTCACCAACGCCGTGCAGCTCCGCTCCGGCGACGTGGCCCTCGCCATCACCCACTCGGGCTCCACCGGCGACGTCATAGAACCGCTCCGGGTGGCCTTCGAGCACGGGGCCACCACGGTCGCGATCACCGGCCGCCCGGACGGGCCCGTCAGCCAGTACGCCGACCACGTGCTGACCACCTCGACCGCCCGCGAGAGCGAGCTGAGACCGGCCGCCATGTCGTCCCGCACCAGCCAACTCCTGGTCGTGGACTGTCTGTTCACCTGCGTCACCCAGCGCACGTACGAGACCGCGGCCCCTGCCCTCGCGGCCTCGTACGAAGCCCTCGCCCACCGGCACTCGCCCCGCACCACCACCCGCTGAACCAGGAAGAAGGCAGCCGCCCGTGTCCACCGCGTACTCCGAACTCCGCGCCCAGCTGGCCACCCTCACCACCGAGGCGTACCGTCCCGAACTGGCCGAGATCGACCGGCTGTCCACCCTGGAGATCGCCCGCACCATGAACGGCGAGGACCAGAGCGTCCCCGCCGCCGTGGCCCGGCAGCTGCCCGCGATCGCCGCCGCCATCGACGCCACCGCCGAGCGGATGGCCCGCGGCGGCCGGCTGCTCTACCTGGGCGCCGGCACCGCCGGACGGCTCGGCGTCCTCGACGCCAGCGAGTGCCCGCCCACCTTCAACACCGACCCCTCCGAGGTCGTCGGCCTGATCGCGGGCGGCCCCGCCGCCATGGTCCGGGCCGTCGAGGGCGCCGAGGACTCCAAGGAGCTCGCCGCCGCCGACCTCGACGCCCTCGGCGTCGGCCCCGACGACACCGTGGTCGGCGTCTCCGCCTCCGGCCGCACCCCGTACGCCATCGGCGCCGTCGAGCACGCCCGCGCCGCCGGGGCGCTCACCATCGGCCTGTCCTGCAACGCGGACAGCGCGCTCGCGGCCGCCGCCGAGCACGGCATCGAGGTCGTCACCGGGCCCGAACTCCTCACCGGATCCACCCGGTTGAAGGCCGGCACGGCCCAGAAGCTGGTCCTCAACATGATCTCGACGATCACCATGATCCGGCTCGGCAAGACCTACGGGAACCTCATGGTCGACGTCCGCGCCTCCAACGAGAAGCTCCAGGCCCGCTCGCGCCGGATCGTCGCGCTCGCGACCGGCGCCCCCGACGAGCAGATCGAGGCCGCCCTCACCGCCGCCGAGGGGGAGGTGAAGAACGCCATCCTGATCCTTCTCGCCGACGTCGACGCCGCCACCGCGGCGCGCCGGCTGCAGGACTCCCGCGGCCATCTGCGTGCGGCGCTGCACGCGACCACCTGAGCCGCACCTCCCCCTCCCCCGCACCGAAGGCACCACCCCACATGAGCACAGACGACAAGAACCGCGCCATCGCCGCCGCGATCCTCCCCCTCGTCGGCGGCGCCGGGAACATCGACTCCGTGGCCCACTGCATGACCCGGCTCCGGCTGGGTCTGCGCGACCGCTCGCTCGTCCAGGACGAGGCCCTGAAGGCCCTGCCGTCCGTGATGGGCGTGGTGGAGGACGACACGTACCAGATCGTCCTGGGCCCCGGCACGGTCGCCCGCGTGACCCCCGCGTTCGAGGCCCTGGTGGCCGAAGGGGCCGGCGCCGAACCGGCCCGCTCCGCGCAGGAGCTCGCCGACAAGGGCGCCGCCCTGAAGGCGGCCCGGAAGGCGAAGAACGCCACCCCGTTCAAGCTCTTCCTGCGGAAGATCGCGAACATCTTCGTCCCGCTGATCCCCGCCCTCATCGGCTGCGGCATCATCGCCGGCCTCAACGGCCTGCTGGTCAACCTCGGCTGGCTGCCCGGCGTCACCCCGGCGCTCGCCGCCGTCGCGAGCGGCTTCATGGCCCTCATCGCGGTCTTCGTCGGCTACAACACGGCCAAGGAGTTCGGCGGCACGCCGATCCTCGGCGGCGCGGTCGCCGCCATCATCGTCTACGCGGGCGTGGCCAAGATCGAGGTCTTCGGCCAGGCCCTCTCCCCCGGCCAGGGCGGTGTGCTCGGCGCGCTGGGCGCGGCCGTCCTCGCCGTGTACGTGGAGAAGTGGTGCCGCCGCTGGGTGCCGGAGTCGCTGGACGTGCTGGTCACCCCGACGCTCACCGTGCTCGTCTCCGGCCTCGTCACGGTCTTCGGCCTGATGTTCCTGGCGGGCGAGGTCTCGCAGGCCATCGGCGACGTCGCCGACTGGCTGCTGGCGAACGCGGGCGCCGGCGCCGGATTCCTGCTCGGCGGGCTGTTCCTGCCGCTGGTGATGCTCGGCCTCCACCAGGCCCTCATCCCGATCCACACCACCCTGATCGAGCAGCAGGGCTACACCGTCCTCCTGCCGATCCTGGCGATGGCGGGCGCGGGCCAGGTCGGCGCGGCCATGGCGGTCTACCTGAAGCTGCCCCGCAACGGCTCCCTCCGCCGCACCATCAAGTCCGCCCTGCCGACCGGCTTCCTCGGCGTCGGCGAGCCGCTGATCTACGGCGTGTCGCTGCCGCTGGGCCGCCCCTTCGTCACGGCCTGCGTCGGCGGCGCGTTCGGCGGCGGCTTCGTCGGCCTCTTCAGCATGCTGGGCGACAAGGTCGGCTCCACCGCCATCGGCCCGTCCGGCTGGGCGCTCTTCCCGCTCCTCGACGGCAACAAGGGCCTCGGCTCGACCATCGCGATCTACGCGGGCGGTCTGCTCGTCGGCTATCTCGCCGGCTTCGTCGCCACCTACTTCTGGGGCTTCAGCCGGGCGATGATCGAGGAGTTCGACGTGGACCCGGAGGCCGCGGCGACGCCCGAGCCGGTGGCGGCCGGCGGTCCCGCCGCCGACCCCGACCCCGAGCCCGTGAAGGTCTGACGCCGGAAGACCTCTTCCGTACGGCTCCGAAGGACGAGGCCCCGCCCCCGCGCACGTGTCGCGGGCGCGGGGCCCCGGGCGCTAGCTGAGCCAGCCCTTCTCGTGCGCGAGGAGGGCCGCCTCCACCCGGTTCGCCGCGCCCAGCCGGCGCATGATCGCGGCCAGGTGCTTCCGGTAGGTGCGGACGGACATGCCCAGCTGGCGGGCGGCCGTCTCGTCCTTGTCCGCCTCCCTGAGCATCGCGAGGATGTCCCGCTCGACGTCCGACGGCAGGTCCACCTCCTCGCTCGGCAGCTCCTCCGCCGCCTCCCACATCCGCTCGAAGAGCGTGACCAGCGTCGCCACCAGACCCGGCTCACGGACGAGGAGGGCGCCCCGGGCGGTGTGCGCGGGGTCGATGGGGGTGAGCGCCGCCGACCGGTCGACGATGATGACCCGCTCGATCGGCTGGTGGGAGACCCGCACCTCGGCCCCGTGCGCGACCAGTTCCCGCATGTACGTGAGGGTGGGCTCGTCCTGCAGGATCGCGGCGCCCATGATGGTGCGCAGCCGGACGCCGCGGCGCAGCAGCCGCATGTTGATCGGGTGCGAGACGGCGATGGACTCCTCCGCGAGGACCCCGGTGGGTTCGGTGGTCAGGTCCTCGGTGCGGGCGAAGAAGGTCAGCTCGTCGATGGCCTCCCGCACCGCGTCGATGCCGTGCAGCTGGGCGATCATCTGGCCCTCGCCGGCCTGGTCGTCGTGCGGCGGGGGGACGGCCGTCCAGCACTCCATGAAGAGCGACTCGATGACCGAGCGGCGGGTGGCCTCGGTCTCCAGCTCCTCGCGCAGGGTGCGCAGCCGGCTCTCCACGAGGGCGTCGACCGCGCGGGCCGGCGGGACGGCGCGGATCACGCCGTGGGCGCCGCCGGTGGCCAGGCCCAGGACCAGCAGCCGTTCCAGTACCTCGCGGCCCGCCTCCGCGGCTCCGGCCCCCGGTCTCGGGCCGTCCGCCGCCGCTGCCGCTGCCGCCGTTCTCTCCCCGTCGGGTGCACCGGTCTCCGGTCTGCCGGTCGCCGCCGAGGCGGATCCGCGGCGCAGGAGGGCGCGGTACGCCTCTTCCTCTTCCTCGGTCACTCCCAGAAACGAGAGCAAGTTGCTCACGTATCCCCCCCTTTGACGATCGATCAAGGCTGCCCCGTGGGAATCTTCAGCCGCCCGGACTGGTGTGTCAATGGTGGAATGCCCGGTATTCAGCGGTTTTGTCGCAGGTGTTTCTGCCAGGCGTGTGCAACATGAGGAACCCGGGCGTGCAGCAAGCTGCGCGCTTTCGGCCCCCTGACGGGCCCCGCGAGACGGCAGAGTCTTCCTCACAAGCGAAAGCGCGAACAGCGCGGAAGCGAAGCAGAGCCGCACAGGGCACACCCCCCGTTCAGGACCGAGGAGACCACCGTGAACAGCACCGCGAACCGCACGAAGTCGTCCCACCGCCGCGTGCGCGCCTCCGTCGTGGCCCTGCTGACCGCGGGCCTGCTGGCCACCGGCGCGCAGGGCGCGGCCTTCGCCGCCGACGAGCCGGCGGCCGTGTCGGCGCAGCCGGCGGGCGGGGCCCCGGACTCCCCGTTCGACCACATCGGCGGCGGCGTGCGGGACGTGCTCGGCCGGATCGGCGACCTGCTGCCGGAGCTCCCGCTCCCGAAGAACAACAACGACTGGAAGTAGTCCGCCGGGGCCGGCCACGGCCCCACGGCCCCGCCGCCCGACGGCCCCACGGCCCGACGGCCCCACCG
>NZ_JOGX01000120.1 GCF_000719555.1 Streptomyces sp. NRRL F-5727
GGCGGGCGCGGCCGGGGCGGCCGGCGCGGGAGCCGGGGCCGGGGCCGGGGCGGCCGGGGCCGGAGCGGCGGCGGGGGCGGCCGGAGCCGGGGCGGCGGCGGGGGCGGCCGGGGCGGCCGGGGCCGGGGCGGCGGCCGGGGCGGCACCCGCGGCACCGATGACGGCGAGCTTGGCGCCGACCTCGGCGGTCTCGTCCTCACCGACGACGATCTCCAGGAGAACGCCGGAGGCGGGGGCGGGGATCTCGGTGTCGACCTTGTCGGTCGAGACCTCGAGCAGCGGCTCGTCGGCCTCGACGGTCTCGCCGACCGACTTCAGCCAGCGGGTGACGGTGCCCTCGGTGACGGACTCGCCGAGCGCCGGAAGGACGACGTCGGTGCCCTGGGCGCCACCGGCGGGGGCGGCGGCCGGAGCCTCGGCGGCGGGCGCCGGGGCAGCCGGGGCCTCGGCCGCGGGGGCCGGGGCGGCGGCCGGAGCCGGAGCGGCCTCGGCCGCGGGAGCCGGGGCGGCCGCGGGGGCGCCGGAGCCGTCGTCGATGATGGCGAGCTCGGCGCCGACCTCGACGGTCTCGTCCTCGGCCACCTTGATGGAGGCGAGGATGCCGGAGGCGGGGGCCGGGATCTCGGTGTCGACCTTGTCGGTCGAGACCTCGAGCAGCGGCTCGTCCGCCTCGACGCGCTCGCCCTCGGCCTTGAGCCAGCGGGTGACGGTGCCCTCGGTGACGCTCTCGCCGAGCGCCGGCAGGGTTACGGAAACCGACATGGTTTCAGTTGCTCCTAACGAATTGCGGAAGTTGGTCGTCGCGCCCTGTGATGACGTGAGCGTCAGTCGTGGGAGTGCAGCGGCTTGCCGGCCAGGGCCAGGTGGGCCTCGCCGAGCGCCTCGTTCTGCGTCGGGTGGGCGTGGATGAGCTGCGCGACCTCGGCCGGCAGCGCCTCCCAGTTGTAGATCAGCTGCGCTTCGCCGACCTGCTCGCCCATGCGGTCACCGACCATGTGGACGCCGACCACGGCACCGTCCTTGACCTGGACGAGCTTGATCTCGCCCGCGGTCTTCAGGATCTTGCTCTTGCCGTTGCCCGCCAGGTTGTACTTGAGGGCGACGACCTTGTCCGCGCCGTAGATCTCCTTGGCCTTGGCCTCGGTGATGCCGACGGAGGCGACCTCGGGGTGGCAGTACGTCACCCGGGGCACGCCGTCGTAGTCGATCGGGACGGTCTTCAGACCGGCCAGCCGCTCCGCGACGAGGATGCCCTCGGCGAAGCCGACGTGCGCGAGCTGGAGGGTCGGGACCAGGTCGCCGACCGCGGAGATCGTGGGCACGTTGGTCCGCATGTACTCGTCCACCAGGACGTAGCCGCGGTCCATCGCGATGCCCTGCTCCTCGTAGCCGAGGCCGGCCGAGACCGGGCCGCGGCCGATGGCGACGAGCAGCACCTCGGCCTCGAAGGTCTTGCCGTCGGCGAGGGTGACCTTCACACCGTTCTCGGTGTACTCGGCGCTCTGGAAGAAGGTCCCGAGGTTGAACTTGATGCCCCGCTTGCGGAAGGCGCGCTCCAGCAGCTTGGAGCTGTTCTCGTCCTCGACCGGGACGAGGTGCTTCATGCCCTCGATCACCGTGACGTCGGTGCCGAAGGACTTCCACGCGGAGGCGAACTCGACGCCGATCACACCGCCGCCGAGGATGATGGCGGACTCCGGCACACGGTCCAGGGTGAGGGCGTGGTCCGAGGTGATGATCCGGTTGCCGTCGATCTCCAGGCCGGGCAGGGACTTCGGCACGGAACCGGTGGCGAGGAGGACGTGGCGGCCCTCGACCCGGCGCCCGTCGACGTCGACGGAGGTCGGGGAGGACAGACGGCCGGTGCCCTCGATGTAGGTGACCTTGCGGGAGGCGACGAGACCCTGCAGACCCTTGTAGAGGCCCGAGATCACGTCGTCCTTGTACTTGTGCACGGCCTTGATGTCGATGCCCTCGAAGGAGGCCCTGACACCGAACTGCTCCGCCTCGCGCGCCTGGTCGGCGACCTCGCCGGCGTGGAGCAGGGCCTTCGTCGGGATGCAGCCGTTGTGCAGGCAGGTGCCGCCGAGCTTGTTCTTCTCGATCAGTGCGACGTCCAGGCCCAGCTGCGCTCCGCGCAGCGCCGCGGCGTAACCGCCGCTACCGCCGCCGAGGATCACTAGGTCGAAAACGGTGCTGGCGTCGTTCGCCACGTCACGTCCTCCATGCATGTGCGCTCGTCGCCGGTCGTCGATGACCAGGCGGCGGCTCCGGTGTCCGGCCGCATTATTTCGGCCCTGTGGTGGGGGCCCTGTCCTGCCGAGAACCCATCTTCGCACTTGTTGACGGATGGCGGGACGCGGGGCCGGTGGATGAGACCGGGCGATCCTCCGTACGGCCACCCACCAGGGCGTACGAAGCTACGGATTTCGTCGTCGGCGAACACACGCGGAAGGGCCCCGGGCGGACGCCCGGGGCCCTTCACCGGCGGGCTCAGAGCTCGCCGGCCGCCGTCAGCTCGGCGAGGCGCACCAGGGTGCGGACCGAGGAGCCGGTGCCGCCCTTCGGGGTGTAGCCGTACGGGGCGCCCTCGTGGAAGGCCGGGCCCGCGATGTCCAGGTGGGCCCAGGTGATGCCCTCGCCCACGAACTCCTGCAGGAAGAGACCGGCGACCAGGCCGCCGCCCATCCGGACGCCCATGTTGGCCATGTCGGCGGTGGGGGAGTCCATCGTCTTGCGCAGGTCCGCGGGGAGCGGCATCGGCCAGGACTGCTCGCCGACCTCCTCCGCGATCTCGTGGATCGCGGTCCGGAAGTCGTCGTCGTTGGCCATGATGCCGAAGGTGCGGTCGCCGAGGGCGAGCACCATCGCGCCGGTCAGGGTCGCCACGTCGACGATCGCGTCCGGGTGCTCCTCGGACGCCTTGGTCAGCGCGTCGGCGAGGACGAGCCGGCCCTCGGCGTCGGTGTTGAGGACCTCGACGGTCTTGCCGCTGTACATGCGCAGCACGTCACCCGGGCGGGTGGCGGAGCCGGACGGCATGTTCTCGGCGAGGGCGAGCCAGCCCGTGACGTTGACCTCCAGGCCGAGGCGGGCCGCGGAGACGACGGCGGCGAGGACGGCGGCGGCGCCGCTCATGTCGCACTTCATCGTCTCGTTGTGGCCGGCCGGCTTGAGGGAGATGCCGCCCGAGTCGTAGGTGATGCCCTTGCCGACCAGGGCGAGGGTCTTCTCCGCCTTCGGGTGGGTGTACGCGACCCGGACCAGGCGCGGCGGGTTCGCCGAGCCGGCGCCGACGCCGAGGATGCCGCCGTAGCCGCCCTTGGCGAGCGCCTTCTCGTCGAGCACCTGGACCTTGAGGCCGTGGTCCTTGCCGGCGGCCTGGGCGGCGGCGGCGAAGGTGGCCGGGTACAGGTCGTTCGGCGGCATGTTGACGAGGTCGCGGGCGCGGTTGATCTCCTCGGCCACGGCCAGGGCGCGGTCCGCGGCGGCCTTGTGGGCCTTGTCGCGCGGCTTGGCGCCGAGCAGCGCCACCTCGGCCAGCGGCTTCTTCGCGTCCTTCGGCTGTTCCTTGAGGGCGTCGAAGGAGTACGCGCCGAGCAGCGCGCCCTCGGCGATCGCGCCGGCGTCCTCGGCCGAGGCGATCGGCAGCGCGAAGGCGGCCTTCTTCGAGCCGGACAGGACGCGCGCGGCGGTGCCGGCGGCGCGGCGCAGGGTCTCGGAGTCGTACGCCTCGCCGTCCTCGGGGGCGGAGCCGAGGCCGACGGCGAGCACGACGGGGGCCTTCAGGCCGTCGGGCGCGGGCAGCTTGGTGGCCTCACCCTCTCCACCCGAGGCGCCCAGGGTCTCCAGGACGGCGGCGAGCCGGCCGTCGAACGCCTTGTCGACGGCCTCCGCGCCCGGGGCGACGACCAGCGTCTTCCCGGCCTTCGCGACACCGACGACGAGGGCGTCGGCACGCAGCGTCGCCGCTCCGGCAGTGCTGAGAGTGAGAGCAGTCACGGTGGTGAATTCTCGCTTCCATTGAGTTCTGTGGCGGTCGAGGGATGGGCCGACCGAGCCCGCCGCATCGTATTTCGGCCCGATGAGCGCCGAGAACGAGCCTACGCTCGCTCACCCGGTTCGCTCACCGCGGCTTCGATTCACTCATCCGAGGTGTCTCTTTCATGTTTGTCCTTCCGGCTCCCGCACCGGCGCCACACTCGCCTCATTCACGCAAGGGCGGCACACGCGCCTTCGCTTCATCTCCACAGGTCCCCCCGCGTCCGGGGGCCTGCCGAGGGGGGACACCACACCATGCACGCGAACAGATTCCGCATGCCCGCGGCCGCGCCGAGGAAGTCCGGAAAGCAGGGGGTGCCGCGGCGCGCCGGCCGCACCGCCGGGGCGCTCGCCGCCGCCGCGCTCCTCGCCACCGTGGTGCCGTCCGCGCAGGCCGCGGCCGACCCCGCGCCCCGGATCGACCTCACCGTCCTCGTCGTCGACGACGGCGGCAGCGCGATCGGGGCGATCACCGCCGAACTGAAGGGCTCCGGCGTCCCGTACCGCGTCCTCGACCTCAACGACCCGGGCCGGCCCGTGCTCACCGCGGCCTTCCTCAGCGACACGGTCGACGGCCGGCCCCGCGCCAAGTACCAGGGCGTGGTCGTGCCGCACGAGTCCGCCTTCGGCCCCGACTCCGCCGAGCACACCGCCCTCCGGACGTACGAGCGCACCTTCGGCATCCCGCAGGTCGACGCCTACACCTGGTCCCACCCCGGCGTCGGCCTCGACTACACCACCGACGGCGGCTGGTCCGGCGTCCTCGACGGCGTCACCGCCGGCGTCACCCCGGCCGGGACGTCCGGCCCCTTCGGCTACCTCGCCGGCAGCCTGACCTTCGAGGACAACGACCCGGCGGTCTCCGAGAGCTACGGCTACGCGGGCCGCCCCCGGGCCGGCTTCACCAGCTACGTCGACATGCCGGTGGAGGGCGGCGGCCGCGCCAGCCTGGTCGGCGAGTACGCCGCCGACGGGCGCCGCGAACTCGTCGTCACCTTCGCCTACAACCAGCACCAGCGGCAGTTCCGCGCCCTCTCCCGCGGCATCGTCGAATGGCTCACCCAGGGCGTCCACCTCGGCCGCTCCCGGAACTACCTCTCCGTCCACGTCGACGACGTCTTCGCCCCCGACGCCCGCTGGGACACCGTCCGCAACTGCACCCCCGGCGACCTCGACTGCGTCGGCGGGGACCCGGAGGCCGAGAACCCCATCCGGATGACCGCCGCCGACGCCACCTACGCCGCCGCCTGGCAGAAGGCGTCCGGCTTCACCCTCGACATGGTCTACAACGGCGGCCAGGGCGAGCAGTGGAAGACCGAGCACGGCGGCACCGACCCGCTCGCCGCCCGGCTGATCGCCGACCGCGCCCAGTACCGCTGGATCAACCACACCTACACCCACCCCTACCTCGGCTGCGTCCAGGACAACACCACCGTCCCCTGGCGGTGCGCCACCGACGCCTCCGGCAACACCCTCTGGGTCAGCCGCGCCGAGATCTCCGCGCAGATCCGGAACAACCTCAACTGGGCTGTGGGCAAGGGCATCTCCGTCGACCGCTCCGAACTCGTCACCGGCGAGCACTCCGGCCTGAAGACCCTGCCCCAGCAGCCGGCCGACAACCCCCACCTGGCCGGCGCCCTCGCCGACAACGGCGTGAAGTGGACGGCCAGCGACAACTCCCGCGAGCCCCGCCAGCGGGCGGTCGGCGCCGCGAAGACCGTGCCCCGGCACCCGATGAACGTGTACTACAACGTCGGCACCGCCGCCGAGATGACCGACGAGTACAACTGGGTCTACACCTCCCGCGCCGACGGCGGCAGCGGCGTCTGCGAGTCCAACCCGGCCTCCACCTGCCTGCCCGCCCCGCTCGACCCGGCCACCGGCTACGCGGAGCACATCGTCCCGCAGGAGGCCCGGATCGCCCTCGGCCACGTCGTCGCCAACGACCCCCGCCCGCACTACGTCCACCAGTCCAACCTGGCCGAGGAGCGCCTCCTCTACCCGGTCCTCGACCGGATCCTCGCCGACTACCGGGCGCTCTTCGCGGCCAACACCCCCCTGGTGAACCCCCGCCAGAAGGACGTCGGCACCGAGCTGACCCGCCGGGACGCCTGGGACGCCGCCCTCGCCGCCGGCAAGGTCACCGCGTACCGCATCGGCGGCACGGTCACCGTCAAGGCGCCCGCGGGCGTCCAGATCCCCGTCACCGCCCCCGAGGGCACCCGCAAGCAACTCGTCCTCGGCACCGCCGCCTTCGGCACCGCCTACGCCGGCAGCCGCTCCGCCTGGACCGCGCCCGAACTGCTCCAGACCGCCGTCACGCTCCAGCTCCCGACCGCCTGACCAGCACGCTCTGGGGGGACACGCACATGCCGAGCAGCGGCCGTCACGTCACCATGCTCACCGAAGGCACCTACCCGCACGTCCACGGCGGCGTCAGCACCTGGTGCGACCAGCTCGTCCGGGGCATGCCCGAGGTCACCTTCGACATCCTCGCCCTCACCGGCAGCGGCCGCGAACCCGTCACCTGGGAGCTGCCGCCCAACATCGCCCGGCACACCGCGTTCCCCCTCTGGGGCCACCCGCGGGGACCGGCCGCGCCCAGCCGGGCGCGCCGGCCCCCGCGGGGGCGCGAACGCCGCCGCTTCCTCGCCACGTACGAGCACTTCCTGCTCGCCCTCCTCGACCCGGACGCCGGCCACGACCTCGCCGGCAGCCTCTACGAGCTGGCCGCGCTCGCCCGCGACGGCCGGCTCACCCCGGCCCTCCGCTCCGAGCAGGCCCTCCGCACCCTCATGTGGATCTGGACCATGCCGCACCTGCCGACGCGTGCGGCCGGGCCCACCGTCCACGACGCCCTCACCGCCACCGACCTGCTCGAACACGCCCTGCGGCCGCTCGGCGCCCGGATAGCCGACGGCAGCGTGGCGCACGCCGTCTCCAGCGGCCTCGCCACCCTGCCCGCGCTCGCCGCGCAGCACTTCGAAGGGGTGCCCTTCCTGCTCACCGAACACGGCATCTACCTCCGCGAGCGCTACCTCGGCTACCGCACCGAGGCCCAGCGCTGGCCCGTCAAGGCCCTCATGCTCGGCTTCTACCGCGAGCTCAACTCCCTCGGCTACCGCCAGGCCGACCTCATCACCCCCTGCAACCAGTACAACCGGCGCTGGGAGGAGCGCGGCGGCGCCCCCGCCGACCGCATCCGCACCGTCTACAACGGCGTCGACCCCGCCCTCTTCCCCGAGGCCGGCCCCGAACCGGAGACCCCGACGCTCAGCTGGTGCGGCCGGGTCGACCCGATCAAGGACCTGGAGACCCTCATCAGGGCGTACGCGATCTCCCGCGCCGAACTCCCCGAGCTGAGGCTCCGTCTCTTCGGCCCGGTCCCGGCCGGGAACGAGGACTACCGCACCCGCCTGGAGAAGCTCGCCGCCGAACTCGGCGTCGCCGACGGCGTCTCCTTCGAGGGCCGCGTCTCCGACGTCCCCTCCGCCTACGCGGCCGGCAGCGTCGTGATGCTCTCCTCCATCAGCGAGGGCTTCCCCTTCTCCCTCATCGAGGCCATGTCCTGCGGCCGGGCCACCGTCTCCACCGACGTCGGAGGGGTACGGGAGGCGGTCGGCGACACCGGGATCGTCGTCCCGCCCCGCGAACCGGCCGTCATGGCCGCCGCCGTCTCCGCCCTCCTCCGCGACGGCGCCCGCCGCGCCGAACTCGGCCGGCGGGCCCGGCAGCGGGTGATCGACGAGTTCACCCTGCACCGCTCGGTCGACGGCTTCCGCCGCATCTACCGCGAACTCGCCGCGCCCCGCACGTCCGGGCCGACGCCCGCCCCGACGCCGCTGCGCGTCAGCATCCCGGCCCCGCGCCGTTCCGCGCCCCGCGTCCCGGAAGGCACCCCGGCATGAGCGGCTCCCTCTGGCTGAAGCCCCCCACCACC
>NZ_JOGX01000121.1 GCF_000719555.1 Streptomyces sp. NRRL F-5727
GCGCCACCCCCCGCGCACCCCCTCCACCGCAGGTCAGAACGGGCACCACCCGAAAGGGGGTGGCGGACGTCACACCGCGACACGGTGGAGTGACCTGGGGCAGAGTCGTCGCGGCCCGCTCAAGAGTGCGGTACCGTCCAACGTCGTGAGCCCTGTACGTCGCTGTTCGCGCACCGCGTGCGGCCGCCCTGCCGTCGCGACACTGACGTACGTCTATGCCGACTCGACCGCGGTCCTCGGCCCGCTCGCCACCTACGCCGAGCCCCACTGCTACGACCTGTGCGCCGAGCACAGCGAGCGCCTCACCGCCCCGCGCGGCTGGGAGGTCGTGCGGCTCCACGACGCCACCACCCCCACCCGCCCCAGCGGCGACGACCTCGAAGCCCTGGCCAACGCGGTCCGGGAAGCGGCCCGCCCCCAGGAGCGCGCCGCCGAGGCCGGCAAGCCCGGCGGGCGCGGCGGCGACCCCATGGAGGTCGGGCGCCGCGGCCACCTCCGGGTGCTCCGTTCCCCCGACAACTGAGCCCGGACCAGCCGTCCGGCGTCCACAACCGGCCACCGCCCGAGTGCCCCACCCCCGTGCCGGGTAGTTTGGGCGTTCCGCACACGCGCCGCACACGCGTGCCGAGAACTCAGGAGGGTGGATCCGTGACTGCCGATCTGTCGCAGATCGTGAAGGCGTACGACGTCCGCGGGGTGGTCCCGGACCAGTGGGACGAGGAGCTCGCCGAACTCTTCGGCGCCGCCTTCGTCCGCGTGACGGACGCCGACGCGATCGTCGTCGGCCACGACATGCGCCCCTCCTCGCCCGGCCTCGCCGACGCCTTCGCGCGCGGCGCGGCCCGCCTCGGCGCCGACGTCACCCTCATCGGGCTCTGCTCCACCGACCAGCTGTACTTCGCCTCCGGCAGCCTCGGCCTGCCCGGCGCGATGTTCACCGCCTCGCACAACCCGGCCCAGTACAACGGCATCAAGCTGTGCCGCGCCGGCGCCGCCCCCGTCGGCCAGGACACCGGCCTCGCCGACATCCGCGCGCTCGCCGAGCGCTGGCTGGAGGAGGGCGCCCCCGAGGCCGCCGCCACCACCGGCACCGTCACCGAGCGGGACACCCTCGCCGACTACGCCGCCCACCTCAAGGCGCTGGTCGACCTCACCGCGATCCGCCCGCTCAAGGTCGTCGTCGACGCCGGCAACGGCATGGGCGGCCACACCGTCCCCACCGTCTTCGACGGCCTCCCGCTCGACACCGTCCCGATGTACTTCGAGCTCGACGGCACCTTCCCGAACCACGAGGCCAACCCGCTCGACCCGAAGAACATCGTCGACCTCCAGGCCCGCGTGGTCGCCGAGGGCGCCGACCTCGGCCTCGCCTTCGACGGCGACGCCGACCGCTGCTTCGTCGTCGACGAGCGCGGCGAGCCGGTCTCCCCGTCCGCGATCACCGCCCTCGTCGCGGCCCGCGAACTCGCCAAGACCCCCGGCGGAACGATCATCCACAACCTGATCACCTCCTGGTCCGTCCCCGAGGTCGTCCGCGAGAACGGCGGCACCCCCGTCCGCACCCGCGTCGGCCACTCCTTCATCAAGGAGGAGATGGCGAAGTCCGGCGCGATCTTCGGGGGCGAGCACTCGGCGCACTACTACTTCAAGGACTTCTGGAACGCCGACACCGGCATGCTCGCCGCGCTCCACGTCCTCGCCGCCCTCGGCGGCCAGCAGGGCACCCTGTCCGACCTGGTCGCCGTCTACGACCGCTACACGGGCTCCGGCGAGATCAACTCCACCGTCGCCGACCAGGCCGCCAAGACGGCCGAGATCAAGGCCGTGTACGCGGACGGGGACGGCATCACCCTCGACGAGCTCGACGGCCTCACCGTCTCCTCCGCCGACTGGTGGTTCAACCTCCGCCCGTCCAACACCGAGCCGCTGCTCCGCCTCAACGTCGAGGCCCGCGACGAGGCCACCATGGCCAAGATCCGCGACGAGGTCCTCGCCCTCGTCCGCGCCTGACACCCCGCCGGGGGCGGGGAGCCGCCGCTCGCCGAGCCGCGACTCCCCGCCCCCGGCGGTAGGCTGACCAGCACCATTCACTTGGTACGAAGGGACACCTCATGCCGCTCGAAGCCGGCCTCCTGGAGATCCTGGCCTGCCCGGCCTGCCACGCTCCGCTGAACGACCGCACGGCGGACGAGACCCCCGAACTGGTCTGCACCTCCGCCGACTGCGGCCTGGCCTACCCGGTCCGAGACGCCATCCCCGTCCTCCTGGTAGACGAAGCCCGCCGCCCGTCCTGACCCGCTTGCGGGCAGGCGGCCGCCGCACCGGTCTACGGGCAGGCGCCCCGCCGGGCCGGTCTGTGGGCAGGCGTTCCGCCTGGGGGTCCCCCCTGGACGAAGTCCTTGGGGGAGGAACGGGTGGGCACAAACCCCCAAGGGCGGCGCCCGACCCGCCGCACGCCCACCCCGAGCGCCCGCACCGCACGGCACCCGCGCCCGCACGGCACCCGCGCCCGCACCGCGCCCGCGCCGCGCCCGCACCGCCCGGCCCCGCACCCCGGCGCCCCGCACCCCCACCAAGGCACCCGCCCCGCGACGCCCGCGCCCGCACCCGCCCCGCACCCGGAGGCCACATGCTGGACGAGACCCTGCTCGACGCACCGGACGCCCTCGCCCTGGCCGACCGCCGCGGCCTCCTCCGCGGCGCCGCCGAGGCCGGCGCCCGGGTCAGGACCGCCGCCCGCCACGCCGCCGAGGCCGGCATCGCCGACCTCCGCCCCGAGGGCCGCCCCCGCGCCGTCCTCGTCGCCGGACCCGGCACCGCCGCCGCCGGCGTCGCCGACCTGATCGGCGCCCTCGCCGGCGCCTCCGCCCCCGTCGTACGGCTCGCGCCCACCGGCGTCGCCCCCGCCGCCGGCGCCCTCCGCTGGACGCTGCCCGGCTGGGCCGGCTCGGTGGACCTGCTCCTGCTGCCCACCACCGACGGCTCCGAACCCGGCCTCGCGCTCCTCGCCGAGCAGGCGTACCGCCGCGGCGTCACCGTCGCCGCCGTCGCCCCCAAGGGCTCCCCGCTCTCCGAGACCGTCAGCGGCTCCCGCGGCCTCTTCGTCCCGATGGCGATGGCCCCCCACGAGGAGCCCGACGAGTACGGCGAGAACCTGGCCGCCAGCCCCGGCGCCCTGTGGGCCCTCTTCACCCCGCTGCTCGCCCTCCTCGACCGCGTCGGCCTCCTGGAGGCCCCGCCCGAGGCGCTCGAACGGGTCGCCGACCGGCTCGACCGCACCGCCGAACGCTGCGGCCCGGCCATCGCCACGTACTCCAACCCGGCCAAGACGCTCGCCGCCGAGCTCACCGAGTCGCTGCCCCTCGTCTGGACCGAGGGCGACGCCGCCGGCCCGGCGGGACGCCGCTTCGCCGCCGTCCTCGCCGAACTCGCCGGCCTCCCCGCCCTCGCCGCCGAGCTCCCCGAGGCGCTCCCCGCCCACGGCGTCCTCCTGGCCGGCGCCTACGCCGCCGCGGCCGACCCCGACGACTTCTTCCGCGACCGCGTCGAGGAGCCGCAGGCCCTGCGCGCCCGCGTCGTCCTGCTCCGCGACCGCCCGGCCGGCGGCCTCAGCGCCGCCCCCGCCGCCCGCGAAGTCGCCCTCAGCCACGAGACCGCGATCAGCGAACTCGAACCCGAGGAGGGCGACGCCCTGGAGACCCTCGCGGAACTCCTCGCCGTCACCGACTTCGCCGCCGTCTACCTCGCCCTGGCGACCTCGGGCCACACGACCTGACACCCGGGCACGGGCACGACACCGGCGTACGGCCTGCGGCCACCCACCCGTCACCCGCGTGTCACCCACCCCCTGTCATCTGTCGTCTGACACCGTCACCGCCCCGAGGAACTGGAAGCCACCATGGAACGCCTCGTCAACACCGTCCGTCCCTATGCCTGGGGATCCACGACGGCCATCCCGGAGCTGCTCGGCACCGCCCCCACGGGCGAGCCGCAGGCCGAGATGTGGATGGGCGCCCACCCCGGGGCCCCCTCGCTCACCGCCCGCGGACCGCTGAACGACCTCATCGAGGCCGACCCGGTCCGCGAACTGGGACCGGCCGCCGCCGAGAAGTTCGGCCCCCGCCTGCCCTTCCTCCTCAAGCTGCTCGCCGCCGGCGCCCCGCTCTCCCTCCAGGTCCACCCCGACCTGGAGCAGGCCCGCGCCGGGTACGCCGCCGAGGAGGCCGCCGGCATCCCGCTGGACGCGCCCCACCGCACGTACAAGGACGCCAACCACAAGCCCGAGATGATCTGCGCCCTCACGCCCTTCGAGGGGTTCTGCGGCTTCCGGCCCCCCGCCGAGGCCGCCGACACCCTCGCGGCCCTCGGCGTCGACTCCCTCAAGCCGTACGCGGACCTCCTCCTCGCACACCCGGAGGAGGCCGCCCTCCGCGAGGTCCTCACCGCCCTGCTCATCGCCGACCCGGACGAGATGGCGCACACCGTCACCGAGGCCGCCGCGGCCGCCGACCGGCTCGGCGGCGCCTTCGCCCCGTACGCCGTCCTCGCCCACCACTTCCCGGGCGACCCCGGCGTCATCGCCGCGATGCTCCTCCACCACGTCCGTCTCCAGCCCGGTGAGGCCCTCTACCTGGGCGCCGGCGTCCCGCACGCGTACGTCTCCGGCCTCGGCGTCGAGATCATGGCCAACAGCGACAACGTCCTCCGCTGCGGCCTCACCCCCAAGCACGTCGACGTCCCCGAACTCCTCCGGATCGTCCGCTTCGAGCCCGGCGACCCCGGCGTCCTGCGCCCCGAGGCGTCCCCGTCCGGCGAGGAGGTCTACGAGACCCCCATCGACGAGTTCCGGCTCTCCCGGTACGTCCGCCCCGAGGGCGCCGTCCCCACCGACCTCACCGCCGGCACCCCGCAGATCCTGCTCGCCACCGCCGGACACCCGAAAGCCGGTCACATCGCACTCTCCCCGGGCGAATCGGTCTTCGTCCCGGCCGGCGAGCCCGTCGAACTCTCCGGAGCGGGCACCGTGTTCCGCGCCACCGTCGTGGCCTGATGCAACAATGACCGGCCGTACCACGGCCACGGTCACCGGGCCGGAGCATCGACGAAGGGAACAGACAGACCCATGAGCGCGTCAGGCGGAACCAAGGCGATCGTGGCGGCCCTCGCCGCCAACCTCGCGATCGCCGCAGCCAAGTTCGTGGCGTTCCTCTTCAGTGGCTCGTCCTCCATGCTCGCCGAGAGCGTCCACTCCCTCGCCGACTCCGGCAACCAGGGCCTGCTCCTGCTCGGCGGCAAGAAGGCCCAGCGCGAGGCCACCCCCCAGCACCCCTTCGGCTACGGCCGCGAGCGGTACATCTACGCCTTCCTCGTCTCCATCGTGCTCTTCTCCGTCGGCGGCATGTTCGCCATCTACGAGGGCTACGAGAAGATCAAGCACCCGCACCCGATCGAGGCGTGGTACTGGCCGGTCGGCGTCCTGGTCTTCGCGATCATCGCCGAGTCCTTCTCCTTCCGCACCGCCATCAAGGAGTCGAACCTCGTCCGCGGCGCCCTCTCCTGGAAGGAGTTCGTGCGCCGCGCCAAGGCCCCCGAGCTGCCCGTCGTCCTCCTGGAGGACCTCGGCGCCCTCGTCGGCCTCGTCCTCGCCCTCGGTGGCGTCGGCCTCGCCCTCCTCACCGGCGACGGCGTCTGGGACGGCATCGGCACCCTCTGCATCGGCGTCCTGCTCATCCTCATCGCGATCGTCCTCGCCGCCGAGACCAAGTCCCTCCTCCTCGGCGAGGCCGCCGGCCTCGACGACGTGAAGAAGATCGAGGACGCCGTCGTCGACGGCGTGACCGTCACCCGCCTCATCCACATGCGCACCCTCCACCTCGGCCCCGAGGAACTCCTCGTCGCCGCCAAGATCGCCGTCGCGCACGACGAGACGGCCACCGAGGTCGCCCGCGCCATCGACGCCGCCGAGGAGCGCATCCGCGCCGCCGTCCCGATCGCCCGGGTGATCTACCTGGAGCCGGACGTCTACAGCGAGGCCGCCGCCGCGGCCGGCCCCGACCCGGCCGCCACCCCCGGCGGCAGCGGTCACTGACCCCGCACCACCCGCCGAACACCCTGCCGAGGCCCCCGGAGCGCACCACGCCGCCCCGGGGGCCTCGCCCATGCGGCCTGCGGGCCGTGGGCCGATCGGTGTAGATTCGTGACCAGCCAGACGTCGCTGCTGATGGCGGTCGGGCGGCCCCCTGGGGACCGGCCGAGGGAGAGAGGGCCTCCGACGACTGCACCGCGAACCACCCGGGCATCCGTATGCCCGCAGGTGCCTCGGCCGCGGTGTCAGGCGCCACCACCGACCCTCGCCACTCGATCCCACGAGGAGCAGCACCCGTCATGACGACTGCCGCACAGCAGGACTTCAAGGTCGCCGACCTGTCCCTGGCCGCCTTCGGCCGCAAGGAGATCACCCTGGCCGAGCACGAGATGCCCGGCCTGATGTCGATCCGCCGCGAGTACGCCGAGCAGCAGCCGCTGGCCGGCGCCCGGATCACCGGCTCCCTCCACATGACGGTGCAGACCGCCGTCCTCATCGAGACCCTCGTCGCCCTCGGCGCCGAGGTCCGCTGGGCCTCCTGCAACATCTTCTCCACCCAGGACCACGCCGCCGCGGCCATCGCCGTCGGCCCGAACGGCACCCCGGAGAACCCGCAGGGCGTCCCGGTCTTCGCCTGGAAGGGCGAGACCCTGGAGGAGTACTGGTGGTGCACGGAGCAGGCGCTGACCTGGCCGAACACCCCCACCGGCGGCCCGAACATGATCCTCGACGACGGTGGTGACGCCACCCTCCTCGTCCACAAGGGCGTCGAGTTCGAGAAGGCCGGCTCCGCCCCGGACCCGGCCACGGCGGACAGTGAGGAGTACGGCTACATCCTCCGCCTCCTCAACCGCACCCTCGCCGAGTCCCCGCAGAAGTGGACGCAGCTGGCGTCCGAGATCCGCGGCGTGACCGAGGAGACCACCACCGGCGTCCACCGCCTCTACGAGATGATGCAGGCCGGCACCCTGCTCTTCCCGGCGATCAACGTGAACGACGCCGTGACGAAGTCGAAGTTCGACAACAAGTACGGCTGCCGCCACTCCCTGATCGACGGCATCAACCGCGCCACCGACGTCCTCATCGGCGGCAAGACGGCCGTGGTCTGCGGTTACGGTGACGTCGGCAAGGGCTGCGCGGAGTCCCTGCGCGGCCAGGGCGCCCGTGTGATCGTCACCGAGATCGACCCGATCTGCGCGCTGCAGGCGGCGATGGACGGTTACCAGGTCACGACGCTGGACGAGGTCGTGGAGACGGCCGACATCTTCATCACCACGACGGGCAACAAGGACATCATCATGGCGTCCGACATCGCCCGGATGAAGCACCAGGCGATCGTCGGCAACATCGGCCACTTCGACAACGAGATCGACATGGCC
>NZ_JOGX01000122.1 GCF_000719555.1 Streptomyces sp. NRRL F-5727
GCGCCACCCGGCCCCGCACCGCCACCGCCGCCCCCAGCCGACACCGGCAATCCACAGCCCCCTGCTGCTCCCGTTCCTTTTGCCAGGTCACAGCCGCGCGGAACGCCACCCGCGAGGAACGGAACGGCCCGGAACGCACGGAACGCGAGCCGGGCTTCCGAAGGAACGCCGGCACGCGAACTCTTCACCTCACCAGCCGCCGCCCAGCAGGACGGCGCACCACCCCGTGGCACCGCCGCCGGCGAACGCCACCCACACCACCAAGGACCCACCCATGCGCAAGCACGCCAGGAACCTCCTCCTCCACAGCCTCGCCGCCACCCTCCTCGCCGGCGCCGCGCTCACCGCGGTCAGCACCACCGGCGACGAAGCCAGCGCCTCCGCCAAGCCCGCCGCCCACGGTGCGACCAACACCGCCAAGCCCGCCTCCTGGCCCGTGCTGAGGACCGGCTCCCGCGGCACGGACGTCTTCACCGCCCAGCACCTGCTCGCCGCCCGCGGCCACACCGTGAAGGCCGACGGCGCCTACGGCAAGAACACCGCGGCCGCCGTCGCGAAGTTCCAGAAGCGCACCGGCCTGCGAGCGGACGGCGTCGTCGGACCGAAGACCTGGGCCAAGCTGACCGCCCTCACCCTGCGTACCGGCGCGAAGGGGCCCGCGGTCAAGGCCCTCCAGCGCCAGCTCGGCCTCCACCCCGACGGCATCTACGGCAACAAGACCTACAACGCCGTCCGCGGCTTCCAGACCCGGGCCGGCCTCAAGACCGACGGCGTCGCCGGCCCCAAGACCTGGACCGCCCTGATCGCCGCACCCACCCCCGCCAAGCCCAAGCCCGGTACCGCCAAGCCCGCCACCACCGCCATCGCCCTGGCCCGCCAGCTCCTGACCAAGCCCGGCATCACCTACGCCACCAGGCACGCCAAGACCGTCGACTCCGCCTCCACCGCCTACCGCAACATCCACGACATGGCCAAGGGCATCGGCGCCGCCACCAGCCCCCACAGCCACGTCGGCTCCAAGCGCGTCCAGCTCGACCCCCGCATGCTGAAGGCACTCATCACCCTCGCCGACTCCGGCTACCGGCTGCAGATCTCCGAATTCGTCGGCGGCACCCACAGCAAGAAGTCCCGCCACTACCGCGGCCTCTCCTTCGACGCGAACATCATCAACGGCAAGCACGTCGGCAGCGGCGCCCCCCACAAGAAGGTCATGAACCTCTGCCGCACCCTCGGCGCCACCGAAGTCCTCGGCCCCGGCAGCAAGGGCCACAGCACCCACATCCACTGCGCCTGGAAGTAACCCCCCCCGGCCAAACCCCACAATGCCGCCTGCCCCGCCCGGCCCCCGGGCGGGGCAGGCGGCATTGTCAGGGGTGCGCCTGAGCGGGCTGCGTATCCCAGGCGGTTCACGGTTACTGATGAGGTCCGGGCTCTGCCGGCCTTGTGGAAAGGAAACGTCGCAGCGGTGCATCGTGAGCTGACCGCTCGCGCGGCCAGGGGCGAGGGGGATCCGCCTCCCTCGATCCCGACGCTGCACCGGGCGATCCAGCAGGATCTGACGCCGGGGGAGCGGGCCGCACGGAAACACGATGTGTTCCCGGCCCGGCCACGAAGCTGGCGCAACCACGTGTGAGACGCGCCAGGTGACCATGCGCACCTGCTGCGCGTGGCGGAGACGGCCAGACTGCGTCCGCCCCAGCTTCCCGCAGCCCGCCGCAAAGGCCCGGTCGGCCGCGTGGAGTGGGACTGGCGAGAGCGGCAGGAAGCCGAAAGGTACGAAGCGGGACTGGCCAGCCGCCCCAGGCCCTCGCGACGCTGACCCCTGACGCGGGCGCTCGACAAGGCAGGATCCGGGTTCGCGCTGAGGTTGAGCAGGAGGCCGCGGTCGGCGAACTGGCGCACCACGAACGCCGTCACGTTCGCCTTCTCGCCGTGAATGGTCCGGTTCGGGGTGCTGAGTGCGTTGGCGATCCGGTCGGCTGGCGCGGCGCCGGAGATCGGCGGGGTGGGCGGGTGAAAAAGGGGCAAAGCCCGCCCGGGCCGCCGGGGCGGCCACGATACTGGCCGCCATGACCAGCACATCCGAAACCTCCGCCGCGGCCCCGTTCTCCCGGATTAAGATCCGGACCGGGGCCCTGGTGTTCTGCGGCGACGACGTCGCCCTCATCCGCCGCGACCGCGCCGACTCCACCCACTACACCCCGCCCGGCGGCAACGTCGAACACGGCGAAGACCTCGCCGCCGCCCTCGCCCGTGAACTCGCCGAGGAACTCGACCTCGACGTCGACCAGGCCGACGGCGGCGATCTGATGTGGGTCGTCGACCAGCGCGTCACCCGCCCCGGCCCGACCCCGCCGCCGCGCAAGCTCCACCTGATCTACCGCTTCCACATCACCCCCGAGCTCCGCGCCACCCTCGCCGAGGTCGAACTGGACGAACAGCCCGACGGCAGCCACGAGACCGGCCTCATCGAGTGGATCGATTACCGCAAGACCGCCGAGCTGCCGATCTTCCCGCCCATCGGCCCGGCCCTCGCCGCCCTGCCCGACCCCCGCGCCGCCGTCACCGACGCCGCCCTCGAAGCCGTCACCGACGACACCTACTCCTGGGTGTGACCGCCGCGCCCTGGCACCCGCCGTTTCGACGGGGCTGCCGGCGGCGGGGCGGGCCGCGGGACAGGCGGCTGCGCCGCGGGCTCGGCGGCCGGCACGACGCCTGCCCACTGCATCCCCAGCGCGCCGAGGGCGGCGCGCTGCTCCACCGTGAGCTTCTCCCGCCTCGACTTGGTGTTCGAGACCCATACGCCCAGCTTCACGGGTACCGGTTCCGTCTCGCCGTCGGCCTCGATCTCCACGACCGCGCCGCGCGGTACCGGCCGCTGCCCTTCCTTCTCCACCCACTGGGCCAGGGCGGCCAGACCGCGCTGGAACGCGGCCTCGGCCTTGCTCCCGGTCTTCTTCGGCCCCTTGAGGGCGGCGGCCAGTGCCGGCCGGTTCTCCGCCGGGCCGGCGGCCACAACGGGAAGAGCGGCGCCCTGCACGCCCAGCTTGGTCAGCTGCTCGCGCTGCTCGGGCATCAGCTGCGCCCAGGTGCCCGCCTCCTGCTGCCGCCACCTCCAGGTACCGATGTCGTCGCCGTCGAAGACGACGCCCGGCGCGATGTAGGGCAGGTGACCGTCGGCGTCGACGAGGTCGGCGAGGACCCGGTAGTGCCGCTGCCAGTTCAGCGGCCAGGGACAGTTCCAGTCCGGGTCGATCGCCGTCAGCTGTTCCGCGCGCACGGCGGCCCGCTCCGGGTCCTTGCCCAGGCCGCCCTTCCGGCGCAGGTTGGCCATGTGCTGCCCGATGGGCACCATCTCCTCGCCCTCGCCCCACACCGCGTCCTGCCGCGGTGCGAGGTGTCCGGTGGCCCGCCGGTAGGCCCGCAGCGCGGCGAGCTTCCTCTCCCACGCCTCCTCGCCCGGCTCCCACACCATCCCGGCCTCCGGCGCGTCCAGCAGCGTCTTACGCCGCTCTTCCAGCTCTCCGGCACGCAGCGCCTTGCGCTGCTGGTGCACCCACCGCCCGAGCGGGAACGCCTTCGTCGCCCCGACTTCGACCTCGGTGTCGTACGGGACGGCGTAGAGCCCGGTGATCCCGTTCTCCTTCCGCCACCGCAGCAGGGCCTGGTAGCCCTCCAGCCACACCAGGGACTCCGGCCGGTACACCCGCGTACGCAGGAACGCCGCGATAGTCGCCGCGTCCCGGGGAGAGGAGAAGCGCAGCAGCGCGGACTCGGCAGCCGCGTCGGTGCTGTCCTGCTCCTGCCCCTCGCTGCCGCCCCCGCCGGCGGTGATGATCCGCCCGTCCTCGTCGCGCAGGACGTGCGTCTTCTTCTCGTACGAGCTGCGGGTGAGTGCCCGGGAGGCAAGCTGCTCGACCAGACGCTCGTCATGGCTGCGCAGGCCCTGGAGGACGGCCACGAGCGGCTTGAAGCTGGCGGAGGCGATCATGTCGGTGGGGTCCTCGCCCGGTTCCAGGAACACCGGCACGATGATCCTGGCGATCTTGGTGGATCCGTCGCGGTTGGGACGCAGGGCCCGGCCGATGTTCTGCACGATCTCGACCTGGGAGCCGCGGGTGTCCGCGAAGCACACCGCCTCGACGCCCCGCTCGCCGGTGATGTCGACGCCTTCCCCGAGCACACGGCAGCTGGCGAGGAACGCGCGGTGCACCCGCCGGCCCGCGGCGTCGATGCCGTTCGCGAACTGGCGCAGGACCTCGCGGCGCTCGGAGACGAGGTGGTCGCCGCACAACCACGCCGACCACACCCGGTCCGGGGGTACGTGGCGGCCGGCCTCCAGCTCGTAGAACTCCGCGTCGATGGAGGACCTCGGCAGCTTGTCGGCGGCTGCCAGGTCGGCGCCTGTGGCGTCGGTGACATACAGCGCGGCGGCCGTCTCGGGCAGCTTCTCCGCGAACGCGGCGGCTTCCTCGACCTTCTGGTGGAACGTCATGACCGTACGCAGGTTCCAGGCCGCGGCATGCTCCAGGAGCGCGGTCTGCAGCAGCGCCAGGCGCCGGCCCCGCCGCGCCTCCTCCGACTCCCCAAGCACGGGGGAGGGGTCGCGGATCTCCAGCACGTCGATCTCGAACCCCGCAAGGATCTCCCGCTCGATCGCCTCCGACAGCCCGAGCTCCGCGATCCACGCCCCGTACGTGCCCTCCGGGTCGTCGGCCATGGATGCGAGCGCCACCTCCTGGCCCTCCGCGCCCCTGCTCGGCTGGGGAGCGGCGAGGATGCGCGGGGTCGCGGTGAGGTAGAGCCGGAAGTCCGCCGGGATCCGGGCGTTGTCGTGGATCGCCGCCCACGGCCGGCCGAGGTCGCCGGCGGTTCCATGGGCCTCGTCCACGATGGCGAGGTCGAAGCCTTCCATGCGCTGGCCGTACAGGCGCTCCCCACCAGCCAGAGCGGCCTCCAGCGGCCCGCGGACCTTCCGCCGGCCCGTCGGGTCCTGCGGGTCGTCCCGGTCCACGAGGGAGGCGTACGTGGCGAACACGACCACCGGCCCGGTCCCGGCCCACAGCGCGAGCTGGATCGGGTTCGTGGTGGTCCGCACGCCCAGCGAGTCCAGCACCGGGTCGTTCTCCAGCGAGCACACCGCCACCATCGGCGCCCGATGGCCCACCAGGCGCCACGCCTGGGCGGTCTGAACGAGCAGGTCCAAGGTCGGGACCGTCACGAGGACCCGGCCGTCCGCGAAGCCCTCCAGCGCGCACGCGGCCGCGGTGATCGTCTTGCCCGAGCCGGTCGCTGACACGATCGTGGCACGGGCACCCTGCGCGGGAACAGATGATCTTGCAGGAAATCCCACCCACCTGCGAAACGCGGAACGCTGATCGACCTGATGTTCCTTGAGCTGGATCGCTGACATTTCCCCGCTTCCCCTGACCCTGAATTCCCGATGCAGCCGTTCTTTACCAGCCGTGCTCCCCAGGCCCCATGACGTCGTGCCCGATCTGCTGGGCGAGGTGCTGCGCCCGTTCGTCCTCCCCGGGCCGGACGTGGACGTACACGGTGTGACCCGGGGCCGGCTCGTGGTTGGCGTCGGTCCCGAAGCACGCCTGCACCCCGGTCCGCGCATGCTCCGGCCCGAGACCGAGTTCAGGCACCGCCGGCCAACTGAGTGCCATCCACGCGATCTGTCCCCACCCTGCCCGACGCAGCACCTCCGGCGCTCTGTCCAGCAGATCACCCTCCACCGGCTCCACGACCGAGAGCATCATCGGCAGCAGACGAACCAGCACCCCGGGGTCATCCGGAAGGTCGACCCCACGGAAATGCTCACCGCCTCCCCAGAACCAGCCCTGCGGGAACACCTCGCGTGCCCTCACGACGTCCTCGACCCGAAGCAACTCTGCATTCAGGTTGACACTCGTTTTCTCCCGCAGCTCCCCACACCCCACCAAAGACACGGCCACGGCGATCACCGCCGCCACATCCCCACCCTCGCTCCGATAGACCGGATAGGCTCTCGTCTCACCCACAAAGACCCCTCATTTTTTTCTGTCGACGGTCAGTGGAAGTACGTAGTTGTCAGGCTTCGGGCCCGGGGCTGTGAGCTTGTCTGAGCGGGTGACGTGTACCGACCCACTGGATCTACGCAGAGTCTCAGGAGCATGAGCGTATGACCTGCGGGGACTCCAGACCTGGATACGATTGCGCAGATTCACCAAGCTTTGAGCAGTTGGAAAGATCCACGACACGGGCCCGGAAAAGAACCCCTCAGGGTGTCTCGTTATTCTGCCATCTCTACATGCTGCATCAAACCTGCCAAACGTCCTACCTCCTCCACCACCGAGTAAGGTCCGCGCATGACCGCCGACTGGTACGTCCTCATCGAGGAGGACACCCGGAACACTCAACGCGCCGACGGCACGGAACTGAAACTGCACCGCTGGATGCTCACCGGCACCCACCGCATCGGCCCGGACCCCATAGAGGCGGCCGCGGCCGCCGAG
>NZ_JOGX01000123.1 GCF_000719555.1 Streptomyces sp. NRRL F-5727
GGAGGGGGAGGGGGGGAGGGCCCCCTCCCCCCCCTCGCGCGTTTCCCGTGGGGAGCTCAGAGCGTCCCGTGGAAGGTCCTGTTCAGGACGTCCAGCTGCTGTTCGCGGGTGAGGCGGACGAAGTTGACCGCGTAGCCCGAGACCCGGATGGTGAGCTGCGGGTGGTTCTCCGGGTGCTCCATGGCGTCCATCAGCACGTCCCGGTTGAGGACGTTGACGTTCATGTGGAAGCCGTCGCTGGCCGTGTAGCCGTCGAGGACGCCGGCCAGGTTCCTGATCCGCTCCTCGGGGGTGCGGCCCAGGCCGTCGGGGGTGACGGTGTTGGTGAGCGAGATGCCGTCCTCGGCGTCCTCGTACGGCAGCTTGGCGACCGACAGGGCGGAGGCCACGTAGCCGTGGGTGTCGCGGCCGTTCATCGGGTTGGCGCCCGGGGAGAAGGGTTCGCCGGCCCGGCGCCCGTCGGGGGTGTTGCCGGTCTTCTTGCCGTAGACGACGTTCGAGGTGATCGTCAGGACGGACTGGGTGTGCTCGGCGTTCCGGTACGTCGGGTGCTTGCGGACCTTCCGCATGAACTCCTCGACCAGCCAGACGGCGATCTCGTCGGCCCGCTCGTCGTTGTTGCCGTAGGCGGGGTAGGAGCCCTCCACCTTGTAGTCGGTGGCGAGGCCGGTCTCGTCGCGGACCGGGGTGACCTTGGCGTACTTGATGGCGGCGAGGGAGTCGGCGGCGACGGAGAGGCCGGCGATGCCGCAGGCCATGGTGCGGCGCACGTCGCGGTCGTGGAGCGCCATCTCCAGGCGCTCGTACGCGTACTTGTCGTGCATGTAGTGGATGACGTTGAGGGCGTGGACGTAGACGTTCGCGAGCCACTCCATCTGCTCGTCGAACCTGGCCATGACCTCGTCGTAGTCGAGGACCTCGGAGTCGATGGCGCCGGTGGCGGGGCCGACCTGGGCGCCGGACCTCTCGTCGCGGCCGCCGTTGATCGCGTACAGGAGGGTCTTGGCGAGGTTCACGCGGGCGCCGAAGAACTGCATCTGCTTGCCGACCGGCATCGCCGAGACGCAGCAGGCGATCGCGGTGTCGTCGCCGAAGCGCGGCCGCATCAGCTCGTCCGACTCGTACTGCACGGACGAGGTGTCGATGGAGACCTTCGCGCAGAACTCCTTGAAGCCCTGCGGCAGCCGCGGCGACCAGAAGACGGTCATGTTCGGCTCGGGCGCCGGGCCGAGGTTGTAGAGCGTCTGGAGGTAGCGGAAGGAGGTCCTGGTGACCAGCGGGCGGCCGTCCTCCCCCATGCCGCCGATGGACTCCGTCACCCAGGTCGGGTCGCCGGAGAACAGCTCGTCGTACTCGGGGGTGCGCAGGAAGCGGACGATGCGGAGCTTGATGATGAAGTCGTCGACGAGTTCCTGGGCCTGCTCCTCGGTGAGGAGGCCGGCCTCGATGTCGCGCTGGAGGTAGACGTCGAGGAAGGTGGAGGTGCGGCCGAGGGACATCGCGGCGCCGTTCTGCTCCTTCACGGCGGCCAGGTAGGCGAAGTACAGCCACTGGACGGCCTCGCGGCCGGTGGTGGCGGGGCCCGAGACGTCGTGGCCGTACGAGGCGGCCATGGCCTTCAGTTCGCCGAGGGCGCGCATCTGCTCGGCCAGTTCCTCGCGGAGCCGGATGGTCTCCTCCAGGGAGCGGTCGCCGGCGGGGAGGACGTCGAGTTCGGCCTTCTCGTCCTTCTTCACCTGGATGAGGCGGTCGACGCCGTAGAGGGCGACGCGGCGGTAGTCGCCGATGATGCGGCCGCGGCCGTAGGCGTCGGGGAGGCCGGTGACGATGCCGGCCTTGCGGGCGGCGCGGATCTCCGGGGTGTAGGCGTCGAAGACGCCGGCGTTGTGGGTCTTGCGGTACTCGGTGAAGACCTTCTCCAGCTCCGCCGAGACGGGGTAGCCGTACGTCTCCAGGGCGCCGGCGACCATGCGCCAGCCGCCGTACGGCATGATCGCCCGCTTCAGCGGGGCGTCGGTCTGGAGGCCGACGATCAGGTCCTTGTCGCGGTCGATGTAGCCGGGGGCGTGGGCGGTGATGGTGGAGGGGACGTCGTGGGAGACGTCGTAGACGCCCTTGGCGCGCTCCTCGGGGAACCTGTCCGTGATCGCCTTCCACACGGCGGTGGTCCGCTCGGTGGGGCCGGCGAGGAAGGAGTCGTCGCCCTCGTACGGGGTGTAGTTCTGCTGGATGAAGTCGCGGACGTCGATGGCGTCGCGCCAGAGTCCGCCCTTGAAGCCCTTCCAGGCCCGTTCGGTCATCGTGGTCTCAGCAGGGGTCGCAGTCACTTTCCCGCACCGCCTTCTTCGATTCATTCGATCGCGTCGTTGCTTACCTTCATTGCACTCCTTTTGATCGATCATTTCGGGCGGCATTGGTCACCAGTCGATGGCCCAAGGTCCCGGGCCTGGCATGCGGAAAGGCCCCGCCGTGGCGGGGCCTTTCGGAGTGGGGGTCTCAGCTGGGGGCTTCGGCGCCCTTGCGGGCGTAGAACCACCAGGTGACGGCCATGCAGCTGACGTAGAAGGCGACGAAGCCCCACATGGCGCTGGTGACGGCGACGGAGCCGAAGAGCGCGGGGATGAAGAAGAAGCCGTAGGCGGCGATCGCGGAGGTGAAGCCGGTGACGGCGCCGGATTCCATCTCGGCCTGCTTGAGGGCCTGGGCGTGTTCGGGGGTGCCCTCGGTGAGGCCCTTCAGGTGGGTGCCGCGGAAGATCACCGGGATCTGGCGGAAGGTCGAGCCGTTGCCGATGCCGGAGAAGAGGAACGCGGCGAGGAAGCAGAAGAAGAAGCCGTAGAAGTCGCCGCCGTCGCCGCCGGAGGGCAGGAAGGTGATGACGCCGACGATCGAGGCCGCCATGCCGACGAAGGACAGGATGGTGACCCGGGCGCCGCCCCACTTGTCGGCGATCCAGCCGCCGGCCCAGCGGGCGAGGGCGCCGACGGCGGGGCCCATCCAGGCGTAGGTGGCGACGGAGTAGTCCGGGAAGGTGGTCTTGATGAGCATCGGCAGGGCGGCGGCGAAGCCGATGAAGGAGCCGAAGGTGCCGACGTACAGCCAGGTCATCAGCCAGTTGTGCTTGCGCCTGAAGATGATCTTCTGCTGCTTGAAGGGGGTGGACGCCACCTTCAGGTCGTTCTGTCCGAACCAGGCGACGGCGGCCAGGACCAGCAGCACCGGCACCCAGAGGAAGGCGGCGTTCTGCAGGTGGACGGGGGTGCCGTCGGCCTTGTGCTGGGCGGAGCCGATGGCGATCGTCGACCAGGTGATGACGATCGGGGTGAGGAGCTGGACGACGGAGACGCCGAGGTTGCCGAGTCCGCCGTTGATGCCGGTCGCGCTGCCCTTCTTCGCCTTGGGGAAGAAGAACCCGATGTTGGCGAGGGAGGAGGCGAAGTTGGCGCCGCCGATGCCGCAGAGGGCGGCGATGACGACCATCACGCCGTACGGGGTGGTCGGGTCCTGGATCGCGATGCCCAGCCAGATCAGCGGGACGACGAGGACGGCCGTCGACAGGGCGGTGAACCGCCGCTGGCCGATCATCGGGCCGAGGAAGGTGTAGAGGATCCGGGCCGTGCCGCCGGTCAGGCCGGGGATGGCGGTCAGCCAGAACAGCTGTGAGGTCGAGAAGGTGAAGCCGACGTCCGCGAGGTTGGTGGCGGTGACCGACCAGACCTGCCAGACGACGAAGGCGACGAGGAGGGCGGGGACCGCGATCCACAGGTTGCGGTTCGCGACCTTGTGGCCGATCGACTTCCAGAAGAGCTCGTTCTCCGGCTCCCAGTCGGTGACGGTCCGGCCGGGGCGGTACTGCTCCGTGTCGTACGAGGCGGGTGACCCGCCCGTGGTTCTGCTGTCCTGGACTACGGAACTCATGGCGCTTCCCTGACTTCCCTGGCGTCTACGAGCCCTTTCGAGGCTTCTTCCTTGCCTTTCCAGGCTCCGCCCCGGGTCCGGGGTGTCGTCAGTGCCGATGGTCGCGAGCGCGGGCGGGCCTAGGTCGGCTCCCGGAGCGGCCGTTGGTCCCGGCGCCGGCGGGCCGGTCGGGCTCCCGGGAAGGGGGGTGGCCGTGCCGATCCGCGTGGCTTGGAAACAGCGGGGCCGCCGCTCTGCTGTTCTTGGTGCATGACGCAACCCTTTCTGCCGCTGACCGCGCGCTCCCGCGAGGAGTCGCACCGGACCGCCACGCCGCTGGAGCTCTTCTTCGACCTGTGTTTCGTGGTCGCCGTCGCCCAGGCGGGCGCGGCGCTCGTGCACGCGGTCGCGGAGGGGCACGCGGGCGAGGGCGTCGTGAGTTACGCGATGGTGTTCTTCGCGATCTGGTGGGCGTGGATGAACTTCACCTGGTTCGCGTCCGCGTACGACAACGACGACGTGTTGTACCGGGTCGTGACGCTGGTGCAGATCGCGGGGGTGCTGATCCTCGCGGCCGGTGTGTCGCGGGCGTTCGAGGAGCGTGACTTCCTCGTCGTGTACGTGGGCTATCTGGTGATGCGGGTGGCGCTGGCCTCGCAGTGGCTGCGGGCGGCGCGGCACGCGGTGTCGGCGGAGGAGCGGACGATGTGCCTGCGGTACGCGGGCGGGGTGCTCGCGGTGCAGGTCGGGTGGCTGGCGCTGCTGTTCGTGCCGGAGGGGGCGGTGCCGTGGGTGTTCCTGGTGATGGCGCTGGCGGAGCTGGCGGTGCCGGTGTTCGCGGAGAAGGCCGCGCCGAGCACCTGGCATCCGCATCACATCGCGGAGCGGTACGGCCTGTTCACCATCATCGTGCTGGGCGAGTCGGTGGCGGCGGCGACGGTGGGGGTGAAGTCGGGTGTGGTGGAGAACGACGCCCTGAGCGAGCTGCTGCCGATCGCGGCGGGCGGGCTGCTGATCGTCTTCGCCGCCTGGTGGATCTATTTCGTGGTTCCGGCGCACGACCGGCTGACGGACAGCCGGCAGGGCTTCCTGTGGGGGTACGGGCACTTCGTGATCTTCATGTCGGCGGCGGCGATCGGTGCGGGTCTGGAGATCGCGGTCGAGCAGACGGTGGGCAAGGCGCACATCAGCACGCTGGCGGCTTCGGCGTCGGTGACGATCCCGACGGCGGTGTTCCTGCTGTCGGTGTGGCTGCTGCACGCGCGGTACTTCAAGGTGGGTCTGGCGCAGCAGGCGGTGTTGCCGGGGGCGTCGCTGGCGATTCTGCTGTGTTCGTTCGCGGGTCGCTGGGCGGTGTTGCTGGCCGGTGTGGCGGCGGCGGCCGCGGTGGCGGTCGGTGTGACGCTGACGGCGCGGAATCCCGCCACCAGGACGGTCTCCCCGTCCTGAGGTAGGAAGGGGACATGACAGCTGAGCGGCTCTCCGTGGACGGTCTGACCGATGTGCCCGGGATCCGGGTGGGGCACGCGCGCGTGGCGGGTGCCCGGGCGCTGTCGGGGACGACGGTCGTGCTGGCGCCGGAGGGCGGGGCGGTGGCCGCCGTGGACGTGCGTGGCGGTGGTCCGGGCACGCGGGAGACGGACGCCCTGGATCCGAGGAACGTGGTCCAGCGGATCGACGCCGTGGTCCTGACGGGCGGCAGCGCGTACGGCCTGGACGCGGCCGCGGGGGTGATGGCCTGGCTGGAGGAGCGGCGGCGCGGGGTGCGGGTCGGTCCGGATCCGGCGCACGTGGTGCCGGTGGTGCCGGCCGCGTGCGTCTTCGATCTGGGCCGGGGCGGCGATTTCGGGGCTCGTCCGGACGCGGCGACGGGCCGGGCCGCGGTGGAGGCCGCGGCGGCGTCGGGGGAGCACGCGCGGGTGGCGACGGGTGCGGTGGGGGCCGGTACGGGGGCGGTCGTCGGG
>NZ_JOGX01000124.1 GCF_000719555.1 Streptomyces sp. NRRL F-5727
GCGTCTGGGCGGGGGCGGCCATGCGGGGGACCGGGCTGCCGTCCAGGAGCGTGAGGGCTTGCGCGACGGTGGTGTGCGGGGCCGTGGACCCGGGGAGTCCGCGGAGCAGCAGGGCGGTTTGTGTCAGCAGGCGCCGGGCTTCGTCGTCGCCGAGTACGGACCGGTCGTGCACCGCGGTGAGGACGAGGGCGCCGGTGGTGTCGTGGTGGGCGAGCAGTCCGATGGGCGGCCCGCAGTACGCGGGGACGGTGCTGGGGTGTCCGGTGTGGACGCCGTGGGCGGCGAGGTCGTCTCGGAGTCCCTCGGAGGGGTCGGGGGGATTGTCGAATCCGGTGTAGCTGTCGGCTGGGGTGGGTGTGCCGGGTGTGGTCCAGGAGTGGATCCATGCGCCGGGCAGCCATTCGTAGGCGGCCATGTCGAGTGCCCGGTCGCGTAGTCGTCCCAGGAGGTCGGGCACGGTGCCTGTCGGATCGACTTCGACGGAGAGCGGCTGCAGGTTGTGCAGGGGTCCTGGTGTCCAGGCCACGCCGTCGAGGGGGATGCCGCGGCCCGGCACGGTGGTCTCGAAGCGGACGGGGACGGGGCCGGTGGTGTCGGCGGCCCGGTAGATCAGCATCGCCCAGACGGCCTGCAGCACGGTGCTGTCGGCGGCTCCCCATGTGGCCGCCCATCGTGTGAGGCGGGTGGTGTCGGCCGTGTCGAGGCGGAGGCGGAGCCTGCCGATGCCGGTCAGGGCGGTGCCGGGGCCGGGGCCGCACGGCCGGGAGGCGGCGCCTGGGGGCGGCGCGAGGAGCGCCCAGTGTCTGCGTGCCTGGTCCAGGTCCTGGGCGGCGCTCCAGGCGGCGTAGTCGCGCAGGTCGGGGCGGCGTTCGCCGCCGGGGAGGGTGCCGCCGGCCAGGTAGGCGCGGTAGAAGGTGCGCAGCAGCAGGTGGGCGCTGCGGTTGTCGATCAGGGCGCGGTGGTAGGTGAGCAGGATCCGGGTGGGTGGCGTGGTGGCGGTGGAGGGGGGTTGCAGCAGGGTGAGGCGTAGTGCTGGGGGACGGCTCAGGTCGAAGCCGCGCCGGCGGTCGTGTTCGATGACGGTGGTCAGGTCGTCGTCGTGGCAGGTGCGGCGCTCGATGTCCGGGGTGGTCCGGCCGTGGACGAGAAGCATCGGTTCGGGGCCGTGGGTGAGGGCGGTGCGCAGGACGGTCTCGTGGTCGAGGACGGACTGCCAGGAGGTGGTGAACCGGGTCATGTCGAGGGGGCCGTGCCAGGACCAGAGGAGGTGTTCGATGTGGCGGCCGGTGCCGGGGCGCAGGTCGTCTTCGGGGAGTGCCGCCTGCTGGGGCAGGGCGGGAGAGGCTGACTGGGCGGGTGATGGGGCGGTGAACAGGTCGGCGATGCGGCCGGCCGCTGCGGAGGCGTCGCCGGCCGGGTCGTGCGGGATGCGCAGCGTGTGGTGGTCGGGGGCGTTGTGCGACCACTGGTGGGAACGGGCGGGGCGGGCGGGGTTGTGGGTGAGATCGCGCGCGGTGACCGCGTCCTGGAGGCGCTGGAGAGTGGTGTGGCCGAGTGGTCCGCGCAGTTCGATGTCCCAGGATCCGGTGGGTCCGGGGGGACCGGCGGTGACCACGGCGAAGACGGGTGCAGGGGGGCGGTGTCGGGTCATGGCGTCCCGGGGCGCGGTGTGCTGCGGCGGCCGGCCCCTTCGCCTCCTCTCTGCTCTCGGACGGCGATGGTGCGGGGCACGCTAGCGGCAGCGGGTGCGCGGTGTCCGGTCTCTCCAGCAGGTGTGCAGCGCGGCCCGACCCGCGTCCGGGGCGGGTGCGTCGGTCAGGCGGGACGGGGCGGTTCGTTCATCGTCCGGAAGAAGCCTTCGTCGAGCATGGTGCGGACCGCTGTGTCGGGTGAGGTGTCCAGTCCCTCGTCGTGGCAGGCCACGCTGATGAGGTAGCGGCCGAGTACGGGGTGGCTGGCGAAGGCCCATGCTCCGTGCGCGGCCGGACGGCCGTCCGGGGTGAGGAGGGTGTCGTGGTCGGCGGCGAACCCGAACGCGGTGAACCCGAGCCGGCGGCCTTGGCCCAGGGCCTTCGTGTACGCCTCTTTCAGCGTCCACAGGCGCAGCATCCGGGCGTTGCGCAGGTCGTCGGGCAGCGCTGCGAGCTGGGCGTGTTCGGCGGGGGTGCAGATGAGGGGGTGTTCTCGGTCGAAGTCCATGGTGCGGGTGAGGGGTTCGGTGTCGACGCCGATCCTGCCGTGCCGGCTGATGCCGACGGCGATCAGGTCGCCGGTGTGGGTGAGGCTCACCTGGATCTGGTCGAGGCCGCGCAGGTAGGGGCGGCCGCCGGTCTGGTAGGCGAGGTCGATGTCGCGGGCGTCGGCGCCCAGGGCAGCGGCGGCGGTGTGCTTGAGGATCAGGCGGGAGGCCGCGAACCGGTCGCGGACCGTGGGGTCGGTGGTGCGCTGGTAGCGCGGCCAGTCGTGGCCGAGGACGCGGCGCAGGCCCTCGTCGTCGGCGAGCGGTCCGTCCAGCCACGCGGTGCGGGTGGAGTACACCACGGCGGTGCCGTCGCGCCGCATGCGTGTGCGGACGGCGTCCCAGGGACCGGTGGGTGCGGCGTGGAGCGGTGGGGTGATGCGCGGCGGTCCGGTGTGCTGCGCCGTGGGTAGCGGTGGGGTGGGTCGGGGTGGCATGGTCCGGCTCCGGCTCGTGCGGTCGGGGGTCGGGAGGGTGGGGCCGCCGGGTTCCGGTTCACCACGGGCAGGGGGTGGCGGCGAGGTCGTAGCCGGTCGCGGTGCGGCAGCGGCGCACGAGTTCCTGCAGCACCTGTTGCCGGCAGCTCTCGGGTGGTTCTCCCGCGGTGAGGCCGAGCCGTCCGGCCAGCCGGGTCAGGGCGAGGACCGCCCAGGCGGGTTCGGAGAGGAACGGGTCGCTGCCGTCCTGGGCTTCCCAGGTGGCCAGGACCGCGCCGGCGGCGGCCACGAGGGCGTACCGAGCGCTGAGCGCGTACAGGGACGGGTGGACGCGTGTGGCCGTACCGGGGGGTGGGAGGGTGCGGCATCGTTCGTGCAGTGCGCGCAGTTCGCCCACGAGTGTCTTCGCGAGGCGGGCGAGCGCTCCTCGTGGTCCTGGTGTGTCGTGGGTGTCGGCGAGACGGGTCGCCGCGCCGGTCAGTGCGGCGGTGAGGACGTCGCGGCTCTCGGCGATCCCCAGCAGGCGGTAGTCCAGGTGCGGCAGGCGGGCGGCCGGGCGGAACAGTTCGGGCGGCGGTTCCGGTTCGGTGAACCAGGAGTGTCTGGCCAGGCTGGGCAGTTGGGGGATGATGACGGCCTGGCAGGCGGCTGCGCCGGCGTGGCCGAGGCCGGCGGCGGGCAGGTCGCGGACGAGTCTGCCGAGCGCCTCGCCGGCCGGGTCGGCGGGGTCCGGGCCCGCGGAGCCCAGCACGCACTGGAGCTCGCTGAGGCACTCCCGGAGCAGGTCGGGGACCACGTACTTGACCGCCGCGGCGGTCGCATGGGTCTGGGCGGGGAACAGGCTCAGTGAGCGCAGCGCGGCGGTGGCCATGGCGTCGCAGGCCAGCAGGTCGGCGAAGACGCCGGTCAGCGGGGTGTGCCAGCGGCGGGCCGGTCGGGTGCGGCCGCCGGTGAGCGCCGCGCGGACGGTGGCGTGCAGGACGGTGTCGACGGTGCCGATCACCAGTCCGGACACCAGGGCGCGGTTGACCTGGACGGTGCGCACGGCGAGGGGGATGCCCTCGCCCTGACGCCCCACCAGCGCCTGGGGTGGTACGGGGCAGTCCAGGAACTCGATTCCGGACAGGTGTGCGCCGCGGGGCGCGACCTGTGGGAGGCGGGGGTGGTGGCGTACGCGGTCGGCGGGCAGCGCGGCGGGGTCCAGCAGCAGCACGGAGTGGCTGTGCGGGTCGTCGTCCGGCGCGCCGGTGCGTGCGTAGACGACGTGGCTGTCGGCGCGGGCGGCGTTGATGACGGCGTCCTTGCGTCCTTCGAGCCGGAAGCCGCCGCCGGGTGCGGGGTGGGCGCGCAGCTCGTCGCGGAGGACGGCGTTGGCGTGGGCCATGTGGTGGTGGACGATGGTCGCCCGCCCTCCGCCGAGGAGGAGTCGGGCGGACTGCCGGCGTTGCTGCGGTGTGCCGGCCGCCCAGACGGCGGACACGGCGAACAGCGAGGTGATGCCGAAGCCGAAGCCGAGGGTCAGGTCCCTGCGGAAGACCGGGCGCAGCGCTGTGACCAGGAGGTCGGCGCGGGTGAGCCGTCCGCCGTGTTCGAGGGGCACGAACTCGGCGGCGGTGTGCCGGCTCGTGAGCAGTTCCTCGGTGACGTGGGGAGGTTCGCGTGCGTCGTCGGCGGCGAGCAGGGCCCGCAGGCCGTGCGGGTTGGCCGGGTCGAAGGGGTCGCCGAGGAGTGTGTCGAGCCGGGCGGCTCGCCGTCGGGCGTCCCTCGTGTCGTCGTGGTGCCCGCCGCCGGCCGGGGCGGTACGGGGGACGCCGGAGGTGGCGGTACCGGGGTGGATCGGCTCCTTCGTCACGGTTCCAAACCCTTTCCTCAAGCCTGTGTCCGACCTTGGCCAGGACCGCTCGACACCTGCCGCAGGACCGCTCGAGACCCGGTACAGGCGGGGTCGGGGGTGGCGGGGCGGTGGGGTCCGCGGGCGGGCGGCGAGGAGGGAGCAGGAGGCGCGGGCGGGGTCAGAGCATGCGTATGGCGGTTTCCGCGTGTTGTCTGGCCAGGGTGAGCAGGGTGAGGGACTCGTGGCGGAGTGTCTGGCGCACGTGTCTGCGGGCTTGCGCGATGCTCGTGCCCTCGCCGAGGACGGCGGCGATGTCCGCCTCGTCGAGCAGGACGTGGTGCTCGGCGAGGACGGTCACTCCCGTCTCGTCCGGGAGGACCACCCATTCGCCGATGTGGGTCGTGGGCAGGGGACGGTCGGGCGTCTGCTTGTACACGATGCGTCCGGCGTGGGGGAAGCAGATCCGCACCGACCGGGAGGTGTGCGGGCCGGCTTCGGTGTGGGTGTGCACGGTCGCCCGCTGCACTCCGGGGCTCTCCTCGACGAAGTCCACCCGGGTGACGTGCGGCACCAGTCCGGGCCAGTCGCCCACCCGGTAGAGGAAGTCGTAGACGAGCTCGGGCGGGCCTTTGACGCGGACCGATTCCTGGAAGGAGAACATCAGCTCGTCCAGGACGGTCCACCGTTCGGCGATGTTCTTCAGCTCGGCGAGTTCGATCCGGCTGGTCCGGTCGGTGACCCGTTCGGCCCAGGCCGTGTTCTCGGGCCGGTCGTCGACGACGCTGAAGTCGTGGTCGAGGACCAGGCGCGAGTCGTGCTCGCCGCGGACGTGCACGCTCCAGGCTCCGGTCATGGAGTGCAGCAGGGGGGCGGGGTGTTCCTGCCCGAACTCCACGCGGCGCTGTCCGGGGGTCAGGCGCCGCCAGGAGATCCATGACGTCACGCGGTCGTCCATGAGGGCCCACATGCGCAGCCGTTCGCGGTCGCCGTCGGGTTCCAGCCGTTCGACGTGGACACTCGGGGAGAAGAAGAACGGCCATTTCAGCGGGTCGGCGATCAGTGCGTACACCGTGCTCGCGGGAGCGGCCACGCGTACGTCGTGTGTCATGCGGTGCACGCGCCGAGCGGGCATGTGGACACCTCGCTTCCTCGTCTGTGCGGGTCCGGGTGCGCCCCGTGGGGATCGGGGGGCGGGCTGTCGGCCGTGGGGCGTCAACCGGGCGGGGCCGGCGGCCGGGGCGAGGGGGGGTGGGCTCAGCGGGCGAGCGCGGGTGCGGTGGCGAGGCGGGACACGGTGCGGCAGGGCCGGCCGCGGGGGCGGGGGGGGGGGGTGGCGCGCGCCG
>NZ_JOGX01000125.1 GCF_000719555.1 Streptomyces sp. NRRL F-5727
CCCCTCAGGCCCCCTTCCCCCCTCGTCTCCCGCGCCCGAAAGGAGCCCGTCATCTCTCCGTCCCCCGCCACCCACAGCCTCGGCGTGCTGCGCGCCGCGTCCCCGGACAAGCTGCCGCTGCACCGCCTCAAGGACGGCTGGTCGTACCTCCGCTGGAGCGACACCTCGCGGTTCACCGAGGAGTTCCAGACCGCCGTCTTCTCCCTCCTCGTGGAGATCTCGACCAAGGCGTTCGGCGCCGACATGACGCCGTACTGGCGGGACCGCCGGGCGGGCCGCTTCTTCGAGAAGATCACCACCTTCTGCCTGCTCGTCGACCCGCTGGGCAACGTGAGCGGCTGGACCGGCTACCACCGCCGGGTCTTCGGCAACTCCCACTGCCTGTACCTCGACTCCAGCGGCGTGCTGCCGGACTCGCAGGGCGGCGGCCTGATGGGGCACATCCACTCCAAGATGATCGTCCAGGAGTGCCTGCGGTACGCGCCGCGCCCGGTCCACCTGCTCGCCCGCACCGAGAGCCCGGTGGTCTACCGGCTGCTGCGCAACGGCTGCGGCGCGGACAACATCTGGCCGTCGCCGCACGCGCCGATCAGCCGCCAGGTGTCGCTGATCGGCATGGACGCGGCCGAATGGCTGGGCCAGAGCGAGAAGTTCGACCGCGCGAGCCTGAAGATCGTCGGCGCGTACGACAACCTGGACGCGCTCTACGGCGACCTGCCGACCTGCGGCGAGCCCGGCATCGACGCGTTCTTCCGGCAGAACCTCAGCCCGGAGGACGCCTACATCGTGGTGGCGCGGGCCGAACTGCCGCGCATCGCCCGCGAATGGGCCCGCCGCGAACTGCGGGCGGCCCGGGCCCGGCGCTCCTCGGGCCGGGTGCCGGCCGGCGCGGCCGGAGGGCGGTGACATGACCGGACAGGACCTGTCCGAGGACTCGTTCGCCGAGCGGGCCCGGACCGTGCTCGCCCCTCTCGGCGCGGGCTATCTCGACGAGATCGAGCAGCTGTACCTCGACCTCCACCGGCACCCGGAGCTGTCCGGGCAGGAGGAGCGGACGGCCGGCATCGCGGCGGACCGGCTGCACGCGGCCGGCTACGAGGTGACCACCGGGATCGGCGGCCACGGCGTGGCGGGGCTGCTGCGCAACGGCGAGGGGCCGGTCGTCCTGCTCCGCGCCGACATGGACGCCCTGCCGGTCCGCGAGGCGACCGGCCTGGCGTACGCCAGCACCCGGGAGGCCGTCGACGGCGACGGCGCCACGGTGCCGGTGGCCCATGCCTGCGGGCACGACGTCCACCTCGGCTCGCTGATCGCGGCGGCCACCCTGCTGGCCCGGGCGCGGCACTGCTGGAGCGGCACCGTGCTGGCGGTCGCGCAGCCCGCGGAGGAGACCGGGGACGGCGCCGCGGCGATGCTCGACGACGGGCTGTACGCCAAGGTCGCCAAGCCCGACGTGGCGCTGGCCCAGCACGTCGTGCCGCTGCCGGCGGGCGTCGTCGGGCACCGCCCCGGTCCGATGATGGCCGCCTCCGCCGTCGTCCGCGTGCGGGTCCACGGGCGCGGCGGCCACAGCTCGGCGCCGCAGGCCACGGTCGACCCCGTCGTCATCGCGGCGCACATCGTGACGCGGCTCCAGACCATCGTCGCCCGGGAGACCGACCCGGCGGACTGCGCGGTGGTCAGCGTCGGCTACCTGCACGCCGGCACCAAGGCGAACATCATCCCGGAGACCGCCGAGCTCGGCATCAGCGTGCGCTGCTACGACAACGCGCTGCAGGCCCGGCTGCTCGCCTCGATCGAGCGCATCGCCGCGGCCGAGGCGGCGGCCTCGGGAGCGCCGCGCCCGCCGGAGGTCACGGTCACCGAGGGCGTGCCGGTCAACGACAACTCCGCGGAGCACACCGGGACGGTGCGGGCCGCGCACCTGGCCCACTTCGGCGAGGGCCGCGTGGTGCCGATGCCGCTGCTCGCCGCCAGCGAGGACTTCCCCTACTTCGGGGCCGCGGGCGCCGGGCCGCACTACGACGGCGACGCGGTGCCCACCGTCTACTGGGTCGTCGGCGGCGCCTCCCTCGACGCCTGGCTCGCGGCGCCCGGTGACACCCCGCAGGAGAAGGTGAAGAGCCTTCCCGTCAACCACTCCCCGCAGTTCGCCCCCGACCCCCGCCCGACCCTGCACACCGCCTCCGAGGCGCTGGTGACGGCGGCCCTCGCGTACCTCACCGGAACCACCAGCCAAGGACTCTGATGTCGACGAAAACCACCCAGAAGATCGGCTTCCGGGAGGCCACCGCCCTCGGTGTGGGCGGGATCATCGGTGCGGGCATCTTCGTGCTCAGCGGCACCGCCAGCGGCATCGCCGGTCCGGCGGTGGTCGTCTCGTTCGGCATCGCGTTCGCGGCGTCGCTGATCCTCAGTCTCTGTTACGCCGAACTCAGCTCCATGCACGAGGACTCGGGCGGCCCCTACGCCTACGCCAAGCGCCATCTGCCGCCGTTCGTGGCGACGGTGGTGGGCTGGGCGAACTGGGGCGCCTGGATGTGCGCCAGCTCGTACGTCGGCATCGGCGTGGGCAGTTACCTCCATCTGCTCGTCCCGTCGCTGAGCCAGCCGGTCGCCTCGACGCTGGTGATCGCCGTCTTCACCGGCCTCAACCTGCTCGGCATCCGCTTCTCGGGGAAGGTCCAGTTCATCGCGCTGATCCTCACCGTGCTGGTGCTGCTCGGCTTCATCGCGCTGGGCGCCACCCATGTGGACACCGCCCTGTACACGCCGTTCATGCCGCACGGCATGAGCGGTGTCCTCCAGGCGGCGCTGATCGGCTTCCTCGCCCTGACCGGGTGGGACGCCATCGTCGTCTCCGCGGAGGAGATCACCGAGCCGCGCCGGACGATCCCCCTGTCGATCCTGACGAGCCTCGGCATCTCGTTCATCCTGTACGCCGGACTGCTGCTGATCGAGAACGGCATCATCCCCTGGGACCGGCTGGGCGCCTCGGAGACCCCGGTCGTCGACGTCAGCCGGGTGTTCTTCGGCACCCACGGCCCGTTCGTCGTCAACTGCATCGTGCTGGTCGCCCTGTTGGCCGCGGTCAACGCCAACCTGATCGTGATCTCGCGCTCGTCGATGGTGCTCGCCCGGGACCGGCTGGCGCCGCGCGTCCTGGAGTCCACGGCGACGAGCCGGCAGGTGCCGGTCGTCGCCATCGTCGCCGCCGGTGTCGCGCAGACGGTGATGTCCACGGCGGGCAACCTGCGCTTCGCGGTCTCGGCGACCGGGTTCCTCTACACCCTCACGTTCATCACCTCCATCGTGGCCCTGTTCGTCGCCCGGCGGCGCGGGATCTCCGCCTCGTTCAAGGCGCCCCTGTACCCGGTGGTGCCGGCGCTCGCCCTGGCGCTCTGCTTCGTCTTCATCACCTCCGCGGGCGCCGTGGGCATCCTCACCGGCGTCGGCTGGATCCTCCTCGGCCTGGTCTGCGCCCGCTGGACCAGCCGCTCCCGGGGCGGCGGCGCCCCCGGGCCGGCGCCGGTCCGGGACGACGAGGTGCCCGCCGAACACGGAAGCGTCTGAGGAGGGACCGGCCCGTGCGCGTCGTACTGATCCAGGCCGAGGTCGACCACCGTCCGCCCTTCGCGGAGCGGGTGGCCGCGATGGGCGAGGCCGTCGTCTCGCACGCCGCCCGGCACCGGGCCGACCTCGTCCTGCTGCCGGAGCTGTGGGCGACCGGCTTCTTCAACTTCGACGACTACGCCCGCACCGCCGAGCCCCTGACCGGGCCCGCGGTGCGCGCGCTGGGCGCCGCCGCCCGCGCGGCCTCCGTCCATCTGCACGCCGGGAGCCTCGTCGAGCGCGGCGAGGACGGCCGGCTGCACAACACCAGCCTGCTGTTCGGACCGGACGGCGGGCTGCTGCACTCCTACCGGAAGGTCCACCTCTTCGGCCACCGCTCCCGGGAGAGCACGCTGCTGAGCGCGGGAACCACCGTGCGGTGCGCGGACTCCGCGCTCGGCCGGCTGGGTCTGAGCGCCTGTTACGACCTGCGGTTCCCGGAGCTGTACCGGGCGCTCATCGACGACGGCGCCCGGGTGCTCCTCGTGACGGCGGCCTGGCCCGCCGGACGGATCGCGCACTGGCGGCTGTTGGTGCAGGCCAGGGCCGTAGAGAACCAGGCGTGGGTCGTCGCCTGCAACGCCGCCGGCGCGCACGCCGGGGTGCGGGCGGGCGGCGGCAGTCTGGTCGTCGACCCGTGGGGCCGGGTGGTCGCCGAGGCCGGGCCGGAGGCCGCGGTGCTGGTCGCGGACGTCGACCCGGCGCTGGCCGACCGGACCCGCGCGGAGTTCCCGGCGCTCGCCGACCGCCGCATCCCCGTGCGCCCGCCCGACTGAGCCCGCCCTGTCCGCTGTCACGCGGCCGCGCGCACGGGCGGCCGCACGGAAACCCCGTACAACCCGAGGAAGAACCCATGAACCGTCCCGAGTCCACCCCCGCCCCGGCCGTCGTCCCCGCC
>NZ_JOGX01000126.1 GCF_000719555.1 Streptomyces sp. NRRL F-5727
CCCCGGCACCGGTCACGCCCCCTCCCACCACGGCGAACTCCTCCAGGGCGTCTTCGCCGACGCCGACGGGCGCCCGCGCGCCGGCCTCGTCACCCTCCCCATGACCACCCCCGGCACCCGCGCCGACTTCACCCCCCACCCCGGCACCCCGCCCGACGCCGTCACCGTCGTCCCCACCGACCGCACCAAGGCCGCCCGCGCCGCCCGCCTCGCCGTCGCCGCCTGCGCGGCACGCACCGGCCGCCCCGCCCACGGCGGCGCCCTCCGCCTCACCGGCGCCGTCCCGCTCGGCCTCGGCATGGGCAGCTCCACCAGCGACGTCCTCGCCACCGTCCGCGCCGTCGCCGACGCGTACGGGCTCCGCCTCGACCCCGGCACCACCGCCCGCCTCGCCGTCCGCGCCGAACGCGCCAGCGACCCCCTCATGCTCGACGCCCGGCCCGTCCTCTTCGCCCAGCGCGAGGGCCGCGTCCTCGAAGTCCTCGGCCCCGCCCTGCCGCCGCTCCTCGTCGTCGGCTGCCTCCTCGGCGGCGGCGCCCCCGTCGACACCCTCGCCCTCCCCGCCCCCGCGGCCGACGACGCCGACCTCCGCGCCTACGCCCACCTCCGCGACCGGCTCCGCCGCGCCCTCGCCGACGGCGACACCGCACTCCTCGGCCGGGTCGCCACCGCCAGCGCCCGCCGCGCCCAACGCGTCCTCGGACACCCGGAGTTCGACGCGCTCGTCGCCCTCGCCCGGCGTACCGGCGCCGTCGGCGTCCAGATCTCCCACAGCGGCTCCGTCGCCGGCGTCCTCCACGACCCGGACACCCCCGGCGCCGCGGCCCGCGCCGACGCGACCCGCCGCGCCCTCGACGCCCACCGCATCCCGTACACCCGCACCTTCACCGCCGGTGGCGGCGGCCCCGACTCCGCCCGCCCGCCCCGCACACGGGCCGTGAGACGACCCTGGACACCGGACAGTTGCTCCCTACACTGAACCGCATGCCCTCCGCCGCCACGACGCCCGAGACCGCGGCAGCCGCAGCCGCTACCGCCACCGCAGACGCCGCCACCGCCACCGCCGTCCCGCCCGGCACAGCGCCCAGGGCCCCGCTCGCCGCCCGGCTGGGAAACGTCGCCTCCTCGCCCGTACGCGAGATCCTGGCGCTCACGGCACGGCCCGAGGTCATCTCGTTCGCCGGCGGCCTGCCCGCCCCCGAACTCTTCGACACCGAGGGCATCAGGGCCGCCTACCAGGCCGTCCTCACCGACCAGCCGCACACCGCCCTCCAGTACTCCACCACCGAGGGCGACCCCGCGCTCCGCACCGCCGTCGCCGCCCGGCTCACCGCCCGCGGACTCCCCACCGACGCCGACGACCTGCTCGTCACCACCGGCTCCCAGCAGGCCCTCACCCTCCTCGCCACCGCACTCCTCGAACCCGGCGGCGTCGTCCTCGTCGAGGACCCCTGCTACCTCGCCGCCCTCCAGGCCTTCGGCTTCGCCGGCGCCCGCGTCGTCCCCGTCCCCACCGACGACGACGGCATCCTCCCCGAGGCGCTCGACGAGATCGCCGCCCGCGAGAGACCCACCCTGCTCTACGTCGTCCCCACCTTCCAGAACCCCACCGGCCGCACCCTCCCCGCCGCGCGCCGCGCCGCCGTCGCCGAGGCCGCCGCCCGGCACGGCTTCTGGATCGCCGAGGACGACCCGTACGGCGAACTCCGCTTCGAGGGCGAGCCCGTTCCGCACCTCGCCGGCCACCCCGCCGCCGCCGACCGCACCGCCCTCCTCGGCTCCTTCTCCAAGGTCATGGCCCCCGGACTGCGCCTCGGGTACCTGCGCGCCCCGGCCACCCTCCGCCGTGCCTGCGTCATCGCCAAGCAGGCCGCCGACCTGCACACCTCCACCGTCGACCAGGCCGCCGTCGCCCGCTACCTCCGCGACAGCGACCTCGACGCCCACGTCGTCGGCGTGCGCGCCGCCTACCGCGCCCGCCGCGACGCCCTGCTCGCGGGACTGCCCGCCGCCCTCCCCGAGGGCAGCCGCTGGAACCGGCCCGAGGGCGGCATGTTCGTCTGGGCCACCCTCCCCGAGGGCCACGACGCCACCGCCCTCCTCGCCACCGCCGTCGGCCACGACGTCGCCTACGTCCCCGGCGCCCCCTTCTTCTCCGGCACCCCCGACCCGGCCGCCCTCCGCCTCTCCTTCACCACCCACGCCCCCGACGAGATCGCCGAGGGCCTGCGCCGCCTGGCCAAGACCTTCGCGTGACGCCCCACGCCCGCCCTTCGCCCGCCCGTCACCCCTTCACCCGTGTCGTTGTTGGGCCGAACGGGTGAGGGGCGGGAGGATGGTGCCATGAGTAGGTACGAGAGGTACGACGTCACCGACGAGCAGTGGGAGGGTCTGGCCCAGGTCCTGCCCCTGCGCGGCCGCGACGAATGGCCGTCCAGGGTCGATCACCGCACCATCCCCGAGCAGTACGAGTCCGTCGAGCAGCGCCGCATGGTCGTGCTGCGGGTCCAGGTCTTCGCCGACGCCCGCGAGGTCGCCGAGTACCTCATCGCCCAGATCCCGGTCCTGCTCGACCTCACCAGCGCCGACCCCGAAGTCGCCAAGCGCGTCCTCGACTTCAGCAGCGGCGTCGTCTTCGGCCTCGGCAGCGGCATGCACCGCGTCGACCGCAACGTCTTCCTGCTCGCCCCGCCCGGCACCGAGGTCGAGAACACCGGCGACGCCCCCGTGGGCGACGAGGAGGACGAGCCGGTCGGCGCCCCTCGTGCGAGCGTCCCCCGATCGTAGGAAGGTCATCTCGCCGTAACGGTTCGTCAGCTCCACCCCTGCGTACGGTCCGATCATGGACCTCACCGGCGGCCCCACCCTCGCCCGCACCCCCGGCCCCCGTACCCCCGATCCCCGTACGCCCGACGTCCGCATGACCGACCCCCGGACCCCCCGCCCGGACACCGTCCCCCTTCCGCGCCCGACCCCGAACCAGAACCCGACCCAGAACCCGACCTCGCCCCCGCCGTCTTCCGCCGGGGGATCCGGCCCGGGCGGCGGCGCCGGTACGAGGACGGGTACTGGGACGGGTTCGGGCACCGGGTCGGGTACGGGGGCGGGGCAGGGTGCGGGCTCGCGCGTGGGGTCGGGCGCGAGCTCGGGTGCGGGCGCGGCCGGCGCGGGAGCCCGTACCCGCGCCAGTACGCGTACCCCCGCACGGCCCGACCGTGACGCACGGGCCGACCGTGACGCACGGGCCGACCGTGACGCACGGGCCGACCGTGACGCACGGGCCGACCGTGACGCACGGGCGACCCGTGGCCGGGGCCGAGCGACCGGCCGTCGCGCGGCCCGTCGTGACCGAACTGCGGCTCTCCGCCTACGCCGGACGGCGACGCGCGACCCACCCCCTCGGTCCCGTCACCCTCTTCGCCGGACCCAGCGGCAGCGGCAAGTCCACCGTGCTCGGCGCCTACGAGGCACTCGCCCGGCTCGGCGCGGGCGACCCGCTCGCCGAGGTCTTCCCGGACCCCTCCGCCCTCGTCCCCGAGGGCGCCCTGCCCGACACCCAGGGCCGCCGCGGCTTCCGCATCGGCTGCACCGTCGACGGCCCCGTCGGGCCCGTCCGGCTCGACCTCGCCGTCCAGGCCGAGCCCGAACTCCGCATCGCCGGTGAGCGCCTCACCCGCCACGGCCGCACCCTCCTCACCACCGCCCTCAGGGACCCCGGCCGCGCCACCGTCCAAGCCGCCTGGCTCACCGCCGGTGCCACCCCCGTCACCCGCGCCCCGCTCCCCGACGACCTCCTCGGCACCGCCCTCCTCCCGCTGCGCGTCGCCGGGGCCACCGCGGGCCAGCGCGAGGTGCTCGCCGCCGCCGAACAGGCCGTGGTCGGCCTCAGGTCCCTCTTCCCCTGCACCCCCGACCCGGCCAGGATGCGGGCCCCCGTCCTCCCCGGCGAAGGACGGCTCCTGCGCGACTGCGGCAACCTCGCCGAGGTCCTGCACCGCACCCACACCGCCTGCCCGCGCCGCCACCAGCGCCTCGCGGCCGTCGCCGGCGCGGGCTGCGCGGGACCCGTCACCGCCGTCGCCGTCCAGGAACTCCCCGACGGCGCCGTCCAGGCCCTCCTCGCCAGGGACACCGGACCCGCCACCCCGCTCGGACGGCTCGGGGACGGCGAACTCCGTTACCTGGCGCTGGCGTTGACACTGCTCACCGGCCCCGGCGTCCTCGCCATGGACCGGATCGCCGAGGTGCCGGACGCCATGCAGTGCCTCACCCTGCTCGCCGACGACCTCGACCGCGGGTTCGACGCCCGCCAGATCGCCGCGCTCCTCGGGTTGGCGGCGACCATCGCCGCCGACGGCCACATCCGGCTCATCGGCTCGGTCGGCGCGGCCGCGGCGGCGGAGGCCCGGCGGACCCCCGGGGTGGCAGTGGTAGACCTGACCCCGTGACGGACACCGAACACGACGTGGCCGGGCTCCAGCGCCGCCTCGCCGACTTCGCGGCGGCGCGCGACTGGCAGCCCTACCACACGCCCAAGAACCTGGCGGCGGCGCTCAGCGTCGAGGCGGCCGAACTCCTGGAGATCTTCCAGTGGTCGACCCCCGAGCAGGCGGAGCGGGTGATGGAGGACCCGGACTCGGCCCACCGGGTCACCGACGAGGTCGCCGACGTCCTCGCCTATCTCCTCCAGTTCTGCCACGTGCTGGAGATCGACCCACTGGCCGCCCTCGCCGCCAAGATCGACCGGAACGAGCTCCGTTTCCCGGCCCGTAGACGGGACGGAACGGACGAGTCGGGCAACACCGGCGGCGATCGTCACTCTTCGGAGTGATCGCCTTACCTCCATCGAGCCGCCTGTCCACAGATTTCCGAATTCCTCTGGTGCGAAGGCTCGGGCGGCCTCACTCTGGGTAGTGGATTGAAGGGAAGGCAAGTCGCACGAACGGGGGCGGAGTTGATGGAAGCGGAGCGGCTCGTCCAAGCCGGCCTGCACGCACTGGCCGAGAGCCGGACGGCACACGACATCGTGGCGGAAGCCTGGCAGGCCCGGGCTCTCGCCCAGGCGATAGGGAGTCACCTCGCGCTCTGCGGCCCGCTGGAGCTGCGCGGCGAGGCACGGGGACTCAGCGAGGCGGGGGAGTACCCGGCGTGGGGCTCGGACGGTCCCCGCGCCGCCCGGCTCACGGAGGTCGGCGACCCGCGCTCGGCGCTGACCGCGCTGGGCGAGCTCCTCGGGGAGGTCGGGATCGCCCTCGTCGGGGTGGCCTCGGTCACCGACGACGAGGGGCTGTACTGGCAGTGCATGGAGGCCATCGACGCCGCCGACGAGGCCGGCGACCGGGTCCGGGGCATGCTGCGCCGCCTCGACGTGCGCGAACAGACCCGGGCCCGCCCTCCCGACCCGCCCCGGGGCCGGGCCGGGCCGCTGCCGGCCATCCCGCGGCCCGCCACCCGCACCCCGGATCCGGACCCGGTCCCGGCCCCGGACCCGGTCCCGGCGTCCGGCCCGGCACCCGGCCCGACATCCCGCACGGACCCCGAGCCCGCGCGGGACCCCGGACAGGAGCGAGACCCCAGTCAGGAGCGCGAGCCCTGTCAGGAGCGGGAGCCCGGTCAGGAAGGGGAGCCCTGTCAGGAACGGGAACGGGAGCGGGAACGCGACCGGGCCCGGGACCGGTGACGGTCCTGGGCCCGGGCAGAGGGGGAGGAGAGGACTCAGCGCACTCCGGCGCCGCCGTCGTGACGCCCGTCGTACCCGCCGGCCGGCCGGCCGGCGGAGGGACCGTCCTCGGCGGGCGGCTCCGGCTCGTGGCGGTCCACGGAGGACTGGAGGTCGGCGTCCAGCTGGGAGAGGTCGGCGGAAAGGGCCGCCATCAGCTCCTCCATCTGCTGGAGCAGCCCCTTCGGGGCTCCGGGAGCCTGCTGCCCGGGCACGGGCTGCGGCAGCTGCTGATCGGGCAGTGCCTGCTCCGACGCGGCTTCCTGGGACATCGCGGCCTCCTCGACCCGGGCCCCGGCCGGTGCGGACGGGATCACGGGAGAAGAACGACACACCGGCTGCTTGCCGCCGGCGCGCGGGCCGGGCGGTCCGGCTCCGCCCGAGCCAACGACGACGCCCGGTGACGGTCACTGGCCAGCGGCGCCCCGTCCCGCCAGGGGGGACGGATATTCACCCGACCGGGCCGGGAGGTCCGGCGCGCTGACGCACGGCTTGACACGCACCCTGACACGCACCCGACGGGTGCAGGATGGAGGTATGGATCTTCGCATCTTCACAGAACCCCAGCAGGGCGCCGACTACGACACCCTCCTCCGGGTGGCCCGGGCCACCGAGGACCTCGGCTTCGACGCCTTCTTCCGCTCCGACCACTACCTGAGGATGGGCTCGGGTGACGGGCTGCCCGGGCCGACCGACGCCTGGATCACCCTCGCCGGCCTCGCCCGCGAGACCAGCCGGATCCGCCTCGGCACCCTGATGACCGCCGCCACCTTCCGGCTGCCGGGCGTCCTCGCCATCCAGGTCGCCCAGGTCGACCAGATGTCCGGCGGACGGGTCGAGTTCGGCCTGGGCGCGGGCTGGTTCGAGGAGGAGCACACCGCGTACGGCATCCCGTTCCCGAAGGAGAAGTTCGGCCGGCTGGAGGAGCAGCTGGCGATCGTCACGGGCCTGTGGGAGACCGAGACCGGCAAGACCTTCTCCTACGAGGGGAAGCACTACCGCCTCGCCGACTCGCCCGCCCTGCCCAAGCCCGCCCAGCAGAAGATCCCGGTCCTCATCGGCGGCCACGGCGCCGTCCGCACGCCCCGGCTGGCGGCGCGGTACGCGGACGAGTTCAACATGCCGTTCTCGTCGCTGGAAGACACCGAGCGGCAGTTCGGGCGCGTCCGGGCCGCCGCCGAGGAGGCCGGCCGCAGCGCCGACGACCTCGTGTACTCCAACGCGCTGGTCGTCTGCGTCGGCAAGGACGACGCCGAGGTGGCGCGGCGCGCCGCCGCCATCGGCCGGGACGTGGAGGAACTGAAGGCCAACGGCCTCGCGGGCTCGCCCGCCGAGGTCGCCGACAAGCTCGGCCGCTACGCGGCGGTCGGCTCCTCCCGGGTCTACCTCCAGGTCCTGGACCTGGACGACCTGGACCATCTGGAGCTGATCTCCGCCCAGGTCGCACCGCAGCTGGGCTGAGCCGATGGCACCGGCCCGGACGTTCGCCCAGGCGCTCGCCGACGGCGTGCTCGTCCTCGACGGCGGGCTCTCCAACCAACTGGAGGCCCAGGGCTGCGACCTGTCGGACGCGCTCTGGTCGGCGCGGCTGCTGGCCGACGCGCCCGAACAGATCGAGGCGGCCCACACCGCCTACGTCCGGGCCGGCGCCCAGGTGCTGATCACCGGCAGCTACCAGGCGACCTACGAAGGCTTCGCCCGCCGCGGCCTCGACCACGCCGAGGCCACCACGCTGCTGACCCGCAGCGTGACCCTGGCCCGCACGGCCGCGGGGCGCGGAGGTGGAGAGGGGACAGAGGGAGGAGAGGGGAGAGAGGGGCGAGAGGGGACGGGGGAGGGAGGGGTG
>NZ_JOGX01000127.1 GCF_000719555.1 Streptomyces sp. NRRL F-5727
CCCCGCCGACACCCGCCAGGTGCTCATCCGGTCCCTCGCCATGCTCCGCACCAAGCACGCCGACCTGCCGTCCCGCAAGCACGGCAACCCGCCTCAGTAGCAGCACGTCCGATCAGACCCCGACGGCCCGGCGCGCGGACGCCGGGCCGCGGTGTCGCGTTCCTCGGGGAGACCGCCGACATGGCAAGACAGCAAAGAGCAACCCGCACCCGGCACGCGCTGATCCGGTCGGCGGCCCAGGTGTTCGCCGAACAGGGCTTCGTCGCCGCGTCCCTGGGCGCCATCAGCAGGCAGGCCGGCGTGAGCAACGGCGCCCTGCACTTCCATTTCGCCAACAAGGAAGCGCTCGCCGAAGCCGTCGAGGCGGAGGCCGCCGCAACCGTCCTCGCCATCACGAGGGCCGCGCACGCCCGGCACGGCGACTCCCTGCAGGCGGTCGTGGACGCCACCCACGAACTGATGGGCGCCCTGGCCCGGGACGTCGTGGTCCGCGGCGGCTTCGAAGCCGCGGGCGACGTCACACGCCGCCGGCAGTCCCTGCTGTGGGAGCAGTGGCACCGCTGGGTCGAGGACAGCCTCTGCCGGGCCGAGCGCAACGGCGCCCTGGCCAGGGGGGTGGCGTGGGGCGACGCCGCCCACGTCGTCATCGCGGCGACCGCGGGCTTCGAGGCGCTGGGAAGCGAGGACGGTTCCTGGCGGGCGCGGCTCAGCGTCACCCGCTTCTGGGAACTGATGCTGCCCCGGCTCGCCGACCCGGACCACCTGGACACGCTCGTCTGCGCCGGCTCACCGGCGCACCCCACCGAGCTGCGGGAGCCCGCCGGCTGACACTCCGCCACGCGACCCCGACCGACGAAACCACCCCCCCACCGTCGGCTGGCCCTCGTGGGCCGGCCCCTCGCCGGCCGGCATCCGGCCACGCGCTCGGAGCGCCTGCCGGTCGACGCCACGCCACGCACCCGGCCAACGGCTTCGGGCTGACGCCCCCGCCATGCCCCCCGGCCATGCTCCCCGCCACGCCCCGCGCCAACAGCCGCGCGCCTGACGCCCCACCACGTACCCATCCTCAACTGCTGACTGACGAGTCGTCACGTGCTTGCTCGGGCGCTGCGGCGCGCCGCGCCGATTAGAAACGGCACGCGCGGTTTGGTATTGACAGACCGGTCACCCTGTTTTTAAGTTGTCACGAGCCGGACAGGCGCCCGCCAACGGCGCCGGGACGACAGGACCACTCGGGCACGGGACAGGGAGATCACGTGAATATCGAGGTACTGGGCACCCTGAGCGTCAGGGAGAACGGCATACCGGTCATGCCCACCGCGCCGAAACCACGACAGGTGCTCGCCCTCCTCGCGCTCCACGCGGGTCAGGTCGTCTCCGTCGCCTCGCTGACAGAGGAACTGTGGGGCGACAAGCCGCCCCGCAGCGCCCGTAACACCCTGCAGACGTATGTGCTCCAGCTGCGCGAACTCATCGCGGCGGCCATGGGGGAGGGGGCGCCGGAAGGTGCGGCCAAGGACGTCCTGGTCACCCTGCCGGGCGGTTACCTCCTCGACAGCGGCGACGGACGCATCGACGCCAGGGAGTTCGAACAGCTCACCGGAGTCGGCTACCGGGCGATGGACGCCGGGGACTTCCAGGGCGCCTCGCGGCGCCTGAAGGAGGCGCTCGCGCTGTGGACCGGGCCCGCCTTCGCCGACGTGCACACCGGCGCACAGCTCCAGATGGAGGCCAGGCGCCTGGAGGAGACCCGGCTGTACGCGCTCGACCAGCGCATCGAGGCGGACCTGCGGCTGGGCCGGCACCGCGAACTGGTCGCCGAACTCACCACCCTCGTCGACCGCTACCGCACCCACGAGAACCTGCACGGCCAGTACATGCTGGCCCTGCACCGTTCCGGACGCCGCAGCGAGGCGCTGCAGGCGTACCAGCGGATTCGGACGACCCTCGTGCGGGAACTCGGACTGGAGCCGTCCATCGAACTGCGCAGGATGCAGAGCGCGATCCTCATGTCCAGCCCCGACACCACCCGCGATCCGGCCGTCAACGGCCGCGACCGCCTGGTGCGCAACAGCTGAACGCGCCACCCCCCCGTGCACCGCAGCCGGGCGCGACAGGCGGCAGGGCAGCCTGCGGGGTCGCCAGGCAGGGCGGCCGGGGCGCGGCGACCGGCGAGGCAGGCGAGCGGGGGGATTTCGTGTGTGCCGGCCGCGCGCGGCGTCCGTCCACGAGGCGTATTCCAGAGGGATTCGAGCGGAGTGAAATCCGGTCCGCTCACGCCTTCCCGACTCCGAAAACCCCTGCTCATCACCGCCGTTCAAGGTGTGCTCAAAGTCCGCTGAAGAAATCGAAACGCCTGGTGCGAGTGCGGCTAGTGTTCCGGTTCGTCGACGGACTTTCATTCTTCGGAAGTGCCCGACCACGAACGGAGGAAGTCATGAAGATTCAGGTTCTGGGACCGCTGCGTGCCGCCGTGAACGGATGCTCGATCGTCCCCTCCGCCGGAAAGCCCCGTCAGGTCCTCGCCCTGCTGGCGCTGTATCCCGGCCGCATCATGCCTGTTCCGACGCTCATGGAGGAGATCTGGGGCACCCATCTGCCGCAGAGCGCGATGACGACGCTCCAGACGTACATCATGCAGCTGCGCCGCTGCCTCGGCACCGCGATGGGCCCCGACGCCCCAGGCACGGCCAAGGACGTCCTGGCGACACGGCACGGCGGATATCTTCTGCAGATACCCCAGGAATCCGTGGACGTACACGCTTACGAAAAGCTCGCCGCCCAGGGGCAGCACGCCTTCGACGACGGTGACGACGAACAGGCGGCCCGCTGTTTCCGAAATGCCCTCGACCTGTGGCAGGGACCCGCATTGGTGGACGTCCGCGTCGGCCCTATTCTGGAGATCGAAGTCACCCGCCTCGAGGAGTCCCGGCTGGTGACCGTCGAACGGCGGATCGACGCCGACCTCCGGCTCGGTCGGCACGCCGAACTCATCGCCGAACTCGCCGACCTGATCGCCCGCAACCCCCAGCACGAGGGCCTGCACGCGCAGGCGATGGTGGCTCTGTACCGCTCCGGCCGGCAGGCCGCCGCCCTGGACGTCTACCGCCGGCTCCGCATCCGGCTGATCGAAGAGCTCGGCGTGGAACCCTCACCCCAGCTCCAGCGCCTGCACCAGGCGATGCTGGCCGTCGACCCGGAACTCGACATCACGGCCGGCCCGCGACGCGGCTCGACCTTCGACCGCTACGCCGCCTGACACCCCCACCCACTGACGCATCCACCCGTCCACTCATCCCCCCACTCATTCATCCGGCCGCACCCCCCGGGGCCCGGTCGACCGGCGCGTGGACCAGGGGCGGTACCCCGCTCCCGGCCCACGGCCACGGCACCCGCCGTCACCGACCGCCGGGCCGGACCCTCGACCCGGCCACGAGCGAAGCTCAAGGACGGTGCGGGAACCTCGATCCCGCCTCGTACCACCACCGTGGGCGGAGACCGAGGGGGAACCCATGCCCGACCGACGACCCGTACGACTCCACTGCTTCGCACACGCCGGAGCGGGCGTCTCCGCCTTTCACGGCTGGACGACGAGCGCCGGGCCCGGCGTCGAGCCGGTACCGGTCCTCCTGCCGGGGCGCGGACGCCGTCGGTCGGAGCCCCGGATCACCACGCGCGACGCGCTCCTCGCCGACGTCCTGCCCCTGGTCACCGCAGCCCGCCCCGGCCCCTACGTCCTGTACGGCCACTCCCTCGGCGCGCTGGTCGCCCTCACCCTGACACGCGCCCTGCACGAGGCGGGCATGCCCGGCCCCGCCCTCCTCGCCGTCGGGGCCTGCCCGCCGCCGCAGGCACCCTCACCGCTGTCCGACGCCCACGACGCGCCCGACGGCGAACTGCTCGACCTCCTGCACCGGATGGGCGCCGTACCGCCCGGCAGCGCACGGGATGGCATCTGGGACCGCCTGGTACTGCCCGTGCTGCGCAGCGACCTGGAACTCGCCCAGGCCCTGCGCACCGCCGCCCTCGAACCGTCCGCCGCCGGCCCGCTCACCACCCCCCTGCTGATCGTCGCCTCACCCCACGACCCCCTGGCCCCGCCCCAGGTGGCCGACGGATGGCGCCACTGGACCCAGGGCCCCACCCGCCTGCGTGTCGTGCGAGGCGACCACTTCTTCGTACGCGGCACAGACCTGCCCCGGCTCCTCGGCCGGGCCT
>NZ_JOGX01000128.1 GCF_000719555.1 Streptomyces sp. NRRL F-5727
CGCGGTCGTCCGCGCCACCCACCCCCGCCCCGCCACCGGAATCCCCGAATCCGCGGGTGCCCCGGCCGGAGCGGTACATCATGCGGAGCCGCGGGTCAGGCGCGGACGTCGTCCGTCGTGGGGAGGGGTCTGGGGGTTTCCGTCAGGCGGGTGGCCGCTTCCTCGGTGGCGCGGGCGACGGCCGCGCGGCTGCGGCGGGCGGTGCGGAGGGCGTCCCAGGTGAGGAGGGTGAGGGCGAGCCAGACCAGGGAGAAGCCGGCCCAGCGCTCGGGGGGCATGGCCTCGTGGAAGTACACGACGCCGAGGAGGAACTGGAAGGTCGGGGCCAGGTACTGCAGGAGGCCCAGGGTGGAGAGCGGGACCCGGATCGCCGCCGCGCCGAAGCAGATGAGGGGGACGGCCGTGACGATGCCGGTCGAGGCGAGCAGCGCCATGTGGGCGGGGCCCTCGGAGCCGAAGGCGAGCTCGGACCGCGTGCCGAGGAGGACCAGGTAGCCGAGGGCGGGCAGGAACTGGACGGCGGTCTCGGCCGCCAGCGACTCCAGGCCGCCGATGTTGACCTGCTTCTTCACCAGGCCGTAGACGGCGAAGGAGAAGGCGAGGACGAGGGAGATCCAGGGCGGGCGGCCGTACCCCACCGCCAGGACCAGCACGGCCGCGAAGCCGATGCCGACCGCCGCCCACTGGGCCGGGCGGAGGCGTTCCTTCAGGACGAGGACGCCGAGCGCGATCGTCACCAGCGGGTTGATGAAGTAGCCGAGCGACGACTCGACGACGTGGCCGTTGTTGACCGACCAGATGTACAGGCCCCAGTTGACGGTGATGACGGTCGCGGCGATCGTCAGCAGGCCCAGCTTGCGCGGGCTGGCCGCCAGCTCCCGCACCCAGCCCCAGCGGCGCAGCACCAGCAGGGCGAGGCCGACGAAGACGAACGACCACACCATCCGGTGCGCCAGGATCTCGCCCGCGCTCGCGGGCTTGAGGAGCGGCCAGTAGAGCGGGACCAGGCCCCACATCGCGTACGAGGCGATGCCGTAGAGCAGACCGGCGCGGCTCTCGCCGCCTTCCGTGGTCCCGACGGTTCCGTCCGTCCCTCTTCCGCCCATGAGAAAGCCTCCCGCCCTGCGCCGCGCTGTCCCGACGAAGGTAGCGCCGCACAGGGCAGGCTGTCATGTGTGTACCGCTATACGGTCATGACCTTGAGAGGGGTGCGGTCACGCCGACGCCAGCGCCTCGCCGATGGTGGTGCCGATCGGGGTGGTCGGGCGGCCGATCAGCCGCGCCAGGTCACCGGTCCGGACGGCCAGCGCGCCCCGCTCGATCGCCTTGTCGACGTCGACGAGGATCGCCGCGAAGGGCTCCGGCACCCCGGCGCCCGTCAGGATCTCCAGGTGCGTCTCCGCCGGCACGTTCGTGTACGCGATCTCCCGCCCGGCGCGGGCGCCGACCTCCGCCGCGTACTCCGCCAGCGACCACGCCTCGTCGCCGCTCAGCTCGTAGGCCCGGCCCAGGTGCTCCCCGGCCGGCCCGGTCAGCACCGCCGCCGCGGCGGCCGCGTAGTCGGCGCGGGAGGCGGAGGCGACCCGGCCCTCGCCGGCGTTGGCGACGACGGCGCCGTGGGCGAGGACGGGGGCGAGGTTCGCCGTGTAGTTCTCGCTGTACCAGCCGTTGCGCAGGAAGGTGTACGGCAGCCCCGAGGCCAGGATCAGCGCCTCGGTCTCCTTGTGCTCCGCCGCCAGGTCGAAGTCGGCGTCCGGGCCGCCGAGCACGCCGGTGTACGCGAGCTGGGCCACGCCCGCCGCCTTGGCCGCGTCGATCACGGCGGCGTGCTGCGGCACCCGCTGCCCGACCTCGCTGCCGGAGATCAGCAGCACCCGGTCGCCCGCCGCGAAGGCGTCGGCCAGCGTCTCGGGGCGGTTGTAGTCGGCGATCCGCAGCTCGACGCCGCGCTCCGCCAGGTCGGCGGCCTTCTCCTTGTTCCGCACGACGGCGGCGACGGAGCCGGCGGGCACGGTCGGGTCGGCGAGGAGGGCGTCGACGACGAGACGGCCGAGCTGTCCGGTGGCTCCGGTGACGACGATGCTCATGGGGCTCTCTCTTCCACGGTGGGGCGCGATCGGGGTGATGCACTTACCGTACGAGGTGCGCTAACCAATCGAAAGTACCCACTTTGAAGTAAGGTACTGGTGTGAAGGTAAGCAACGAGACCCCTCCGGCCCCCGTGACCCCCCTGCTGGCCGACGCCGGCGGCGCCATGTGCCCGTCCCGGCTCGTCCTGGAGCACGTCACCAGCCGCTGGGGCGTCCTCGTCCAGATCGCCCTCCTGGAGCGCTCGTACCGCTTCAGCGAACTGCGGCGGCGGATCGGCGGCGTCAGCGAGAAGATGCTGACCCAGACCCTCCAGACCCTGGAGCGCGACGGCTTCGTCCACCGCGAGGCCCGGCCCGTCATCCCGCCCCGCGTCGACTACAGCCTCACGCCCCTCGGCGAGGAGTCCGCCCGGCGGATCAGGGACCTGGCCCTGTGGACCGAGTCCCGGGTCCCCGCCGTCGAGGAGGCCCGCGCCCGCTACGACGCCGGGCGCAGCCAATGAGCCTGTAGCGCCACGGAGTTGACTCCTCCGCGCATACGATCGTGACCTCTGGGGGAATCGTGTGAACGGGGGGTGGGGGAAGCGTGTCCTGCGTACGGCTGTCACTGTCCTGCTGTGCCGTCCTGGTGGGCGGGATCCTGCTGACGGGGTGTTCGGGGGGCGGGGGAGGGAGCGGAGGCCCGAAGCCCTCGACGTCGGCGTCCGGCACCGCGGCGCCCACGGCGACCGGGTCCCCGACCACGACCGGGTCCCCCACCGGGTCCGCGTCCGGATCCGCCTCCGCGTCGACCGTCCCCGACCAGGCGGCGACGCCCACCGCCCTGGACTTCACCTTCGACCCGGCCCGCGCCCCGAGGAACGGGGCCGACGCCCGGCGCCTCGCCCGTGCCGTCCTCGCCGAGCCGGACTCCTGGGGCCCCGGCTTCACCGAGCGGAAGCCGTACCTGAGCCCCGACGGCTACTGGCCGCTGCTCCCCGCTTCCTGCCGCTGGGAGACCGGGGCCGTGCCGTCCACCGTCCTCCACAGCGTCACCGGCTACAGCGAGGTCCCCGCCAAGGGGGCGAAGGGCCTGCTCCAGGTCGCCGCCACGGTCACCGTCCACACCTCGGTCGACGAGGCGGACTGGGAGATGGCGCAGACCCTGGAGGAGGCGCTGCGCTGCCCGGACCAGATCCTGCGGGACGGGGAGAAGGTCACCGGCCTCTTCTCCATCGGCACCCCCTACGGCGTCAACGGCAACTTCACCGCCGCGGACTCCCTCAACGAGCGCGGCAAGTACGTCAGGGCCGGCGTCAAGGGCGAGCACTTCTACGGATGGTCGCAGTCCCGGGTGGGGCCGGTGACGCTCGCCGTGTCGGCCAAGGGATCGGCCGGCCACACCGACGACGAGATCAGTACGGCGATGATCCGGGCGCTCGTCACCATGCTCAACCGCACCCAGGCCGAGCTGGAGGTCAAGCAGTGAGCCCCGTGAGCCCGGACGACCGCGAGCCCTCCCCGGGCGGCCCCCAGGACCGCCCGCCGGCCGACGCGCGCCGCATCCCCGACCCCCGGATCCCCGCCGCCCCACCGGCCGCCGAGCCCGCCCCCACGTCC
>NZ_JOGX01000129.1 GCF_000719555.1 Streptomyces sp. NRRL F-5727
AGGGAGTGGCCGCCGTGGGCGAAGAAGTCGTCGTCGATGCCGGTCCCGGGCAGGCCGAGGAGGTCGGCGAAGAGGCCGCAGAGGATCTCCTCGCGCGGGGTGCGCGGGGCGCGGTGCGCGGTGCCGGCGGTGAAGTCGGGGGCGGGCAGGGCGCGGCGGTCCAGCTTGCCGTTCGGGGTGAGGGGCAGGCCGGGCAGGGGGACGATCGCGGACGGCACCATGTGCGGGGGCAGCGTCCGGGCCAGGTGGCCGCGCAGGGCGGCCGGGTCGGCGTCGCCGACGACGTACGCGACGAGGTGCCGGTCGCCGGGGCGGTCCTCCCGGACCACGACGGCCGCCTGGCGGACGTCGGGGCGGGCGGTGAGGTGGGTCTCGATCTCGGCGGGTTCGACGCGGAAGCCGCGGAGCTTGACCTGGTCGTCGGCGCGGCCGAGGTATTCGAGGACGCCGTCGGCGCGGCGGCGCACGAGGTCGCCGGTGCGGTAGGCGCGCTCCCCGGGGGCGCCGTGCGGGTGGGCGACGAACCGCTCGGCGGTGGCCGAGGGGTGGTGGAGGTAACCGAGGGCGAGTCCGGTGCCGGAGAGGTACAGCTCCCCCGGCACGCCGGGCGGCACCGGCCGGAGCCGGTCGTCGAGGACGAGGGCGTGCTTGCCGTGGACGGGGGTCCCGATGGGGATCGGCGCGCCGGTCAGGTCGGCGGCGGTGATGGTGTGGGTGGTGGTGAAGCCCATGCTCTCGGCGGGCCCGTAGCCGTTGGTGACGCGGACCCGCGGGAAGCGGTCGAGGACCTGGGCGACGTGGGCGGCGGAGGCGGCCTCGCCGCCGGTCATGGCGGCGTGGAGGCCGGCGAACGCCTGGGGGTGCTCGTCGAGGAGGTGGTTGAAGAGGCTCGCCGACGCCTTGAGGACGGTGACGCCGTGCCGGGCGACGAGGGCGGCCATGGTGTCCGGTTCGGGGCGCTGGCCCGGCTGGAGCACGACGCGGCCGCCGGCCAGCAGCGGGCCGAGGAGTTCGGTGGCGAAGGCGTCCCAGGACATGGGCGCGGCCTGGAGCCAGGTCTCGCCGGCGCCGAAGGGGGCGTACTCCTGGCCGGTGAGGGTGCCGGTGAGCGCCCGGTGCGGGGCCACCACGCCCTTGGGGACACCGGTGGAGCCGGAGGTGAACAGGACGCAGGCGGGCGCCTCGGCACTGTCGGGGCGGGCGAGCGGTCCGGTGGTGTCCGGGGCGGGCCCGGCGGTGGCCGGGTCCTCCGGGTGGATCGTCGGCATCCCGGTGGCGGCGAGCCATTCCGGTACGTCCTCGGCCGTGACGACGGCGGTGGCCCGGGTCCGGTCGAGGACGGCGGTGAGGCGTTCGGCGGGGAAGTCCGGGTCGAGCAGGGTGTAGGCGGCGCCGGCCTTGAGGACGGCGAGCAGGGCGCGGACGAGGTCGGGTCCGCGTTCGAGGTGGACGGCGACGATGTCTCCGGCGCGCACCCCGTGGGCGTGCAGGCGGTGGGCGAGCCGGTTGGCCTGGGCGTCGAGGGCGCCGTAGCTGACGGTCTCGTCCTGGAAAAGGAGGGCGGTCGCCTCGGGGGTGCGGGCGGCCTGGGCCTCGAAGAGCCGGTCGACGCGGCCGGGTGACGGCGCCGGCCGTCGGCCGCCGGGCGCGGGGAGCAGCCGGCGCCGCTCCTGGTCGGTGAGGAGGTCGACGGAGCCGAGGGCCCGGTCGGGGTCTTCGGCGAGGGCGGTGAGCAGGACGGACAGGCGCCGGGCCAGCACCTCCACGGTGGCGTGGTCGAAGAGGTCGGAGGCGTAGCCGAGCGTCCAGTCGAGTCCGGCGGGCCGCCCCTCGGAGTCGTACCGCTCCTCGATGCCCACTCCTGGTGGGCGAACGCCTCCAGGTCCGTGTCCCGGATGCGGCGCACCAGGGCGCGGAAGGAGGGATCGCCGGAGGTGTCCGTGCGCAGCACGAGCGTGTTGAGGAAGAAGCCGACGAGCTCGTCCAGGGCCTCGTCGGTGCGGCCGGCGACGGGGGTTCCCAGCGGGATGTCGCATCCGGCGCCGAGCCGGGTGAACAGGCCGGCCAGGGCCGCCTGGCACACCATGAACACGGTCGCGCCGCACGCCCGGGCCAGCTCCACGACCTGGTGGTGCACGTCGGCGCCCAGGGCCAGCGGCACCGCGTCGCCACGGTGGCTGGGCACGGCGGGGCGGGGGCGGTCGGTCGGCAGGACCAGTTCCTCGGGGAGGTCCGCGAGGGCCTGGCGCCAGTGCCCGAGCTGCCGGGACGCGACGCTCTCCGGGTCGTCCTCGCGGCCGAGGACGTCCTGCTGCCACAGCGTGTAGTCCGCGTACTGCACCGGCAGTTCGGGCCAGTCGGGCTCCCGTCCGGCCGCGCGGGCCGTGTAGGCGGCGGCCAGGTCCCGGACGAGCGGGCCGAGGGACCAGCCGTCGGCGGCGATGTGGTGGCAGACGAGGAGGAGGACGTGGTGGTCGGCGGCGACGGTGAACAGGGTGGCGCGGACCGGGAGTTCGGTGGTCAGGTCGAAGACGTGCCGGGCGGCTCCGCCGAGTGCGGCGTCGATGCCCTCCGGTCCGGTGGCGACCGACTCCCAGACGGGCGCGGCCTGTTCGGCGGGCAGGATCTCCTGCCGGGGCGTGCCGTCCCCGGATTCCGGGAAGCGGGTGCGCAGCGCCTCGTGCCGGCCGAGCACGTCGTCCAGCGCGCGGCGCAGGGCGTCGGGGCGGAGGGGGCCGCGCAGGCGGAGCGCGAGGGGGATGTTGTAGCTGGGGTTCGGCTGGGTGCGGCTGAGGAACCACAGCCGCTGCTGGGCGTACGACAACGGGATCATGGATTCTCCTCAGGGGCGGGACCGGCGCCGCAGGGCGGGCCTGGCCTTCTCGGCGCCGTCCAGACGCTCGGCCAGGGCGGCCGGCGTGGGCGCTTCGAACACGGTCTTGATGGACAGTTCGGTGTCGCACACCGCGCGGACGCGGCTGATCAGGCGGGTGACGAGGAGCGAGTGGCCGCCGAGGTGGAAGAAGTCGGCGTCGACGCCCACGTGTTCGGCGCCGAGGACCTCGGCGAAGAGGTCGCAGAGGAGCTTCTCCTGCGCGGTGCGCGGGGCGCGGCCGCCGGACGGCGGCGCGAGCGAGGGGACGGGCAGGGCCTGCCGGTCGAGCTTGCCGTTCGGGGTGAGCGGGAGGGCGTCGAGGACGGTGAAGCTGCTCGGCCGCAGGTGCTCCGGGAGCCGGCCGGCCGCGTGGGACCGGACGTCCTCCGGGTCGAGTACGGTGCCGGGCTCGGCGACCAGGTAGGCGGCGAGCCGCTTGTCGCCGGGCCGGTCCTCGCGGACGACGACGGCGGCCTGGCGGACGGTCCCGTGGGTCATGAGGGCGGCCTGGACCTCGCCGGGCTCGACGCGGAACCCGCGGATCTTGACCTGCCCGTCGGCCCGGCCCAGGAACTCCAGGACGCCGTCGGCGCGGCGGCGGACCAGGTCGCCGGTGCGGTAGACGCGCTCGCCGGGGGCTCCGTACGGGTGGGCGACGAACCGCTCGGCGGTCAGGCCGGGTTGGCCCAGGTACCCGTGGGCGAGGCCGACGCCGGCCATGTACAGCTCGCCGGTGACCCCGACCGGGACCGGCCGCAGCCGCTCGTCGAGGACGTACACGCGTTTGTCGGCGATCGGCCGGCCGACCGGGATGGACGGGGCGGTGGTGTCCCGGTCCTCGACCGTGTGGCAGCAGGTGAAGATCATCGACTCGACCGGCGAGTAGCCGTTGACCAGCCGCAGCCCCGGATACTCCGCCCGCGCCTTCGCGATGTGCGCCACGGACAGCGGCTCGCCGCCCGTCATCAGCTGCCGCACACCCAAGGCGACGTAGTCCTGGCCCGTGAGGGTGCCGGTCAGGGCCCGATGGGGGGCCACCACGCCCTTGGGCACGCCCGTCGAGCCCGAGGTGAACATCACGCAGGCCACGTCCTCGGAACCCGTGACGGTCCCGGGGGCGGTCTCCGGCCGGGCGGCGATCGCCTCGGCTTCGGCGTCGAGCCGGACGAGCCCGTCGCCGAGGCCGTCCGCGAGGGTGCCGGCCGTGACGATCGTCGTGACGCCGGCCCGGGCCGTGGTCTCCCGCAGTCGTTCCGCCGGGAATCCGGGGTCGAGGAGCGTGTACGCGGCCCCGGCCTTCAGTACCGCGAGCACCGCCGTGACCAGGCTCGGCTCGCGGTCCAGGAGCACGCCGACCGTGTCGCCGCGCCGTACGCCGCGGTCGAGGAGGTGGTGCGCCAGCCGGTTGGCGTCCCGGTCCAGTCGCCCGTACGACACCCGTCGGTCGCCGGAGACCAGGGCCGTCGCCTCGGGGGACCGGGCGGCCCACCGCTCGAACAGCTCGTGCACGGTGGCGTCCTCGCGCGGGTGCGGGCGGGCGGTGGCGTTGTGCTCCTCCAGGAGCAGCCGCCGCTCCCCCGCGTCCAGCAGCTCCAGGTCGCCGATGCGGGCGTCCGGGTCGGCCGCGGCCGCCGCCAGGAGCCGGAGCAGCCGCGCCGCCAGGGCCTCGGCGCTGGGCCGGTCGAAGAGGTCTACGGCGTATTCGAGGGCTCCGGTGATGCCGGACGGGGTGCCGTCGCCGGCGTGGGTCTCGGTGAAGGCGGCGGTGAGGTCGAACTTGGCGGTGCCGTTGAGGACGGAGGCGAGCCGGGCGCCGCCGCCGAGGGCTTCGGGTGCCGCCTCCGCGTTGTTCTGGAGGACGAGCATCACCTGGAAGAGCGGGTGGCGGGCGAGCGAGCGGACCGGGTTCAGCTCCTCGACCAGGTGCTCGAAGGGCACATCCTGGTGGGCGTAGGCGGCGAGGTCGGTCTCCCGGACCCGGGCGATCAGTTCGCGGAACGTCGGGTCGCCGGAGGTGTCGGTGCGCAGCACCAGCGTGTTGACGAAGAAGCCGACCAGGTCGTCCAGGGCCGCGTCCGACCGCCCGGCGACCGGGGTGCCCAGCGGGATGTCCGGGCCGGCGCCGAGCCGGGTCAGGAGCGCCGCCAGGCCCGCCTGGAGGACCATGAAGAGGGTGCCGCCGGAGGTGCGGGCGAGCCGCAGCAGCTCCTGGTGGAGGCCGGCGTCGAGGTGGACGGGGACGGTGTCGCCGCGGTGGGTGGCGGCGGGCGGCCGGGGCCGGTCCGTGGGCAGGGCGAGGGTGTCGGGGACGCCGGCGAGTGCCGCCTTCCAGTGCGCGGTCTGCCGGGCGAGGAGGCTGTCGGGGTCGGCGGCGTCGCCGAGCAGGTCCCGCTGCCAGAGGGTGTAGTCGGCGTACTGGACGGGCAGCGGCGCCCACTCCGGCGCACGGCCCTCGGCGCGGGCCGCGTACGCCTCGGTCAGGTCCCGGACCAGTGGCGCCATCGACCAGCCGTCGCAGGCGATGTGGTGGACCACCAGCAGGAGGACGGACTCCTCCGCCGCGGTCTCGAACAGGTGGGCGCGCAGCGGCGGTTCGGCGGCGAGGTCGAAGGGGCGGGCGGCGTGCGCGGAGAGGACGGCCGGCAGGTCCGCGGGCCGGGCGGGCGTGACGGTGAGGTCGGGGCGTGCCCGGTCGGGCGGCAGGATCCGCTGGTGGACCTCGCCGTTCTCCTCGTGGAAGACGGTGCGCAGGGCCTCGTGCCGGCGGGTGACGTCGGCGAGCGCGGCGGCGAGGGCCGCCCAGTCGGGCGGGCCGTCGAGGCGCAGGGCGTGGGCGACGTTGTAGGCGGCGGCGCCGTTCTCGGCCCGGTCGAGGAACCAGAGGCGGCGCTGGGCCGGGGAGAGCGGCAGGACGGCGGGCCGGGCGGCGGGGAGCAGGGCGGGCCGGGCGGGGGCGGCGCCGTCGAGGCGTTCGGCGAGGGCCGCCACGGTCGGGGCCTCGAAGAGGTCACGGAGGGTGAGTTCCGCGCCGAGCGCGGCGCGGATGCGGACGGCGAGGCGGGCGGCGAGGAGGGAGTGGCCGCCGTGGGCGAAGAAGTCGTCGTCGATGCCGGTCCCGGGCAGGCCGAGGAGGTCGGCGAAGAGGCCGCAGAGGATC
>NZ_JOGX01000130.1 GCF_000719555.1 Streptomyces sp. NRRL F-5727
CGGCCCGCCAGCTCCTCCATGTCCGCGACACCGTCCCGGCCCACGTAGTCCACACACAGGTCGAGCATGTGCGCGCCCTCGCGGATCTGGTCCCGCGCCATCTCCACACAGTCGTCCCAGCGGCCGTCCAGCATGGCCTCCCGGAACTTCTTCGACCCGTTCGCGTTCGTCCGCTCACCGATGGCGAGGTACGAGGTGTCCTGCCGGAACGGCACGTGGCTGTAGAGCGAGGCCGCACCCGGCTCGGGAACCGGGCGGCGGTCCAGGACCGCCGCGCCCCGCACCCGCTCCACGAGGGCCCGCAGGTGCGCCGGGGTCGTACCGCAGCAGCCGCCGACCAGCGCGGGCCCGTACGACCGCACGAACTCCTCCTGCGCGTCCGCGAGTTCCTCCGGGCTCAGGGGGTAGTGGGCGCCGTCGGAGGTGAGGACCGGCAGGCCCGCGTTGGGCATCACCGACAGCGGGATCCGGGCGTGCCGGGCCAGATAGCGCAGGTGCTCGGCCATCTCGGCCGGGCCGGTGGCGCAGTTCAGGCCGATCATGTCGATGCCCAGCGGCTCCAGCGCCGTCAGCGCCGCACCGATCTCCGACCCCAGGAGCATCGTGCCGGTGGTCTCCACGGTGACCTGGACGATGACCGGGAGGTCGAGGCCGATCCAGTCCAGGGCGCGGCGGGCGCCGACGACGGCCGCCTTCGTCTGGAGCAGGTCCTGCGAGGTCTCGATGAGCAGGGCGTCCGCGCCGCCGCGGACCAGGCCCTCGGCGTTCTGCTGGTAGGCGTCGCGCAGCGGCCCGTACGCGACGTGGCCGAGGGTGGGGAGCTTGGTGCCGGGGCCCATGGAGCCGAGGACCCAGCGGGGCCGGCCGTCCTCGGCGGTGCAGGCGTCGGCGACCTCGCGGGCCACCCGGGCGCCCGCCTCGGACAGGTCGTGGACGCGGTCCTCGATGCCGTACTCGGCGAGCGCGGCCAGGTTGGCGCCGAAGGTGTTGGTCTCGACGCAGTCGACGCCCGCGGCGAAGTACTCCCGGTGGACGGCGGCGACCAGGTCGGGCCGGGTGACGTTCAGGATCTCGTTGCAGCCCTCCAGGCCGGTGAAGTCGTCCAGGGTGGGGTCGGCGGCCTGGAGCATGGTGCCCATGGCGCCGTCCGCGACGACGACCCGCCGGGCGAACTCCTCCCGCAGCGAACGCCTCATGTCAGCCCCCTCAGATGCGGGACGAGCGCGGCCGCGCAGCCGACGCCGTACGCGGTCCTGATCCGGTCGAGCAGCGGCTCCCGGCGGAGCCGGTACTCCTGGGTGCCGACGGAGTCGAGGACGGTCGCGGCGACGGCGCAGCCCAGCTGGGCGGCGCACCGCTCGGGGACGCCCCACAGGGTGGCGGCGAGGAAGCCGGCCCGGAAGGCGTCGCCGACGCCGGTCGGGTCGACCACGCGGGGGACGGGGACGGCGGGGACGGCGAGCCGGTCGCGGCCCGCGCCCCGGATCCGTACGCCCGCCGCGCCGTGGGTGGTGACCCAGGCGGCGGTGCGGCGCAGCACCTCCGCCTCCGTCCAGCCGGTCTTCTCCAGCAGGAGGGCGGTCTCGTACTCGTTGGTGAAGAGGAACCGGGCCCCGTCCACCAGCTCCCGCACCTGGTCGCCGTCGAGCCGCGCGAGCTGCTGCGAGGGGTCGGCGGCGAACGGGATCCCGAGGTCGCGGCAGGCGCGGGTGTGCCGGAGCATCGCCTCGGGGTCGTCCGGGGAGACCAGGACCAGGGCCGGGCGGCCGGTGCGGGCGGCGACCTCGCGGAGGTCGATCGCGCGCGCCTCGGCCATCGCCCCCGCGTAGAAGGTGGCGATCTGGTTCTGGTCCCGGTCGGTGGTGCAGACGAACCGGGCGGTGTGCAGGGTCTCGCTGACCCGCACCGCGTCGGTGTCGACGCCGTGGTCCTTCAGCCAGACCCGGTACGGCTCGAAGTCGGCGCCGACCGCGCCGACGAGGACGGGACGCAGGCCGAGCACGCCCAGGCCGAAGGCGATGTTCGCTGCCACTCCGCCGCGCCTGACCTCCAGGTTGTCGGCGAGGAACGACAGGGAGACCCGGTCGAGCCGGTCGGCGAGCAGCTGCTCGCCGAACAGGCCGGGGAAGGTCATCAGATGGTCGGTCGCGATGGAACCCGTGACAGCGATCCGCACGATCAGACCTCTTCCCCTTTTCGCGCCTCCGGAGCGCGCGCCGCCTTCTTCAGGGCGTCGGCGCGGTCGGTGCGTTCCCAGGTGAAGTCGGGGAGTTCGCGGCCGAAGTGGCCGTACGCGGCGGTCTGCGCGTACACCGGGCGCTTGAGGTCGAGG
>NZ_JOGX01000131.1 GCF_000719555.1 Streptomyces sp. NRRL F-5727
GGGAGCGGGGAGCGGGGAGCGGGGAGCGGGGAGCGGGGAACGGAGAGCGGGGTCGGGGTCGGGACTGCCGCGGGGTTGGGGCGGACTCCGGCCCACGGGTTGTTTTCCCGGGTTGTCGGCGGGCGCCTATAACCTCGTATACGTGTCGTCTCTCGCGCTGTACCGCCGCTATCGCCCCGAGTCCTTCGCCGAGGTCATCGGGCAGGAGCATGTCACCGACCCGTTGCAGCAGGCCCTGCGGAACAACCGGGTCAATCACGCGTACCTGTTCAGCGGACCCCGTGGCTGCGGCAAGACGACCAGCGCGCGGATCCTGGCCCGCTGTCTCAACTGTGAGCAGGGGCCCACGCCCACGCCGTGCGGCGAGTGCCAGTCCTGCCGGGACCTGGCGCGGAACGGGCCGGGGTCGATCGACGTCATCGAGATCGACGCCGCCTCGCACGGTGGTGTGGACGACGCCCGTGACCTGCGCGAGAAGGCGTTCTTCGGGCCCGCCTCCAGCCGGTACAAGATCTACATCATCGACGAGGCCCACATGGTCACCTCGGCGGGCTTCAACGCCCTGCTGAAGGTGGTCGAGGAGCCGCCGGAGCACCTCAAGTTCATCTTCGCGACGACCGAGCCCGAGAAGGTCATCGGGACCATCCGGTCGCGCACCCACCACTACCCCTTCCGGCTCGTGCCGCCCGGGACGCTCCGGGAGTATCTCGGTGACGTGTGCGGGCGGGAGGGCATTCCCGTCGAGGACGGGGTGCTGCCGCTCGTCGTGCGCGCCGGCGCCGGGTCCGTGCGTGACTCGATGTCCGTGATGGACCAGCTGCTCGCCGGTGCCGGCGAGGCCGGTGTGACGTACGCCATGGCGACCTCGCTCCTCGGTTACACGGACGGCTCGCTGCTCGACTCCGTCGTCGACGCGTTCGCGTCGGGGGACGGCGCCGCCGCCTTCGAGGTCGTCGACCGGGTCATCGAGGGCGGGAACGACCCCCGGCGGTTCGTCGCCGATCTGCTGGAGCGGCTGCGGGACCTGGTGATCCTGGCCGCCGTGCCCGACGCCGCCGAGAAGGGGCTCATCGACGCGCCCACCGACGTCGTGGAGCGGATGCAGGCGCAGGCGTCGGTGTTCGGCGCCGCCGAGCTGAGCCGCGCCGCCGACCTCGTCAACGAGGGGCTGACGGAGATGCGCGGCGCCACCTCGCCGCGCCTCCAGCTGGAGCTGATCTGCGCGCGCGTGCTGCTGCCCGCCGCCTTCGACGACGAGCGGTCGCTGCTCGCGCGCCTCGACCGGCTGGAGCGCGGCGCCGCCGCCGCGCCGCAGGCCGCCGCCGCCCCCGTCTTCACATCGGCCCCGCCCACCGCGCCGCCGATGGGCTACGTCCCCGGCCCCGAGGCCCACACGCCGATGGCCCCGCCGCCGCCCGCGCAGCAGGCCGCCCCCGTACAGCCCCAGCCCCATCCGCAGCCGCAGGCTCAGGCGCAGCCGGCGGCGCCGTCCGACGCCGCGCGGCCGGGGGCCTGGCCCGGGGCCGCGCGCCCGGGCGGCTGGCCGACCGGCGCGCCCGCGCCCGCCCCCGTACAGGCACCCGCACCCCAGCCGCAGCCGCAGGCGCAGCCCGTCGGGCAGGCGCCGGCCGGGGACATGGCGGCCGGTGCCGCCCAGGTGCGGAACATGTGGCCGTCCATCCTCGAAGCGGTCAAGAACCGGCGCCGCTTCACCTGGATCCTGCTCAGCCAGAACGCGCAGGTGGCCGGGTTCGACGGCACCACGCTCCAGCTCGGCTTCCTCAACGCCGGCGCGCGGGACAACTTCGCGAGCAGCGGCAGCGAGGACGTCCTCAAGGCCGCGCTCGCCGAGCAGTTCAACGTGCACTGGAAGGTCGAGGCGATCGTCGACCCGTCGGGCGGCTCCGCGCCCCCGCCCGGCGCCGGCAGCTCCGGGGGGAACTTCTCCGGCGGCGGCGGCGGTGGTGGCTTCGGCGGCGGTGGCGGTGGCTTCGGAGGAGGCGGTGGCTTCGGCGGTGGTGGCCGGCCTGCCGCCCCGCCCGCGCCGGCCCCCGCCGCCGCGCCCGCCCCCGTAC
>NZ_JOGX01000132.1 GCF_000719555.1 Streptomyces sp. NRRL F-5727
CGGAGGGGGTGGGGTGGTGAGCGGAGGGGGGTGCGGGCGGCCGGCCGTCAGGCGGCGACCGGCGTGCCCTGCTGCTCCGTGTCCTGCGCGTTCCGGCCGGCCCGGGTGCCCTGGGCGCCCTTGCGGCCGAAGAGGGCGTCGAGCGCGAGGGCGCCCGGGCCCGTGAAGATCAGCAGGGCGAAGGCCCAGCAGAAGAGGGCCGCGGTCTCGCCGCCGTTCTGGAGCGGGAACAGGGCCTCCGGCTGGTGGGCCCAGAAGTACGCGTACGCCATCGAGCCCGAGGCTATGAAGGCCGCGCCGCGGGTGCCGAGGCCGACGAGGACGAGGACGCCGCCGACGAGCTGGATCACCGCCGCGTACCAGCCGGGCCAGGTGCCGGTGGGCACCGTGCCGCCGCCCATCGCGCCGCCGAGGACGCCGAAGAGCGAGGCGGCGCCGTGGCAGGCGAAGAGCAGGCCGACGACGATCCGGAACAGGCCGAGCGCGTACGGCTGCGCCTGATGCAGGCGCTGGGTCAGGGTGCTCATGGTGGGGGCTCCTTCGGCCGGCCCGTCCGGGAGGACGGGCGTGGGGGACTGGTACCGAGTGGCCGCCAGGTTAGGCTTCCCTGAGTAGTACTTGCAAGTTCAATCACCTGGTGAATCGGGCGCGCCTGTGGGGAGGGCCGCTCTGGTTCGGACCAGGGTGGCTCAGGTCTGGACCACAGGCGCGTCGATTTCACGCCGTTCTCGTGCGGGGTGCTGACGTGCCGTCCTTACGGTGCGTCAGGGGGGCTGGGGTCAGCAGCCGTTGAGGACGGACTGGAGCGCGCTCTTCTCCGCCGAGTCGACGCTGAGGTTGTAGTGGTACTTCGTGTGGACCCAGGCGCGGGCGTAGGTGCAGTGGTACGCGGTGCGCGGGGGCAGCCACTCGGCCGGGTCGAGGTCGCTCTTGGCCTGGTTCACGTTGTCGGTGACGGCTATGAGCTGCGGCCGGGTGAGGTCGTTGGCGAACGCCTGGCGCTGGCTGGTGGTCCAGGAGCTGGCGCCCGAGCGCCACGCCTCGGCGAGCGCGACGACGTGGTCGATGTCGAGGTCGGAGGCGACGGTCCAGGTGGCGCCGTCGTACGGCGAGTACCAGCTGCCGCTGACGGAGGCGCAGCTGGAGTCGGTGACGACGTTCGAGCCGTCCCGCTTGAGGACGGTCTCGCGGGTGTTGCAGGTGCCGGACTGGGTGATCCAGTGCGGGAAGAGATCCCGGCTGTAGCCGGTGAGGGAACCTTCCGCCTTGACCGTGAGGGAGGCGAGGTAGGTACGGGCGGTCGCGGCACTGACCGGGGTCGGCATCGCGGCCTGCGCGGAGGGCGCGGCGGTGACGAGGCCGGTGAGGGTGAGGGCGGCCGTGGAGGCGAGCACGGCGGCTCGACGCGCGTAGACCTTGCCGACGGGCATGGGGGAACTCCCTTGATTCGGTGGGACCTTGGCGGTTCGGCCGGCCCCGTGCGGTACCGGGCGGCGCCCGGTCATCGTGGCGGCGCCAGGTTTCGCTGGGGGATGCGCCAGGTAACAGAGTGGCGACATGAACACGTCACATCAAGGGGTGTGACGTGTCCTGACGGAGCGTCGGATTCCGCCGGGGTGCAGCGGCGCCGGGGGTGGGGGAGTGGCCGGGGGGCGGGGTCCGCTCGTCGGGGGGGGAGAGGG
>NZ_JOGX01000133.1 GCF_000719555.1 Streptomyces sp. NRRL F-5727
GAGACGAGGTCGGCGTCGGGGAGGGTGGGGGCGTACGGACCGGAGTCGGGCGTGCGGGTCGGGTGCGCGGAGGCGGGCGGATGAACGAGGCGGGACGCGGGCGCGCGGACGGGGGTGCCCTGCGGTGGGGTACGCCGGAGGAGGCCGGGCTGCTGGCGCGGGAGCTGGAGGGGATGGTCGAAGACGTACGGGCGTTCCTCGGGCCCTCGCCCGTGCGGCCGTGGTGCGCGGGGGCGGTGCTGCTCGCCGGGCGGGGCCGGACGGTGGCGCTGCACCGGGCGGTCGGCTGGGCGGCGCGCTGGGCCGCGTACGACGAGGAGAGCGACACGGGCGTCGAGTCGGCGCCGGAGGAGCGGGTCCCGATGACCCCGGACACCGTCTTCGACATCGCCTCGCTCACCAAGCTCTTCACCTCCCTGCTGGCGGTGCGGCAGATGGAGCGGGGCACGCTGGAGCTCGGGGAGCGGGTCGCCGCTTACCTGCCCGAGTTCGGCCGGGCGGGGAAGGCGGGCATCACGGTCCGGCAGCTGCTCGGCCACACGTCGGGGCTGCGGGCGGAGCTGCCGCTGTACGAGGCGCCGGACCGGGAGGCGCGGCTGCGGATGCTGTGGGAGGAGGCGCCGCCGGACCCGCCGGGCACGGTCTACCGCTACTCGGACCTCAACCTGATCGCGCTGCACCTGCTCCTGGAACGGATCACCGGTCACGGTCTGGAGGAACTGCTCCACGACGAGATCACCGCTCCGCTCGGGATGCACCGCACGCGTTTCGTCCCGCCGCTCTCGTGGCGGGACGAGACGGCCGCCACCGAGGACGCCCGCCGGCCGTGGGCGCGGCTCGACCGGGGCATGGTCCGGGGCGAGGTCCACGACGAGAACGCGTACGCGATGGGCGGCGTGGCGGGCCACGCCGGGATCTTCTCCCGCGCCCGCGACCTCGCCGTCCTCGCCCGTACCCTCCTCGACGGCGGCGCGTACGGCTCCGCCCGCATCCTCTCCCCCGCCTCCGTGGACCTCCTGCTCACCGACGTCAACCAGGACTTCCCCGGACACGCCCACGGCCTCGGCTTCGAGCTGGACCAGCGCTGGTACATGGGCGCCCTGTCCGGTCCCCGCACCGCAGGGCACACCGGCTTCACCGGCACCAGTCTGGTCCTCGACCCGGACTCGGACACGTTCCTGATCCTGCTCGCCAACTCGGTGCACCCCGTCCGCACCTGGCGCTCCGGCTCGGCCCCGCGTGTGGCGGCCGCGAACCGCCTCGCCCGCGCGATCCCGGTCCGCCCGCCGGCCGGCACCGGCGCCACGGCCTGGTTCTCCGGCATGGCGGCCCCGGGCGGCGCCACGCTCACCCTTCCCCCGACGGGGCCCGACGCGGCGCGCCTCACCTGCCTCCTCTGGTGGGACACCGCGCCGGACACCGACCGACTCACCCTGGAAGCGGCGGCCGGCGGCCCGGCGCGGTGGCGGCCGCTCGCCTTCGACACCGCTCCCGTCGAGGGGCCGGCGGATGCACTCCCGCACCCGGACGGCACGGCCGTCGGCTGGTCCGGCCGCCGCTGGCACCACCTCACCGCCGCCCTCCCGCCCGCCCCCGGACTCC
>NZ_JOGX01000134.1 GCF_000719555.1 Streptomyces sp. NRRL F-5727
CGCCGGGGGCGGGAGGGGTGGCGCTCACGCCTTCACCAGCCCTTCGCGGGCGGCGCCGCCGAGGGCCAGGTAGACGTCCTCCAGGCTGGGCGTGGCGAGGGTGAAGTCGTCGAGGGCGGCGAAGGCGGCGCCGCCGGTGACCGCGGCGACGGCGGCGCGGGCCTCGTCGGGGGCGAGCCGGAGGACCCAGCGGCGGCCGGTCTCCTGGGCGCGGTCGCGCAGGGCGGCGACCTCGGGGAGGCCGAGGGGGGCGGATTCGCGCCACAGCAGCTCGACGCGGACCTCGCCGGCGACACGTTCCTTCAGTCCGGCGGGGGTGTCGCAGGCGATCACCCGGCCGCGGTCGAGGACGGCGACCCGGTCGAGGACGGTCTCGGCCTCGATGACGTTGTGGGTGACGAGGAGGACGGTGGTGCCGTGTTCGGCGCGGCGGCGGTCGACGGCGGCCCAGACGGCGCGGCGTGCGACCGGGTCCATGCCGGTGGTGGGCTCGTCGAGGACGAGGACGGGCCGGTGGCCGACGAGGGCGGTGGCGAAGCAGGCGAGCCGGCGCTGGCCGCCGGAGAGCTTCTTGAGGGGGCGGCCGGCCAGCTCGGCGAGGCCCAGCTCGTCGAGGACGGCGTCCCGCTCGGCGCGGGCCTCGGCGGCGCTGAGGCCGCGCAGCCGGCCGGTGGTCTCGGCGGCGAGGGTGACGGTCAGCTCGTCGAGCGCGGTGGACTCCTGGCCGAGGTAGGCGAGGAGGCGGGCGGCGCGCTCGGGGTGGCGGACGAGGTCGTGGCCGAGGAGCGTGACGGAGCCGGAGTCGGGGCGCATCAGCCCGGTGAGCTGGCGGACCAGGGTGGACTTGCCGGCTCCGTTGGGGCCGAGCAGGCCGAAGATCTCGCCGCCGCGCACGTCGAGGCTGATCCCGTCGGTGGCCCGCACCTCGGGGGTCGCGGGCGTTCCGCGTCCACCGCGCGTGGCGGGGTACGTCTTGACCAGATCCCGCACCGCGCACACCGTACTCACGGGGGAAGAGCCTACGGGGTCGCCGGTCCGGGTCCGGGCGCGGGGGCGGGTTCGGCGGCGGCGTGGACGTCGATCTCGCGCCAGAAGCCGGCGCGGATGGCGTACCGGTCGTGCTCGTCGATCTGGTCGTCCTTGTGGGCGAGGAGTCCGAACCGGGCGGCGTAGCGGAGCAGTTCGCCGTCGATGCGGTGGGGGATGCGGGGGTAGAGGACGGAGAGCTTCTGGACGTGGCTCTGTTCGGGGAGCCGTTCCAGCCACCGGCGGGCGAACACCTGCCCGACCTCGAAGGGGTCGCCGCCGACGGTGGTGATGTCCTCCTCGCGGTCGGCCCAGCGCTGCTCGGCGCTGGTGAGCTGGGCGAGGGTGGGCAGCGAGGCGGTCTCGGGCGGCTCGCCGAGGGCGGTCGGGGGCCGCTCGACCCAGCCCCGGTCGGAGGACCAGCGCAGGGCGCTGGCCGCCTGGGGCGCGGTGGGGTGCGGGGCGGGCGAGGGGGCGGCGGGGCGCAGTCCGGCGAGGTCCTTGGGGG
>NZ_JOGX01000135.1 GCF_000719555.1 Streptomyces sp. NRRL F-5727
AGGAACCTCGACCAACCGAAACCGGCTGGACGGGGTATCAACTAATCTGGCGTTGATTTTTGGCACGCTGTTGAGTTCTCAAGGTGCGGACGCTTCCTTTGTTCCTGTTTCCAGGCCCTCCGGGCGCTTCCTTCGTTTCCGACTCTATCAGATCTTTCCGATCCGATTTCCTCGGTGCTTTCCGGTCCCGATTTGTTTTTCTCGGGGCCTTCCGGCGCTTTCCGACTTTATCAGAATCATTTCCGGCTACCTAATCGGTGGCTTTTCGTGATTCGCGATAAAGAATCGGGAGTGAGTCAGACTCTAGTTGATTGCTGCCGAGCTGTCCAGCTCCAGGCAACCATCTGAATCTACCTCCCCGCGTCCACCGTGTCAACGGTTTTTTCGGGCACCGGAGGACAGTACCAGCTCCGCGGGGGCCGACGCACATCGGCGCGGTGGGGTGCTCAGGCGGGGAAGACGGAGGGTGGCGTGTCGAGGTCTTCCAGCTCGATGCCGGGGGCGGCGAGGACCACGTCGCCGGCGATGTGGACGGTGTGGCGCTCCCCGGTGTCCAGGGTGCTGACCTGGTACTCGTCCACGATCAGACCGCCCTCGTCGGTGGGGTGCGTCTCGCTCCTCAGCAGGGCCCAGGACTGGTCGACGGTGAGGGGGGCGAGGACCGGGTCGGTGAAGGCGACCAGGCGGACCCGGGTCTCGGGGGCGCCGGGGGTGAGGCGCAGGAGGCGGGTGAGGGCGATCAGGAAGGCCGGGGACGTACCGGTGAAGGCGTGGGCGCGGACGTTGCCCTCGGTGGCGTGGGTGCCGGTGGGGTCGGTGCGGACCCAGGTGACGCCGTCGAGGGCGGCGCCGCGGACCTGCCAGCTCTGGGCGTGGAGCTCCAGGCGGATGGGGCGGCCGAGTTCGTCGAGGGCCAGGTCGACCGAGCCCCGGTGGTCGCCGGCCGGGGTGGTGAGTCGGGAGACGTAGCGCCAGCCGGAGGGGCCGGGGGCGCAGTGGAAGTGCTCCTCGCCGAGGGGGGTGTGGTCGTGCGGGTCGTGGAGCGAGTAGCGGCCGCGGGGCATCGCGTGGTCCTCGGGTGGTGGGGGACGGGGCAGGCCCCCGGCACGGGGTGCCGGGGGCCTGCTGGGTCGTCGCGTCGCCCGGGCGGGTGCCGGGGGGACGGATCAGTAGCGGTAGTGGTCCGGCTTGTACGGGCCCTCGACCTTGACGCCGATGTACGCGGCCTGCTCCGGGCGGAGGGTCGTCAGCTTCACGCCGAGCGCGTCGAGGTGGAGGCGGGCGACCTTCTCGTCCAGGTGCTTCGGCAGCGTGTAGACGTCGGTCGGGTACTGCTCCGGCTTCGTGAACAGCTCGATCTGGGCCAGGGTCTGGTCGGCGAAGGAGTTCGACATCACGAAGGACGGGTGGCCGGTGGCGTTGCCGAGGTTGAGCAGGTG
>NZ_JOGX01000136.1 GCF_000719555.1 Streptomyces sp. NRRL F-5727
CCTCGACCTCAAGCGCCCGGTGTACGCGCAGACCGCCGCGTACGGCCACTTCGGCCGCGAACTCCCCGACTTCACCTGGGAACGCACCGACCGCGCCGAACGACTCAGGTCCGCCGCCGGCATCTGACCCCGCCGCGTGCCCGGCCGTGGTGCGCCGTCACCACGGCCGGCAGCACACCACCCGGTGATCGGCGACCGAAGCGACCCAAGGAGTTCTCGTGCGCATCGCGGTGACAGGATCCATCGCCACGGACCATCTGATGGTCTTCCCCGGCCGGTTCAGGGACCAGTTGTTGCCCGACCAGCTGGCCCACCTCTCGCTCTCCTTCCTCGTGGACCGGCTCGAAGTCCGCCGAGGCGGCGTGGCAGCCAACATCGCCTTCGGACTCGGCTGCCTGGGCATGACACCCCTGCTCGTCGGCGCCGTCGGAACGGACTTCGCCGAGTACGGGGTGTGGCTCAAGGAACACGGCGTCGACACCGGAGGCGTACGCGTCTCCGCGCAACGCCAGACGGCCCGGTTCATGTGCATCACCGACGACGACGGCAACCAGATCGCCTCGTTCTACTCGGGCGCGATGGCGGAAGCCGCCGACATCGACCTGCGTGCCCTCGGCACCCCGACCGAGCAGCCGGACCTCGTCCTCATCTCCTCCGACGACCCGTCGGCCATGCTCCGCCACACCGCCCAGGCCCGCGACGCGGCGATCCCCTTCGCGGCCGACCCCTCCCAACAGCTCGCCCGCCTCGACCGCGACCAGGTCCGTGCACTCGTCGACGGCGCCACCTGGCTGTTCACCAACGAGTACGAAGCCGCACTGCTGAAGGAACGCACCGCCTGGGACACCGCCGAAGTCCTCACGAAGGTCGACACCTGGGTCACCACCCTCGGCGCACGCGGAGTACGCATCGAACGCCGCGGACACCCACCCCTCGTCGTCCCCGCCACAAGCGGCGCCACCACGGTGGACCCCACCGGAGCAGGCGACGCCTTCCGCGCCGGCTTCCTGACGGCCATCAGCCACCGGCTGCCCCTGCGGTCGGCCGCCCACCTCGGCTGCGCACTCGCCACCCTCGCCCTGGGCACGGTGGGCTCACAGACCTACACACCGGATCGCCGGCGCCTCGCCGCCCTCGTCGAGACCACATACGGACCCGACGCGGCCCAGCGACTCGCCCCCGTACTCGGCGAACCGTCATGACCGCGGACAGCCGGAGCCGTGCCGCCGCCCTCCGCGAGGCGTTCGCCAGCCGTGTCGTCGTCGCCGACGGGGCCATGGGCACCATGCTGCAGGCCCAGGAGCCGAGCCTGGAGGACTTCCAGAACCTGGAGGGCTGCAACGAGATCCTGAGCCTGACCCGGCCGGACATCGTCGCCTCGGTGCACCGTGAGTACTTCGCGGCGGG
>NZ_JOGX01000137.1 GCF_000719555.1 Streptomyces sp. NRRL F-5727
ACCCCCGACCCACCCCCACCCCCGAGCCCGGCAGCCCCCGCGGCGGGCGCGGGCCGGGCCCCCGGTCCGGGACCGGGCTCGGAGACGGGTGGGGGTGCGGTGGCGGAGAGGCGGATCAGCCGGGACTCGCAGTGGTCGAGCCAGCGGGCCTCGGCCTCGGTCTGGAAGATCAGCTGCTCCAGGACGAGGAGCCAGGCGATGTCGTCGCGTTCGCGGGAGCCGCCGCCTTCGAGGGCGGCGAGGGCCTGGGCCTTGAGGCGGGTGTAGTCCTGCATGGCCTTCACGGTGTGGCGGCGCTGGGACTGGATGACCTCGCGGATGTCGACGCCGGGTGCGCCGACGGCCATGGCGAGTTTGATGGCGAGCTCGTCACGGGCGGGGCTGGTGCGGTCCACGGGCTGTTCGAACCAGGTGTGCAGCTCGGCGCGGCCGGCGTCGGTGATCGCGTAGAGCGCGTGGCCGGCGCCGTCCTCGCCGTTCTGGGCGACCAGGCCGTCCCGTTCGAGGCGGCCCAGGGTCGTGTAGACCTGCCCGACGTTGAGGGGCCAGGTGGAGCCGGTGCGGGACTCGAACTCGGTGCGCAGCTGGGAGCCGTAGCGGGGGCCGTGTTCGAGGAGGGCGAGGAGCCCGTGGCGGATCGACATACCGAGTATGTATACCGGGTATGTCGAGGGGGGCAACCGTCGTGAGGGGGACCCGGAGGGTCCGCCTCAGGGGGGACCGGGCGGGGCCGGGAGGGGGTCAGCGGCGGCGCAGCCGGAGGCCGAGGAAGCCGAGGCCGAGGCCCATCAGGGTGAGCCCCACACCGAGGGTGAGCAGGGGAACGGGCTGGTCGGAGGTGGTGGCGCCGTTCCGTACGGTGAGCTGGTGGGCGGCGGCGGGGTGGCTGGCGCGGGCCGGTGCGGGGCCGACCGTGGCCTCCTCCTCGGGTACCCCGGCGTCCTCCTCGGGGAGGCGGTCGGCGTCGGTGGATTCTGTAGCGGTTCTGTCACGTGAGGGGGTGGCGGAGGCGTCGGGCCCGGTGGGGACAGCCGGTTCGGGGCGGCCGGGCCGGGCGCGGCCCTCTCCGGCGGGCCGGCCGGCGAGGGAGGGGGAGCCGGTGGGCGTGGGGGCGTCGCTGGTGGGGGCGGCCGGCTTCCCGGGGCGGGGGGCGCCGGACCCGGCGGGGGCGGTGGTGGCGCCCGTGGCGCGGGGGGAAGGG
>NZ_JOGX01000138.1 GCF_000719555.1 Streptomyces sp. NRRL F-5727
CCAGGGAGCTCAAGACCATGGGCAAGGACTTCGACCTGTACCGGACCTCCGAGGAGCACGAGATGCTCCGGGAGTCGGTGCGCGCGCTGGCGGACGCGAAGATCGCCCCGTTCGCGGCGGCGGTGGACGAGGAGGGGCGTTTCCCGCAGGAGGCCCTGGACGCGCTGGTCGCCAACGACCTGCACGCGGTGCACGTCCCGGAGACCTACGGCGGCGCGGGCGCGGACGCCCTCGCGACGGTGATCGTGATCGAGGAGGTCGCCCGCGCCTGCGGTTCGTCCTCGCTGATCCCGGCGGTGAACAAGCTCGGCTCGCTCCCGGTGATCCTCTCCGGCTCCGAGGAGCTCAAGCACAAGTACCTCGCCCCGCTCGCCGCGGGCGAGGCGATGTTCTCCTACTGCCTGTCCGAGCCGGACGCCGGCTCCGACGCGGCCGGCATGAAGACCCGCGCGGTCCGCGACGGCGACTTCTGGGTCCTGAACGGCGTGAAGCGGTGGATCACCAACGCCGGCGTGTCGGAGTACTACACGGTGATGGCGGTCACCGACCCGGACAAGCGCTCCAAGGGCATCTCCGCGTTCGTGGTGGAGAAGGGCGACGAGGGCGTGTCCTTCGGCGCGCCGGAGAAGAAGCTCGGCATCAAGGGCTCCCCGACCCGCGAGGTCTACTTCGACAACGTCCGCATCCCCGCCGACCGCATGATCGGCGCCGAGGGCACCGGCTTCGCCACCGCGATGAAGACCCTCGACCACACCCGCATCACCATCGCCGCCCAGGCCCTCGGCATCGCCCAGGGCGCCCTCGACTACGCCAAGGGCTACGTCAAGGAGCGCAAGCAGTTCGGCAAGCCGATCGCCGACTTCCAGGGCGTGCAGTTCATGCTCGCCGACATGGCCATGAAGCTCGAGGCCGCCCGCCAGCTCACCTACGCCGCCGCGGCCAGGTCCGAGCGCGTCGACGGCGACCTCACCTTCTTCGGCGCCGCCGCCAAGTGCTTCGCCTCCGACGTCGCCATGGAGGTCACCACCGACGCCGTCCAGCTCCTCGGCGGCTACGGCTACACCCGCGACTACCCCGTCGAGCGCATGATGCGCGACGCCAAGATCACCCAGATCTACGAAGGCACCAACCAGGTCCAGCGCATCGTCATGGCCCGCAACCTCCCGTA
>NZ_JOGX01000139.1 GCF_000719555.1 Streptomyces sp. NRRL F-5727
GGCGCGGTGGAAGTCGGCGAGACAGAGGCGGCGGCCCCGCTGCTGGCGGGGGAAGGTGAAGCGGGTCCGCTCGCCCCCGTCCTCGTCCAGGACGATCAGGTCGTCACCCTTGGACACGCACGGGAACCAGCCGTAGACGACGGCCGCCTCCACCAGGTCCTCGCGCGCGATCCGGTCGAGGAGGGCGCGCAGCCGGGGCCGGCCCTCCGCCTCGATCGTCCCGGCGTCCTTGAGCCCCCACTGGCCCTTGAAGAGCGCCGTCTCGTCCAGCCAGGGGGCGTAGTCGGCGAGGGGGATGCCGGTGACGACCTCGGTCCCGAGGAAGGGGGGCTCGGGCAGGGGGTTGTCGGTGGCGACGTCGGAACGGCCGCCGGGCTCGGGCTCCCGCACCTCCAGCGGCGTCTCCCGCTTCGGCACCCGCCGCTGCTTCAACGGCGGTCTCGTGGAGGTCCTGTTCGACGTAGGCGCGGGTCAGCGCCGCGCCGCCGAGGATCACCGGGAACCGCTCGGCGAGCCCCCGCCCGTTCAGCTCCTCCAGGTTCTCCTTCATGATCACCGTGGACTTCACCAGCAGCCCCGACATGCCGATGACGTCGGCGTCGTGCTGCTCGGCGGCTTCGAGGATGGCGGAGACGGGCTGCTTGATGCCGATGTTGACGACGTCGTAGCCGTTGTTGGAGAGGATGATGTCGACGAGGTTCTTGCCGATGTCGTGCACGTCGCCGCGGACGGTGGCGAGCACGATCGTGCCCTTCCCGTCGGCGTCGGACCTCTCCATGTGCGGTTCGAGATACGCCACCGCGGTCTTCATGACCTCGGCGGACTGGAGCACGAACGGCAGCTGCATCTGCCCCGAGCCGAACAGCTCCCCGACCGTCTTCATGCCGTCGAGCAGCACCTCGTTGACGATCTCCAGGGCAGGGCGCCCGGCGAGGGCCGCGTCGAGGTCCGCCTCCAGCCCGTTCTTCTCCCCGTCGACGATCCTCCGCTTCAGGCGCTCCTCCAGCGGCAGCGCCGCCAGCTCCTCGGCCTTGCCGGCCCTGAGGGACTGGGTGGTGGCGCCCTCGAAGAGCTCCAGGAGCCGCTGGAGCGGGTCGTAGCCCTCGCGCCGCCGGTCGTGGATCAGGTCGAGCGCCACCTCGACCTGCTCGGGTTCGAGCCGGGCGATCGGCAGGATCTTCGAGGCGTGCACGATCGCCGAGTCCAGACCGGCCTTCACGCACTCGTCCAGGAAGACCGAGTTGAGGACGAGCCGCGCGGCCGGGTTCAGGCCGAAGGAGATGTTCGACAGACCCAGCGTGGTCTGCACGTCCGGGTGGCGGCGCTTCAGCTCCCGGATCGCCTCGATCGTCGCGATGCCGTCCTTGCGGGACTCCTCCTGGCCCGTGCAGATGGTGAAGGTCAGCGTGTCGATGAGGATGCGAAGCGGGACTCGGGGCCGTCGCCGTCCTCGTAGTTGACCGAGTTGACGACGGCCCGGCCGCCCAGTTTCTCCAGGCCGGCGCGCAGGACGTCCACCTCCGTGGAGTCCAGCACGACCGGGAGGGTGGAGGCGGTCGCGAAGCGGCCCGCCAGCTCCTCCATGTCCGCGACACCGTCCCGGCCCACGTAGTCCACACACAGGTCGAGCATGTGCGCGCCCTCGCGGATCTGGTCCCGCGCC
>NZ_JOGX01000140.1 GCF_000719555.1 Streptomyces sp. NRRL F-5727
AGTCCTCGTACTGGACGTACTCGGGCTTTCACCCGGTGCGGCGAGAGCGCGTGCATGGCGTCGCGGGGCAGGCGGGAGTTTGACGACAGGGCCTAGCCCTCGTCTGCGGGCCGCACGGGCTTCACGGAATCCGCGGGCTTCGTCAGCAGGATCTCGCGGGCCTGTTCCGCGGCGCGGACGATGCCCTCGCTGACGAAGTCCATGAAGCGGGCGACGTTCTCCAGGCGGGCGGCGGCCGGGGTGCCGGGGCCGAGGACGGCGACACCCTGCCGGGCGATCTCGACCATCTGCTCGTTGGCCTTGGCGGCGGCGATCATCGACTGGTACCAGAGCTCGTCGTCGACGATGTACCGCTCGCGGCGGCGGTCGTCGCGCTCGCGGCGGATGAGGCTCTGGCTCTCCAGGAAGGCGACGGCCTTGGAGATGGAACCGGCGCTGACCTGGAGCCGGTCACCGAGTTCGCCGGCGGTGAGGCTGCCGGCGTCGGTGGCGTAGAGGGCGGCGAGGACGCGGGCGGTCATGCGGGGCAGACCGCTCTGCATGAAGACGGTGGCGAACGCCTCCTCGTAGTCGCGCACGGCCGTCGCGTCGCGCCCGTCGGCCCGCGCGGCGGGCGGGGCGTCGCCGCCGCCGGGCCGGCGCCGGCGGGCGCGGGTCTCGGTGGCGCGGTGGGCCAGGTCGGGGCGGTAGGCCGTGGGTCCGCCGTTGCGCATGACCTCGCGCGTGACGGTGGAGGTGGGGCGGTCGAGACGCCTGGCGATCTCCGCGTAGGCGAGCCCGTCGCCCAGCCCCAGCGCGATCTGCTGACGTTCCTGCTGGGTGAGTCTGCCTCCCGGCATCGCGATCTCCCTTCGTACGTACCGGCTACGGCGCGAGCATAGCGTTCATCGCCCCTCCATTGCAACGTGGAGGCATATGCCGTTGCATCAATTCAGCCCTCATTGCAATGAAATCTAGGCTTTGAGCTGCGCGAATGTCATTCCAGTGCAACGCATGTGTTGCCACACCCTGGAAAGCAACGTAGCTTTTCCCATGTCGGAAACACCGACCGCGACTCCACAGGAGAAACCAGCCATGCAGACCTTCGCCACCACCGCCCCCATCACCACCGTCGTCGACGTCCCCGCCGG
>NZ_JOGX01000141.1 GCF_000719555.1 Streptomyces sp. NRRL F-5727
GGCCATGTCGATCTCGTTGTCGAAGTGGCCGATGTTGCCGACGATCGCCTGGTGCTTCATCCGGGCGATGTCGGACGCCATGATGATGTCCTTGTTGCCGGTGGTGGTGATGAAGATGTCGGCGGTCTCGATCACGTCGTCGAGGGTCGTGACCTGGTAGCCGTCCATGGCGGCCTGGAGCGCGCAGATCGGGTCGATCTCGGTGACGATCACGCGGGCGCCCTGGCCGCGCAGGGACTCGGCGCAGCCCTTGCCGACGTCGCCGTAGCCGCAGACCACGGCGGTCTTGCCGCCGATGAGGACGTCGGTGGCGCGGTTGATGCCGTCGATGAGGGAGTGGCGGCAGCCGTACTTGTTGTCGAACTTCGACTTCGTCACGGCGTCGTTCACGTTGATCGCCGGGAAGAGGAGGGCGCCGTCGCGGTGCATCTCGTAGAGGCGGTGGACGCCGGTGGTGGTCTCCTCGGTGACGCCGCGGATGCCGGCGGCGAGCGTGGGCCAGTCCAGCGGGCTGTTCTCCAGCAGGGCGCGGACGACGGCGAGTTCGTCGTTGACGGCCTCCGGCAGGACGCCGGTCTTGCGGTACTCCACACCCTTGTGGACGAGGAGGGTGGCGTCGCCGCCGTCGTCGAGGATCATGTTGGGGCCGTCGCCGCCGGGCCAGGTCAGGGCCTGTTCGGTGCACCACCAGTACTCCTCCAGGGTCTCGCCCTTCCAGGCGAAGACGGGGATGCCGGCGGCGGCGATCGCGGCGGCGGCGTGGTCCTGGGTGGAGTAGATGTTGCACGACACCCAGCGGACCTGCGCGCCGAGGGCGACGAGGGTCTCGATGAGGACCGCGGTCTGCACGGTCATGTGGAGGGATCCGGTGATCCGGGCACCGGCCAGCGGCTGCTGCTCGGCGTACTCGCGGCGGATCGCCATCAGCCCGGGCATCTCGTGCTCGGCCAGGGTGATCTCCTTGCGGCCGAAGTCCGCGAGGCCGATGTCGGCGACCTTGTAGTCCGTGAATTCAGACATGGGCTGCAACTCTCCTTGCACTCAGGATGGTTCGGTGGATTTCCAGGGCCGCCGTCGACTTGTTGAGCGTGATGTAGTGCAGGCC
>NZ_JOGX01000142.1 GCF_000719555.1 Streptomyces sp. NRRL F-5727
GGCCAGGGGGCGTGCGGGCGGAGGAAGGGGCGGGTGGGGTCCAGGGGGCCGGACGGGGTGCCGCGCGCGGGGAGCAGCGGCAGCAGCGCCTCGTACACCTCGTGGGCGCCGGAGGGGCGGGCGGCCGGGTCCTTGGCGAGAAGGCGCAGGACGAGGGCCTCCAGGGCGTCGGGGACCTCGGGGCGGACCTGGCGGAGCGGGAGGGGCGGCTCGTAGAGGTGGCGGTGGAGGACGCCGAGGGCGGTGGAGCCGGCGAACGGCACGTTCCCGGAGAGGAGTTCGTGGAGCAGGATGCCGAGCGCGTACAGGTCGGTCTGGGGGCCGACGGCGCCGCCCATGGCCTGCTCGGGCGCCATGTAGGCGGGGCTGCCGATGGGTTCGCCGGTGTGGGTGAGGCGGGTGGTGTCGGAGTCGAGGACGGAGGCGACGCCGAGGTCGAGGACGGTGACGGTGCCGTCGGGTCGGACCATCACGTTCCGCGGCTTGAGGTCGCGGTGGACGATCGGCACCGCGTGGACGGCGGCGAGCACCGCGCAGAGCTGGGCGGCGACGCAGACGGCCCACTCCCACGGGTAGGGGTCGTGTTCGGCGAGGTGGTCGGCGAGGTCGGCGCCGTCGACGTACTGCATGACGAGGTACAGGTCGTCGCCGTCGCTGCCCGCGTCGTGGACGGTGACCAGGCCGGGGTGGTCGACGTGGGCGGTGACCCGGCACTCGCGGACGAAGCGGCGGCGCAGTTCGTCGGCGGCGGTGGCCGGGCCGGTGAGGGCGGCGGGGCTGAGGAGCTTCACGGCGACCCGGCGGTCGAGCCGGGTGTCGTACGCGGTCCACACCTGGCCCATGCCGCCCTGGCCGACGACGGTGGCGAGCTCGTACCGCCCGCCGACGACCCGCCCGTTCACCTGTCCTCCTCCTTGCGGAGGAGGTCGCTGAGCTCGTCGAGTTCGGCGCGGACCTGGTCGATGCGGGGGGTGGGCGGGGGAGGGCGGCGGGTCTGGGGAGCTCCACGGCGCCCCGGCGGTCGAGCCGGGTGTCGTACGCGGTCCACACCTGGCCCATGCCGCCCTGGCC
>NZ_JOGX01000143.1 GCF_000719555.1 Streptomyces sp. NRRL F-5727
CAACTACCTGCCGGGCATCCTGGCCCGCCACGCACGCCCCGGGGACGAGTCCGCCCGCCACGCCCTGCATACTCAGGACGGTGCATGGATCGTGCTGGTGAAGCAGCGCCACCGTGAATGCCATATACGGGTGACCACGGCCCAGCTCGTCCACCGGCGAGAAGAGAAGGAAGCACCGCCGAAGTCTTTGAAGGAGAAGTTCCGCAGCGCCATAGAGGGCCCGCCCCCTGCGGTAAAGCCCTGGACCTGGTCGCCTAGTGACGAAGCCGATCAGGCCTGACCGCTTTGCGCGCCGCCGACGATCAACCGAATCAGCCGTACCACCAGGCGCCGGCCCAGCCCTGCCCCGTCCACTGGGTGCACCGAACCAGGCGACTGTCACCGTCCGGCGCTTAACACGCGGTCTGCTCCTGGCCGCGGTGGTTGTCAGTGGTCTCGCGCATGCTCACCGGCAAAGAGATCGACACCTGCCACCCCCTTGCCGGGCCCGGTCCGAGCCGGACCCCTCGGGAGGTCATGAGTAGCAGTACTCATGCACACCACCCTACTCGTGGGCAGGGTGGTGCTGTCGTGGCAGTACCCAAAAGAGGGAGTACGTGATGCGTACGAGGAACGTGGCCGTAGTGGCGTTGCTGGCCGCCGGCGCGATGGCGGCGATGACCGTCACGCCGGCAGCGGCGGCTGATGGCCTGCTTCCGCATCCGGGCCCGGATGGTCTGGTGTGGGTGGAAGAGGCCGTCGGGGACGGGGGAGTGGCTTCGGGCGGAGCGTGGGACCGTCTGCCGACGGTGCTGACGGTGGCGTGTGAGGGAGGCGGCGCCCTGCACGTGACGATGGACTCCCAGGGGTATCAGGTGGCCGACTTCACCGTGGACTGTCCCGCCGGCACCCCGGGCGTGGGTTCGGTATCCATGGACCCGGGCGTGGTCCGCCCTGGGTCTTTCACCATCGGTGTCGACGCCTCAGATAACACCGTCCGCTGGGCCCTGACGGTCACCCAGCCCGAATAGCCCCACCCGCCCCTCCCTCCCCGTAGCCCTGTCTCTTATACACATCTGACGCT
>NZ_JOGX01000144.1 GCF_000719555.1 Streptomyces sp. NRRL F-5727
CCGCCAGGCCCCACCCCCCACCCGCCCCGACGCCCCCGCCTCGCCCCAGGCCCTCGCCGGGGCCCGGCAGGCGCCCCCCGCACCTCGGGGAGACGGCGCCGGCGCGGCGGCCGACGGACTCGCCCCGCAGACGGGGGCCGCCCGGGCCGCCCCGGTGAAGGCGCCGTCCCGGGCGTCCGGCTACGTCCAGGACGTCATCGCGCTCGCCAACGCCGAACGGGACCGGGCCGGCTGCGGCCCGCTGCGCGCCGAGGCCCGGCTGGCCAGGGCAGCGCAGGGGCACGCCGACGACATGGCGGCCCGCGACTACTACGCCCACGACAGCCCCGAGGGGCGGGACGGCGGCGACCGGATCAGCGCCACCGGCTACCCGTGGTCGGCGTGGGGCGAGAACATCCACAAGGGGCCGAAGACCCCGGAGCGGGCCATGGACGACTGGATGGACAGCCCGGCCCACCGGGCGAACATCCTCAACTGCTCGTTCCGCGACATCGGCGTCGGCATCGCCCTCACCGCGGACGGGCCGTGGTGGGTGCAGGACTTCGGCACCCGGGGGTGACGTCCGCTCAGTTCGCCGGCGCGGCCAGCTTCTGCACCCAGACCGTGCCGTCCGGGCCGGGCACGGCGGCCACCCCGGTGTCGCGGTAGGCGCAGTCGAGGAGGTTGCGCTCGTGGGCGGCGTCGTCCCGCCAGCTCGCGACCACGTCCGCCGGGTCCCGCTGCCCCTGGGCCAGGTTCTCCGCCCAGGCCGACCAGCGGTATCCGGCCTCGGTCATCCGGGTGTCCGCGAACTCGCCCTCGGGGCTGGCGTGCCCGTAGTAGCCGCGGGCCGTCATGTCCCGGGCGTAGGCGAGGGCGGCGGACGTCAGCCGGGCGTCGGTGCGCAGCGGTCCGCAACCGGCCTCGGCCCGCAGCCGGTTGACGAGTTCGGTGACCCGCTCCCCCGGGTCGGCCGGGGTCGGCGCGACGGTCCGCGTCGGGGTCGGCGCGGTGGTGGCGGGCGTGCGGGTGGGCGCCGGGCGGGTGGCGGCGGCGGTACTCGGCGTGGGGGTGGGGG
>NZ_JOGX01000145.1 GCF_000719555.1 Streptomyces sp. NRRL F-5727
GCGCTGACGGACTTCGTGTTCATGGTCCGTGAGACCTCGCAGATGTTCATCACCGGTCCGGACGTCGTCAAGGCGGTCACCGGCGAGGAGATCACCCAGAACGGCCTGGGCGGTGCCGACGTGCACGCCGAGACCTCGGGCGTGGCGCACTTCGCCTACGACGACGAGGAGACCTGCATCGCCGAGGTCCGCTACCTGCTGTCGATGCTCCCGCAGAACAACCGCGAGAACCCGCCGGCCGCCCCGTCCGAGGACCCGGCCGACCGCCGCTCGGAGGTCCTGCTCGACCTGGTGCCCGCCGACGGCAACCGCCCCTACGACATGCACAAGGTCATCGAGGAGCTCGTCGACGACGGCGACTTCCTGGAGATCCACGAGCGCTGGGCCCGCAACATCATCTGCGCGATGGCCCGCCTCGACGGGCAGGTCGTCGGCATCGTCGCCAACCAGCCGCAGTCCCTGGCCGGCGTCCTGGACATCGAGGCGTCCGAGAAGGCCGCCCGCTTCGTGCAGATGTGCGACGCCTTCAACATCCCGATCATCACCCTTCTGGACGTCCCCGGCTTCCTGCCCGGCGTCGACCAGGAGCACGGTGGAATCATCCGCCACGGCGCGAAGCTGCTCTACGCGTACTGCAACGCGACCGTGCCCCGGATCTCGCTGATCCTGCGCAAGGCATACGGCGGCGCCTACATCGTCATGGACTCCCAGTCCATCGGCGCCGACCTGACGTACGCCTGGCCCACCAACGAAATCGCGGTCATGGGCGCCGAAGGCGCCGCCAACGTGATCTTCCGCAAGCAGATCGCCGAAGCCGAGGACCCCGAAGCCATGCGCGCCCGCATGGTCAAGGAGTACAAGGCCGAACTGATGCACCCCTACTACGCGGCCGAACGCGGACTCGTCGACGACGTCATCGACCCCGCCGACACCCGCCAGGTGCTCATCCGGTCCCTCGCCATGCTCCGCACCAAGCACGCCGACCTGCCGTCCCGCAAGCACGGCAACCCGCCTCAGTA
>NZ_JOGX01000146.1 GCF_000719555.1 Streptomyces sp. NRRL F-5727
AGGAGGTGGGGCAGCACTACTTCCTCTTCGGCGGCGTCAGCCCGATCAACGGCCAGAACCGCGCCCTGCTCGACGCGCTGCGGACCGACTTCGCCGGGTCCGGCCTCGGCCTGCCGGTCTACTGGGGCAACCGGAACTGGGCCCCCTACCTCACCGACACCCTCCGCGAGATGGTCCACGACGGGCGCCGCCACATCGCCGTCCTCACCACCAGCGCGTACGCCTCCTACTCCGGCTGCCGCCAGTACCGCGAGAACCTCGCCGACGCGCTCGCCGCCCTGGAGGCGGAGGGCCTGCCGCTGCCCCGGGTCGACAAGCTCCGCCACTACTTCAACCACCCCGGCTTCGTGGAGCCCATGGTCGAGGGCGTCCTCGCCTCCCTCGCCGAGCTCGACGAGCCCGTCCGGGCCGGCGCCCACCTCGCCTTCACCACCCACTCCATCCCGGACTCCGCCGCCGACACCTCCGGCCCCGTCGCCGACCACGGCCCCGGCGGCGCCTACGTGAAACAGCACCTCGACGTGGCCCGGGTCATCGTCGACGCGGTGCGCGAGCGGACCGGCGTCGACCACCCCTGGAAGCTCGTCTACCAGTCCCGCAGCGGCGCCCCGCACATCCCCTGGCTGGAGCCCGACATCTGCGACCACCTGGAGGAGCTGAGCGCGGCCGGCGCCCCCGCCGCCGTCATGGTGCCGATCGGCTTCGTCTCGGACCACATGGAGGTCCTGTACGACCTCGACACCGAGGCCACCGCCAAGGCCGCCGAGCTGGGCCTCCCGGTCCGCCGCTCCGCCACCGTCGGCGCCGACCCGCGGTTCGCCGCCGCCGTCCGCGAGCTCGTCCTGGAGCGGGCCGCCGCCGAGCGCGGCAC
>NZ_JOGX01000147.1 GCF_000719555.1 Streptomyces sp. NRRL F-5727
TTCACCTCGGAGTCCGTGACCGAGGGACATCCCGACAAGATCGCCGACCGGATCAGCGACACCATCCTGGACGCGCTGCTCGCGCAGGACCCCGGGGCCCGGGTGGCGGTGGAGACGCTGATCACGACCGGCCAGGTCCACATCGCCGGTGAGGTGACCACGACCGCCTACGCGCCGATGGCGCAGCTGGTGCGGGAGGCCATCCTGGACATCGGCTACGACTCCTCCGCGAAGGGTTTCGACGGCGCCTCCTGTGGCGTGTCGGTGTCGATCGGGGCGCAGTCCCCGGACATCGCGCAGGGTGTCGACACCGCTCACGAGGCCCGTGTCGAGGGTGCGGAGGACGAGCTGGCCGCGCAGGGCGCCGGTGACCAGGGCCTGATGTTCGGCTACGCGTGTGACGACACGGCCGAGCTGATGCCGCTGCCGATCGCGCTCGCCCACCGGCTGTCGCGGCGGCTGGCGGAGGTCCGCAAGGACGGCACCGTGCCGTATCTGCGGCCGGACGGGAAGACGCAGGTCACGATCGAGTACGACGGGGACCGGCCGGTCCGTCTGGACACGGTCGTGGTGTCCTCGCAGCATGCCGCGGACATCTCCGTGGAGGGGCTGCTGACCCCGGACGTGCGGGAGTACGTGGTCGAGCACGTGCTGAAGGAGCTGGTGGAGGAGGGTGTGGTCCTGGAGTCGGACGGCTACCGGCTGCTGGTCAACCCGACCGGCCGGTTCGAGGTCGGCGGCCCGATGGGCGACGCCGGCCTGACCGGCCGGAAGATCATCATCGACAC
>NZ_JOGX01000148.1 GCF_000719555.1 Streptomyces sp. NRRL F-5727
TCGACGATCTTGTCGCCCCACCCCTTCCAGTCGACCATCAGCGGCTCTCCCCCCACCGCGGCTGCTCGGCCTGCTCGATCGTCGCCCGGTCGGGATCGACGCCCTTCCTGACCTGTGCGTCGATACGGTCACGCAGCTCGCCGTCGAGCTCGCCGTCGAGCACGCCGGTCCGCTCCAGGGCGGCGTCCGGCTCCGAGTCGAGGACGTCGTACGTCGTGTTCTTCCAGGTCGTCGCCTCGCCGATCACGCCGAGCTCCTTCAGCTCCGCATGGGCCAGATCGATGCCCTTCGTTGTCGCCGCCGGCGCGGCGAGGCCAGGCTCGTTACCGCTCACTGCTCCCCCGTTCCCCCTGCTTCATCCCGCTGTTCCACATCGACCGCCACAGCGTCCGGGACGATCCCCGCCACCGGCGGGAACACACCCCGCCGGCGCTCCGGCATTCGCTGAGCAAACAGGCAAACTAGCTCCGCGCGGCCGTTGTTGGGTCGGTCGCCTCGCGCTCCAGGGCGGGATCCGGTCGGCCGTGAGCGGGGCAGAGTCTGTCAAGTCGCCGCAGCCGACTTGCTGCTGAGCTCCCGTCTGCTTCCCCCGTGTTCAGTCACCATGGCAATGCTGCCATGTGCTGGTTTTCGTCAGCAATGAGGTTCGGGTTCGGTGGAGCGGGTGGTGTCCGTGCTGCCGCATCCGGGGCAGGGGGCCGAGTCCGGGGACCTGAAGGCGCAGTCGCAGGTGGGGCAGTACTGGAGGGGCGTGGGTGGGGAGGGGTGCGGGGACGGTGGGAGCC
>NZ_JOGX01000149.1 GCF_000719555.1 Streptomyces sp. NRRL F-5727
GCCCTCGGCGTCAAGCTGACCGTCCTCAGCGACGACCAGGCCGCCTACCTCGGCGTGCCCGTCGACGGCCCGTACAAGCCCGACCACTACCGCTACTGATGTGTACCGAACGCGACCCGTGGCTGCCCGACCGGCTCCTCACCACCGAGCGGGACCTGTTGATGCCGCTGCTGCGCCGCACCCCGGAGGAGGCGTACGAGCTCCGCACCGCCTGCCCCGGCTGGACCGCCCGCCAGGTCCTCGCGCACTGCGCGGCGGCGCTGGTGCGGATCGTGGAGGGCCGCCTCGAAGAGGGCGTCTTCCTTCCCGAGTCCAACGCCCGTGACGTCGCCGAGCGGGAGGACTGGCCGCTGGGCCGGATCCTCGACGAGCTGGAGCGCGGCCTCACCGAGGCCGGACCGGTGATCGCGGAACACGAGGACGGGCGGCTCGACGCGGTCGCCCTCGGCGAGTGGGTGCACGCCGGGGACGTCCGCGAGGCGTTCGGCGAGCCGGGCGCGTACTGCGGCGACGCCCTGGCCCTCGCCCTCCCGCTGCTCTCCGTCACCAGCCGCAGGCGGGAGACTCCGCGCCTGGTCGGGCGGCTCGCCGACCATCCGGGGGAGGTGGCCCTCGGCAACGAGATCGAGGGCCGCCCGCCCGCCCGCTTCGTCGGCGACGCCGCCACCCTCATCCGCCTCTACGCGGGCCGCCCCCTGGTCCGCACCCGGTACGCCCTCACCGGCGCCACCGAGCAGGAACTCCTGATCTACCGCTGACGCCGCCCGCCACCCGCCACCCG
>NZ_JOGX01000150.1 GCF_000719555.1 Streptomyces sp. NRRL F-5727
GCGCCGCCGAGGATGACGGGGTACTTGGCGGCGAGCTCGCGCTGGTTGAGCTCTTCCAGGTTCTCCTTCATGATCACGGTGGACTTCACGAGGAGGCCGGACATGCCGATGACGTCGGCGTTGTGCTGCTCGGCGGCTTCGAGGATGGCGGAGACGGGCTGCTTGATGCCGATGTTGACGACGTTGTAGCCGTTGTTGGAGAGGATGATGTCGACGAGGTTCTTGCCGATGTCGTGGACGTCGCCGCGGACGGTGGCGAGCACGATCGTGCCCTTGCCGTCGGCGTCGGACTTCTCCATGTGCGGCTCCAGGTAGGCCACCGCGGTCTTCATGACCTCGGCGGACTGGAGCACGAACGGCAGCTGCATCTGGCCCGAGCCGAACAGCTCGCCGACGACCTTCATGCCGTCGAGGAGGGTGTTGTTGACGATGTCGAGGGCCGGGGTGGTGGTCAGCGCCGCGTCGAGGTCCGCCTCCAGGCCGTTCTTCTCGCCGTCGATGATCCTCCGCTTCAGGCGCTCCTCCAGCGGCAGCGCCGCCAGCTCCTCGGCCTTGCCGGCCTTGAGGGACTTGGTGGTGGCGCCCTCGAAGAGGGCCATCAGCTTCTGCAGCGGGTCGTAGCCCTCGCGCCGCCGGTCGTAGATCAGGTCGAGGGCGGTGGTGACCTGCTCCTCGTCGAAACGGGCGATCGGCAGGATCTTCGAGGCGTGCACGATCGCCGAGTCCAGACCGGCCTTTGGCGTCGCTTGAGCTCGCGGATCGCCTCGATCGTCGCGATGCCGTCCTTGCGGGACTCCTCCTGGCCCGTGCAGATGGTGAAGGTCAGCGTGTCGATGAGGATGTC
>NZ_JOGX01000151.1 GCF_000719555.1 Streptomyces sp. NRRL F-5727
TCAGTTGGCGTGGGCGGTGATGTCGCCGTGGGAGGTGGTGGCGTGGATGGTGAGGTCGGCGCCGGTGCCCTTGGCGTTCTGGAGGGTGTTGTGGATGCGGCCGTAGGAGGTGCCGGCGTCGAGGGTGGCGGCGGTGCCGCGGGCGGCGCCGACGGTGATGGAGCCGGACTGGGTGGTGAGGGCGACGGTGCCGGTGGTGGCCTCGGTGACGCGGAGGTCGCCGCGGGCGGTGGTGAGGTCGGCGGGGCCGGTGAGGCGGCCGATGGTGATGTCGCCGTCGGCGAGGGTGAGGTGGGCGGTGTCGGCTTCGTCGAGCTTGACGGGGCCCTGGGCGGAGTCGTAGGTGACGTCGCCGAGGCGTCCGACGCCGCGGAGTTCGGCGCCGGCGGCCTTGGCCTGGACGTGGGAGCCGGCGGGGAGCTGGACGGTGACCTCGACGGCGCCGGAGGGCCCGAAGAGCTGGTTCTTGGCCGCGGGGGCGGTGATGGTCAGGACGCCGTCGGTGAAGGTGACGGTGGTGCCTTCGGCGGCCTTGACGTCGCGGCTCTTGCCGGGGCGGGCGGGGCGGATGTCGACGGTGGCGTCGGCGCGGTCGGCGGCGATGAAGCGGAGGTGGCCGGCGGGGACGTCGACGACGGTGGTGATGGGGGCGGTGGTGGCGAAGGTCTGCATGGCTGGTTTCTCCTGTGGAGTCGCGGTCGGTGTTTCCGACATG
>NZ_JOGX01000152.1 GCF_000719555.1 Streptomyces sp. NRRL F-5727
CCCCCACCCCCCTCACCCCTCTGATCACCCTGCGCGCGGCACGCCACCACCACCCCGGCGTGATCTGCCTCGTCCCGCCACCACAAGCACCCGCCACCTGCTACGACCTGCTCGCCGCCACCTACGACGGGCCCGAACAGCTGCTCGTCCTCCACCCGGACACCACCACCGAAGACGCACGCCACGCACTGACCGCCCTCGGACCCGGACGGAATCTGCTGCTCGCCGGATACTCCGGAGCCGGCACCCGGGCCTGCGCCGTCGCCGGGAGCATCGCCGCCCTCAGCCACCGCCGCCCGCCCCCCGTAGTCCTCGTCGCCGTACCCGACGACACCCGGGAGCGGGCCCCGGCCCTCGCCCGCGCGCTCGGCGCGGCCACACCACCGGACCACCCTCATCACCGGCCCGTCTCCGGCACACCCTAGGCACCGCCCGGCGGCCGCCGAACCGGCGCTCTCCACCCTCTTCCCATCACACCTCGAGCGTTCCTCATCCGGGACTGTCCAAGGTGGCCAGTGGCACGGACACCCGCCCCACGCCACACCGCACCACACCCTCCCCGTGCCTCCGCCTCGACCACCTGGAGAGACATGCCGCCCCGTCTGTTCACCTCGGAGTCCGTGACCGAGGGACATCCCGACAAGATCGCCGACCGGATCAGCGACACCATCCTGGACGCGCTGCTCGCGCAGGACCCCGGGGCC
>NZ_JOGX01000153.1 GCF_000719555.1 Streptomyces sp. NRRL F-5727
GAGGTGAGGACCGGCAGGCCCGCGTTGGGCATCACCGACAACGGGATCCGGGCGTGCCGGGCCAGATAGCGCAGGTGCTCGCTCATCTCGGCCGGGCCGGTGGCGCAGTTCAGGCCGATCATGTCGATGCCCAGCGGCTCCAGCGCCGTCAGCGCCGCACCGATCTCCGACCCCAGAAGCATCGTGCCGGTGGTCTCCACGGTCACGGAGACGATGAGCGGCACCTCCACACCGAGCGCCTCCAGCGCGCGGCGCGCGCCGATGACCGACGCCTTGGTCTGCAGCAGGTCCTGGGTCGTCTCCACGATCAGCGCGTCGGAACCCCCGACGAGCAGGCCCTCCGCGTTCTGCTGGTACGCGTCCCGCAGCACCGTGTACGGGGCGTGGCCCAGGGTGGGGAGCTTGGTGCCCGGGCCGATGGAGCCCAGGACCCAGCGCTGCCGGCCGTCGCCGGCGGTGAACTCGTCGGCGACCTCACGCGCCACCCGCGCACCCGCCTCGGACAGCTCGTACACCCGGTGGGAGATGTCGTACTCCCCCAGCGCCGCGTGGTTGGCACCGAAGGTGTTCGTCTCCACGCAGTCCACGCCCGCCGCGAAGTACTCACGGTGCACCGAGGCGACGATGTCCGGCCGGGTCAGGCTCAGGATCTCGTTGCAGCCCTCCAGGTTCTGGAAGTCCTCCAGG
>NZ_JOGX01000154.1 GCF_000719555.1 Streptomyces sp. NRRL F-5727
GTCTTCGCCCTGCTGGGTCCGAACGGCGCCGGCAAGACCACCGCCGTGAAGATCCTCTCCACCCTCGTCTCCGCCGACTCCGGCCAGGCGTCCGTCGCCGGCCACGACCTCGGCCGCTCCCCGCAGGCCGTCCGCGCCGCCATCGGCGTCACCGGCCAGTTCTCCGCGGTGGACGGCCTGATCACCGGCGAGGAGAACATGCTCCTCATGGCCGACCTGCACCACCTGCCCAAGGCAGAAGGACGCGAGGTCGCCGCCGAACTCCTCGCCCGCTTCGACCTCGTGGACGCCGCGAAGAAGCCCGCCTCCACCTACTCCGGCGGCATGAAGCGCCGCCTCGACATCGCCATGACCCTCGTCGGCAACCCCCGGATCATCTTCCTCGACGAACCCACCACCGGCCTCGACCCCCGCTCCCGCCACAACATGTGGCAGATCATCCGCGAACTCGTCGCCGACGGCGTCACCGTCTTCCTCACCACCCAGTACCTCGAAGAGGCCGACGAACTCGCCGACCGCATCGCCGTCCTCAACGGCGGCCGCATCGTCGCCGAAGGCACCGCCGACCAGCTCAA
>NZ_JOGX01000155.1 GCF_000719555.1 Streptomyces sp. NRRL F-5727
CGGCCTCCTCGTGAAGTCCACCGTGATCATGAAGGAGAACCTGGAAGAGCTCAACCAGCGCGAGCTCGCCGCCAAGTACCCCGTCATCCTCGGCGGCGCCGCCCTGACCCGCGCCTACGTCGAACAGGACCTCCACGAGATCTACCAGGGCGAGGTCCGCTACGCCCGTGACGCCTTCGAGGGCCTGCGCCTGATGGACGCGCTGATGGCGGTGAAACGGGGTGTTCCCGGGGCCGTCCTGCCGCCGTTGAAGCAGCGGCGGGTGCCGAAGCGGGAGACGCCGCTGGAGGTGCGGGAGCCCGAGCCCGGCGGCCGTGGCGCCGTTCTGGGGCACCCGCGTCGTCAAGGGCATCCCGCTCAAGGACTACGCCTCCTGGCTCGACGAGGACGCCCTCTTCAAGGGCCAGTGGGGCCTGAAGGACACCGGGATCATCGAGAGGGAGGGCCGGCCGCGGCTGCGGGCGTTGCTCGACCGGCTCCAGACGGACCAACTCCTCGAAGCGGCCGTCGTCTACGGCTACTTCCCGTGCGTGTCCAAGGGTGACGATCTGATCGTCCTGGACGAGGACGGGGGCGAGCGGACCCGCTTCACCTTCCCCCGCCAGCAGCGGGGCCGCCGCCTCTGTCTCGCCGACTTCCACCGCGCC
>NZ_JOGX01000156.1 GCF_000719555.1 Streptomyces sp. NRRL F-5727
GGATCTGGTCCCGCGCCATCTCCACACAGTCGTCCCAGCGGCCGTCCAGCATGGCCTCCCGGAACTTCTTCGACCCGTTCGCGTTCGTCCGCTCCCCGATGGCGAGGTACGAGGTGTCCTGCCGGAACGGCACGGTCTGGTACAAGGACGCGGCGCCCGGCTCGGGGCGCGGGTCACGCGGGGTGGGCGTCAGGTCACGGACGCGCTCGACGACCTGGCGCAGGTGCTCGGGGGTCGTACCGCAGCAGCCGCCCACCAGGGACAGGCCGTAGTCGCGGACGAAGCTCTCCTGAGCGTCCGCCAGCTCGGCCGGGCTCAGCGGGTAGTGGGCGCCGTCCGAGGTGAGGACCGGCAGGCCCGCGTTGGGCATCACCGACAACGGGATCCGGGCGTGCCGGGCCAGATAGCGCAGGTGCTCGCTCATCTCGGCCGGGCCG
>NZ_JOGX01000157.1 GCF_000719555.1 Streptomyces sp. NRRL F-5727
CGGCCCGGCCGAGATGAGCGAGCACCTGCGCTATCTGGCCCGGCACGCCCGGATCCCGTTGTCGGTGATGCCCAACGCGGGCCTGCCGGTCCTCACCTCCGACGGCGCCCACTACCCGCTGAGCCCGGAGGAACTCGCGGACGCTCAGGAGAGCTTCGTCCGCGACTACGGCCTGTCCCTGGTCGGCGGCTGCTGCGGTACGACCCCCGAGCACCTGCGCCAGGTCGTCGAGCGCGTCCGCGACCTGACGCCCACCCCGCGTGACCCGCGCCCCGAGCCGGGCGCCGCGTCCCTGTACCAGACCGTCCCGTTCCGGCAGGACACCTCCTACCTCGCCATCGGGGAGCGGACGAACGCGAACGGGTCGAAGAAGTTCCGGGAGGCCATGCTGGACGGCCGCTGGGACGACTGTGTGGAGAT
>NZ_JOGX01000158.1 GCF_000719555.1 Streptomyces sp. NRRL F-5727
CGGGTGCGGGGTCCATGTTCCGCGTGGGTCGCCCGGGGGGTCGCCGCGCAGCACCAGGACGTCGCGGACGCCGGCGTCGGCGTAGGCGCCGATGATCGCGCGCAGTTCGGCGACGGAGTGGCCGACGGCGGTGAGGTGGGCGACGGGCCGCAGGGTGGTCTCGGTGACGATCCGCTGGGTGACGTCGACGGTCCGGTCGCGGGACGAGCCGCCCGCCCCGTACGTCACCGACACGAAGTCCGGCCTGAGCGCCTCGACGCGGCGGATCGCGTCCCACAGGGCGTCGGTGGACTGCTCCGGGTGGAGCTGGAACTCCTCCGAGAGGTGCACGCCGATCCGCTCCGGCCGCAGCAGCGACGCGATCTTCGCCCGGTCCTCCAGGTCCGGGCAGGCCGGATAGCCCAGCGAGTAGCGGCAGCCCTGGTACTCGGTGCGCAGCATGCCGTCCAGGCCGGCCGGGTCGGCGCCGCCGATCCCCCACTCCCGC
>NZ_JOGX01000159.1 GCF_000719555.1 Streptomyces sp. NRRL F-5727
CGTCGACGGTCCGGTCGCGGGACGAGCCGCCCGCCCCGTACGTCACCGACACGAAGTCCGGCCTGAGCGCCTCGACGCGGCGGATCGCGTCCCACAGGGCCTGCTCGCCCCGGTCGGTCTTCGGCGGGAAGAACTCGAAGGAGAAGGTGGGGTTCACAGGCGCCGGCCTCCCGCGTTGAAGTAGCTCGCCTCGGGGTGGTGGACGACGATCGCGTCGGTGGACTGCTCCGGGTGGAGCTGGAACTCCTCCGAGAGGTGCACGCCGATCCGCTCCGGCCGCAGCAGCGCCGCGATCTTCGCCCGGTCCTCCAGGTCCGGACAGGCCGGATAGCCCAGCGAGTAGCGGCAGCCCTGGTACTCGGTGCGCAGCATGCCGTCCAGGCCGGCCGGGTCGGCGCCGCCGATCCCCCACTCCCGC
>NZ_JOGX01000160.1 GCF_000719555.1 Streptomyces sp. NRRL F-5727
GGGGAAGGCGGCGGTGGACAGTTCGGCGAAGCGGCGGATCTGGCGGACGTCGGTGGCCGGCATGATCTCCGGGATGATCGGGGTGTCGCAGCCGGCGGCGGCGACCCGGTCCCGCAGCCGTAGATAGTCCTCCGGGTCGAAGAACATCTGCGTGATCGCGTAGTCCGCCCCCGCCCGGCACTTGGCCACGAAGTGCGCGAGGTCGCTTTCGGGATCGACAGAGCGTGGGTGCCCCTCGGGGAACGCGGCGACACCTACCCTGAAGTCACCCAGGGAACGGACGAGTTCGACGAGTTCATACGCGTGCCGGTATCCGTCCGGGTGCGGGGTCCATGTTCCGCGTGGGTCGCCCGGGGGGTCGCCGCGCAGCACCAGGACGTCGCGGACGCCGGCGTCGGCGTAGGCGCCGATGATCGC
>NZ_JOGX01000161.1 GCF_000719555.1 Streptomyces sp. NRRL F-5727
GCGATCATCGGCGCCTACGCCGACGCCGGCGTCCGCGACGTCCTGGTGCTGCGCGGCGACCCCCCGGGCGACCCACGCGGAACATGGACCCCGCACCCGCAGGGCTTCACATACGCCTATGAACTCGTCGAGCTGGTGCGCTCGTTGGGCGAGTTCCGGATCGGCGTGGCGGCCTTTCCGGAGGGTCATCCGAGGTCCTTCGACGCGCGCAGCGACCTCGCGCACTTCGTCGCCAAGTGCCGGGCGGGGGCGGACTACGCGATCACGCAGATGTTCTTCGACCCGGAGGACTATCTACGGCTGCGGGACCGGGTCGCGGCCGCCGGCTGCGACACCCCGATCATCCCGGAGATCATGCCGGCCACCGACGTCCGCCAGATCCGCCGCTTCGCCGAACTGTCCACCGCCGCCTTCCCC
>NZ_JOGX01000162.1 GCF_000719555.1 Streptomyces sp. NRRL F-5727
AGTCGCGGACGGCGAGGGACAGGGTGCTCATCGGACGGTCTCCTTCGGCTGGGCGGGGACGGTGGTGGCGGTGAGGGCGAAGAAGACGTCGTCGAGGTCGGGCGTGTGGACGGTGAGTTCGTCCGCCTCGACGCCGGCCGTGTCGAGCCGGTCGAGCAGCGCGCGGAGCGCCCGCTGGCTGCCGTCGTTCGCGATCTGGAGGGTGAGGGCCTCGTCGTCCCTCGTCGCCTCGCCCAGCGCGTCGGAGGCGCTGCGATAGGCGTCGGGGTCGGTGAAGCGGAGGCGGACGTGGCCGCCGGGGATCTGGCGCTTGAGCTGGTCGGCGGTGCCTTCGGCGACGATGCGGCCGCCGTTGAGGACGGCGATGCGGTCGGCGAGTTCGTCGGCCTCTTCGAGGTACTGGGTGGTG
>NZ_JOGX01000163.1 GCF_000719555.1 Streptomyces sp. NRRL F-5727
CACCACCCAGTACCTCGAAGAGGCCGACGAACTCGCCGACCGCATCGCCGTCCTCAACGGCGGCCGCATCGTCGCCGAAGGCACCGCCGACCAGCTCAAACGCCAGATCCCGGGCGGCCACATCCGCCTCCGCTTCACCGACCCCGACGCCTACCAGGCCGCCGTCACGACCCTCCAGGTCGCCACCCGCGACGACGAGGCCCTGGCGCTCCAGATCCCCAGCGGCGGCAGCCAGCGCGAGCTGCGGTCCATCCTCGACTGGCTGGACGCCGCCGGCGTCGAGGCGGACGAACTCACCGTCCACACCCCGGACCTCGACGACGTCTTCTTCGCCCTCACCGCCACCACCGTCCCCGCCCAGCCGAAGGAGACCGTCCGATGAGCACCCTGTCCCTCGCCGTCCGCGACT
>NZ_JOGX01000164.1 GCF_000719555.1 Streptomyces sp. NRRL F-5727
CGCACGTGGCCGCGTCGCCGAACTGCACGTCCTGCGGGAGCAGGCGCTGGCCGGCCCCAGCGAGCGCGCGACCGAGGCCCAGCACGCGAAGGGCAAGCTGACCGCGCGTGAGCGGATCGAGCTGCTCCTCGACCCGGGTTCCTTCAACGAGGTCGAGCAGCTGCGCCGGCACCGCGCGCAGGGCTTCGGCCTGGAGGCGAAGAAGCCGTACACCGACGGTGTGATCACCGGCTGGGGCACGGTCGAGGGCCGGACGGTGTTCGTCTACGCGCACGACTTCCGGATCTTCGGCGGTGCGCTGGGCGAGGCCCACGCCACGAAGATCCACAAGATCATGGACATGGCCATCGCGGCCGGCGCGCCGCTGGTCTCGCTGAACGACGGCGCCGGCGCCCGGATCCAGGAGGG
>NZ_JOGX01000165.1 GCF_000719555.1 Streptomyces sp. NRRL F-5727
ACCGGCGCGGCCGCCGCACTCGGCACCCTCGCCGGCCTGCCCGGCCGCGCCCACCTCGTCCGCGCCGACGTCACCGAAGGACTCGACACCCCCTGCGACGAGGCCGAACGCCTCTTCGGCGGCCTCGACATCCTCGTGCACAACACCTCCCACTTCCAGCCCGCCCCCACCCTCACCACCCCCACCGCCCCCGACCTCACGGGCCGCACCGCGCTGGTGACCGGCGCCACCCGCGGAGCCGGCCTCGCCACCGCCCGCAAACTGTGCGCCCGCGGCGCCCACGTCCTGCTCAACTACGCCCACGACGACACCGGCGCGGCCGCCGCACTCGGCACCCTCGCCGGCCTGCCCGGCCGCGCCCACCTCGTCCGCGCCGACGTCACCGAAGGACTCGACACCCCCTGCGAC
>NZ_JOGX01000166.1 GCF_000719555.1 Streptomyces sp. NRRL F-5727
CGGGCGCTTGAGGTCGAGGTCGCGGATGATCGCGGCCGGCCGCAGGTCGAAGACCTGGGTGACGGCGTGCTGGATCCGGTCGACGGGGACGGTCTCGGTGCCGAAGGTCTCGACGAACAGACCGACCGGCTCCGCCTTGCCGATCGCGTACGCGACCTGCCCCTCGCAGCGGCGCGCGAGACCCGCCGCGACCACGTTCTTCGCGACCCAGCGCATCGCGTACGCCGCCGAACGGTCCACCTTGGAGGGGTCCTTGCCGGAGAACGCGCCGCCACCGTGCCGGGCCATGCCCCCGTACGTGTCGATGATGATCTTCCGGCCGGTCAGGCCGGCGTCGCCCATCGGGCCGCCGACCTCGAACCGGCCGGTCGGGTTGACCAGCAGCCGGTAGCCGTCC
>NZ_JOGX01000167.1 GCF_000719555.1 Streptomyces sp. NRRL F-5727
GGACGGCTACCGGCTGCTGGTCAACCCGACCGGCCGGTTCGAGGTCGGCGGCCCGATGGGCGACGCCGGCCTGACCGGCCGGAAGATCATCATCGACACCTACGGGGGCATGGCCCGGCACGGCGGCGGCGCGTTCTCCGGCAAGGACCCCTCCAAGGTCGACCGTTCGGCGGCGTACGCGATGCGCTGGGTCGCGAAGAACGTGGTCGCGGCGGGTCTCGCGCGCCGCTGCGAGGTGCAGGTCGCGTACGCGATCGGCAAGGCGGAGCCGGTCGGTCTGTTCGTCGAGACCTTCGGTACCGAGACCGTCCCCGTCGACCGGATCCAGCACGCCGTCACCCAGGTCTTCGACCTGCGGCCGGCCGCGATCATCCGCGACCTCGACCTCAAGCGCCCG
>NZ_JOGX01000168.1 GCF_000719555.1 Streptomyces sp. NRRL F-5727
GCTGGACCGCCGCGCCCTGCCCGCCCCCGACTTCACCGCCGGCACCGCGCACCGTGCCCCGCGCAGCCCGCGCGAGGAGATCCTCTGCGGCCTCTTCGCAGACCTCCTCGGCCTGCCCGGGACCGGCATCGACGACGACTTCTTCCCCCCCGGCGCCCACTCCCCCCTCGCCGCCCGCCTCGCCGTCCGCATCCGCGCCGCGCTCGGCGCGGAACTCACCCTCCGTGACCTCTTCGAGGCCCCGCCCGTGGCGCCCCTCGCCGAACGCCTCGACGGCGCCGCCCCCGCCCGGCCCTCCCCGCCGAACGGTTCGTCCCCCCCCCCCACGGCCCGCGCGGCGCCCGCGTGTACCGCACCGGCGACCTCGCCCGCTGGCGCGCCGACGGCACCCTGGAG
>NZ_JOGX01000169.1 GCF_000719555.1 Streptomyces sp. NRRL F-5727
CGCATCCACAACACCCTCCAGAACGCCAAGGGCACCGGCGCCGACCTCACCATCCACGCCACCACCTCCCACGGCGACATCACCGCCCACGCCAACTGACCGCCCCCACCGCTTCCGAAGAACCGAGGAGAACCCCCGTCATGACGCACCCCGCGATCGCGGCGAACGGTCTGCGCAAGTCGTACGGCGACAAGGTCGTCCTCGACGGAGTCGACCTGACCGTCCCCGAGGGCACGGTCTTCGCCCTGCTGGGTCCGAACGGCGCCGGCAAGACCACCGCCGTGAAGATCCTCTCCACCCTCGTCTCCGCCGACTCCGGCCAGGCGTCCGTCGCC
>NZ_JOGX01000170.1 GCF_000719555.1 Streptomyces sp. NRRL F-5727
CTTGAGCTCGCGGATCGCCTCGATCGTCGCGATGCCGTCCTTGCGGGACTCCTCCTGGCCCGTGCAGATGGTGAAGGTCAGCGTGTCGATGAGGATGTCGGACTCGTGGATGCCCCAGTTGCCGGTCAGGTCGTCGATGATCCGCTCGGCGATGGCGACCTTGTGCTCGACCGTGCGGGCCTGGCCCTCCTCGTCGATGGTCAGCGCGATCAGCGCGGCCCCGTGCTCCTGGGCCAGACGGGTGACCCGGGCGAAGCGCGAGTCGGGACCGTCACCGTCCTCGTAGTTGACGGAGTTGATCACCGCACGGCCGCCCAGCTTCTCCAGCGGCCGCCCAGCTTCTCCAGACCCGCCCGGATCACCTCCTCCTCCGTGGAGTCCAGCACGATCGGGAGGGTGGAGGCGGTCGCGAAGCGGCCCGCCAGCTCCTCCATGTCCGCGACACCGTCCCGGCCCACGTAGTCCA
>NZ_JOGX01000171.1 GCF_000719555.1 Streptomyces sp. NRRL F-5727
GTCGGTCGGGGAGCAGCAGCTCGGGCAGACCGAGGAGGCGGACGAGCTGGTCCACGGCAAGCCGGACGAGATCGCCGCGACGGTGAAGAACCTGCGGGATTTCCATCGGGCGTTCGACCTGGTGGGCGGCGGGATGCGGAAGCTCGACGCGTCGCAGTGGAAGGGCGAGGCGGCCGACGCGTTCCGGGCGAAGTTCCAGACCCTGCCGACGGACTGGATGCACGCGGCGGACGCGATGGAGAGCGCGGCCAAGGCGCTGGAGACGTACGCGAAGGCGGTCGTCGCGGCCCAGGGCAAGGCGCGTGAGGCGATCGCGC
>NZ_JOGX01000172.1 GCF_000719555.1 Streptomyces sp. NRRL F-5727
GTCGGTCGGGGAGCAGCAGCTCGGGCAGACCGAGGAGGCGGACGAGCTGGTCCACGGCAAGCCGGACGAGATCGCCGCGACGGTGAAGAACCTGCGGGACTTCCATCGGGCGTTCGACCTGGTGGGCGGCGGCATGCGGAAGCTCGACGCGTCGCAGTGGAAGGGCGAGGCGGCCGACGCGTTCCGGGCGAAGTTCCAGACCCTGCCGACGGACTGGCTGCACGCGGCGGACGCGATGGAGAGCGCGGCCAAGGCGCTGGAGACGTACGCGAAGGCGGTCGTCGCGGCCCAGGGCAAGGCGCGTGAGGCGATCGCGC
>NZ_JOGX01000173.1 GCF_000719555.1 Streptomyces sp. NRRL F-5727
CTGGGTGATCTCCTCGCCGGTGACCGCCTTGACGACGTCCGGACCGGTGATGAACATCTGCGAGGTCTCACGGACCATGAACACGAAGTCCGTCAGCGCGGGGCTGTAGGCGGCGCCGCCCGCGCACGGGCCGAGCATCACGCTGATCTGCGGGATCACACCCGAGGCCCGGGTGTTGCGCTGGAAGATGCCGCCGTACCCGGCGAGCGCCGAGACACCCTCCTGGATCCGGGCGCCGGCGCCGTCGTTCAGCGAGACCAGCGGCGCGCCGGCCGCGATGGCCATGTCCATGATCTTGTGGATCTTCGTGGCGTGG
>NZ_JOGX01000174.1 GCF_000719555.1 Streptomyces sp. NRRL F-5727
CCACGCCACGAAGATCCACAAGATCATGGACATGGCCATCGCGGCCGGCGCGCCGCTGGTCTCGCTGAACGACGGCGCCGGCGCCCGGATCCAGGAGGGCGTCTCGGCGCTCGCCGGTTACGGCGGCATCTTCCAGCGCAACACCCGGGCCTCGGGCGTGATCCCGCAGATCAGCGTGATGCTCGGCCCGTGCGCGGGCGGCGCCGCCTACAGTCCTGCGCTGACGGACTTCGTGTTCATGGTCCGTGAGACCTCGCAGATGTTCATCACCGGTCCGGACGTCGTCAAGGCGGTCACCGGCGAGGAGATCACCCAG
>NZ_JOGX01000175.1 GCF_000719555.1 Streptomyces sp. NRRL F-5727
CGTGCGGTGATCAACTCCGTCAACTACGAGGACGGTGACGGTCCCGACTCGCGCTTCGCCCGGGTCACCCGTCTGGCCCGGGAGCACGGGGCCGCGCTGATCGCGCTGACGATCGACGAGGAGGGCCAGGCCCGCACGGTCGAGCACAAGGTCGCCATCGCGGAGCGGATCATCGGCGACCTGACCGGCAACTGGGGCATCCACGAGTCGGACATCCTCATCGACACGCTGACCTTCACCATCTGCACGGGCCAGGAGGAGTCCCGCAAGGACGGCATCGCGACGATCGAGGCGATCCGCGAGCTCAAG
>NZ_JOGX01000176.1 GCF_000719555.1 Streptomyces sp. NRRL F-5727
CATCCTCATCGACACGCTGACCTTCACCATCTGCACGGGCCAGGAGGAGTCCCGCAAGGACGGCATCGCGACGATCGAGGCGATCCGGGAGCTGAAGCGACGCCACCCGGAGGTGCAGACCACGCTGGGTCTGTCGAACATCTCCTTCGGCCTGAACCCGGCCGCCCGGATCCTGCTGAACTCGGTCTTCCTGGACGAGTGCGTGAAGGCCGGTCTGGACTCGGCGATCGTGCACGCCTCGAAGATCCTGCCGATCGCCCGTTTCGACGAGGAGCAGGTCACCACCGCCCTCGACCTGATCTAC
>NZ_JOGX01000177.1 GCF_000719555.1 Streptomyces sp. NRRL F-5727
CTGGTACTCGGTGCGCAGCATGCCGTCCAGGCCGGCCGGGTCGGCGCCGCCGATCCCCCACTCCCGCCGCACCCGCGCGTGCCAGTACTCGGCCAGCGCCTCCGCCAACTGCACCGACAGGCCGTGGAGTTCGAGGTAGCCGCGGTAGGCGTCGGCGGCGAAGAGCCTGGCGGTCTCCTCGCCGATCCGCGATCCGACCGTGACGACCTGGAGGGCGACGGTGTCGACCTCCCCGGAGTCCTCGGCGCGGTGGAAGTCGGCGAGACAGAGGCGGCGGCCCCGCTGCTGGCGGGGGAAG
>NZ_JOGX01000178.1 GCF_000719555.1 Streptomyces sp. NRRL F-5727
CTGGTACTCGGTGCGCAGCATGCCGTCCAGGCCGGCCGGGTCGGCGCCGCCGATCCCCCACTCCCGCCGCACCCGCGCGTGCCAGTACTCGGCCAGCGCTTCCGCCAACTGCACCGACAGGCCGTGGAGTTCGAGGTAGTCACGGTAGGCGTCGGCGGCGAAGAGCCTGGCGGTCTCCTCGCCGATCCGCGATCCGACGGTGACGACCTGGAGGGCGACGGTGTCGACCTCCCCGGAGTCCTCGGCGCGGTGGAAGTCGGCGAGACAGAGGCGGCGGCCCCGCTGCTGGCGGGGGAAG
>NZ_JOGX01000179.1 GCF_000719555.1 Streptomyces sp. NRRL F-5727
CAAGGACATCATCATGGCGTCCGACATCGCCCGGATGAAGCACCAGGCGATCGTCGGCAACATCGGCCACTTCGACAACGAGATCGACATGGCCGGCCTCGCCGCCGTCCCCGGCATCGTCAAGGACGAGGTGAAGCCGCAGGTCCACACGTGGACCTTCCCCGACGGCAAGGTCGTCATCGTCCTGTCCGAGGGCCGCCTGCTCAACCTCGAGAAGGTCGCCCGCCTCCACCTCGACGCCCTCGGCGTCAAGCTGACCGTCCTCAGCGACGACCAGGCCGCCTACCTCGGCGTGCCCGTCGACGGCCCGTACAAGCCCGACCACTACCGCTACTGA
>NZ_JOGX01000180.1 GCF_000719555.1 Streptomyces sp. NRRL F-5727
GGAATCCGCGTTCGAAGTCAGGACGCCGGCCCCGATTCGCTTCGGAGCCGAGGAATCCGCTAAAGTCTCACTCGTCGGAACGGCCCAACAGCCCGGAAGACAAACCCCGCTGACTGGGAATCAGACGCCGAAAGGATCTGATAGAGTCGGAAACGCCGGAAGGGCCCAGAGCGAAAGCGAAAGGGACCGGAAAGCACCGAGGAAATCGGATCGGAAAGATCTGATAGAGTCGGAAACGAAGGAAGCGCCCGGAGGGCCTGGAAACAG
>NZ_JOGX01000181.1 GCF_000719555.1 Streptomyces sp. NRRL F-5727
TCCAGGCCCTCCGGGCGCTTCCTTCGTTTCCGACTCTATCAGATCTTTCCGATCCGATTTCCTCGGTGCTTTCCGGTCCCTTTCGCTTTCGCTCCGGGCTTTTCCGGCGTTTCCGACTCTATCAGATCCTTTCGGCGTCTGATTCCCAGTCAGCGGGGTTTGCCTTCCGGGCTGTTGGGCCGTTCCGACGAGTGAGACTTTAGCGGATTCCTCGGCTCCGAAGCGAATCGGGGCCGGCGTCCTGACTTCGAACGCGGATTCC
>NZ_JOGX01000182.1 GCF_000719555.1 Streptomyces sp. NRRL F-5727
CGACGATCGAGCAGGCCGAGCAGCCGCGGTGGGGGGAGAGCCGCTGATGGTCGACTGGAAGGGGTGGGGCGACAAGATCGTCGACGGTGTCGGTTCCGGTATCGACAAGGGCAAGGAACTCGTCGGCGAGGGTGTCGACTACGTCACCGACAAGACCGGCCAGGCGCTGGACAAGGTCGGTGCGCACGACTGGGCGGACGCGGTCGAGGACTGGGGCGACGAGACCGCCTCCTCGCTGGGGGCGTCGGTCGGGGAGCAG
>NZ_JOGX01000183.1 GCF_000719555.1 Streptomyces sp. NRRL F-5727
CTGCTCCCCGACCGACGCCCCCAGCGAGGAGGCGGTCTCGTCGCCCCAGTCCTCGACCGCGTCCGCCCAGTCGTGCGCACCGACCTTGTCCAGCGCCTGACCGGTCTTGTCGGTGACGTAGTCGACGCCCTCGCCGACGAGTTCCTTGCCCTTGTCGATGCCGGAACCGACACCGTCGACGATCTTGTCGCCCCACCCCTTCCAGTCGACCATCAGCGGCTCTCCCCCCACCGCGGCTGCTCGGCCTGCTCGATCGTCG
>NZ_JOGX01000184.1 GCF_000719555.1 Streptomyces sp. NRRL F-5727
CCGCCCATGCCGGCGCTCATCACGTCGCCGAAGATGTAGACGAAGAGCAGGAGCAGCATCACCGGTGTGAGCAGCAGGTTCAGCGTGAGGGAGGGGTAGCGGCGGGCGTGCAGGAGGTTGCGGCGGAGCATCGTGGACGAGTCGCGGACGGCGAGGGACAGGGTGCTCATCGGACGGTCTCCTTCGGCTGGGCGGGGACGGTGGTGGCGGTGAGGGCGAAGAAGACGTCGTCGAGGTC
>NZ_JOGX01000185.1 GCF_000719555.1 Streptomyces sp. NRRL F-5727
CTTCCGGGCTGTTGGGCCGTTCCGACGAGTGAGACTTTAGCGGATTCCTCGGCTCCGAAGCGAATCGGGGCCGGCGTCCTGACTTCGAACGCGGATTCCTCATTTCGCAAAAACGCACGGAAAGCAGAACGGCACGACGAATCGCAGCCGTCAGGCTCAGTGGTTCTTGCGGAGTGGCTGTCCGGGGCCGACCGGAGTCGGTGCTCACGTCGGACAACTCGGAG
>NZ_JOGX01000186.1 GCF_000719555.1 Streptomyces sp. NRRL F-5727
TAATCCACCCCGAAGGGCTTCATCGTTCGACTTGCATGTGTTAAGCACGCCGCCAGCGTTCGTCCTGAGCCAGGATCAAACTCTCCGTGAATGTGTACCGGATATCCGGTTCAACACTCGCGTTGAGCGGGACGGTCAGGTCGGAATGTGACCGACCGTCCACAGCGTCCTCGCTGTGTTTTGTTTCAAAGGAACCTCGACCAACC
>NZ_JOGX01000187.1 GCF_000719555.1 Streptomyces sp. NRRL F-5727
GGAGACCAGGCCGGCGAGCGTCATGTTGACGCCCTTGTAGTACTCCGCCGGGTGGGTCAGGTTGTACGGGTCCGTGGGGTTGAGCGAGCGGACGAAGTTCACCAGCCCGGCCGTGCCCTTGATGATGCCGCCGCCGAAGTGGGCCAGCTCCACGCCCTGGCCCGCGCCGTAGTCCATCAGCTCCAGCTTGGCCCGCTCCAGGCC